>NZ_JBVAXK010000003.1:21931-539676 GCF_055419285.1 Mycobacterium sp. IDUB_28 | reverse complement strand
GGCACTCAACGCCCAACGTCCCACCAGCGTGACGACCCCCGGCGATAGCCCACCCCACAAACCACCCCACCCCGCCGAGCAGCTCCCCACCCCGCCGAGCGTCACGCTGGAGTGGCACTCAACGCCCAACGCCCCACCAGCGTGACGACCCCCCGCGATAGCCCACCCCACAAACCACCCCACCCCACCGCGCAACTCCCCACCCCGCCGAGCGTCACGCAGGAGTGGCACTCAACGCCCAACGTCCCACCAGCGTGACGACCCCCGGCGATAGCCCACCCCACAAACCACCCCACCCCGCCGCGCAGCTCCCCACCCCGCCGAGCGTCACGCAGGAGTGGCACTCGACACCCAACGTCCCACCAGCGTGACGACCACCCGCAGCAACCGCGCTCTCAACAGCCCGCCTGATAACTTCCGCCCCAGCCGTCACAGCGCGGCAACCTGCCTTCCCGCTGCCGATCACTTAGTCTGCTCACCGATGCCCTTCTACCGGACCTCTGTACGTGCAGCGTCGTGTCTGGCCGCAGCGCTTTTCGCGGCCTCAGGCGCGCTGGCGTTGCCGGTCGCGCAGGCCGAACCCAGCGCCGAGGTGAACCCGGGCGCGGCTACCTGCCCGTACAAGATCAACACCCCACCCGCGGTCGACTCCTCCGAGGTGCCGCGCGCCGGTGAACCGCCGCTGCCGCTGTCGCTGCCCCCCACTCCCATCGGCGGCAACGCGCTGGCCGGCTGCGGCATCGTCGCGGCCCCCGACACCCCGCCGGTACCCGGCGACATTTCCGCCGAGGCCTGGCTGGTCGCCGACATCGACAGCGGTGCGGTGATCGCCGCCCGGGATCCGCATGGGCGACACCGCCCCGCCAGCATCATCAAGGTGCTGGTCGCGATGGCGTCCATCAACGCGTTCAACCAGAACAAGGCCGTCCCCGGCACCGACGACGACGCGGCCGCCGAGGGCACCAAGGTAGGCGTCGACGCCGGCGGCACCTACACCATCAACCAACTGCTGCACGGGCTGTTGATGCATTCGGGTAACGACGCCGCGCACGCGCTGGCCATGCAACTCGGCGGCATGCAGGCCGCCCTCGACAAGCTCAATGTGCTGGCGACGAAGCTGGGTGGTCACGACACCCGCGTCGCCACCCCGTCCGGACTGGACGGCCCGGGCATGAGCACCTCGGCCTACGACATCGGCCTGTTCTACCGGTACGCCTACCGCAACCCGATCTTCGCCGACATCGTCGCCACCCGGACCTTCAACTTCCCCGGACACGGCGACCACCCCGGCTACGAGCTGGAAAACGACAATCAACTGCTCTACCACTACCCCGGCGCGATGGGCGGCAAGACCGGCTACACCGACGACGCCGGCCAGACCTTCGTCGGCGCGGCCAACCACAACGGCCGACGGCTGATGGCGATCCTGCTGCACGGCACCCGGCAGCCCATTGCGCCGTGGGAGCAGGCCGCCCACCTGCTGGACTACGGCTTCAGCACCGCCCAGGGCACGCAGGTGGGTTCGCTGGTGGAACCCGACCCGTCGCTGGCGACCCCGAACAACAACCCCGCCAGCCGGGCCCCGGACAACACCCAGGCCGCCGGCCTGATGTCCCCCGCCGACGCATTGCCGATCCGGGTCGGGGTGGCGGTGATCGGTGCCGTCGTCGTGTTCGGATTGATCCTGGTCGCGCGCTCGATGAACCGCCGAACGCAGCACTAGACTCACCGCAATGACCGCCCTCTACGAGGACTCCGGCCTCGCGCTGGACGAGGACGGGATCACCGTCCGCCGCTACTACTTCCCGTTCGCCAATGACAAGCGGATCGAGTACGCCGACATCACCAGCATCAAGTCCAAGAAGATGGGCTGGGCGTCGGGCAAGGGGCGCATCTGGGGCACCGTCGACCCCCGTTACTGGTTTCCCCTCGACATCCACCGGGGCCGCAAGTCCACCGTGTTGATGCTGCGAACGGGCCGCTGGGTTCGCGCCTGCATCACCCCCGAGGACCCCGCCGAAGTGATCAAGATCCTGCGAGCAAAGGTAAAGGTCTGAGCGCTCGACGGCGGGGATTGCTGGTCGGCCTGACCGCCGCCAGCGTCGGGGTGATCTACGGCTACGACCTGTCCAGCATCGCGGGCGCGTTGCTGTTCCTGCCCGACGAGTTCGGCCTCACCATCCCGCAACAGGGACTGGTGACGACCATGGTCGTGATCGGCCAGATCGCCGGGGCCCTGGGTGGCGGCGTGCTGGCCGACCGGATCGGCCGCCAGAAGTCCATGGTGGCGATCCTGATCGGGTACGCGGCGTTCGCACTGCTGGGTGCGGCGGCGGTGTCGCTGCCGACGTTGCTGGTGGCGCGGTTCCTGCTGGGGGTCACCATCGGGGTGTCGGTGGTGGTGGTGCCGGTCTACGTGGCCGAGTCGGCGCCGGCCGAAGTGCGCGGACGGCTGCTGACCGCCTACCAATTCGCCACGCTCAGCGGCATCATCCTCGGTTACCTGACCGGCTACCTGCTGGCCGGCACCCAGGCGTGGCGCTGGATGCTGGGCCTGGCCAGCGTGCCCGCCGTGCTGCTGCTGCCGTTACTGCTGCGGATGCCCGACACCGCGCGGTGGTACCTGCTGCAGGGCCGCGCCGACGAGGCGCGCCGCGCGTTGCTGCGCATCGAGCCCGCCGAGACCGTCGAGACGGAGTTGACCGAGATCGAAACAGCCGTGCAGGCCGGGCGCGGCACCATCGGCGAGATGCTGCGGCGACCGTACCTGCGGGCCACCCTGTTCGTGGTCGCCCTCGGCTTCCTGCTACAGATCACCGGCATCAACGCGATCGTCTATTACAGCCCGAAGCTGTTCGAAGACATGGGCTTTCAGGGCAATTTCGGCAAGCTGGCGCTGCCGGCGATGGTGCAGGTCGCAGCGCTGGCGGCGGTGTGTGTATCGCTCGCCCTCGTCGACCGGGTGGGCCGGCGGCCGATCCTGCTGTCCGGTATCGCGCTGATGATCGTCGCCGACACGGTGCTGGTCGCGTTCTATCCCAAGGACATCGGCCACGAGAACAGTCTTGCGCTGCTGCTCGGTTTCGGCGGGGTGCTGTTGTTCACCGTCGGGTTCAACTTCGGATTCGGTTCGCTGGTCTGGGTATTCGCCGGCGAGAGCTTTCCGGCGCCGCTGCGGTCGATGGGGTCGAGCGTGATGCTGACCGCCAACCTGATGGCCAACGCCCTGATCGCCGCCTTCTTCCTGACGATGCTGAATCTGCTCGGCGGCGCAACGGTTTTCGCGACGTTCGGTACCTTCGCGGTGCTCGCTCTGGTCGTCGTGCACCGATACGCACCGGAAACCAAAGGCCGTGATCTCGAGGAGATCCGGTACTTCTGGGAGAACGGTGGTCGCTGGCCGGCTGAGGACTGGCCGTGACACTGATCAGCGCCGGGACCGTGGTCGCCGACGAAGGAGTGTGCCGGCCCGGTTGGGTGCAGATCGGCGGAGCGCGCATCGCGGCGTGCGGGACCGGTACACCGCCGGCGGCTGCCGACATCGACCTGCCGGATTCGGTTGTGGTGCCGGGTTTTATCGACATGCATGTGCACGGCGGTGGCGGCGCCGCGTTCACCGCGGCCGACAGCGCGGCGGTGGATTTTCACCGCAGCCACGGCACCACGACCACGCTGGCCAGTCTGGTCACCGCCGCACCCGCGGAGCTGCTGACGTCGGTCCGCACCCTGGCCGGGCTGACGCGCTCGGGCGCCATCGCCGGTATCCATCTGGAGGGGCCGTGGCTGAGCGTGGCGCGGTGCGGCGCGCATGACCCCACCCAGATCCGCCCGCCAGATCCCGCCGAGGTCGACGCCGTGCTCGAGGCCGCCGACGGCACCATCCGAATGGTCACGCTGGCCCCCGAACTCCCGGGCGGCGACGCCGCGATCCGGCGCTTCCTCGACGCTAATATCGTTGTTGCCGTTGGCCATACGGATGCCACCTACGAGCAGACCCGACGGGCAATCGGGCTCGGTGCCACCGTGGGCACCCACCTGTTCAACGCGATGCCACCGCTGGGTCACCGAGATCCCGGACCCGTCCTGGCGTTGCTGCAGGATCCCCGGGTGACGGTGGAGCTGATCGCCGACGGCGTGCACGTGCATCCCGATCTGGTGGCGGCGGTGATCGCAGCCGCGGGCGCCAACCGGGTGGCTCTGGTGACCGATGCGACAGCCGCGGCCGGCTGCGCTGACGGCGAGTTCGCGCTGGGATCGGTGCCGGTCGTGGTCGCCGCCGGAGTGGCGCGGGTGCGCGGCACCGCCACCATCGCCGGCAGTACCGCCACCATGGACCGGCTCTTCCGGGCGGTGGCAACCACCTCAGGGCTGGCCGCCGCGGTGCACACCACCTCGACGACCCCGGCCCGGGCCCTGGGACTGAGTCAGGTGGGGTCGATCCGGCCGCAACTCAACGCTGATCTTGTTGTGCTGGATCATGATTCGCAAGTCACCGGGATCATGCTTGCCGGCGTATGGCGGCAGCGCCCCGCCCCCGTTTGCTAACATCGAACAGGTCAATCATCCGGACGAGGGGCACCGTACCCGGCCAGCAAAGACGGCGCTGCGGAGGTGCGCGATGGCTTGGCTCGTCTTGGTGGTGTCGGGAGTGCTCGAAGCGGTGTGGGCGACCGCGTTGAACAAGTCTGAGGGATTCACCCGCCTGGGTCCGTCGCTTATTTTCGCTGCGGCCCTGCTGTTCTCGATGACCGGGCTGGCCGTTGCCATGCGCAGCCTGCCCACCGGCACCAGCTACGCCGTTTGGGTCGGCATCGGTGCGGTGCTCACCGTGGGGTACGCGATGCTCAGCGGTGACGAGTCCGCCTCGCTGATCAAGTTGGGCCTGATTGCCGGCGTCGTCGCCTGCATCGTCGGACTCAAGCTGGTCGGCTAGCGACGTCGGCGGAACAGCCGCGAAAAGGTCAGTGCCCCAATGGCTCCCGCTCCCAGTGCGGCCAGCGTCTGGCGCGCGCTCAGACCTTCTTCAACCTGTATCCGCGGCCGGATGATCGCGGGCGCGGGCGGATCCACATGTGTTTCGCGCTCGTCGTCGGAGGCGGTCGCGGCCCAGGCGGTGGCGAACAACAGCAACGACCAGGTGACGAACGCGAACACCATCAGTCCCAGTACCGGCCCGAACGTCGCCCCGGCCGGGCTGCGCACCACGGTCTGCAGGTAGATCGATCCGAGTTGCTTGAACAGTTCGAATCCGACGGCAGCCATCAACCCGGCCCGCATCGAGGTGACGAAGCTGCCCGGCAACCGCGGCAGCCGGGCGATCATCCAGGTGAACAGCAGCCACGACACCAGCAACGCCACCAACAGCGAGACGCCGCGGAAGATCTCGTCGAAGATCGAAAAGTCCGGGATGTGAAGCCATTTGAGCACCGCGTTCATCGGTCCCGTCTGGCCCAGCGCGCTCAGCGCCACGGTGACCGTGAGCACCAGGAAGGTGCCCAGCATCGCGAGCAGATCCGAGAGTTTGGTGCGCACAAAACCGTCCGGATCGACCTGCTGCTCCCACATCTCGCTCAACGCTTCCCGCAGGTGCCACATCCAGCCCAGACCCGCCCACAGCGCGGTCAGCAACCCGATCACTCCGACCGATGCGCGCGCGTCGATAGCCGAGTTCATCAGTTCGACCATCTGCTGTCCCAGTTCCCCCGACACTGCCTGCCTGATCTTGTCGTCCAGGCTGTTCAGCAGCTGCGGCTGGCGCTTCAACGTATAGCCGGCCACCGCGAAAGCGACCATCAACAGCGGGAATAGCGCAAAGATCGTGTAGTAGGTGAGGCCCGCAGCGAAGAAGGTGCCCTTCTGCTTGGCGAAGCGCTGGTACGCCTTGATCATGTGGGGCAGCCAGGGCAGCCTGGCCCGCAGCCGATCCAGAAATCCTGGCTCAGGCTGCTCGTCCATCGACTACCTATTCCTTAAGCGGTAGGAAACCTAACCGATCGTAGACCCGCTGCACGGTTTTGCTGGCGACTTCGTTGGCACGCTGCGCACCGGTCGCCAGCGTCGCTTCCAACTCGGCGAGATCGGCGGTCAGTTCCTCGACCCGCGCCTTGATCGGACGGACGTATTCGACGACGGCTTCGGCGGTGTCCTTCTTCAGGTCGCCGTACCCGCGGCCGGCGTATCCCTCGACGAGCGCCTCGATACCGCGTCCGGTGACTGCCGATTGAATGCTGAGCAGGTTCGACACCCCCGGTTTGGTTACCGGGTCGTAGCGGATTTCCCGCTCGCTGTCGGTCACCGCGGAACGAATCTTCTTGGCGGATCTGCCCGGGTCGTCGAGCAGGCTGATCAGGCCGGCATCGGTGGACGCCGACTTGCTCATCTTGGAGGTGGGGTCTTGCAGGTCGTAGATCTTGGCGGTGATTTTGGGGACGAAGACGTCGGGAACCACGAAGGTGTCCGGGAAGCGGCTGTTGAACCGCTGCGCGATATCGCGGGCGAGTTCCAGGTGCTGGCGCTGGTCCTCCCCGACGGGCACCAGATCGGTGTCGTAGGCCAGCACGTCGGCAGCCTGCAGCACCGGGTAGGTGAACAGGCCGACGGTGGTGGACTCGGCGCCCTGCTTGGTCGACTTGTCCTTGAACTGGGTCATCCGTGAGGCTTGGCCGAAGCCGGTGAAGCAGCCCAGCACCCACGCCAATTGGCTGTGTGCGGGGACGTGACTCTGCACGAAGATGGTGGCGCGTTGGGGGTCGATGCCCAGCGCCAGATACTGCGCGGCGGTGATCAGGGTGCGGCGCCGCAAGGCCGCGGGGTCCTGCGGGATGGTGATGGCGTGCAGGTCCACCACGCAGAAGAACGCGTCGTGGTCGTCCTGCAGACCGACCCACTGGGCGACCGCGCCCAGTGCGTTGCCGAGGTGCAGCGAGTCGGACGTGGGCTGGACGCCGGAGAAAATGCGGCGGGATCCGCTGGGGGTGCTCATGATGCCTTCGATCTTTTCACGGACATTGCGCAGTCTGAGCGGCGTCAGTCACCACCGACGACGACACCACCCCCGGTGAACCTCGAGCCGACCGGATCCGCTTGCGATACCAGCGGTATCGCATTTACTGTCGGATTCATGCCACGCTTCCTCAAAGGCGCGTCCGAGGCGGATGCCACCCGCGACCCGATCCACCTGGGTTCGGGCGAGCCGGTCCTGCTGTTGCACCCGTTTTTGATGTCCCAGACGGTGTGGGAGGTCGTCGCGCAGCAGATCGCCGAGACCGGCCGCTACGAGGTGTTCGCGCCGACCATGGCCGGCCACAACGGCGGCCCGCGGGCCGGCACCTACTTCTTGTCCTCTGAGGTCCTGGCCGATCACGTCGAGAAGCAGATGGACGAACTCGGCTGGGACACCGCCCACATCGTCGGCAATTCGCTGGGCGGCTGGGTGGCCTTCGAGCTGGAACGCCGCGGGCGGGCGCGCAGCGTCATGGGCATCGCACCGGCCGGGGGCTGGACGCGGTGGAGTCCGGCCAAGTTCGAGGTGATCGGCAAATTCATCCTCGGCATCCCGCTGTTGGTGGTCGCGTGGCTGCTCGGGCCGAAGGCCTTGCACATCCCGTTCAGCCGGCACCTGTCTACGTACGCGCTGAGCGCCTCCCCGGACGGCGTCAGCGAGCGGGAGTTGAGCGTCGTCATCGACGACGTCGCGCACTGCCCGGCCTACTTCCAGCTGCTGGTGAAGGCGCTCCTGATGCCTGGCCTGCAGGAACTCGCTGAGAACGCCGTGCCGGCGCACCTGGTGATCTGCACGAAGGACCGGATCGTCCCGTCGCCCCGGTTCAGCCGGCATTTCCGCAACAACCTGCCCGACGACCACCGCTTCACCAAGCTGGAAGGCGTCGGTCACGTGCCCATGTTCGAGGCGCCCGGTCGGGTCACCGAGGTCATCCTGGACTTCCTCGACGAGTGCGTGCAGTCCTCCCGCGTCGCCGAGCCGCCGGCCAGCTAGCCGGTCCCGCCCCGCCGTGCTGCGGAATTGGCAGCGCATCGCCGCCATGCGTTAAGCTGCGAGTCGGTCATGAGCGCCAGCATCAAGCCCCGGCTTGCTGGCCGGCAACCCTCCAACCGCGGTGGGGTGCCCCGGGTGATGACCAGGTTGAGTAGCCACAACTGGCTATCCGGCAAGCGCGGGTCCGCCACGAACGGGCCCCTGAGCCAGACAGGGGAAGCATTCTCGTGACCACCGACAGCACCGCAGACCCGACCGCGCACTGGTCGTTCGAAACCAAACAGGTGCACGCCGGCCAGCACCCCGATCCCGCCACCAACGCCCGGGCGCTGCCGATTTACCAAACCACCTCGTACACCTTCAACAACGTCGCGCATGCGGCCGCCTTGTTCGGCCTGGCCGAGCCCGGCAACATCTACACCCGCATCGGCAACCCCACCACCGACGTCGTCGAGCAGCGCATCGCCGCACTCGAGGGCGGGGTGGCCGCGCTGTTCCTGTCCTCCGGGCAGGCCGCCGAAACGTTCGCGATCCTGAACCTGGCCGGCGCCGGCGACCACATCGTGTCCAGCCCCAGGCTGTACGGCGGAACCTACAACCTTTTCCACTACTCGCTGGCCAAGCTGGGCATCGAGGTCAGTTTTGTCCAGGATCCCGACGACCTGGACTCCTGGCAGGCCGCCGTCCGGGACAACACCAAGGCGTTCTTCGGCGAGACCATCTCCAACCCACAGATCGACGTGCTGAACATCCCCGGGGTCGCCGAGGTGGCGCACCGCAACGGGGTGCCGCTGATCGTGGACAACACCGTGGCCACGCCGTATCTGGTTCAGCCGCTCGCCCACGGCGCCGACATCGTGCTGCATTCGGCCACCAAATACCTGGGTGGCCACGGCTCCGCGATCGCCGGGGTGATTGTGGACGGCGGCACCTTCGACTGGACGCAGGGCCGCTTCCCCGGCTTCACCACCCCGGACCCCAGCTACCACGGTGTGGTGTTCGCCGAACTGGGTCCGCCGGCCTACGCGCTCAAGGCCCGCGTGCAACTGCTGCGCGACCTCGGCTCGGCGGCGTCGCCGTTCAACGCGTTCCTGGTGGCGCAGGGCATCGAGACGCTGAGCCTGCGGATGGAGCGACACGTCGCCAACGCCCAGCGGGTCGCGGAGTTCCTCGAAGCCCGCGACGACGTGATCTCGGTCAACTACGCGGGGCTGCCCAGTTCGCCGTGGTTCGAGCTGGGAAAGAAGTTGGCGCCCAGAGGAACCGGGGCGGTACTGGCCTTCGAGCTGGCCGGCGGCGTGGCGGCCGGCAAGGCGTTCGTCGATGCGCTGCAGCTGCACAGCCACGTCGCCAATATCGGCGACGTGCGCTCGCTGGTGATCCATCCCGCCTCCACCACGCACGCCCAGCTCAGTCCCACCGAGCAGCTGGCCACCGGCGTCACCCCGGGCCTGGTGCGACTGGCTGTCGGCATCGAGGGCATCGACGACATCCTGGCCGATCTGGAGCTTGGTTTCGCGGCGGCCGGGGTATCCGCGGCCAACGGTAGCGACCCGCAGACCGTGGCGGCATTCTGAGGGACTTGTACATGACGATCTCCGACGTGCCCACCCAGACGCTGCCCACCGAAGGTGAAATCGGCGTCGTCGGCATCGGTTCGCTGCCGCTGGAACGTGGCGGCGTGCTGGACGACGTGCACATCGCGTTACAGCGCTGGGGCGAGTTGTCGCCGGAGCGGGACAACGTGGTGATGGTGCTGCACGCGCTCACCGGCGATTCGCACATCACCGGCCCCGCCGGCCCCGGCCACCCGACCCCCGGCTGGTGGGACGGCGTCGCCGGGCCGGGTGCTCCGATCGACACCGATCGCTGGTGCGCGGTTTCGACCAACGTGCTGGGCGGGTGCCGGGGCTCGACCGGCCCGAGTTCGCTGGCCCGCGACGGCAAGCCCTACGGCTCCAGGTTTCCGCTCATCACGGTGCGCGACCAGGTGGAAGCAGACATCGCCGCGCTGGCCGCGCTGGGAATAACTCAGGTGGCCGCCGTCGTTGGCGGGTCCATGGGCGGTGCCCGTGCGCTGGAATGGATCGTCGGCCACCCCGACCGGGTGCGGGCGGGACTGCTGCTCGCGGTGGGGGCCCGGGCGACGGGCGACCAGATCGGCACCCAGTCCACCCAGATCGCAGCCATCAAGGCCGACCCCAACTGGCAGGGTGGCGACTACTACGAGACCGGGCGCGCACCCGAGGACGGTCTGAACATCGCGCGCCGGATCGCCCACCTGACCTACCGGGGCGAGATCGAACTCGACACCAGGTTCCGCAACGACCCCCAGCCCGGGGAGGATCCGGCGGCCGGCGGCCGGTTCGCGGTCCAGAGTTACCTGGAGTATCAGGGCGAAAAGCTGCTGGCCCGGTTCGACGCCGGCAGCTATGTGATCCTGACCGAGTCGCTGAACAGCCACGACGTCGGACGCGGTCGCGGCGGGGTGCATGCGGCGTTGACCAGTTGCCCGGTCCCGGTGGTGGTGGGCGGCATCACCACCGACCGGCTCTACCCGTTGCGGTTACAGGACGAGCTCGCCGAGCTGTTGCCGGGTTGCACCGACGTCCGGGTGGTCAGCTCCGTCTGCGGACACGACGGGTTCCTGGTCGAGACCGAAGCTGTTGGCGAATTGATCCGGGAGACATTGGCTTTGGCGCAAGGCGCGTGTTCGCGGTGACCCGATCCAGACGCAACCGCTCCCTGTCGTTCGGCTCAGCAGCGGCCGCCTACGAGCGGGGCCGCCCCACCTATCCGCCGGAGGCGATCGACTGGCTGCTGCCGGCCGGGGCACGCAAAGTTCTCGACCTCGGTGCGGGGACGGGGAAGCTGACCACCCGGCTGGTCGAACGAGGCTTGGATGTGGTGGCGGTCGACCCGGTTCCCGAGATGCTGGAAGTGCTCACCGCATCGCTGCCGGAGACGGTGGCGCTGTTGGGTACCGCCGAAGAGATCCCGTTGGAGGACAACAGCGTTGACGCCGTGCTGGTAGCGCAGGCGTGGCACTGGGTCGACCCGGCCCGGGCCGTCCCGGAGGTGGCGCGGGTGTTGAAGCCGGGCGGCCGGCTGGGCTTGGTGTGGAACACCCGCGACGACCGGATGGGCTGGGTGCGTGAACTGGGCGACATCATCGGGCGCGACGCCGACCCGGTGAACGACCTGGTGACCCTGCCCGAGCCGTTCACCGACGTGCAACGTCACCAGGTGGAGTGGACCAGTTACCTTACGCCCCAGGCACTTATCGATCTGGTGGCATCCCGCACCTACTGCATCACCTCGCCGACCGAGGTGCGGTCCAAGACGTTGGACCGGGTCCGTCAGCTGCTGGCCACCCACCCGGCACTGGCCGGGTCGGCGGGCTTAGCGCTGCCCTACGTCACCGTCTGCGTACGGGCGACGCTGGGCTGACCGCCCTAGCCCCGCCCCCGTCGACTGTGCATTCCACGACTCACCCGCGGCGTGTCGCGTCGCAGACGGCACACTCGGCAGCTGGTGAGTTCAGAAGCGTAGCAGGCGAATTCAGAAACTGAGCCCGGAGTACATCAGCTGGCCGGGGTCGTACTGTTGCCGAACGGCACTCAGCCGCGCCAGGTTCGTCCCGAAATATCGCGCCGCCTGGGTGTTGGCTTCCAGATAGTTGACGTAGCCGCCGACCGAATACTGCTTCACCGTCTGATGCGCGGTCGCCACCCAGGTACTGGCTGTCGACGTCGACCCACTGCCGGTTTCGACATACCACTGCGCGACGGCAGCGGCGCGTCGCCACGGGAAAGCCGTTGCCGCCGTGTCCACGTCACCGACCGCGCCGGACAGCGTGTCGACGATCACCGAGGCCCGGCCACCCTCGGGCGGCCACTTCCCGAGTGCACCCACGATCGCCTGCGCCGCCGCCGAATCGAGGGTGCCGATCACGTCGGAGCCGGCCACGAATCCGCGTGGCGAACTCGTCGCGCTGCCACCGGCCAGGTAGGTCACCAGTTCCATGCGCCCGAGCGTCTTGTGTTCGGTGGCGGTGGGCGCCACTCCGACCGCGGCTTTGATCGCCTCGGCCACTGCCGGTCCGGTACCGGCCGGGCAGGTGGCCAGCACGTGGCAGGCGCCCTGGGTGCCGTTGACCGAGAGGTCGACCAGACCCCAGGTGTTCCGGTCCGCCGACCCGAGCCAGGTCTGCCATCCGGTGAGCACCTGCGCGCCGGCCGACGGCGCGAAATCGACCCGCACCACGTCGGAGTCGGCGGTGGGGAATGTGGTGAAGGTCAGCGAGGTGGTCACCCCGAAGTTGCCGCCGCCACCGCCGCGCAGCGCCCAGAACAGCTCCGGGTTCTCCTGCTCGGACGCGGCGACCGTTTGACCGCTGGGCAACACCACCGTCGCCGACCGCAAGGCATCGCAGGCCAGGCCCGCATGCCGGGAGTCCGCCCCCATGCCGCCGCCGAGCGTCAGACCAGCCACCCCGACGGTGGGGCAACTTCCGGTCGGTATCGCACGGCCCCCACCGGCCAGGGCCTGGTTGATCGCGTAGAGCTGGGTTGCGGCCGGCACGGTCACGGTGCCAGCACCGTTGTCGACGTTGACCCCGCCGGTCAGGCCGCGCAGGTCGAGGACCATGGCCCCGGTCGCGCTGGACGCGCCGGTATAGGAATGGCCACCGCCGCGGGGAGCGATCTTGAGTCTGTTGGCCGCCGCGAACGCGACCGCTTTCTGGACGTCCGCCGGCGAGGTGACCAGCACCACCGCCGCCGGACTGGAACCGTTGTACAGCGAGTTGAATATTTGCTTGCCACCCGCGAAACCGGCGTCGGAGGGCAGCAACACCTTGCCGCTAATGGCGGACGCCAGGCTGCTCCACGCACCGGTCGGCTCAGCCCAGGCCCGCACCGCCGGGAACAACGCCGAGCTGGCCAATGCTCCGACTGCGCCGCGTAGAAAGGCCTGCCGCGAGATCATGAGTCGCATTGTCGATCGCCGACCCGGCCAAACCCATTGCCTGCCAACGTGTCGCGGCACAGCGTGACGCGATCGTGTCGTAGCGCACCCGAAACGCCGGGCGGGCCAAACCTTTACACCTTCGTGTCCTGAATGAGACCGCCGTAGACGAAGGTTCGTAGAGTCACTGAGTGCCGCCTGGGTGCTCTCCAACTATCGGGAGCCGACATGATGCCATGGCGCCACCAACCACTGACCGTCCGGCTACTGGCCGGAACCGCCGGGCTGCTCACCGCGGCCGCGGCGTTCGCCGCCCCCGCCGAGGCGAGTCCCGTCGACGACGCGTTCATCTCCGCCCTGTCCAACGCCGGCGTCAACATCGGCGATCCGATGGACACCGAAGCGCTGGGGCAGTCCGTCTGCCCGATGCTGGCCCAGCCGGGCGGGAACTTCGCCGCGGCCGCGACGCGGGTCCGGGGCAGCAACGGTATGTCGCCCGAGATGGCCAGCATGTTCACCACGATCGCGATCCAGATGTACTGCCCCTCGGCGATGGCCGACATCGCCAGCGGCCGGATGCCGGGCGCACTGCAGCAGATCCCGGGCATGGCGGGCATCCCGGGGCTGCCCGCGGGCCTGCCCGGGATGTAGCTAGCCGGTGCCCAGCGGATCGATGGTCCACGCGACGTAGACCATCGCGGCAGCCACCGACGCCGTGGTCAGCAGATCGGTCCCCCGGCTGCGCACCACCAGCAGGCCGGCCCGCTCCTCGGGCAGGGCCAGCCGCAGCGCCGCGGCCACCCCGACACCGATGCCGATCAGCAACGCGCCGCGGCGCCAGAAGTTCGCCCCGGCCAGTACGAACGCCACCAGGAAGATCAGTCCGACGAGCAGAATCGGCCACTGGGCGCGGACCGCGCGTCCCAGAATGGTCCGGATCGTCATCGTTATCCGGCCAGCCCTTCGGCCAGCTCGACGACGTTGGTCAGCAGGAAGGCCCGGGTCAGCGGACCGACCCCGCCCGGGTTGGGCGACACGTGACCGGCCACCTCCCACACGTCGGGATGCACGTCACCGGTGAGTTTGCCGTCCACCCGGCTGACGCCCACGTCGACGACTGCGGCCCCGGGGCGCACCATGTCGGCGGTCAGCAGGTGCGGCACCCCGACGCCGGCGACGATGATGTCAGCCTGCCGCGTGATCGCGGGCAGGTCACGAGTTCCGGTGTGGCACAACGTCACTGTGGCGTTCTCCGAGCGACGGGTGAGTAGCAGTCCGAGCGGCCGGCCCACCGTCACGCCGCGGCCGATCACCACCACGTGCGCGCCGGCGATCTCGACGTCGAAGCGGCGCAGCAGGTGCACGATGCCGCGCGGCGTGCACGGCAGCGGCGCGGGGTCGTTCAGCACCAGCCGGCCCAGGTTGGTCGGGTGCAGCCCGTCGGCGTCCTTGTCCGGGTCGACGCGCTGGAGTGCGGCGTTTTCATTCAGGTGTTTGGGCAGCGGCAACTGCACGATGTAGCCGGTGCACTCGGGGTTGGCGTTGAGTTCGTCGATGGTGTCGTTGAGCGTCTCGGCAGAGATGTCGGCGGGCAGGTCGCGGCGCAACGAGGTGATGCCCACCTTGGCGCAGTCGGCGTGCTTGCCGCGCACGTAGGCCTGGGAGCCGGGGTCGTCGCCGACCAGGATGGTGCCCAATCCGGGGGTGCGGCCCGCAGCGTTCAAAGCCGCCACCCGTTTGGTCAGATCGACGAAGATCTCGTCCCGGGTGGCCTTGCCGTCCAGCGTGATTGCGCCCACGCCAGACAGTCTGGCATGGTCCCTCTCATGTCGTCTGCTGCCCCAGACGTGCTCAGCCCGGCCACGCTCGGTCCGATCACATTGCGCAACCGCATCATCAAGTCCGCGACTTTCGAAGCGCGCACCCCGGACGCGTTGGTGACCGACGACCTGATCGAGTACCACCGCCTGCCGGCCGCCGGCGGTGTCGGCATGACCACCGTCGCCTACTGCGCGGTCTCCCAGGGCGGACGCACCGAAGGCAACGGGATCTGGCTGCGCCCGGAGGCGGTGCCCGGCTTCCGGCGGCTCACCGACGCGATCCACGCCGAAGGCGCGGCGGTCAGCGCGCAGATCGGCCACGCCGGCCCGGTCGCCAACGCCCGCTCGAACAAGGCCCCCGCGCTGGCCCCGGTGCGGTTCTTCAACCCGATCGGCATGCGCTTCGCGAAGAAGGCCAGCGCCGACGACATCGACGACGTGCTGGCCGACCACGCCAGGGCCGCCCGGTTCGCGGTGGAAGCCGGCTTCGACGCCGTCGAGATACACCTCGGCCACAACTACTTGGCCAGTTCGTTCCTGTCGCCGCTGATCAACCGTCGCACTGATGAATTCGGCGGCTCGCTGGCCAACCGGGCCAAGGTGGCCCGCGGCCTGGTGCTGGCCGTGCGTCGCGCCGTCGACCAGGGGCCGCGGCCGATAGCGGTCACCGCGAAGCTGAACATGTCCGACGGGGTGCGCGGCGGCATTTCCAACGAAGAGGCGCTGACCACCGCCAAGTGGCTGGAGGAAGACGGCGGCCTGGACGCGATCGAACTCACCGCCGGCAGTTCGCTGGTCAACCCGATGTACCTGTTCCGCGGCGACGCGCCGTTGCGGGAATTCGCCGGCGCCTTCAAGCCGCCGCTGCGCTGGGGTATGCGGCTGACGGGCAAGAAGTTCCTGCGCGAATATCCGTACCGGGAGGCGTACCTGCTGCGCGAGGCCCAGCTGTTCCGCGCCGAGTTGACGTTGCCGCTGATCCTGCTGGGCGGTATCACCAACCGCGAGACCATGGATCTGGCGATGGCCGAGGGTTTCGATTTCGTCGCGATGGGACGCGCGCTGTTGGCCGAGCCGGACCTGATCAACCGCATCGCGGCCGACGGCGCCGCGGTGCATTCGGCGTGCACGCACTGCAACAAGTGCATGCCGACCATCTACACCCGGACGCACTGCGTGGTGACCGGCGCGCCTGACAGGCGTTGAGTGAGGGGCTACCGGCTAAAGTTGTCTGAATGTCTCCGCCCGTCCCGCCAGCGCTGACCGTCCGCCACGACGGCTCGGAGCGTACGTTCGCCGCAGGCCATGACGTGGTGGTCGGCCGCGATCTGCGCGCCGACATGCGCATCACCCACCCGCTGATCTCGCGCGCGCACCTGTTGCTGCGCTTCGACCAGGGCCGCTGGCTGGCGATCGACAACAACTCGCTCAACGGCACCTACGCCAACGGCCGGCGGGTGCCGATGGTCGACATCCACGACGGTCAGGCCGTCAACATCGGCAACCCGGACGGACCGCTGCTGGTCTTCGAGGTCGGGCGGCACCACGGGCCGGCCGGGCGTCCCCCGCAGACCGAATCGATGCGTATCCCGGCCGTCGCCGGCCCGTCCGGGGCGTGGCCGGCCCCGCCCCCACCGGGTCCCCCGCCCGCGGCGCCGCCCAGCGGGCGCCAACCGAGCCGGGGCGGACCACCGCCGCTGCGGCCGCATCCGGGTGGGCCGCCGCCGGGGCAACCGATGTACCCCAGCAGCGGCCAGCCGTGGGCCCCGCCCGGCTATCCGGTGAGTGCCCCGCCGTCGTCGTCGCCCAACTTCGCCCCGCCGGGACCGCCGGGACCGCCGGGACCGTCGCGGCCGCCATTGCGCCCGGGCCCGTCGGCCGGCGCCAAGCCGCCGGAGGGCGGCAACATCGCGACCAAGATGTTCCAGGCCCTGATGACCCGGACCGGCTCGCACGAGAAACCGGCCGGGTCCGTCACGATCGGACGTTCCACCGACAACGACATCGTCATCCAGGACGTCCTGGCCTCCCGTCAGCACGCGTTCCTGACCCTGACGCCGCTGGGCGCGGAGATCCGCGACAACAGCAGCGTCAACGGCACCTTCGTCAACGGCGTGCGGGTCGGTTCGGCCATCCTGACCGACGGCGACGTGGTCACCATCGGCAACGTCGACCTGGTGTTCGCCGGCGGCACCCTGGTGCGCCGCACCGCCGCGGCCACGCGTACCGGCGGCCTGGAGGTCAACTCCGTCACGTTCACCGTCGAGGGCGGCAAGCAGCTGCTCGACCACATCTCGCTGACCGCGCGGCCGGGCACGCTGACCGCCATCATCGGTGGTTCCGGTGCCGGCAAGTCCACGCTGTCGCGGCTGATCGCCGGCTACACCAGCCCGACCACCGGCAATGTCACCTTCGAGGGCCACGACATCCACGCCGAATACGCCTCGCTGCGCAGCCGCGTCGGCATGGTCCCCCAGGACGACGTGGTGCACCGCCAGCTGACGGTGAACCAGGCGCTCGGCTACGCCGCCGAGCTGCGGTTGCCGCCCGACACCAGCAAAGCAGACCGCGCCCAGGTGGTCGCCCAGGTTCTCGAGGAACTCGAGTTGACCAAGCACGGCGACACCCGGGTGGACAAGCTCTCGGGCGGCCAGCGCAAGCGTGCTTCGGTGGCGTTGGAGTTGCTCACCGGGCCGTCCCTGCTGATTCTCGACGAACCGACCTCGGGTCTGGACCCGGCGCTCGACCGGCAGGTGATGATGATGCTGCGCCAGCTCGCCGACGCGGGCCGCGTAGTGCTGGTGGTCACCCACTCGGTGTCCTACCTCGACGTCTGCGACCAGATCCTGTTGCTGGCGCCGGGCGGCAAGACCGCGTTTCTGGGCACGCCCGATCAGATCGGCGCGGCCATGGGCACCACCAACTGGGCCGACATCTTCACCAAGGTGGGCGCCGACCCGGACGAGGCCAACCGCCGTTTCCTGGAGGCCAGACAACAGCCACCGGGTCCGGCGCCGGCCAGCCCGGCCGCCGACCTGGGCGAGCCGGTGCATAACAGCGGCTTCCGTCAGTTCTCCACGATCGCGCGTCGCCAGGTTCGGCTGGTCATCTCCGACCGTGGTTACACCGTGTTCCTGGCATTGCTGCCGTTCCTGATCGGCGTGCTGACCCTGACGGTCCGCGGCAAGACCGGATTCGACATGGCCGACCCCTACAGCAGCGCACCGAATCAGCCCGGGCAGATCCTGGTGATGCTCAACGTGGGGGCGGTGTTCATGGGGACCGCGCTCACCATCCGCGACCTGGTCGGGGAACGTCCCATCTTCAAACGCGAACAGGCCGTCGGGCTGTCCACCGGCGCCTACATGGCCGCCAAGATCGTGGTGTTCTGCGCCTTCGCCACCATGCAGGCGGCGATAGCCACCACGATCGCGGTGATCGGCTGGGGGAAGCCGATATCGGACGCGGTGTTGCTGGGCGACGTCCGGCTGGAACTGTTCGTCACCGTCGCAGCCACGTGTGTGGCCTCGGCGATTCTCGGTATGGCGCTGTCGGCGATCGCGAAGTCCCAGGACCAGATCATGCCGCTGCTGGTCACCGCGATCATGTCGCAGCTGGTGTTCTCCGGCGGGATGATCTGGGTGACCAACCGCACCGGCCTGGACCAGTTGTCCTGGGCCACCCCGGCCCGGTGGGGGTACGCTGCGGCGTCGTCGACCATCGACACCCACCGGCTCACCCCGGGTCCGACCGACCCCAAGGACCAGCACTGGAACCACACGCCCAGCGCGTGGCTGTTCGACATGGGCATGCTCGCGGTGTTGTGCATCATCTACAGCAGCATCATCTGGTGGAGAATTCGCCTAAAGCGCCGCTGACGCGGATTGCACCCCTAATCTAGGCTGATGCAGCCATCCTCATCACCGGTCCTGACCGTGCGCACGGAGCGTTCACACCGGGACTTCGCGCCCGGATCGGACGTCATCGTCGGCAGTGACCTGCGCGCCGATCTGCGGGTGGCGCACCCTCTCGTCTCGCGCGCCCACCTGGTGCTGCGTTTCGACCAGGGCCGCTGGATCGCGATCGACAACAACTCCCAGAATGGGCTCTTCGCCAACGGCCGCCGGATGCAGACGCTCGACATCCAGGACGGCCAGGCGCTCAACCTCGGCAGGCCGGATGGACCCCGCGTCACCTTCGCGGTCGGCCACCACCACGGCAACGTCGGCGTTCTGCCGCCGACGGAGCGGTTTGCCGTGATCAATCCCGCCGCGGTGGGCGCGGGAGCCCCGCCGATGCGTCAACCCGGCGGTCAGGCGCCGCCGCGGGATGCCGCACAACGCACCTCGGCCATTCCGCTCATCTCCCCCGAACGGCGCGGGCCGGCCACCCAGCCTCCCACCCAGCAAGCTCAGCCCACCCTGCAGCCACCCACCCAGCAGGCTCAACCCGTCCTGCAGTCGCCGGCCGCCCACCCGACCGAGGCCCTCACGGTGTCGCAGGGTCCCCCGGTCAGCCGCCCCGCAGCCGGCGGCGGAACCGCCCGGATCGGCCGCGCGGCCGACAACGACATCGTCATCGCCGATGTGCTGGCATCGCGCTATCACGCAGTCATGTCCCAGACGCCGCTGGGCACTGAAATCCGCGACAGCAGCGTCAACGGGACATTCGTCAACGGAATCAGGATCGGGTCGGCGATCCTCAGCGAAGGTGACGTCGTCACCATCGGCAACGTCGACCTGGTGCTGACCGGCGGTGTCCTGGTGCGCCGCACCGAAGCCGCGACCCGCACCGGTGGTCTGGAAGTCCGGGACATCGTGTTCGCGATCGACGGCAAGCGGCTGCTGGAGAACGTCGCGATGACCGCGCGGCCGGGGACGTTGACCGCGATCATCGGCGGCTCGGGGGCCGGCAAGAGCACCCTGTCGCGGTTGATCGCCGGTTACACCACGCCCAGCTCGGGCACCGTGACCTTCGAAGGTCACAACATTCACACTCAGTACGCGTCGTTGCGCAGCAGGATCGGCATGGTCCCGCAGGACGATGTGGTGCACCGGCAGCTGACGGTCAACCAGGCCCTCAGCTACGCCGCGGAGTTGCGCCTGCCGCCCGATACCAGCAAAGAGGACCGCGCCCAGGTGGTGGCGCAGGTGCTCGACGAGCTCGGGCTCACCAAGCACGCCGACACCCGCGTGGACAACCTGTCCGGTGGACAGCGCAAGCGCGCCTCGGTGGCGCTCGAGCTGCTCACCGGACCGTCGCTGCTGATCCTGGACGAGCCGACCTCGGGTCTGGACCCCGCCCTGGACCTGCAGGTGATGACGATGCTGCGGCAACTCGCCGACGCCGGTCGGGTGGTGCTGGTGGTGACGCACTCGTTGACCTACCTCGACGTCTGCGATCAGGTGCTGCTGATGGCCCCGGGCGGCAAAACGGCGTACCTGGGCCCGCCCGCCCAGATCGGCGACGTGATGGGGACGACGAACTGGGCCCACATTTTCGCCAAGGTGGGCGCCGACCCGGACGAAGCCAATCGGCGCTTCCTGGCCCAGAATCAGCCGCTGCCGGCTGCGGAGGCGACCGCACCGGCCGAACTCGGTGCCCCGGCGCACACCAGCGCGCGTCGTCAGTTCTCCACGATCACCCGCCGGCAGGTTCGGCTGGTGGTCGCCGACCGGGCGTACTTCATCTTCCTTGCGGTGTTGCCGTTCATCCTGGGCGGGTTGTCGCTGACTGTGCCGGGCAACACCGGGTTCGGCCGGGCCGCACCGACCAGTGACACCCCGGACGAAGCTGCCCAGATCCTGACGTTGCTTTCCATCGCCGCCGTCTTCATGGGCACCGCGCTGACCATCCGCGACCTGATCGGTGAACGGGCGATCTTCAAACGCGAACAGGCGGTCGGCTTGTCCACCTGGGCGTACCTGGGCGCCAAGCTGACCGTCTTCACCGTGTTCGCGGTGCTGCAGGCGGCCATCGCCACCCTCATCGTGATCGTCGGCAAAGGGGCTCCCACCCAGAAGGCCCTCGTGCTGGGTAACCCCAGCTTCGAGTTGTTCACCACCATCGCCGCGACCTGCGTGGCCTCGGCGATCCTCGGCCTGGTGCTCTCGTCGGTGGCCCGCTCCAACGAGCAGATCATGCCGCTGCTGGTGGTGTCGCTGATGCTCCAGTTGGTGCTGGCCGGCGGGATGATCCCGGTGACGAACCGGATCTTCCTCGACCAGCTGTCCTGGGCGATCCCGGCGCGCTGGGGTTATGCGGCCTCCGCCGCCACGGTGAACCTGCGCGAGCTGGTGCCCGGTTCACTCAGCCCCGAAGACAGCCACTGGGCGCACACCAAAGATGCCTGGCTGTTCGACATGGCGATGCTGGCCGTGCTGTCGGTGGTCTATTCGGGCATCGTGTGGTGGCGGATCCGGCTCAAGCGCTGACTCAGCCGTCCAGCCGCAGCCCATGCGCCAGCGCGAAGGCCATCGCCTGCGGCACGTCGACCCGTGCGCCGGCCAGCGACGCTGTCGTCCATAACGACGGGTCGACGGCAGCGCCGCGCAGGTCGGCCTCGTCGAGCCGGGTGCCCACCGTCCGCGCACCGCGCAGGTCCGCGCCGCGCAGCACGGCCTTGCGCAGGTCGGTTTCCACCAGGCTGGTCTCGCGTAGCCGGCACCCGCTGAGGTCGACGGCGCGCAGGTCGTTGCCGCCGAGCACCGCGAGCGTGAAGTCCACCTCGTCGAAGGTCACCGGCCGCAGCCGGCACTGCACGAACACCGATCCGAGCATGCTGCACTGCGCAAAAGTACTGTGCCACAACGTAGTTCGCGTGAATGTGCAGTTACGAAACGCTGATCCGCGGTGCTGCGACTCGGCCAGGTTGACGCCGCTGAAGTCGCATTCGGTGAACACCACGCGTTCGGTGAGCAGCCGGCTGAGGTCTCCGTCGTCAACGTCGCGGAAGTCCGCGCCGGTGAATTCGCGGTCAGTCCACTGCGGAGGCAACGCGCTCAGCTGGCCAGTCGGGCCAGCGCGTACTCGCTCACCGCGATCAGCGCGTCGGTGGCCGACCGGCGGTCGCGGGCGTCGACGCTGATCACCGGAATGTGCTCGGCCAGCGTCAGCGCTTTGCGCACCTCCCCGACGGGATATCGCGGGGCACCGTCGAACTCGTTGACCGCGACCAGGAACGGCAGCCGGCGGTGCTCGAAGAAGTCGACGGCGGCGAAGCTGTCCTGCAGTCGTCGCAGGTCGACCAGCACGATCGCGCCGATCGCGCCGCGCACCAGGTCGTCCCACATGAACCAGAACCGCCGCTGTCCCGGGGTGCCGAACAGGTAGAGCACCAGATCTTCGGCCAGGGTCAGCCGACCGAAATCCATGGCGACGGTGGTGGTGCGTTTGTCGGGGGTGGCTTCGACCATGTCCACGCCGGCCGAGGCGTCGGTCACCATCGCCTCGGTCCGCAGCGGCATGATCTCCGAGACCGAGCCGACGAAGGTGGTCTTGCCGGCCCCGAACCCGCCCGCGATGACGATCTTCGTCGACGCGGTTCCGTGTTCAGAGTGCTCTGAGACCACGCAACGTCCTCCCTATGAGTTCCTGCCGCTCGTCGCGGGTCGAGCGGTCGGTCAAGGTCCTGTGCACCCGAAGGTAACCGTCGGTGACCAGATCCCCGATCAGGACGCGCGCAACACCGACCGGCAAATCCAGCCGGGCCGACACTTCGGCGACGGACGGGCTGCTCACGCACAGCCCGACAATCCGGCCGCGCACGTCGTCGGCGGGCCACCCATGGGCGTGCCCGGACGGCAGCGTCTGCACCGGCGCCTCCAGCGGAAGGTCGACGTCGGTGCCGGTGCGCCCGGCCGTCAAAGTGTAAGGGCGGACCAGGCTGGGCGGCGCTAGCGGTGGGTCGCGTTCGTCCATCGCGGCTCGGGTTCGGCGCGGCGGGCGGACTGCACCACATTGCCCACCTGTTCGACAAGGATGGCCATCTCGTAGCCGATCTGCCCGATATCGCACGACGGCATGGCCAGGGTGGCCAGATGCGACCCGTCGCCGACGCGCATCAACAGCAGAAACCCGTTCTGCATCTCGACCACCGACTGCAGCACCTGCCCGCCTTCGAACAGCTGCGCGGCGCCGGTGGCCAGGCTGGCCAGCCCGGATGCCACCGCGGCCAGCTGGTCGGCCCGTTCCCGGGGCAGGTGCTCGCTGGCCGCGACCGGCAGCCCGTCCACCGACACCAGCAGCGCGTGCGCCACCCCGGGAACCTCACGCACGAACTTCGACACCAGCCAGTCCAGCGGACTGTAGGACGATTGGACCGTCACTGCTGCTCGCCCCCCTCGGCGCCGGAGGTGTGCGACCGGCCGGAACGCACGCCGCTGAAGTGGCTGCCGATCGACGCACGGACCGCTTCGGGATTGCGGTGCAAGCCGCCGTTGGACACTTCGCGGTCGTCGGCCTCGGCCGCGCCGGGTACCAGCTGGGCGCCCGGGGTGCGCATCGGCAGGCCGGCATCGGTGCAGGTCTCGACCGGCTTGTCCTCAGCCTCGGCGGCCGCGGTCCAGCCGCGGTCCCACACCGTCTGCCAATCCAGGTCGGGGCTCTGAACCAGGTCGTGCGGGTCGCCCATAATCTCCGAGAGCATCCGTTGATAGATCACGTCGTCGTCATCCGGGCCCGAGGGCGTGAGGTCCGGCGGCGGCGGTTTCGGGGCAGGCGGGGCCGGCGGGGACGGGCGCCGGGCGAAGAACGCCGAGGTGTCCGACGCGGCCGTGGCGGGTTGCGGCGCGGCCGGTTGGGCCGGCGTCACCGGTTGCTGCGGCCCCTTCTCCCACCACGGTGTCGGCAACGGACGCTTCTGCTTGGGTGGCGGCTGCTCGGCCCCGGCCACGGCGTCGGAGGTGATGCCGCTGGACCCCGGACTGCGGCGGGGTAACGCCGTGACCGGCTGCCCCCCGGTGGCGGCCGGCGACACGGGGGCCGCGCCCTGCTCGGCCGGCGGCGTCACCTTGAAGAACTGCCGCTGCGGCGGCGGGGCGGGCTCCGGCGGTGTGGCGCCGACCAGCACCGTCACCGGCAGATACACCTCGGCGGTGGTGCCACCGCCCGCTTCGCCGCCGGCCGGTCCCCGCAACCCCACCCGGACCCCGTGCCGGGCGGCCAGCCGGCCGACCACAAAAAGGCCCATGTGCCGGGCGTTTTCCGGGGTCGGCTCCGGCGTGCCGCCGGGTTGCAGCCGCATGTTCGCCATCCGCCGGTCGGAGTCGGTCATGCCCAGCCCGGAATCTGCAATGCGCAGCAGGACGCCGCCCTCACTGCCGCGGACGGCGGACACCTTCACCGGGGAGGTGGGCGGCGAATAGCGCAGCGCGTTGTCGATCAACTCGGCGAGCAGATGGATGATTCCGCCGGCGGTGGCGCCCAGCACCGTGCAGTCGGGCACCGCGCCGGTTTCGACCCGGCGGTAGTCCTCGACCTCGGAGACCGCGGCGTTGATCACGGTCGACAGGGGCACCGGATCGCGCTGGTCACGGGTGATCTGCGCGTCGGCCAGCACCAAGAGATTGGCGCTGTTGCGGCGCAACCGGGCGGCCAGGTGATCCAACCGGAAGAGGTGGTCGAGCCGCTCGGGATCCTCCTCGTTGCGTTCCAGTCGGTCGATCAGCGCCAGCTGCTGATCCACCAGGGAACGGCTGCGCCGCGACATCGTCTCGAACATGTCGTTGACCAGCAGCCGCAGTCGCGCCTCGTCACCGGCCAGCAGCAGGGCCTGGGTGTGCAGTTCGTCGACGGCGTGGGCGACCTGCCCGATCTCCTCGGTGGTGTACACCGCCAACGGTTCGGGAACGGGTTCGGCGCCGGCGCGGACCCGTTCGATCTCACCCTCGAGATCGGTGTGGGCCACCTTCAACGCGCCGTCGCGCAGCATCCGCAACGGCTTGACCAGCGCACGCGCCACCAACAGCACGATCAGCAGCGCGATCCCGATGGCGAGCAGCATCAACACCGCGTCGCGGACGGCTGCGTCGCGGCGTTCGGTGGCCTGCCCCTGCACGGATCTGGTCACCTCCGCGGTGGCGCTGCCGATGACCTGTTCGGCGATTCCCTGGGTGGTCTGTATCGATCGCAGCAGGTCGGGGTTCTCGACCAGGTCGCTGGCCGGGTCGGACATGATCGACATCCGGGTGACCAGCTGCTGCTGCAGGTTCTTGGCATCCGGTGAACCGGCCCCGAGCACTTCGCTCATCCCGAACAGCGTGGACGGTTCGGTGCCGGCCAGGGTGATCATCGAGTTGCGCAGTTGCGGCTCGGGCAGGTCGGCGCCACGAATGACCAGAATCTGCTGCAACGTCATCTGTCCGCGCGCGCCGACGGCTCGGCTCAGGCCCTGCACCTGGGACCGGATCCGCTCGCTGTCCACCTGCACCGAAGCGGTGATCGCGTCCTCGGCGGTCAGCAGCAGGGGGGCGTAGGTGGTGATGCGGTCGCGCAAACCGATGCTGTTGCTCAGCGCCTTGTCCAGCAGGGCCTGCCCGCCGTTGAGCAAGGTGTCCCCGCCGGTCCGGACATCGGGTATGACGTCGGTGTCCGCCAACCGGGTCTGCAGTTCGTTCTTGCGGGCGGCGAAGTTCTTCTTCGCACCCTCCACGTCGCGCCCGGTGGAGCTGGCCAGCAGCGCCACGTCGAGCGCCGACATGTACTTGGTGATCGCCGGTATCACCTCGGCCCGGGCCGCGGCCAGCCGCAAGCCGTTCGAATTGGCCAGCGCGCCCTCGACCCGCATCGCCCCGAAGACGGTCGCCAGCACCAGCGGAACCACCGCGATCGCGAAGACCTTCCAGCGCACCGGCCAGTTGCGCAGCGACCAGGACCGCGGTCGTTTGGCCGACACGTTCGCGGCGGCCGGGGCGGGTGCGAACTCGGGCGGGACCGCCGCGACCTGGTTGGTCGGGCGGGCGAACATGGTCACGTGGGCGCGCTTTCCCGGGGCATCGAGTGAAACGAGAGGCTCATCGAACTTCCTGCTGCTGTATTCGCCGGCAGCTGGCCGCGAATGGAATGCCTGACGATCCGACGAGTATGACAGCCCGCAGCTGAGGTCTCCATAATTGTTACTGAGTAGATAAAGTTCGGCGCAGCGGATTCGACGACGGGCCGGTCAGCAGGAAAAACCGTTCTATCGGGTAGCGCCGAAACGGGCTATCCCACGCAATATCCATGGCGTGCGCTTGGCCATCAGGGCCGCGACGCGGTCCGAGCGGCGCATCGCCGCCCCGGGTCCCGGGGTGGGTGTTGACACCAGTGCCGCCTCGACCGATCCCGGGCGCGCGCCGCCGCGAGCGACCTCCAGCAGCTGCCAGCTGCCGGGCACTCCGCGCAACTCGACGTTGCCACGGTCTTCAAAGCCAATTCCCGAACCCACGACCAGGTCACGCACGGTGCGCGAGACAAGGATTTCGCCGGGACCAGCCTGGCTGAGAATGCGTGCAGCGATGTGAACCGCGATCCCCCCGATATCGCGGTCCAGCAGTTCACACTCACCGGTGTGAATACCTATCCGGACCTCGATTCCCAGCGTCTCGGCATCGCGGCGCAACATCTCCGCGCAGCGGATGGCCTGCGTCGGACCGTCGAATGTGATGAGGTGGCCGTCACCGGTGCTCTTGACAACTGTGCCGGCGAATCGGCTGGTGAGTTCGGCAGTGACTGCTCCAAAGCGCTGCAGCACCGCGCGCCACCGTTCGTCGCCGGTGGCCGCGACACGTTCGGTCGAGGCGACGATGTCGGTGAACAGCACGGTGCGCAGGGCACGACGTGACGGTGCCGTCTGGCCGTGGCTGCCGGTGAGCAACTCTTCGATTTCGGTCGCGATCCTGTCCGGCTCAGTGAACCATGGCGCGTGGTCTGCTCCATCGAGCTCGAGCATGCGTGCGCCGGGAATGTGATCGGCTAGGTATCTGCCCGATTGCACGGGCAGCGCGGGATCGTCGCGGGCGTGGAAAACGAGTGTCGGTGCCGTGATCGTCGGCAGGATCGGCCGCACGTCGATCCGGAATCCCGCTTCCGCTGTTGCCCGCGCCATCCCCGGGCTGGCGCACATGCGCTCCAACATTCCGAGCTGGCGTGTCGATCGGACCGACGAAATGATGCATTTGAGTGCCGCCCCGCTCCCCCATGCATATCGGACGGCGCGGCCGAATTCCTGGCTGTGGGCAATCCATGCCACCGATGGCGTGTAGTTTTCGCCCAACTCACTCAAGATACGTGCCCGCAGTTCTGCCGGATCACATTCCAGGTCGCCCCACCCGTCTGTAACGGAGTACGACGTCGTACCGGTCAGGATCGACGCCCGGGTTCGTTCCGGACGCGTTGCGGCAAAGAGGATGGCCGCCGGACCGCCTTCGCTCACCCCGAGGAGGGCGGCCGTTTCGAATCCGGCGGCGTCCATCACGGCCTGGATCTCGGTCGCACGGTCGTCGAGCGTACGTACTTTGGGCACTGGATCTGACAACCCCACGCCGGCCTTGTCGAACAACAAGACTCGAGCGAACGTGCCCAGCTTCTCCATCAGCGAACCGAATTCGGGCATTGTCCAATACAACTCGACGTGACTGGCGAACGACCCGGCCCAGACCAGGTCAACGGGCCCGTCGCCGACCACCTGATAGGCCAGACTGAGGTCACCGCAGGGCGCATACAACGTTTCCGCCACGAGCAGTGAGCGTAGCGGCGACATCGTCGCAGCACCCGCCAATCAGAATGAAGGCTAAAAAGTCAGGGCTGGGCAGGACATCGCTAAGCGGGGTACTGCGCGACGGTCTTGCGGATCACCGACTCGACCTCGTCGGCCAGCAGGAACCGTTGTGCCACCAGATCTTCGGCGGCGGCACGGACCGCCGCAGCGTAGTCGTCGCCGGTCGCGTAGCGGTCGGTGACCGACGGCCGGCCCGGCGCGAAGGCCAGCTTGCTGCCGATGCGCTCGTAGAGCACGTCGGGCAGGTCCTGGGTGTACTGGCGGGCGTTCCAGCCGGTGTACACCGCGAGCGGGGCAGCGACGGCGGGCAGCCGGATGCCGGCGACTTCGTTGCCGTCCTGGTCGACCGCCGACACCAGGTCCACGTGCGACTGGCCGCGGCGCGCCGCCGGGAGCCAGGCCGGCGACGGGGTGTTGGTGTAGCCGAAGTGTGACAGCACGTCCTTACGGGCGACGGCGGTGCCGTCGGCGGTGCGGGGCACTGCGCTGACCGGGGGCTCGATGCCGTCGACGACCCAGTTCTCCAGGGCGATCAGCAGGGCACGGGTGACCGGTGTGACGTCGAGGTGGTGCACCGGGTTGGCGGCGGGCAGCGCGTCCTTGATCTTGCTGCTGCCGAAGTGGTCGGTGCCGGCCAGCAGGTAGGTGCGCACGTCGGCGTCCTCGGGCAGGTCCTGGCCGGTGTGCGGGTCGACGTGGACCAGCGCGCCGTCGCCCTGCCAGTACTCGGTGGCGCTGTTGGTGAAGATGGTCTTCGGCACCCCGCCGAGGGCGCGCTGCACGGCCAGCAGGTCGGCGTTGCCGAGCGGGTCGTTGCTGCCGCGGCCGCTGCCACCCGGGGCCGACGGCTGGGCGTAGCGCTGGTTGAACTGGCCGCGGGCGGCGCTGGCGAAGTCGCTGAAGACGCCGTCGAAGACCTGCAGTCCGGCCTCGTCGACGTTCAGACCGTCGGAGACGAACTGGCGCAGCAGCCGTCCGGCCTGGGAGACGCCGTAGGCGAAGGTGTGCTCGATGCCGTCGGCCCGCAGGTGGCTGACGATGTCGCGGATGGCCAGCAGGCCGGTGCCGGCGACCGGGGCCAGCGCGGTGCGGTAGGTCAGCTCGTACCAGCGGAAAGGCTGGAATCCGCCGTCCAGCGCGACATGGGTCTCGTCGGTGAAGCGCCAGGTGTCCCGGTCGATGACGGTCGGCTCGGCGTCAGGTGCGGTGCGCACGGTCAGCACGGCGTGGGGGTCGTCGACGTCGACGGTCGGGTAGTCGGTGAACCTGAACAGCACGTCGGCGCCGGGGATGGACTCGATCTCGGGCGCGGTGAAACTGAGCACGTGGTCGTCCTTGACGCTGTCCGAGCGCCACTCCAGGCGCAGGAAGCCGGGCTCGACATCGGCTTGCGGCGCGGTCAGGCCCAGGGTGGCCGGCCCGCGCTGGACGTCCCACTGCCAGCCGCACGAGGCGATCGTCCAGCCCCGGTCGAGCAGGAAGCCGCCCTTGAGCCAGGGGGCGTTGGTCGGCACGCCGCGGTTGGGGACGACGAACAGCAGCTTGCCGTTGCCGCCGTCGACCGGGCGGATCAGGCGCAGGTCCGCGTCGTAGCGGACCAGGCCGTCGGCGTCGCGGGCGGCCAGCTCGAGGTCGGCGATGCGCGCGTTGGCCAGGTGGGCGGGGTCCACGGCGAAGGTAACCGTGGCCTCTACGTTCTCGTAACGGCTGTCGGTGTGCGGGTAGACGCTGTTCACCTGCACTGATTCGACGGTCATTCTCGGTGCCCCCTGGTTCGGTGTCGGCTTGCTTGACACCGAGATTTCTGCAGGGGCCTTGGAGAGTTCTAAAAGAGTTCTTGGTGAGCAGAAGCTGCGCCGGTGTCACCCGGCGCAGCAGCTGACCCTAATCCGACTTCTTCTTCTTCGATTTCTTGTCGTCATCATCGTCTTCGTCTTCATCGTCGTCGTCGTCATCATCGTCATCGTCATCGTCGTCGTCATCGTCGTCATCGTCGTCATCGTCGTCGTCTTTGTCGTCGTCGTCGTCTTTGTCGTCGTCTTTGTCAGGGTCGTATTCGTCGGCCTTGTCGGCGTACTTCGTCAGCAGATCGATCAAATGCCGCGCTTCGTCGGGTGAGATCAGATCCTCGAATAGGCCTTCGTCGTCCTCGGAGATACGCGCAACATAAACGTCGCCCTTCTTGACACCTACGTCCCACCTGCCGCCCTCGTGACGAGCCATTTGACGCCCTTTCGACTAGATACCGATGCAGATCTGACAACGAGCTAACGCGTTGTTTACCCACTTCTGCGAAAAGACAGCCGACGAAATTTGCCATGATCGACGCATGTTCCGGCTGCTGTTCTTTTCTCCCCGGATTGCGCCGAACACGGGCAATGCCATTCGGACGGTGGCGGCGACCGGATGCGAACTGCATCTGGTCGAGCCGCTGGGCTTCGACCTGTCCGAGCCGAAACTGCGGCGGGCCGGGCTGGACTATCACGACCTGGCGTCCGTCACTGTGCACACATCGCTCGAATCGGCGTGGGCGGCGCTGTCGCCGACGCGGGTGTTCGCCTTTACCGCTGCGGCCGGCACGCCGTTCGCCGGGGTCGACTACCTGCCGGGTGATGTGCTGATGTTCGGGCCCGAACCCACCGGGCTGGACGCGGCAACCCTGGCCGACCCGCACATCACCCAGCAGGTGCGGATTCCGATGCTGGCCGGGCGGCGGTCCCTGAACCTGTCCAACGCCGCGGCCGTCGCCGTCTACGAGGCGTGGCGCCAGCACGGCTACTCCGGTGCCGTGTAGCTCTCGAATCTGCCGGCCACAAGCAGAAGCAGGCCCGTGCGAACACGGGCCTGCTTCCAAGTGGCCATGTTTCTGGGGGCAGAGAAACATGCCACAGCTTTGAGGGGTGTCGGCGGTGATGCCGACTTCGGTGTAACTCGTTGTCATTGAGACTGCCCGACTCGGGTCCCCGGCGGTGTCCTCCGATGGGAGATACCGGGAGACGAATCCGGTGTCCACCAAATAGGGGACAGACGCGTCCCCCGACGGTTACCAGCTGTTCCAGTGCGTCAAGCTTTCGGCCGGCAGTCGCTTGGCGGGCCGGAAGTCGGTGCCCTTGGTGTAGGCGATCGGGAACAGGCCGCCCTGGCTGTAGTCCTCGTAAGGGATGCCGACCACGTCGGCGACCTGGCGTTCGCCGTCACCGAGCAGGTGCAGCGTGGTCCAGCACGAGCCCAGCCCGCGCGACCGCAGCGCCAGGCAGAAGCTCCACACCGCCGGGAACAGCGACGCCCAGAAGGACACACCGCCCAGCGGCGACTTGTTCTCGCGACCCTCGATGCACGGGATCAGCAGCACCGGCGCCTCGTGCATGTGTTGGGCGAGGTACATCGCTGACTCACGCACCCGACCCATCCGTTCGCCGCGGGTGTCGCCCTCGGCATATTCGCGGGCCGGCGAGCTGAGGTAGCCGCGGGCATTGGCCAGATAGACGTCGCCGATCGCCTTCTTCTTGTCCGCGTCCTCGACGAAAACCCATTGCCAGCCCTGCGAATTGGAACCGGTCGGTGCCTGCAGCGCCAGCTCCAGGCACTCCATCAGCACGTCGCGCGACACCGGCTTGTCGAAATCGAGGCGCTTACGGACCGAGCGGGTGGTGCGCAGGACTTCGTCCACGGTCAGGTCGAGGGTCATGTGGGGCACCCTACCCGCGCTGATCGTCGGCCACGACCGTCGAACTGCCACAACGGGTTCCGGGACTCCGAGCGTAATTCTCCAGAAGTCGCGCGGGCACCCGCGATTCGGTCCAACCCGGCGGCCCGAACATGTAGCCGAACCGGCCCCGCCACGACTCGGCGTGCGATACGTCGCGCATCAGCGACACCGTCTCCAGGTAGTTGTATTTCACCGGATTGTCGGTGTCGATGCGGTGCGTCAGCCCGTAACGCACCGGCTCGACCTCCTCGGCATAGCTACCGAAGCACCGGTCCCAGATGATGAACACACCGCCGTAGTTCTTGTCGAGGTAGGCCGGGTTGGAGCCGTGGTGCACCCGGTGGTGTGACGGGGTGTTGAACAGGAATTCGTATGGCCGCCAGAGCTTTCCGATCCGTTCGGTGTGGCACGGGATCTGGAAGACCAAACCGGCGGTGTTGACCAGGAAGATCATCCATGCCGGAAATCCCAGCAGCGCGGCCGGCAGCCAGGCCATGCTGCGCACGGCGTAGGACACCGGGTGGAACCACGGCAGCCGCAGGTTGGTCGAGATGTTGAAATGCGTACTCGAGTGATGCACGCTGTGCGCGGCCCACAGCAGCCGGATGCGGTGATCGCCGCGGTGGGCCCAGTAGTAGCAGCAGTCGGTGACCACCAGGCACGCCACCCACACCCACCAGTGCCGCGGCGACAGGTGCAGCGGGGTCAGCGCGCCGGCCGCGACGATCGTGGAGAACGGCAGCACGTAGTGCCCAAGGATTCTGAAGGTGGCGTTGAGCAGATAGGTCGCCCAGTTGCCGGCGGTGTCGCGCGCCGAGAACGCCGACTCGGCGGGGTCGCGGCGCACGTCGACCCATTCCAGGAACGACAACAGCACGAAGGCGGGAACCGTCGCGAGGATCAGCGTGGTGGTGGCTTGCATGCCGCCACGCTATGAACAATCGATCGGCCAGACATCGCGCACCGGAGCGATTGCGCATCCCTCTCGTGGGGGATGCGCAGCGGTAGTGTGGCCTCCCATGGCCCGCACCGCCGACCTGCCGCTGGAACAGGTGCGCCGGTCGTTGACGCGTCAATCGCTGCTGGTGGGGGTGATCGCCGCCGCGGTCGACGTCACCTATTTTCTGGTCTCGGGGATCTACGGCGAAGCGCCGGTTGCCGCGACGGCAGTGGCGGGGCTGCTGGCGGCGGCAGACCTGGCCCTGGCCGGTCCGCCCGCCTCGGTGGCCCTGGTCGCCGTGACGCAGGTCGTGACCAGGTTGCTGGCGTGCCTGTTGCTCTACCACCACGGCCGGGCCACCGGTGTCAGCGATATCGGCATCCTGGTGGCCGGGTTCCGCGCCGGCGCCTGGTTGTCCACTCGGGTTTCGCTGGTGATCGTTCCGCTGTTGGTGGGGGCGGTGGGATGGGCGGCGATCCTCAATGCAGCCGGCCGAGACGACTGGCGGCTGCTGGTGATCATCGCCGGGTCCAACGGGTTCGTGCCCTGGCTGGTGGGCCGGTACACCGCGACCGGGGGCATCTACGTCACCGAACTCGAACAGCGCGACCGGTTGCGTGCTCGGGAGCAGCGCCTCGCGCTGGAACGGGCACTGACCGACGAGCGCGAAGCCATCGCGCGCGACCTGCATGACGTGATCTCCCATCACGTCAGCGCCATCGGCGTGCACGCCGGTGCGGCCCGGATCGCCTTGGCGGGCGGCCAGCCCGCGGTCACCGAATCCCTGTCGGCGGTGGAATCCTCCAGCCGGGCCGCGATGGTGGATCTGCGCCGCCAGCTCGACCTGCTGCACGGCCGACACGACGCCGGCGACCGCCAGCCCGGCCTGGGCGGTATCGACGAACTCGTCGAGTCGGTGGGCAGGGCGGGCCTTTCGGTCGAACTCGTGCTGCCCACCGACCCGCTGGTCTTGCCGCCGTCACTGGACGTGACGGTGTATCGGATCGTGCAGGAACTCCTCACCAACGCGCTGCGCCACGGCGACGGCACCGCCCGTCTGGAGGTGCGCCGGGCCGGTGCACGGCTCGAGATTGCGCAAACCAATCCCATTGCTGTGCAACCTTATTCCGGTGATTCGCTGCATCATGGCCTGGACGGGATCCGGCGCCGCGCCGAGTTGTTCGGCGGCAGGCTGGAATGCGGTGGCCAGAACGAATGGCGCGTCATGGTGTCGCTGCCGATCGCGACGCCATGACCATCCGCGTGCTGATCGCCGACGATCATGCGGTGTTCCGCGCCGGACTACGCGCCATCATCGACGCGCATCCCGACACCTCGTGCGTCGCCGATGTCGGCGACGGGCGCACCGCGATCGAGCAGACGTTGCGACTTCGTCCCGACGTGTGCGTGCTCGATGTGCGGATGCCCAAACTCGACGGGATCGCGGCCATCGCCCCGATCGTCTCGGCCGGCGACACCCGGGTGCTGATGTTGACCACCTACGACAGCGAGACGGTGCTGGCGCAGGCACTGCAGGCCGGGGCCAGTGGCTTCCTGCTGAAATCCCTTCCGCCGGAGGAACTTGTGGGCGCCATCCGGATCGTGGCGCGCGGCGACTCCGTCATCGATCCCGCGATGACCCGCCGACTGGCTGCCCGGGTCGCGGACTCGCTGGCACCGGTGCCCACTCCCGCCGCAGTGGCCTCCCTCACCGCCCGGGAGTACGAGGTGCTGTTGCTGGTCGCCGAGGCCCACAGCAACGCCGAGATCGCCGCGGAGTTGGTGGTCAGCGAGGAGACGGTCAAGACGCATGTGTCGCGCATCCTGGCCAAACTCGGTGTGCGCGACCGTATCCACGCGGTGGTGCTCGCGCACCAGCACAAACTCACCGGAAATCCCGGGACTTCGAGCCCACCGCCAAAGTGATGCGGCCGATCCGATCGGCCACGACAGTGATTGCGCCGCTGGCATTTTGGACCTGACCGCGGATCAGCAGCGCCGGCGCGGTGTGGGCCAGCTTGCGGTGGCGTTCCCACACCCCCGGTGTGCACAGCACGTTGATCATGCCCGTCTCGTCCTCGAGGTTGACGAACGTCACCCCCCGGGCGGTGCCGGGCCGCTGCCGATGGGTCACCGCGCCGGCGACCAGCACCCGGTCCCCGTCGGGCACCTCCCCCAATGCGGCGGCGGGCACCACCCCCAGTGCGTCGAGGTCGGCCCGTAGGAACTGCGTCGGATAGCTGTCGGGAGAGACGCCGGTGGCCCACACGTCGGCAGCCGCCAGCTCCAGTTCGCTCATTCCGGGCAGCGCGGGGATGTGTGAGGACGAGCCGACGCCGGGCAACCGGTCCGGCCGTTGGGTGGCCGCGGCCCCGGCCGCCCACAACCCTTCACGCCGGGACATCCCGAAACAGCCCAGCGCGCCGGCCGTCGCCAGCGCTTCGGTCTGCGGGACGCTCAATTGCAGTCGAGTGGTCAGGTCCAGCAGGGAGATGAACGGGCCGTTGGTTTTTCGCTCGTCGACCAGTTTCTCAGCCAGGTCGTCGCCGATGTGGCGGACCGCCCCCAGCCCCAACCGGACCTCCAGCCCGGCGTTCTCCAGCGTCGCGAAAGCCAGGCTGGCATTCACGTCTGGACCGTGCACCAGCACGCCGTGCCGGCGCGCGTCAGCCACCAGCGACTGCGACGAATAGAAACCCATCGGCTGGGCGCGCAGCAACGCCGCACAGAACGCCGCCGGGTGGTGCAGCTTGAACCACGACGAGTAGAACACCAGCGACGCGAAGGACAGCGCGTGACTTTCCGGGAAACCGAAGTTGGCGAACGCCTCCAGCTTTTCGTAGGTCCGCTCGATCACCTCGTCCGGCGCCCCGTGCAAGGTGCGCATGCCGTCGTAAAACCGGTCGCGCAGCCGTCGCATGCGTTCGGTGGAGCGCTTGGAGCCCATGGCGCGCCGCAACTGGTCGGCTTCGGCAGCCGAGAAGCCGGCGCAATCGACCGCCAGCTGCATCAGCTGTTCCTGGAAAAGCGGTACTCCCAACGTTTTACGCAATGCCGGTTCCATCGACGGGTGATCGTAGACGACCGGGTCGATACCGTTGCGACGTTTGATGTAGGGATGCACCGACCCGCCCTGGATGGGCCCGGGCCGGATCAGCGCGACTTCTACCACCAGGTCGTAGAAGACCCGCGGCCGCAGCCGCGGCAGCGTAGCCATCTGCGCGCGCGACTCTACCTGGAACACGCCCACCGAATCGGCCCGCGACAGCATCTCGTACACCGCCGGTTCGGAGAGATCGAGCCGGGCGAAGTCCACATTGATGCCTTTGTGCTCGGCCACCAGATCCCGCGCGTAGTGCAGCGCCGAGAGCATGCCCAGACCCAGCAGATCGAATTTCACCAAACCGATTGCCGCACAGTCGTCTTTGTCCCACTGCAACACACTGCGGTTCGCCATGCGCGCCCATTCCACCGGGCACACGTCGGCGATCGGGCGGTCGCAGATCACCATGCCGCCGGAATGGATACCCATGTGCCGCGGCAGGTTCCGGATCTGGTTGGCCAGGTCCACCACCTGCTCGGGAATGCCCTCGATATCGGCGGGCTGCCCCGACCAGTGACTGATCTGCTTGCTCCACGCGTCCTGCTGTCCCTGCGAGAAACCCAGCGCGCGCGCCATGTCGCGCACCGCACTGCGCGGCCGGTAGGTGATGACGTTGGCTACCTGGGCGGCATAATCCCGGCCGTACTTGTCGTAGACGTACTGGATGACTTTTTCGCGCTGGTCGGACTCGATGTCGATGTCGATGTCGGGCGGGCCGTCGCGGGCGGGCGAGAGGAAGCGCTCGAACAGCAAATCGTTGGCTATCGGGTCGACAGCGGTCACCCCGAGGGCGTAACAGACCGCGGAATTGGCCGCCGATCCCCTGCCCTGACACAGGATGTCGTTTTCTCGACAGAACCGGGTGATGTCGTCCACCACCAGGAAGTAACCCGGAAAACTCAGTCGGGCAATGATTTTCAGTTCGTGCTCGATCTGGTCGTATGCTCTTTTCGCCCGATCGGCCGGTCCGTAGCGATCGGCCGCACCCGCCATGGTCAGGGCGCGCAGCCAACTGTCCTCGGTGTGCCCTTCGGGTACGTCGAAGGGTGGCAGCTGCGGCGCGATCAATGCCAGCCCGAACGCGCACTGCTCGCCGAGTTCGGCGGCCGCGGTCACCACCTCGGGCCGTTCGGCGAACAGCTGAGCCATTTCCTCACCGGAGCGCAGGTGTGAGCCGCCCAGTGGTGCCAGCCATCCCTCGGCGTCGTCCAGGGACTGCCGGGCCCGGATCGCACCCATCGCCATGGCCAGCCGGCGCCGGGACGGATCGGCGAAGTGCGCTCCGGTGGTGGCGACGACACCGACCCCGAAGTGCGGCGCCAGCCCGGCCAGCAGCGCATTGCGTTCGTCGTCGAGGGGTTGACCATGATGGGTCAGTTCGATGCTCACCCGATGTGCCCCGAACCGATCCACCAGGTCGGCCAACGCCAGCCGCGCCGCATCGGGTCCGGAGTCGGAGAGTGCTTGTCGCACAGAACCTTTCCGGCATCCGGTGAGAATGTGCCAGTGGCCGCCGGCGGCTTCGGTCAATGCGTCGAGGTCGTAACGCAGCTTGCCCTTCTCCCCGCCGGCCAGGTGTGCGGTGGCCAGTTGCCGCGACAGCCGCCGGTACCCTTCGGGACCTCGGGCCAGCACCAGCAGATGCGGCCCGGGCGGATCCGGTTGCTCGGTGCGCGCCTGGCAGCTCAGCGACAATTCCGCGCCGAACACCGTGCGCATGTCGAGTTCGACGGCCGCTTCAGCGAATCGCACCGCGCCGTACAGGCCGTTGTGGTCGGTCAGCGCCAGCGCCCACAGGTCCAGCCGGGCTGCCTCCTCCACCAACTCCTCCGGCGTGCTGGCCCCGTCGAGGAAGCTGTACGCCGAATGCGCATGCAATTCGGCATATGCGACCGACGACCGGCGCCGGCGCCCGTCCGATTTTGCTGAATACGATCCGCGCTTCTGCGACAACGGAGCATCACCAGCCGGCACAGCCGCGGCCGGCCGGCCCGCATGGCGCGGTTTGCCGTCGAGAACCCGCTCCATCTCCGACCAACTCGGCGGCCCGTTGTGCCATCCCATCGAACCAGTATATCGAACATCTGTTCGAGTGTCACGTCGTCGCCAACAGTTCGAAACCCGCACCGGAACACCTTTGGAACGCCGCCGAAACAATTTGCGAACATGACGCGCTACGGTGATATCGCCCCAGTTAAATCCCTCTTTATCTGATAAACGCATTCTTAACCTGGCTGACCTACCGGCGTGCACATCCCCCTCGGATACTGGTACAACTGTTGCAGACATCGGTGGGGGCTTGGCATGACGACGACGACAATGGTGAACGTGGGACCGCTGCGGATCCCAGAACACGACCGGCACACAGATCTGGCGACGGGAGCGGTGGCCGTCATCCGCGGGACCAAGCCCGATCACACCGTCATCGAGAATTTGCTGAGCGAACGCATTCAGCCGGGTTCGGACGTCACCCCGCACCTGCAGCGGGTCGCCCTGCCTCCCCCCGGTGACGACGCCGAGCTGTTCCGGGCCATCGCCCACGCCCTGGAGCGGCCGCTGGAGCCCGGCCGCCCGCCGTGGGAGTGCTGGATCATCGAGCGCCTCGAGGGCAACCAGTGGGCGATCCTGCTGAAGATCCACCACGGCCTTGCGCGCGACCTCCCGCCGGCGCATCTGCTCACCCGGCTCTGCGACGACGGCGATCCCGTTGCCTTCACCGATGCCGTTGCCCGGCCTCCGGTTTCACCACCCGACGGCGACACCTGGTGGCAGTTGCCGTTCGGCGCGGTCAAGATCGCGGCACGGGTTGCCGCCGACGTCGCCGCCGCCGCGAGCACCTGGCCCGCGCCGGCCGGACCGGCGAACACACTGCGGCACTATCGCACGGTGCGCGTCCCCCGCGCCGCCGTCGACAGGTTGGCCCGCAAGTTCGGGGTGAGCACCAACGACGTCGCCGTCGCCGCGATCACCGAAAGCTTCCGCACCGTGCTGGTGAGCCGCGGTGAGCAACCCCGGGCGGACTCGCTGCGGGCCGTCGGCCCGACGCTGACCTACCTCCCCGTCGATCTCGAGGATCCCGTCCGGCAGCTGCAGGCGGTGCACGCCGGGTCGAGGCAGCAGGTCCAACCCCACCCAGCACGTTCACCACGGGCGCTGTACACCAACATCATTCAATCGGTGTCTCGGTTCCGCAAACACGATGCGGTGACGTTGAGCACTGGGGCGCCCGGACCACGGCACCGGTTGCAGTTGCTGGGTCAACCACTGCAGCGCCTGCTGCCGGTCCCACCGACCGGGCCGCAACTCAGCACCGGGGTCGCAGTGCTGACCTACGCCGACGATCTGATCTTCGGTGTCACCGCCGAATACCAGGCGGCCGCCCAGCTGGAGCAGCTTGCCGCCGGCATCGAACAGGGTACGACGCGTCTGCTGGCGCTCGGCCGGAGCTCGGTGCTGCCGTTCGAACGCCCACGCAAAAGGCCTTCGGTTCCCAGCGCCGCGGTCCGGTGGCGGCCGTCCGCGCCACCGGCGCGAGTGCGCCGCCACTGACCCGACCGGCAACCCCCTCGTGAGAGGGTGGGTACATGCCGGTCACCATCGACCCGCGACGCATCGACGCGGTCCTCTTCGACACGGACCTGCCGTTCGCTGAATCGGTACTGAACGACATGCGTGAGGCGGGCGTTCGCACCGCTACCTACACGCCGAACCCCGTGATCGAGTCGGCCGAGCGACTGGCCGTGCCGCGGGGTAGATGTGCTGTTGTCGCATCCGACGCCTCCCGGGTCAATGTCGCGCGGGACGCGGGGTTCGCGCTCGTGATCGGATTTGGCCGCGACGCGATACCCGGAGCCGACGCCGTTGTCGCCGACCTCGCCGAGATAGCCGTGCGCAAGGGGGACCGGCGCATGTCCGAGTTGGCGGACGCACTGCGGGCCATCGGCGAGATCACCGTCAGCCGACCCGCGGTGTTCTTCGACTTCGACGGCACGCTGTCAGAGATCGTGAACGACCCGGATACGGCCGAGCCGGCCCCCGGTGCATCCGAAGCACTGCAACAACTGGCCGCCCGTTGTCCGGTCGCGGTGCTCAGTGGCCGCGACCTCGCCGATGTCGCCCGGCGCGTGGGCCTGCCCGGCATCTGGTACGCGGGCAGCCACGGATTCGAACTGACGGCGCCCGACGGCACCCACCACCAGAACGAGGAAGCGGCAGCGGCCATCCCGGTGCTCGAGCAAGCCGCCGCCCAGCTGCGGGACAAACTCGGCGACATCCCCGGAGTCACGGTGGAGCACAAGCGCTTCGGGGTCGCCGTGCACTACCGCAACGCCGCACGCGACCGGATCGGCGACGTGGCGGCCGCGGTCCGCACCGCCGGTCAACGCGACGCGCTGCGCGTGACAACGGGACGTGAAGTCATCGAGTTGCGCCCGGACCTGGACTGGGACAAGGGCCGGACATTGCGGTGGGTGATCGATCATCTGCACGAGGCAGGATCCGGACCGTTGGTGCCGATCTACCTCGGCGACGACATCACCGACGAGGACGCCTTCGACGCGGTGCGCGATGACGGCATCCCGATTGTGGTGCGGCACAACGACGACGGGGATCGCGCCACCGCCGCCCGGTATGCCCTGGACAGTCCCGCACAGGTTGCCGAGTTCACCGACGAACTGGCTCGCCGACTCGGCTGTTGACGGGTCAGTGTCGTAGGAACAGGGAGGGTGGGCATCAGCAAGCTCGGCTTCTGGAGCATTGTCATGCTCGGGATCAACGCGATCATCGGAGCCGGCATCTTCCTGACTCCGGGCGCGGTGATCCGGCTCGCGGGACCGTTGGCGCCGCTGGCCTACCTGCTGGCCGGTCTGTTCGTCGGGGTAATGGCGGTCGTCTTCGCCACGGCTGCCCGTTACGTCAAAACCAACGGCGCGTCCTACGCCTACACCACAGCCGCCTTCGGGCAGCGGATCGGCATCTACGTCGGCGTCACCCATGCCGTGGTGGCATCCATAGCCTGGGGCGTCCTGGCGTCGTTGTTCGTCGCGACACTGCTGAAAGTGGTTTTCCCCCATGAAAATTGGGCTAACGACAGTCAACTGTTCAGCGTCAAGACGTTGACGTTCCTCATTTTCATGCTGGTGTTGCTGCTCATCAACCTGTTCGGCAACCGGGCCATCGAATGGGCCAACGGGATCTCCACGGTCGGCAAGGTGTTTGCGCTGACGATCTTCATCCTCGGCGGGCTCTGGATCGTCGTTGCGGGTGGCGTCAACAACTACGCCACCGCGGGCCAGCCGGAGGTCTTCGCGCCAGCACCCTACGCGTTGTTCGGGTTCATCGAGATCGGCCAGAGCACGGTGTCAGGATTGATCCTGGCGGTGATGGCCGCCCTGTATGCATTCACCGGTTTCGAATCGATCGCCAACGCCGCCGAGGAGATGCACGAACCGGACCGCAACCTCCCCCGCGCCATCCCGATTTCGATCCTCACGGTCGGCACCGTCTATGTGCTGGCGGTGACGGTGGCGATGCTGTTGGGATCGGACCGGGTCGTGCATTCCACCGACACGGTGAAACTGGCCGCGGCCATCGGCAACGACGCCTTCCGGACGGTGGTCACCCTCGGCGCCCTGGTGTCGATGTTCGGCATCAATGTCGCCGCCTCGTTCGGCGCGCCGCGGCTGTGGACCGCGCTGTCGGCCACCCGGACGCTCCCGGCGCGCCTGTCGAGAAAGAACCGCTTCGGCGTCCCGATGCTTGCGTTCGGGATCACCGCGGCCCTGGCGCTGGCGTTTCCCCTCGCGCTGCGATTTGACATCGAGAACCTGACCGGCCTGGCAGTGATCGCCCGCTTCGTCCAGTTCATCGTCGTTCCGATCGCGCTGATCGCGCTGGCGCGAGACACCGTACGACACTCGAAGGTGAAACGAAACCGGTTCACCGACAGGGTGTTACCGGTGGCGGCGGTGGTGATCTCGGTCGCGTTGGCGGTGTCCTTCGACTACCGCACCCTGTTCCTCACCGCGCAGGGCGGCGCCAACTATTTCTCGATCGCGTTGATCGTGCTCACGTTCGTGGTGGTGCCGGCCGCCGCCTATGTCCACTACTACCGCGGCGTCAGGCGTTAGACGCGTATTCGACCTCACCGTCATCGAGCACCAGCCGGGCGGCGGGTCCATCGGTCCAATCCGCCCCAAGAGCCTCGGTGCGGAACAACGCCTTGCCCGGTTCGGTCTTCCAGATCAGGGTGGACAGCGTCTCGCCGGGAAACACCGGCTTGGTGAACCGCGCGGCGATCGAGGTGATGTTGGCGGCGACGCCGCCGCCCAGTTCGGCGACCAGCGCGCGGCCCGACACCCCGTAGGTGCACAGCCCGTGCAGGATCGGCCGGGGGAAGCCGGCCAGGTTGGTGGCGAACCACGGGTCGCTGTGCAGCGGGTTACGGTCCCCGGAGAGCCGGTAGATCAGCGCCTGGTCCTCGCGGGTGGGCAGGTCGACCCGAGCGTCGGGCTCGCGGTCGGGGAACTGCGGGGCGGCCGGTCGCTCCCCTTTCTCGCCGCCGAAGCCGCCTTCGCCGCGGATGACCAGGTTGGTCAGCGTCTCGGCGACCAGCGTCCCGCTGTCGGGATCCTTGCCCACGCCGCGCAACATCAGAACGGCGTTCTTGCCTTCACCTTTGTCCTGAATGTCGACGACCTCGCTGGTCACCGACAGCTTCCCGGCCGGCGGCAGCTGCGCATGCAACCGCACCGACTGGGAACCGTGCAGCAACATCGCCCAGTTGAAGCTGCCGACTTTACCGGCCGCCCCGAAGGCCGGGCAGCAGATCACCGCATAGGTCGGCAGCACCTGCTGCGGAATGTCGTGGCTGTTCTCGGTCGTGAAGGGCAGTTCGTCGATTCCGGCGCCGACACCGAGTGCGTAGAGCAGCGTGTCCCGGTCGGTCCACTCGAACAATTGGGGCTCGGTCGTCGCTCCGACCGCGCTGGGGTCGATCGCCATGCAGACTCCTGTCCATCCCGAAATCACTAAATCACGTCATTTCTGTGACCTAAGCCTTGCAAACCCTTCCCACCGACGGTGTCGGCAGGGCAGGCTATCGCCATGGCGAAGCGCACCCTGATCGGGCAGGCCCCCAAAGTCGTAGCCGTGCTCGTGGCGGCGGTACTCCTCGGAGCATGCGGTGGCGGCGGCCCGCAGGCCCGCAACATCACCGTGACTTTCATTCGCAACGCCCAGTCGCAGGCCAACGCCGACGGGATCATCGACACCACAGAGCCCGGTCCCAGTCTCACCGCCGAGGGCAAGGCGCAGGCCCAGCAGCTCGCCCATCAGGTCGGGCGCACCGACTTCGACTGGATCTACACCTCCCCGATGGCCGCGGACCAGCAGACCGCGGCGCCGCTGGCCAGTGAGCTGAACAAGCAGGCCGAGATCCTGCGCGGCCTGCAGTCCATCAGCGCCGGTTGGTTCAACGGCAAGCCCGAGTCGATGGCCGCGTCCACCTACCTGTTGGCGCCGGTGCGCTGGGTCGAAGGCGACGCGGAGAACAGCATCCCCGGCTCGATCAGCGGCACCAAGTTCAATTCGGAGTTCACCGGCGCGGTGCGCAAGATCTACGACAGCGGTCACAGCAAGCCCGTCGTGTTCTCGCAGGGGACCGCGATCATGGCCTGGACGTTGATGAACGTCAAGAACCCCAAGACCACGCTGTTCAACAACCATCCGCTGCCCAACCTCGGGCGGGTCGTCATCACCGGTAACCCGGTCACCGGCTGGAAGCTGGTGGACTGGGACGGTGTGCGCAGTTTCACCTGACCCGCACGGTTGACGCGGGCGGCCGGTGCCGCCACGATGGGCTGCATGCGGTATGTCGTTACCGGCGGTACCGGGTTTATCGGGCGCCGCGTCGTTTCCCGATTGTTGGACCAGCACCCCGATGCGCAGGTGTGGGTATTGGTGCGGCGTCAGTCGCTCGGCCGCTTCGAGCGGCTCACCCAGGAGTGGGGTGAACGGGTGAAACCGCTGGTGGGCGAGCTGCCTGAACTAAATCTCGCCGATCAGGTCGTCGCCGAACTGGGCCGGGTCGAGCACTTGGTGCACTGCGCGGCCGTCTACGACATCACCGCGGGCGAGGCCGCGCAGCGCGCCGCCAACGTCGAGGGCACCCGCGCCGTGATCGCGCTGGCTCAGCGACTCGACGCCACCCTGCACCACGTGTCGTCGATCGCGGTGGCCGGTGAGTTCCGCGGCGAGTACACCGAGGACGACTTCGACGTCGGCCAGCAGCTGCCGACCCCATATCACCAGACCAAGTTCGAGGCTGAGGCGCTGGTACGGGCGACCCCCGGGCTGCGGTACCGGATCTACCGACCGGCGGTGGTGGTCGGCGATTCCCGCACCGGCGAGATGGACAAGGTCGACGGGCCGTACTACTTCTTCGGCGTCCTGGCGAAGCTGGCCGTGCTGCCGTCGTTCACTCCGCTGATGCTGCCCGACACCGGCCGCACCAACATCGTTCCCGTCGATTACGTGGTCGACGCACTCGTCGCGCTCCTGCACGCCGACGACCGGGATCAGCAGACCTTCCACCTGACCGCACCCACCACCATCGGTCTGCGGGGCATCTATCGCGGGATCGCACGCGCGGCCGGGCTGCCACCGCTGCGTGGATCACTGCCCCGCTCGGTGGGCACCTCGGTACTCCGGGCGACCGGGCGTGCCAGGGTGCTACGCAACATGGCCGCCACCCAGCTGGGGATTCCCGGCGAAGTCCTCGACGTGGTCGACCTGGCCCCCACCTTCGTCAGCGACGAAACCCAGAAGGCGTTGCAGGGCAGCGGAATTCAAGTGCCCGAGTTTTCCGCCTACGCCCCCGCCCTGTGGCGGTACTGGGCAGCGAATCTCGATCCGGACCGGGCGCGTCGCACCGATCCGCACGCGCCGCTGTCCGGCCGGCACGTCATCATCACCGGAGCGTCCAGCGGCATCGGCCGGGCCTCGGCCATCGCCGTCGCCGAGCGGGGCGCGACCGTGTTCGCCTTGGCCCGCAACGGCGAAGCCCTCGATGAACTGATCGCCGAAATCCGCGCCCAGGGTGGCCAGGCGTACGCCTTCGCCTGCGACGTCACCGATTCGGCGTCGGTCGACGCCACCGTCAAGGACATCCTGGGCCGCTTCGACCACGTCGACTACCTGGTCAACAATGCCGGCCGGTCGATCCGGCGTTCGGTGGTCAATTCCACCGACCGGCTGCACGACTACGAACGGGTGATGGCGGTCAACTACTTCGGCGCGGTCCGGATGGTGCTGGCGCTGCTCCCGCACTGGCGCGAACGCCGATTCGGTCACGTGGTCAACGTGTCCAGCGCCGGAGTGCAGGCCCGCAGCCCCAAGTACAGCTCCTACCTGCCCAGCAAGGCCGCGCTCGACGCGTTCTCCGAAGTCGTTGCGACGGAGACACTCTCGGACCACATCACGTTCACCAACATCCACATGCCGCTGGTCAGGACCCCGATGATCGCGCCGTCGCAGCGGCTGAACCCGACGCGCGCGATCAGCCCCGAGCGCGCGGCGGCGATGGTGGTTCGCGGTCTCGTCGAGAAGCCGAGCCGGATCGACACCCCGATTGGCACCCTGGCCGAAGCCGGCAACTACTTCGCCCCGCGCACCGCACGGCGCATCCTGCACCAGCTGTACCTGGGCTACCCGGATTCCGCCGCGGCCCGCGGCATCGACCCTCCGGAAAAGCCGGTGCCGCAACGGTCTTCGACCCGCCGGCGGCCGACTCGCCCGGTGCGGGCCCTCAAGACCGTGGGCGTGCCCAAGCCGGTCAGGCGGGCGGTGCGACTAGTGCCGGGAGTGCACTGGTAGTCACTTCTGACACGTGAACTGATTGACGTCGATGTAGCCGATGCGGAACATCTCCGCACACCCGGTCAGATATTTGATGTAACGCTCGTAGACTTCCTCGGACTGCAGCGCGATGGCTTCATCCTTGTGGGCTTCGAGTGCGGCCGACCAGATGTCGAGAGTTTTCGCGTAGTGCGGTTGCAGCGATTGCACGCGGGTCACGGTGAAGCCGTTGGCGGTGGCCCGCTCCTGCACCATCGGTATCGACGGCAGCCGCCCACCCGGAAAGATCTCGGTGACGATGAATTTGACGAAGCGGGCGAATTCGAAGGTCAACGGCATGCCGCGTTCCTTCATCTCCAACGGGTGCAGCCCGGTGATGGTGTGCAGCAACATGATTCCGTCGTCGGGCAGAATGCGGTGCGCCAGGGTGAAGAACGCGTCGTAGCGTTCGTGGCCGAAGTGCTCGAACGCACCGATGCTGACGATGCGGTCGACGGGTTCGTCGAACTGCTCCCAGCCTTGCAACAGAACACGTTTGGAACGCGGGCTGTCCGATGCCGCGAACAGGTTCTCGACGTGATTGGCCTGGTTCCTGCTCAGAGTGAGGCCGACGACATTGACGTCGTACTGCTGCACCGCACGCATCATGGTGGCTCCCCACCCGCAGCCGACGTCGAGCAGTGTCATGCCGGGCTGCAACCCCAGTTTGCCCAACGCGAGGTCGATCTTGGCCAGCTGCGCCTCTTCCAGCGTCATGTCCGCGCGCTCGAAGTACGCGCAGCTGTAGGTCTGGGTGGGGTCTAAAAACAACCGGAAGAAGTCGTCGGACAGGTCGTAGTGGGCCTGCACATCGTCGAAGTGCGGCGCTAATTCGTCAGGCATCAGGTCAGCGTATCGTGACGCCGGTGCACACCGTGTTCGCCGACGTGGACACCGGTATCGACGACGCCCTCGCCCTGATCTATCTGTTGGCCAGTCCGGACGCCACGCTGGTCGGCGTCGCCTCGACGGCAGGCAATGTCGCGGTGGACCAGGTGTGCGCGAACAACCTCGGCCTACTCGAAATGTGCGGCGCCGCCGAGGTACCGGTGTCGCGGGGTGCCGATCAGCCACTGAGCGGTCCGTTGCCTGTTCGCCGGGAGGGACACGGGCCCAAGGGTTTAGGGCATGCCGAGCTGCCGCCCGCCGGTGGCCGGGTCACCGATTACGACGCGGCCACCGCGTGGGTGCGCGCTGCCCGCGCCCACCGCGGGGAGCTGATCGGACTGGCCACCGCACCGTTGACCAACCTGGCGCTGGCGCTGCGCGCCGAACCGGAGCTGCCGACACTGCTGCGGCGCCTGGTGATCATGGGCGGCTCGTACCCGCCGGACAGCCGGGAACCGGAGCCGGAATGGAACTCCCGGGTGGACCCGACGGCGGCGGCCGAGGTGTTCGCGGCCTTCGGGGCCCACCAGCGGCTGCCCATCGTGTGCGGCCTGAACGTGACCCGCCAGGTCGCAATGACCCCGCAGCTCCTGGCCGCCTTATCGGGACCTGCTGCGGTCCATCGCTTCCTCCAGGATGCGATGCGGTTCTACTTCGAGGTCCACCGCGACCGCGGGGTGGGCTACCTGGCCTACATGCATGATCCGCTGGCTGCGGCGGTGGCGCTGGACCCGGCATTGATCGAAACCCGGACCGCCACGGTGGACTTCGCGGACGTGCCCACCGCAGACTGGACCGGTGCTCGTAAACCCAACGCGCGGATCGGCATTCGGGTCAATCCGGCGGTGTTCTTCGAGCGGCTCATCGCGCGGGTGGCACCGTTTCGGCCCGGGACCTGAGGCGGCGGGTCCGTCTCAAGAATGTTCCAAGGACGGCTCCGTAACGTCGCGGCCACGGGGACGTACCGAGAGGGCGGCGATGCACCATGAAGAAACTGATCGTGGGACTGGCCACCACAGTGCTGCTGGCCGGCAACGTCTCGGCAGTGGCAGACCCCGTCAGCGCCGGGGCCACGCCCGCCGTCCCGGTGCCACTGAATTCCTGGCCGGGTTGTCCGGAAGACCATCCTGAGGGTCCGTGCCGCTGGTGCCCCGGCGACCCCCCGGTCCAGACCGGCAATCGCCGGGTGAACCCGGTGATATGGGACGAGAGCATCTGCCACACCTACTACTACGTCTACTCCGGTCAGGGGAACGTGGCGCAGAACATTTGGGACGGCGAGAACCCGCCGGCGCCGCCGCCGTGGCCGCCGGGCCTGAACTTCTGTCCGATCCCGCCCTGGTGTCCGTGAGCTCGCGCAGCTTCCGGCTCAAACAGACCAATAGTTCAAGTGGCAGCGGACGTTTCATACTAACAGTATGGTACCTGCGTCCCAAAAAGTCTTGTTGAATTGTTGCGCAATTGGTACGCGCCCCTTACCTTATAAGCACGGTGAGATTCAGATCACGCGTGACAGGATTTTGCATCGACGCACAGGTCACAGTGCCGATCTGCACCCAAGGGAGGCGGTCGCGAATCGCGGCCGGGAGTTTAAGGGGACCATTCGTGTCAGGAACACGTCCGGCCGCTCGGCGGCTGAACCTTGTCGCGGTGAGCAGTGCCGAGGACGCCGGGGACCGGGCCTGGGTATCGAAGGGTCTGTGCAGGACAAAGGATCCGGACGAACTCTTCGTGACCGGAGCGGCGCAACGCCAGGCCGCGGCTATCTGCCGGCACTGCCCGGTGCTGCAGCAGTGCGGGGCGGACGCGCTGGACAACAAAGTCGAGTTCGGCGTGTGGGGTGGCATGACCGAGCGCCAGCGGCGGGCACTGCTCAAGGAGAACCCCGACGTGGTGTCGTGGTCGGCCTTCCTGAACAAGCGCAGGACGCGCTCGGTCGGCTGAGCACCCGGGCTTCGCTCCGCGGGTCCATCATTACTTTTTTGTTACAGCGAGGGTATTTCCGCTGGTCTATCGGGTTGATAACCGATTCTCATTGGACCGCCGTCAAATTGTTCACTCGTAGATTCCCTCCAGGTACCACTTGCGCTGCCGATAGCACAGCAACAGCGCACGTTCGCCCTCCAACAGCACCTGGGCGCGTGCGATGCGGCCTCCCCCCTGCCCGGGCCGGTCGTCCCACCACCGCTCGTCGACCGACCAGGGGCCGGCCCACCAGCGCAGCCGGTCCTCGCGGCCTTTGATGCTCAGTTGCGAAGGATCGGCGGAGAACATTCCCCGGCTGGTCACCCGGATCGGAGTGCCGTGTTCGTCGAGTAGTTCCACCGGGTCGTCGAGCAGTACCGCCGGGGCCGGATCAGGCAGTTGACCGGGCCAGGGCCGGTCGGGGTCCGCCTGCGGCACCGGCTCGTCACCCAAGGGGGTCAGCGTGACCCGTTCGGCCGGCCCCCGCCCACCGGACAACACCGGCACCTGCACCGCTTCCGGGCCGAGCAGACCCTGAACCCGCACCAGCGCCCGGCGGGCCCGCAGCCGGTCTTCCTCCCCCAGGCCACCCCACAGCGGCAGTTGCAGCGCCTCGGCCGAGACCACCTCGACCGCCTGCAGTCGGAGCATTGTCACCGGCGCGTCCAACGGCCGACCGCGCCGATGGCTCAACCACCCGTCCAGTTGCCAGCGCACCCGGTCGGCGGTGGCCTCCTCGGTCAACGGCTCGGCGCACCGCCACACCCGGGTCAGTTCCTCACCGGAGGCGGTGACGGCGTGAATGGCCAGCCGGGTGCACCCCACTCCGGCGGCCAGCAGTGCCTGATGCAGGGTGGCGGCCAGCGAGCGTCCGGCGAAGGCCGCGGCGTCGACGCGGTCGATCGGCGGGTCGCAGTCCAGCTCGGCGTCGAGTTCTGCCGCCGGCTCGCGACCGGAAGGGCCGCGTTCCGGTTCACCACGGGCGAACCGGTGCGCGCTCACCGCGTCGGCTCCGAACCGGGACGCCACGTCGGTGCGGGACAGCGCGGCGAACTGACCGATGGTGTGAATTCCCATCCGCCATAACAGATCCGCGAGTTCGTCCCGGCCCGGACCGGACAAGCTGGGCTCAGTGGCCAGCTGGCGGATCGACAACACCGACAAGAACCGAGCATCGTCTCCCGGCGGCACCACCCGGCCCGCCCGCGCGGCGAAGACCGCGGTGGACAACCCGTCGGCGATCCCGACCTGACACTCCGCCCCGGCCGCGGCCACCGCGTCGACCAACTTCTCGGCCGCCAGCTGCTCGGACCCGAAGAACCTGGCCGCCCCGCGCACCGGCAACACCAGGAGCCCGGGCCGCAGCACCTCGGCCCGCGGCACCAGATCGTCCACCGCGGCGATCACTCCTTCGAAGAACCGGGCGTCGCGATCGGCGTCGGCGGCCGCGAGGTGGAGTTGTGGACACCTGGCCGCCGCTTCCCGGCGCCGCAGCCCGCGCCGCACACCTACGGCCCGGGCCGTCGCCGAACAGGCGATCACCCGGTTGGCCAAGGTGACCGCGACCGGAGCCGTCACCGGCTGACCCGCGGCGGCCGCCGCTGCGACGGCGGGCCAGTCCATGCACCAGATCGCCAACACCCGAGAGGCAACCACGAACTCACCCGGTTCGCGATCGGCCGATCGTGCGCCCCCCGGTGCACACCTGCAGCCGCACACCGCTGATGCGCCCGAAGCCGGGGGTGGGCTTGCCCGTCCCGGAAGGCGTAGTGATGTCGTACCCGCAGACCCGGGCCTCCAGCCGCGTCGACGCGCCTTCCCAGTCGCCATCGGTGACCAGCACCGTGCATCCTTTGTGCCGGGCGCGGGCCACCACCGCCCGGGCCCGGGTCCGGGTCACCCGGCGCCCGCCCAGCCCCAGCACCACCAGATCCATGCCGTCGATCAGCACCGCGGCCACCTCCACCGGATCGCTGCCGGGATCCGGTATCACCGCCAGCCGGCTCAGGTCCGCCCCCATCTCCACCGCGGCCAGCAACCCGATATCGGGCTGGCCGACGATCACCGCGTTGCCCCCGTCCGCCGTCACCGCGGCCACCATGCGCAGCAACAAAGATCGCGCTCCGGACAACACCGCCACCGTTCCCCGCGGTACCAGCGCCGGCCCGGTGGGCACCACTTCGTCCGCCGGGGCGGTGTGCTTACCGGACAGCGCGGCTATCTTCTGACGCAGCTGTTGTAGCTGTTCAGCCCGGTTTTCCGGAGGATGGGCAGAGGCCAAAGCCGCGGACATGACCAGCCTCCAGACATTCGATCATTCGAAAATATGTTCGATGATGCTGAGTAAACACCGGCCCTCCGACAAGCGTCAAGCAACGCAAGAGGCTGCTTTATGCGCGCGTTGCTGGTGTGGCTGCTGGCGCGTTATGAGGCTGACTATTCCCACTCGATGGTGCCCGGCGGCTTGCTGGTGACGTCCAGCACCACCCGATTGACCTCGCGGACCTCGTTGGTGATCCGGGTCGAGATACGCTCGAGCACCTCGTAGGGCACCCGGGTCCAGTCGGCGGTCATGGCGTCCTCGCTGGACACCGGCCGCAGCACGATCGGGTGACCATAGGTGCGTCCGTCGCCCTGCACGCCCACCGACCGGACGTCGGCCAGCAACACCACCGGGCACTGCCAGATCTGGTTGTCCAGGCCCGCCGCGGTCAGCTCCTCGCGCACGATGAGGTCGGCCCGCCGCAGCGTCTCCAATCGCCCGGCGGTGACCTCCCCGACGATCCGGATCCCCAGCCCCGGACCCGGAAAGGGTTGGCGTGCAACGATTTCCTCCGGCAGCCCCAATTCCCGCCCGACCGCGCGCACTTCGTCCTTGAACAGCAGTCGCAACGGTTCGACGAGCGTGAACTTCAGATCGTCGGGCAGCCCACCGACGTTGTGGTGACTTTTGATGTTCGCGGTGCCGCTGCCGCCGCCGGATTCCACCACGTCGGGATACAGCGTCCCCTGCACCAGGAACTCGACCTCGGCGTCCTCTTCCTTGACGACGTCGAGTACCGCGCCTTCGAAGGCCCGGATGAACTGGCGACCGATGATCTTGCGTTTGCCTTCGGGGTTGTGCACGCCCGATAACGCCTCCAGGAAGGTCTGCGCCGCGTCGACGGTGACCAGATTGGCCCCGGTGGCGGCGACGAAATCGCGTTCCACCTGCGCGCGCTCACCGGACCGCAGCAATCCGTGGTCGACGAACACACATGTCAGTCGGTCGCCGATGGCGCGTTGCACCAGTGCGGCGGCCACCGCGGAATCCACTCCGCCGGACAACCCGCAGATCGCATGGCCGTCGCCGATCTGCGCTTGCACCTGTTGGACCAACGCGTTGGCGATGTTGGCCGGGGTCCACTCCGAGCCGATCCCGGCGAATTCGTGCAGGAACCGGTTGAGCACCTGTTGTCCGTGCGGGGTGTGCATCACTTCCGGGTGGTACTGCACCCCGGCCAGGCGCCGTTCGGGTGACTCGAACGCGGCCACCGCCGCTCCCGCGCTGCTGGCCACCACGTCGAATCCGGCCGGCGCCTCCGTCACTGCGTCACCATGGCTCATCCAGACCGGCTGTACCGGAGGAAGATCCGAATGTAGCTGGCCGCCAAGAACTTTCAACTCGGTGCGGCCGAACTCGCTGGTGCCGGTCTGAGCGACCGTGCCACCCAGGGCGGCCGCCATCGCCTGGAACCCGTAACAGATGCCGAACACCGGCAGGCCCAGGTCGAACAGCGCGGGATCCAGTTGCGGAGCCCCCTCGACGTAGACACTGGACGGCCCGCCGGAGAGCACCAGCGCCAGCGGATCGCGCGCCCGGATCTCCTCGATCGCGGCGGTGTGCGGAACCACCTCGGAGAACACCCGCGCTTCCCGGATCCGGCGCGCGATCAACTGGGCATATTGTGCGCCGAAGTCGACTACCAGTACGGGCCGCGGCGAGGCTGATTCCACGGGCACCGAGTTTAGTGTCTGCCCATAGCCGGCACCCGCAGGCATGAATTCGGTGGCGCTTGGGTAGGCACCGAAAGGCAACGAAAACGGCAAAGACCTACCGGAATTGCGCGACAACCTGTGAACTGGTAGCGCCGAACTCCTGCGAAAGTGAGGATCCCCCGTGCTGGGTCTGCCCGATAAGGTGCGCGCGTGTCTGTTCGACCTCGACGGGGTGCTCACCGACACCGCCGGCGTGCACACCAAGGCCTGGAAGGAAATGTTCGACGCTTTCCTGTCCGAACGGGCCGAACGCGACGGGGGCGAGTTCGTGCCGTTCGATCCGGAGTCCGATTACCGCGAGTACGTGGACGGTAAGAAGCGCGAAGACGGAGTGCGGTCATTTCTCGAGAGTCGCGACATCGAACTGCCCGACGGTGATCCCGACGATTCCGGCGAGGCCGACACGGTGTACGGCCTGGGCACCAGAAAGAACGACATGTTCCAGAAGGTGCTGCACGACGACGGGGTGAAGGTGTTCGAGGGCTCGCGTCGTTATCTGGAGGCTGTCTGCGAGGCGGGGCTGGCCATCGCGGTGGTGTCATCGAGCGCCAACACCCGCGACGTGCTGGAGATCACCGGGCTGGATCAGTTCGTGCAGCAACGGGTGGACGGCGTGACCCTGCGTGAGGAGAACATCACCGGCAAGCCGGCCCCGGATCCCTATCTGCGCGGAGCCGAGTTGCTCGACGTCGAGCCGGAGGCTGCGGCGGTGTTCGAGGATGCGATCTCCGGGGTACAGGCCGGCCGGGCCGGTAACTTCGGCATCGTGGTGGGCGTGGACCGGGTGGGCCAGGCCGAGGAGTTGCGCCAGAACGGCGCGGACGTGGTGGTGTCCGATCTCGCGGAACTTCTCGACGACGAGGGGGCGCAGTCATGATCTCCGAGGAAGCATTTCCCGTCGAGCCGTGGCAGATTCGCGAGACCCAGCTCAATCTGAACCTGCTTGCCCAGTCGGAGTCGGTGTTCGCATTGTCCAACGGGCACATCGGATTACGCGGCAACCTCGACGAAGGCGAGCCCTACGGTTTGCCGGGCACGTACCTGAACTCGTTCTACGAAATCCGTCCGCTGCCCTACGCCGAGGCGGGATACGGATACCCCGAGGGCGGCCAGACCGTCGTCGACGTCACCAACGGCAAGATCATCCGGCTGATGGTCGACGACGAGCCCTTCGACGTCCGCTACGGCGAATTACTGGACCACGAAAGGGTTCTCGACCTACGCGCCGGCACGATGGTCCGCTACGCGCACTGGCGCTCCCCCACCGGGAAACAGGTCAAGGTGACCTCCACCCGGCTGGTGTCGCTGGTGCACCGCAGCGTCGCCGCCATCGAATACGTGGTCGAGGCGATCGACGACTTCTCCCGGGTGACGGTGCAGTCCGAACTGGTCACCAACGAGGACCAGCCGCAGACTTCCGACGACCCGCGGGTGGCGGCCATCCTGGAAAACCCGTTGGAGGCGGTCGATCACGAAAGTAAAGACTGCAGAGCAATTCTCATGCACCGGACGCGCAGCAGCGCGCTAATGATGGCCGCGGCGATGGACCACGAAGTCGAGGTCGAGGGACGGTACGAGATCACCACCGACGCCCGCGCCGACCTGGCCCGGGTCACCATCATCTGCGGTCTGCGGCCCGGGCAGAAGCTGCGCATCATCAAGTACCTCGCCTACGGCTGGTCCAGCCTGCGCTCCCGGCCGGCGCTGCGCGATCAGGCCGCCGCGGCGTTGACCAGCGCCCGCTACAGCGGCTGGGAGGGCCTGGCCGACGGCCAGCGCGCCTACCTGGACCTGTTCTGGGACGCCGCCGACGTGGAGGTCGAGGGCGACCCGGAAAGTCAGCAGGCGGTGCGGTTCGGGATGTTCCACATCCTGCAGTCCGCTGCTCGCGCCGAGCGACGCGCCATCCCCAGCAAGGGGCTCACCGGCACGGGTTACGACGGCCACGCCTTCTGGGACACAGAGGCTTTCGTGTTGCCGGTGCTCACCTATACCGTCCCGCACGCCGTCGCCGACGCACTGCGGTGGCGGGCCTCCACATTGGACCTGGCCAAGGAGCGCGCGGCCGAACTCGGCCTGAACGGCGCCGCCTTCCCGTGGCGGACCATCCGCGGTCAGGAGTGTTCGGCGTATTGGCCGGCCGGCACGGCCGCCTGGCACATCAACGCCGACATCGCGATGGCGTTCGAGCGCTACCGCGTGGTCACCGGCGATGACGCGCTCGAAGAGGAATGCGGGCTGGCGGTGCTGATCGAGACCGCCCGGCTGTGGATGTCGTTGGGACACCACGATCGCAACGGCGTCTGGCACCTGGACGGGGTCACGGGTCCCGATGAGTACACCGCGATTGTGCGCGACAACGTGTTCACCAACCTGATGGCGGCCAACAACCTGCGCATCGCCGCCGACGCCGCCAAGCGCCACCCGGACAAGTCGGCCGGAATGGGGGTCACCACCGAAGAAATGGCGACCTGGCGCGATGCCGCAGATTCCGTGCACATCCCGTACGACGAGGAACTGGGCGTGCACCAGCAGTGCGAAGGTTTCACCACTTTCGCCGAATGGGACTTCGAGGAAAACGCCACCTACCCGTTGCTGCTGCACGAGGCCTACGTCAAGATCTACCCCGCTCAGGTGATCAAACAGGCCGACCTGGTGCTGGCCATGCAGTGGCAGAGCCACGCTTTCACCGCAGAGCAGAAAGCCCGCAACGTCGACTACTACGAGCGCCGCACCGTGCGCGATTCGTCGTTGTCGGCCTGCACGCAGGCGGTGATGTGCGCAGAGGTCGGGCACCTGGAACTGGCGCACGACTATGCCTACGAGGCCGCTCTGATCGACCTGCGCGACCTGCACCAGAACACCCGTGACGGCCTGCACATGGCGTCGTTGGCCGGCGCGTGGATGGCGCTGGTCATCGGTTTCGGCGGGTTGCGCGACGACGAGGGCGTGATGTCGCTGGACCCCCAGCTACCCGACGGCATCTCCCGACTGCGATTCCGGTTGCGCTGGAAAGGTTTTCGGGTGACCGTGGATGCCGACCACGAGAATGTCACCTACACGTTGCGCGACGGGCCGCACTCCGAGCTGAAGATCCAACACGCCGGCGAGGACGTCACCCTGAGTACCGAAGAGACCAAAACCTTCCCGGTGCGCGAACGTGAAGCGCTGCTGCCCCCGCCGCCGCAGCCGCCGGGCCGGGAGCCGCTGCACCGGCGGTCGCTGACCAGGACCGCAACGACGTAACCTCATGCCGGTAGTCTCAACCAGCCATATTCCATTCCAAACGTATGCGTTTGGCCTCTGTTTGATACTGCGATGTGACAGCCAGCAATAGGTTAGGCTAGCCTCAAATCGACCGATTTCTTGCGCCTGACCCGAACCTGTCTGGTAGACGACTTGACATCTGCATACTCACGAATACGCACGTTTCACGGCTTGGTGCTGACCCGGTTGTCTGCTGCCCGCGCCGCGGGCCCCCGCTCCGGATCGACTCCGCGGGCGGACTCCGGGTTGCCCGAAATCCCCTTCATCCGTCCCAGCTTTCCGGGACCGGCCGAACTTGCCGAGGATTTCGAACAGATCGCCCACGCCAACTGGTACACCAATTTCGGCCCCAAGGAGCAGCAGTTTGCCCGCGCCCTGGGCGACTACCTCGGCCCCGACCTGCACGTCGCAACGCTGGCGAACGGCACCATGGCACTGATCGCCGCAATGCACCTGACTTTCGGGCCGGGCACCCAAGAGCGTTATGTGCTGATGCCGTCATTCACTTTTGTGGGGGTGGCCCAGTCCGCACTGTGGACCGGCTACCGTCCCTGGTTTATCGACATCGACCCCCAGACCTGGCAACCGTGCACGCGCTCGGCACACGCGGTGCTCGAACGCCACCGCGACAAAATCGCGGGAATCGTGCTGGCCAACGTGTTCGGCGTCGGAAACCCACACGTCGGCGCGTGGGAAGCGCTCGCCGGGGAGTGGGACCTCCCGATGGTCATCGACTCGGCCGCCGGACTCGGATCCGCCTACCCGGACGGCACGTCTGTCGGCGGACGCGGCTCCTGCGAAATCTTTTCGCTGCACGCCACCAAACCGTTCGCGGTCGGTGAAGGCGGTGCACTGGTATCCCGCGACCCGCGAATCGTCGAGCAGGCGTACAACTTTCAGAACTTCGGTTTCGGCAAGGCGCGAAAGTCCGGCCAGCTCGGGATCAACGCCAAGCTGCAGGAGATCAGCGCTGCGATCGGATTGCGCCAACTCGTCGGGCTCGACCACCGGCTGCAGAGTCGGCGCGAGGTCCTGCAGAGTTATCGCTCCGAACTCGATGACCTCGGCATGCAGTTCCAGCAGAACGCCGAGGCGTCCGCCCTTTGTTTCGCCAGCGCCTGCTGCGAGTCCGCCGATCAGAAACATGCCGTCATGGCGAGCATGCGCAGGTATGCGATTCGGGCGCGCGACTACTACAACCCGCCGCAACACCTGCATCCGTATTTCGTGCAGAACGCCGAACTGGTCGCCTCGACAGAGCTACCGGTCACCGCGGACGTCTGTTCGCGAATCGTGTCGTTGCCGGTCCACGACTACATGGCCGACAACGATGTTGCGCGGGTGATCGCAGCCGCCCAGCAAGGACTGACGCACGGTGGCTGAGGTGATCCCCAAAGTCAGCGTGGTGTCGGTCACCTACAATCACGAAGCGTACATTCGCGAGGCGCTCGACGGCTTCGTCGCTCAAAAGGCCGATTTCCCCATCGAAGTCATTGTTGCCGACGACGCCTCTACGGACGCGACTCCGGCAATCATTCAGGAATACGCCGACCGCTACCCTGACCTTATTCGGCCGATCCTTCGACCGGAGAACATCGGGATCCACGCGAACTTCGCGCAAACTCTGTCAGCCGCGCGGGGTGAATACCTCGCACTGTGCGAGGGTGACGACTTCTGGACTGACCCGCAGAAAGTCACCAAACAGGCCTCCTTCCTCGACCTGCATCCAGAAGTATCTGTCTGCTTCCATCCGGTGCTGGTCATCCACGACGACGAAACGCCGGATTCAGTCTTTCCGCCACTGCTTCGACGTCGCAACCTGAGCATGGGCGCGCTGCTGGCGGGAAATTTCATCCAGACCAACTCGGTGATGTACCGCCGCCGAGATGACTACCACCTGCCGCGTGACATCATGCCGATCGACTGGTATCTGCACGTACTGCACGCGCTCGACGGCGAGATCGCGATGCTGCCCGAGACTATGGCGGTGTATCGGCGCCATTCCCAAGGTATTTGGTACGACGCCGACCGCAACCGTCAGCAATTCTGGGAGACGCGTGGCCGGGGCATGGCGGCGACGGTGGAGGCAATGCTCGATCTGTTTCCCGACAACCGCGAGTACGAACAGATCATTGGCCGAGTCGCCGACATCATTTTTGCCGAAATGGCAAGAGTGCCGGGCGACGCGGGGCGCGCCGTTCTCCTGGAATCCATCGCCAACCACCCGCGGTTAGCCATGCTGTCTTTTCAACACCGTTGGAATCACACGCCGTTGAGGCGAATCGAGCACAGACTGCAGAACAATTTGGCCCTGTTGCAGAAGAATGCGCGCACCTACTCTGCCCGCATCAACCCGCGGCGGCGTACTGTTCGCTGACCCGCACCGCCGTCAGCGGGTGGCGATCGCCGGCTTTCGCACCACGTAGAGCACGGAGCTGAGCGCCAAACCGTGTCGAGCGAAGGTCTCATCGCCGAAGGTGTTGCGGTCGAGCTCCGATAGCTCGAAGCCGCAGCGGCGAATTCGGGCGCACAGCGTTGATCGGTCGTAGAGACGCAGGTGGTCGCCCTGGGCGAAGCGGCGCCATCGCTCCCGTTCGTCGCTTACCGTGGGATCCTCGTCAAAGCTGCCGTCGGGCAGCACCGGCGTCATCACGATGCCCCGGCCACCGGGCGCAAGGATCCGGTAGAGCTCAGCCAGGGCGCGGCCATCGTCCGGAACATGTTCGAGGACATGCGAACAGATGAAAAAATCGAATTCGCCCTCCACATAGGCCGTCATGTCCATGATGTCAACGACATCATCCACGTCCGACATCATCAGGTCTGCGGTGCGATACTGCAGGTCGGAGCGACCGCGCAAGTAGGCCGACAACGAAGGCGCAGGGGCGAAGTCGACGATCCGCCTCAGTCCATCAGGCTGCAGGAAGCGGTCGACGTACAGTTTGTAGAGCCGGTCGCGATCAGACGCACCACACAGCGGGCAGAGGTAGTCGCGGTGATTAAGGGTCTCGAAATCGTCTAAGGCATAACCGAATTCGTATTCGGCCAGCGTTCGGCCGAGTTGGCGGCTGATGCTCGTGAACCGGACCCGCGCCCCACACAGGTTGCATTCGCCGGGTCCCCGGTACAGCAGTCCGCGGATGACCCGTCCAACGTCGTGTGCTCTGCTCACACCAGTGAGTCCGCCAGATCGGCAGCCGCGCGCAGCGACGCGAGCAGCACAGCGGCCAACGACTTCGCCAACGAACGGATCCGGGGTGCACTTTCCACATGCCAGAAGCGGAGCCTGGGGTTGAAGTTGCCGCCGATCAACGGGCCGATGACGTAGAAGTTCTGTGCGGCCTCGAAATCGTCGTTGACGAGCACGCCGCGGTTGGTGCGGTTGGGCCGGCAGATCCCGTTCTGCATCGCGCTGACAAGCAAGGGTGAGGAACAGCTGTCGAGTTCCTCGAAGCCACCGCAATTGACCACCACGGCGAACTCCACAGGGTGGGTGTGCTCGCCGTCGGCGTCCCGATAACGCACGACGGCCCGGCCGGCGGCGCGCGCCTCGACCCGCAACACTTCCCCGGCGAGCATGGCCAGCTGTCCGGCAGCGGCCAATTCCGTTGCGGCCATTCGACAATCGCGCCCCGCCCGTCGCACCAGCTTGGTGTAGTTCATCCCGTGCACGCAGAAGAATTCTTCCTGCTGCATCGCGTCCATCTTCGTCAAAGCCTGCACCAGCAAGGCGTCCACGCCGTGGTAGAGATCGGCCAGGTTCATTGAACTTGCCGCCGCCGTCGCCAGATCCGCGCTGATGGCACCCATCAACTCCGCCGCGGTAACGACTTGTTCCGACAACAGTGCGTTCAGTTGCGCAAAGTCGAAGTCTGTTGACCCATCGCAGATTTGGTAGGGCAGCACGCCGGAGCGGGAGATCACGGTGATGGAGCTGACCCGTTCGCGGATGGACGCATCGTGGCGCATCAGGTAGAGGGCCTCGAGCGACGTGGCATTCGACCCCACGATCAACACGTTGCGCTGCGCGGGCGCTTCGACGCCATCGAGAGCTTCTCGCACCCGCAGCAGCGTGGCGTCCTCATCGGGAAGGTAGAGGTCGTTGATGTAAGTGAACGGCTGGTTGGCGTCGCAACCAACGATCGTCCTGGTCAACGGGCTGCCGGTCGCGAACACCACTCGGTCGGCCTCGAGCCGGGCCGGACCGTGCCCGAGGGGGTTCAGCTCGACCCGGTAGCGGCCGTCCACCGACCGGATACCGACCGCTTCGGCGCGGACGGTTTCCACCACGGCCAGTCCGCGCTCATCCAGCGCGGCGATGGCACGTTCGACCTGCTCGGCGATGTACACGCCGAAGACATGCCGGGGCAGATAGAGCTCGCCCCATCGGTTGGCTTCCACAGCTTCGCCGTTGTCGCGCAACCAGCGTTTCGCCGCATCGCCCCCGTCGGCGCAAAACGCGCTCAGCCAGCGCGACTTGTTGGATTGCAGCCACGCGATGTACGCCGAACGCTCCGGCTCGGCGATGAACTCATCCAGCTTCTGGATGGCGAGCGAGCGAACGCTGGTGCGCCGCCCGTACGGGATTCCGCACCACAGCTGTTGGTCACGTTCGATCACTGCTATGCGCAGCCTGGCGGGGGGTGGCGGACCGTCCAGCAGGCCCTGTGCCATTTCCAGCAGGGTCATGGAGCAGGCGATCCCACTGCCGACGAACACCATGTCGACGGTGTGCGGCATGCAATCCACCCCTATCCCTGACAGCGACCGGCCACGGCAAATTAGGGAAGGCTAACATAATGCTGCCGCGCCGGCCGGGTCTGCAGCGCTGCGTCAGAGATGCTCGGGTTCGAGAACGACGCGAACGTACACCTTGCGACCCGACCCGTCGAGAAACCACGCATTGCGGAACTCATCGTGGGTCAACGCACGCAGGCGGTTCAGAAGATCGCCGAAGGTGCCCTCCTCGGCCAGGTCCAACTGCCGGAGGCTTTCGAAGTCCTTCTTGTAATTGAGGTTGCCTTCGACCGGCGGCGGCGTGGTCTGATAGCTACCGTCGCGGACAGCGCCGAAGTGCTCGAGCACCAACTCTCGCTCGATGTCCATCAGTCGGGCGTAGACCGTGCCCGAGGTATCCCACGGTTCGATCTTGCATTCCTGTTGGGCAATGATCGGGCCGTGGTCCAATTCCTCGTCGATCTCGTGCATGGTGACGCCGACTGGCAACCCATTGATCAGCGAGAACACCTGCGGGTACCAACCGCGGTTGTAGGGATTGAGACCCGGGTGCACGTTCACACACCTGATCCGGTCGATCAGGTCGGCAGGGAACTTCTGTTTGCAGTGCAGGGAAAGCAACAGGTCGTACCGGTCGACGACGTCGTTGGCCCGGTCCACCACATTCAGTCGCTCAACGCCGGGCAACCGGCCATGCTGCGACTGGAACACGTCGATACCGGGGTGGCGTCGTTGTAATTCCACCGCCACCGCGTGGGCGTGGACGTTGTCGGTCAGAATCAGCGTCCGGACGTCGCCGCTCAGCCTGGCACCCCCCGAAGCCATCGCCACCCGCCTACCCTACGTCAGTGCGGTTCGATCAACCGCGCGGACTCGGCGGTCACCGATTGCCGCAGATCGGCGTCGGGGAGGTCCTCGAGTCCGGTGGCCGAGCGCAGCATCGGTTCGAAAAGCCGCCAACCTAATTGCAGGGCAAGGGCATTGGCGACACCCAACCGTGCGTCCGATTCCTCGTCGTGCCGACTCAGCGCGTGGTCGAGCAGTGGTGCGACGTTGGGAAATCGCATCTGCAACTGCTCGGCCTGATACCCGTCGAGCAGGGTGCGCGCCCACACCCGGGTCTGACGGTCGAGAGCGCGTTCGATGTCCGCCGGGGGCGCCTGAGCCTGCAGCAGCCTGGTCAGGTCTGCGCCCAGGTAGTCCAGCACGGCACTGACCAATTGGTCTTTGGCCCCGAAGTGGCGAAAAACCAACCCGTGGTTGACCTTTGACCGGGCAGCGATGTCACGGATCGAGGTCGCGGCCGGACCGCGCTCGGCGAACAGATCGGCCGCCGCTTGCAGCACCGCCGCCGCGACCTCTTCCCGGCCCGTGGGAATGCCGCCGCGCTCCGGCCCGGCCGCCCGCGTAGTCACCCGTCTACATTAAACCTTGCAGGGCCGTAGTCACTTGACTACACTCAGCATTACGTAGTCAGTTGACTACAACATTTCCATCAAAGGACGACCATGACGAACCAAATGACCGTGCAGAAGCTGGGCAGCCGCATCGGCGCCGAGATCAGCGACGTGCGCCTCGACGGCGACCTCACCCCCGGCGCCGTGGCACAGATCCGCGCCGCGCTGCTGACCCACAAAGTGATCTTCTTCCGCGACCAGCACCACCTCGACGATCAGGGGCAGCTGGAGTTCGCGGCACTGCTGGGCACCCCGATCGGCCACCCTGCGGCCGCCGCCTTCGCAGCCGAAGCGCCGGTGATCACGCCGATCAACTCCGAGTTCGGCAAGGCAAACCGCTGGCACACCGACGTCACCTTCGCGGCCAACTACCCGGCGGCCTCGATCCTGCGCGCGGTCACGCTGCCCGACTACGGCGGGTCGACACTGTGGGCCAATACCGCCACCGCGTACTCCGAGTTGCCGCAACCGCTGAAGTGTCTGGTCGACAACCTGTGGGCGCTGCACACCAACCGCTACGACTACGTGCAGACTGCACTGAGCGACGCCCAACGAGCGTTCCGGCAGGTGTTCGAAGCACCCGATTTCCAGACCGAGCACCCGGTGGTGCGGGTACATCCCGAGACCGGTGAACGCACCCTGGTCGCGGGCGACTTCGTGCGCCGCTTCGTCGACCTGGACAGCCAGGAGTCGAGCGCGCTGTTCGAGCTGCTGCAGCGGCGAATCACCATGCCCGAGAACACCATTCGGTGGAACTGGGCCCCCGGCGACGTAGCCATCTGGGACAACCGGGCCACCCAGCACCGAGCCGTCGACGACTACGACGACCAGTACCGGCTGATGCACCGGGTCACCCTGATGGGCGACGTGCCCGTCGACGTGCACGGGCAACGCAGTCGGGTGCTCAACGGTGCACCGTTGGCTTTGGCTGGTTAGTCAGCCCGTCTTGCCGACCGGCTCGATCGGCAACCAGCGCAGCGCGCCGGGCGCATCGGCGGGCACCACCGGGTGCTCCGGCTCGATCGGGTCCAAGCGCCGGTAGTCGTCGCCCTGCAGTGGCCGCAGGTCCTGCTGGCCCTTGTTCGGCCACAGCGACGCCGCCCGCTCAGCCTGAGCGGTGATCGACAACGACGGGTTGACGCCCAGGTTCGCCGAGATCGCCGCCCCGTCGACGACGTACATCGTCGGGTAACCGTAGACGCGGTGATAGGGGTCGATGACACCGTTGGCGGGGCTGTCGCCGATCGCCGCACCGCCCAGGAAGTGGGCGGTGAGCGGGATGTTGAACAGCTCGCCCCAGGTGCCGCCCGCCACTCCGTCGATCTTCTCGGCGATGCGCCGGGTCACCTCGTTGCCCACCGGAATCCAGCTGGGGTTCGGCTCGCCGTGGCCCTGCTTGCTGGAGAACCAGCGAATACCGAGCTTGCCGCGCTTGGTGAACGTGGTGATCGAGTTGTCCAAGTGCTGCATCACCAAGGCGATCATGGTGCGCTCACTCCACTCCTTGGGATAGAGCAGCCGCAACATCCTGCGCGGATCCTCGCGGGCCTGGTCCAGCAGCTGGCGCCAGCGCGGTACATCGGTGCCCTCGGGTCCGCTGCCGTCGGTCATCAACGTCTGCAGCAACCCCATCGCGTTGGATCCCTTGCCGTAGCGGACCGGCTCGACGTGGGTGTCCGCCGTCGGGTGGATCGACGACGTGATCGCCACGCCGTGCGTCAGATCCAGGTCCGGGTTCACCGTCAAGGTCGCCGCGCCGACGATCGACTCGGAGTTGGTCCGGGTGAGCACCCCCAGCCGGTCGGACAGCTTGGGCAGTTTGCCCTTGTCGCGCATGTTGAACAGCAGATGCTGGGTGCCCCAGGTGCCGGCCGCCAAGATCAGGTGCTCCGCGGTGTAGGTGCGGCGGTCCCGGCGCAGCCAGCTTCCGGTGCGGACGGTCTTGACTTCCCACAACCCGTCGGGGCGTTGCTCGAAACCTTTCACCGTCGTCATCGGAATCACTTCGGTGCCAGCCGATTCGGCCAACGCGAGATAGTTCTTCAGCAACGTGTTCTTGGCCCCGTGCCGGCAACCGGTCATACAGCATCCGCACTCCAGGCATCCGGTGCGGGCCGGCCCGGCACCCCCGAAGAACGGGTCGGGCACCGTCACGCCCGGCGCCTTCTCCCCGTCCGGACCGAAGAACACCCCGACCGGGGTGGGCACCCAGGTGTCGCCGCACCCCATCTCGTCGGCGACTTCTTTGACAATCCGGTCGGCGTCGGTGAAGGTCGGGTTGTAGACCACGCCCAGCATCCGTTGGGCCTGCTGGTAGTGCGGCATCAGTTCGTCGCGCCAGTCGGTGATGTGTTTCCACTGCTGGTCGTTGAAGAACGGGTCCGGCGGGATGTACAGGGTGTTGGCGTAGTTCAGCGAACCCCCGCCCACCCCGGCGCCGGCCAGGATCAGCACGTTTTTCAGAGGGTGGATGCGCTGAATGCCGTAGCACCCCAACCGGGGCGCCCACAGGAACTTGCGCAGGTCCCAGGAGGTTTTGGCGAACTGGTCGTCTTCGTAGCGGCGGCCGGCCTCCAGCACGCCCACCCGGTACCCCTTCTCGGTGAGGCGTAACGCGCTGACGCTGCCGCCGAAACCCGAACCGATGATGAGGACGTCGTAATCCGGCTTCATTGCTGCAGTATGACCGGCTTTACACAGACGTAGCCAGTAAGCCACCCCTAAGTGGGGGCGGTCAGCCGGCGACCGTCAGACCGACCTTCTGGAACTCCTTGAGGTCGCAGTAGCCGGCTTTGGCCATCGCGCGGCGCAACCCACCAACCAGATTCAGGGTGCCGAACGGGTCGTCCGACGGTCCGTTGAGGACCCGTTCCAGCGGCGGGCGTTCGCCCAGGGCGATCTGCAGCAACGCCCCACGCGGCAGCGACGGATGCGCGGCGGCCGACGGCCAGAACCAGCCCTCACCCAGCGCCTCGGCGGCCTCGGACAGCGGAGTGCCCAGCACCACGGCGTCAGCGCCGCACGCGATCGCCTTGGCCAGCTCACCGGAATTGTGGATGTCGCCGTCGGCCAGCACGTGCACGTAGCGCCCGCCGGTCTCGTCGAGATATTCGCGCCGCGCGGCAGCCGCATCGGCGATCGCGGTTGCCATCGACACGCTGATGCCCAGCACCTCATCGGTGGTGGTCACTCCCCTGGTCGCGCCGTAGCCGACGATCACGCCGGCCGCACCGGTACGCATCAGGTGCAATGCGGTGCGGTGGTCCTGCACGCCCCCGGCGACCACCGGGATGTCGAGTTCGGAGATGAAGCTCTTGAGGTTCAACGGTTCGCCGTCGCGGGCCACGCGCTCGGCCGAGACGATGGTGCCCTGGATGACCAGCAGGTCGATGCCGGCCTGCACCAGCACCGGAGTCAGCGCCTGGGCGTTCTGCGGGCTGACCCGTACCGCCGTCGTCACTCCGGCTTCGCGGATGCGGGCCACCGCCGCGCCGAGCAGGTCCGGATCCAGCGGCGCGGCGTGCAGTTCCTGCAGCAGCCGGATCGCCGCGGCCGGTTCGGGCTCCTTGCTGGCAGCCTCCACCAGCTGCGCGATCTTGGCCGGCACGTCGGCGTGCCGCCCGATCAGCCCTTCCCCGTTGAGCACTCCCAGACCGCCGAGCCGGCCCAGCTCGATGGCGAACTCCGGGGACACCAGCGCGTCGGTCGGGTGCGCCAGGACCGGGATCTCGAACCGGTACGCGTCCAGCTGCCACGCCGTGGACACGTCCTGCGACGAACGCGTGCGCCGCGACGGCACGATGTTGATCTCACTGAGTTCATAGGTACGACGGGCGTTGCGGCCCATGCCGATCTCGACCATGGCCTGTTCGCTGCTCACCGCGCGTAGTAGTTGGGGGCTTCGACCGTCATGGCGACGTCGTGCGGATGGCTTTCCTTCAGTCCCGCCGGCGTGATCCGGACGAACTGCGCCTGCTGCAGCACCTCGATGCTGGGCGAGCCGGTGTAGCCCATCGCCGCCCGCAGGCCACCGGTGAGCTGATGGATGACCGAGCCCAGCGGGCCGCGGAACGGCACCCGGCCCTCGATGCCTTCGGGTACCAACTTGTCCTCGGACAGTGCGTCGTCGGCGAAATAGCGGTCCTTGGAGTAGGACTTGCCGCCCCCGCGTCCCTGCATGGCGCCCAGCGACCCCATGCCCCGGTAACTCTTGTACTGCTTGCCGTTGACGAAAATCAGGTCACCGGGAGCCTCGGCGGTTCCGGCCAGCAGCGAGCCCAGCATCGCCGTCGACGCGCCGGCGGCCAGCGCCTTGGCGATATCGCCGGAGTACTGCAGCCCGCCGTCGGCGATCACCGGGACGCCGGCGGGTGAGCACACCGCGACCGCCTCCAGAATCGCCGTGATTTGTGGCGCGCCGACGCCGGCCACCACCCGGGTGGTGCAGATCGAGCCCGGCCCCACGCCCACCTTCACCGCGTCGGCACCGGCATCGACCAGCGCTGCGGCCGCCGATCGGGTGGCGACGTTGCCGCCTACCACTTCCACCCGGTCGCCCACCTCGAGCTTGAGCTTGTTGACCATGTCCAGCACCAGCCGGTTGTGCGCGTGCGCGGTGTCGACCACCAGCACGTCGACCCCGGCGTCCACCAGCATCATCGCCCGCACCCAGGCGTCCCCGCCGACGCCCACCGCCGCGCCCACCAGCAGTCGGCCGTCGCTGTCCTTGGTGGCCAACGGGTGTTGTTCGGTCTTGACGAAGTCCTTGACGGTGATCAGCCCGGTCAGCCGGCCGTGGCCGTCGACGATGGGCAGCTTCTCGATCTTGTTGCGGCGCAACAGGCCAAGCGCCGCGGACGCGCTGACGCCCTCCTGGGCGGTGATCAGCGGGGACTTGGTCATCACCTCAGCGACCTGTTTGTTCTGATCCACCTCGAACCGCATGTCCCGGTTGGTGATGATCCCGACCAGGGCGCCGTCGTCGTTGACGACGGGCAGGCCGGATATCCGGAACCGGGCACACAGCGCGTCGACCTGCGCCAACGTGTTGTCGGGCCGGCACGTGACGGGGTCGGTGACCATGCCGGCCTCGGACCGCTTGACCATCTCGACCTGACCGGCCTGTTCAGCGACCGGCAGGTTGCGGTGCAGCACGCCCATGCCACCGGCGCGGGCCATCGCAATGGCCATACGCGACTCGGTGACGGTGTCCATCGCGGAACTGACCAGCGGCACCTTGAGCCGGATCTTCTTGGTGAGCTGGCTGGCGGTGTCGGCGGTGCCGGGCACCACGTCGGAGGCCGCCGGCAGCAGCAGGACGTCGTCGAAGGTCAGCCCGAGCATCGCGATCTTGTGCGGGTCGTCACCACCGGTCGGCACCGAGTCCCCGGCCAGACCGCCAACCCGCACGTAGGGGCTTCCGACCAGGTCGGAACTGTCTTCGAGGCCGGACATGCCACGGGACATCGGCAAGGCCCTCCAAATGCATGCTTGGGTGGAAAGGCTCATCCTATCGGCTCTTGGACCCCGCCCGGCTCACGGCATCTGCGTGGCGCACCACCAGCTGGTGGCCGCGCGGCACGCCTCGGCAATTTCTGGCGTAATCCCTGCCCTGCTGCGTAGGCTGTGGGAGTGCGCGACCACCTTCCGCCGGGTTTGCCGCCCGATCCCTTTGCCGACGACCCATTGGACCCGTCGGCGGCGCTGGAGGCCGTAGAGCCCGGTCAACCTCTCGATCAACAAGAGCGGATGGCCGTCGAGGCGGACCTGGCCGACCTGGCGGTGTATGAAGCACTGCTGGCGCACAAGGGGATTCGCGGACTCGTGGTGTGCTGCGACGAATGTCAGCAGGATCACTACCACGACTGGGACATGCTGCGTGCCAACCTGCTGCAACTGCTCATCGACGGCACCGTCCGCCCGCACGAGCCGGCGTACGACCCCGAACCGGACGCCTACGTCACGTGGGATTACTGCCGCGGTTATGCCGATGCCTCGCTCAACGAGGCGACGTCAGACGCCGACGGTTTCCGCCGCCACCTCTAGGGTGTCGTCGGCGGGTCCGGAATTTCACTTGGTGTCGTTGAGTGCCGATGCCGATGCCGCGTTTTCGACGACGGCGTCGGGTTGTCGGTCGGTGACGGTGGCGTGCTGGTCACCGGAGCCGGCACAGTCGTCGTCGGCACGGTCGTCGTCGGCACGGTCGTCGTCGGCGCGGTTGTCGTCGGCACGGTCGCGGTCGGTGTGGACGACGGCACCGGCGCGGTCGTGGTCGGCTGTGGCGTCGTAGTCGGGATCGGCGTCGGCGAGTTGGCCGGCGGCGACGCGGGCCGGGAGGCCTTCGGGGCACGTTGTTCGACCTTGGTGTTGAGCTGGTCCAGCTCGGCCAACAATCCCTGCCTGCGGCTGCCGTCGTTGACGCCGCGCAATGTGCTGCTGACTTCGGCCAGCTGGGTCTGCGCCTGGTCCCACTGGCCCTCGGCGATCATCTGTTCGGCCTTGGCCAGATCAGCCTTGGCGGACAGCGCGATCTGGTCATCGCTGACCCTGGGCTCGTTGAACATCATGGCGTGCAGCCCGTACAGCAGGTCGCCGGGTTTGGCGTCGGCGATTACCGCCCCGAACCCGCTGAGCGCCAATAGCGTTGCGGCCACCGAACCGACCGCGGCCAGTCCGCGCCGGCCCCCGCGGCGCTCCAGGATTCCGTGCCGCAGCGCCGCTTCGGCTTCGTCCTGGGAGACCAGCGCGCTGGCCGGCGGCCACCGCAGGTCATCGCGCCACTCGCCCAGCAATTCGACCAAGGCCTCGTCTTCGAGGCATTCGAAGTCCTCGACTCCCGCCTCGGTGCGGGCGGCCAAGGCGTCCAGCAGCAGGTCGGTCTGTGCCACCGCGTCCAGGGCGGGCCGGTCACCTCGGCTGAAGTCGGATCTGTAGTTACGCATAATCACCTGCCGCGACGATTTCGTCCTTCAACCGTTGAAGGGCGCGGTGCTGAGCCACCCGGACCGCTCCGGTGGTGCTGCCGACAGCAGCGGCCGTCTCTTCGGCGCTCAGCCCGACCACAACGCGCAGAATCAGGATTTCGCGTTGTTTGGCCGGAAGAATTTCCAGCAGTTCGTTCATCCGGGTGACCGAATCGGCTTCGATGGCCCGTTGTTCGGGACCGGCGTCATGGGAACGGCGTTCGGGTACCTCTTCGGCCGGATAGGCCAGATCGCGGCCCGCTGCGCGATGGGCGTCGGCGACCTTGTGGGCCGCGATGCCGTACAGGAAGGCCAGGAATGGGCGGCCTCGGTCTCGGTAGCGCGGTAGCGCCGTTATGGTGGCCAAGCACACCTCCTGAGCCACGTCGTCCGCGGACAACCCGCTCCGCTCGACGGTGCCGACCCGCGCGCGGCAGTATCGGACGACGATTGGACGGATGGTCTCCAGCACCTCCCGAAGCGCATTCCGGTCCCCGGCTGCGGCCTCTACGACCACGGCGTCGAGACGTTCCCCTTGCATTGTCATCGACGGTGGTTTCTCCAAAGTCACGGACGGGCTACATCCCGGGCTAACTCGCTGATCGACAATCACGGGCGGGCAGGAATGTCAGGCGTGACGCCAGGCCCCCCCGGCGCGTTGTACCTCACCTGCGCAAATATCCCGGATTTCGACGAGTTCAGACAGCCCCTGTTCTTCAACCGTGACGCTTCCGGTATCGATCAGCAAGCAAGCCAGCGCCCAGCGCAGCGGTACCAGGCCGAGGGGTTCGCTGGCCCGCAGCGCGGCCTCGGCGACGGTGCGGGCCGCCTCGACGTCGCCGGCGCTGCACAGCGCGGCCGCCAGGACCACGTCGCTCTTGATGCGGTGGCGTGCCGAAGCGCCCGTCATCTGCCCGGCTTTGACGACGGCGCTCTCGGCGCGAGCCACCGCCGTCTTGCCGTCGCCGGAGGCCATGGCAAGCTCTGCACCCACCCAGCCGCGGCGCACCGCGAGCCGGTCGGACGTGTGGGCCGCCATCTCGGCTCCCCGCAGCGCGGCGTCCGCACGGGATAGCAACGTCGCCGCCACACCGAAGCGGCCGACCCCCAATGCGTCGGCTGCCAGCCCGATCAAAGCGTCGGCGCGCGCCTCGGGGTCGTCAGCGGCCAGGGCGACGGCGCGACCGTCCCAGCCGCGCGCCAGCGTGTGCCAACCCAATTGCCGCAGGAACGACCCCTGGGTGCTGTGCGCCAGCGAGGCCAGCGGTCCGCGTGTTACCCGGCGGCGCAGTAGCGCCAGGTCGGCGTAGGCGCTGCCGTACCGGCCCTGGCCGCCGGCGGCAACGGCACGCAGCCACAACTCGTGGGAGTTCGTCGCCGCCGGCAACGGCCAGGTGCCGGGCCGGTTGCCGAACGCCGCATCGGCCAGCGTCGCGGCAACGTCGGTCGCGGCAGAGGTCCCGCCTGTGGCACTGCCCGCAGTCCCGGCTGTTTCCATGGCGCAATTGTCACCAGTGCCCGACGACGACCCCCGACGGGGGGCGATGGCACCGGCGCAGCGCCGCCGAACTGCAACGAGTTTCAATCACCGTGATAGTTGCGCCGCGTGGGTAAAAAGTTTGTGCTCTGCGGGTTACCGGAATATTACTCAAACCCGGTTCTCTGCCAATTACGGGTCGGCCACGACGGCACGCTGAGCTGGGAAAATACGATACCGACCCGACCCGGTTAGCACATCTAGCCGTCGTCAATAGGTAGACAGATGAACGCGGAGTTAAATCTGCTTCTAAAGAGGCGTTTTTCGCCACATCCCGCGCCTATTGACGGAAATTCGATAGCCCACCTAGCGTCTACCCTGTTCGGTGTAGTCATCGGTGACGCCACTGCCAATTCAGTTGCACAACTCGCGCTATCCACGGGTCTGGCCCCGCTGAGACATGGGCCGTGCAGGAGGGAATCAGCAATGCCACAGCCGGAACAGCTACCCGGGCCCAACGCCGACATCTGGAACTGGCAACTGCAGGGATTGTGCCGCGGGGTCGACTCGTCGATGTTCTTCCACCCGGACGGCGAGCGGGGTCGCGCACGCATGCAGCGTGAGCAGCGCGCCAAGGAGATGTGCCGGCGTTGCCCGGTGATTGACGAGTGCCGCACCCACGCCCTGGACGTCGGCGAGCCCTACGGCGTGTGGGGTGGCCTCTCGGAGTCTGAGCGCGACATGCTGCTCAAGGGCTCGATCGGACGGGGACGCGGGATCCGCCGCACGGCCTGATCGCGGCCTATTCGCAGCAAGACGACGCAGGCCCGGGGTGCATTACGCCTCCGGGCCTGCGTTTTGCTCGCGGCCGGCCTGCGGCCGCTACCGCAGGTGCTCGCGGGCGCCCGCGTCAAAGTCCTTGAGCGCGGCAGACTTTCGCGCGAATGCCGCCAGTGCGGCAATCCCCGCCGCGGCAAGCGCTGCGACTCGCTTCACGCCGGCAGCCTATCGGGACCGGTCGGGGCTATCCGGTGGCGTCGGGGAGCTGGTACGCGAACGACTTCTGCTGACGTTGCTTCATCTTCTCCAGGCACTGATGGTGCTTGCGGGCGTGATACGCCAGCGGGAAATAGGTGAGCCGGTCGGGCAGCACACGGTAGGCGGTGCGGATCGCGGTGTAACGCCGCGAGAGCTGGCGCTCCTCCTTCGCACTCCAGGTGACGCCGAGCTTCTCGCGCAGCCGAGGATCCAGCAACCCCACGATCGAGAGGTAGTTGAGCCCGATCGCAGGCAGCACCGACGCTCTTGCCAAGGGAGCCAACGCTTTCGGGAAGGCCGGCGGCAGGTCGACCTTGCCGGCCTGCAGATCGTGCATCAACTGCAGCGCCTGCGGCGTGCCCTGCAGCGTGTCGATCATCGCCTCGAAATAGTCGGTCATCTCCTGTTGCGTCTCGGGATAACCCCGCATCGGCACGTGCAGCAGGCGGGCCAGCCGGCGGTTGTCGCGCAGCAATTCCTGCTTCTCCGCGTCAGTGAATTCCCGGCCGATCAGCAGCCGGCCGGCCTGAGCATTGACGATGTAACCCGTGGCAATCACCCACTGGTAGGCCTCGGGGTTCAGCGCACTGATCTGCTTACCGGTTGCCGCGCTCTTCATCGTGATCGGCTGGTGCATGGCGCGCACCCGGTCACCCTCGGCCCTGGCCTCGGTGCCGCCGTAGGTCCAGCGCAGCACCGAGTCGACGGAGCGAATCGCGCGTCCGCCCGGGTCACCGTGGAACGCAGCCGAGTATCGGCCGGTGATTTCGGCGATCACCGGATGCATGGCCTGCATCATGAACGCGGCGCCCTCGAGAATGAGGAACGTCCACCGCCCGGTGTGCTCGGCAGTCAGCGAGTCCGGCGGGACGAGCTCGATTTCCCCTGAATCTCCGGCATGCTGTTGGACGACCTGTTCCGTCACGGCAGTCATAAGTTCCCCCTTGTCAAGTCCCACAACAACGCTAATATGACCGTCAGGTCGCATTCAAGTCGCGTAAGGACTGCTCGTGAGCGCTACAAAGCCGAGTTCAGCGCGTCGCAAGGCGCCACAACAGCTGCGCTCCCGCGAGATGGTCGCAAAAATAGTGTCGGCCACGGCGTCGCTGCTGCGCGTCCACGCACCCGAACAGATCACCACCAATCTGATCGCCGACCAGGCCGGGGTCAGTAAGGGATCGATCTATCAGTACTTCGAGAACAAAGAACAGATAATCAACGCGGCGATCGAACAGCTGGTTGGCGAGCAGTCACCCGCGATCGAAGCCATGCTCCGGGCGATCACGCTCGATCAGCCGGAATCGGCAATGGAGTCCTCGATCGACATCCTGATCGACTTCACCATCGCCAACCGCCGGCTGATCCGCTACCTCGCCGAACGTCCCGATCACGTCCGCACCTTCGACAACGTTTCCGGGCTCAACGCCACGCTGCTCGCGATGTCCACGCTGCACATGAATCATTACCGCAGCCAATACCGGGACGAGTTGAGTCCGAGTGCGTTGGCCTGGCTTTTCTTCAACATGGCGGTTGCGACCACGCTGCGCTACATCGAGTCCGACGACCCGATCCGATTGGAGGAATTGCGGGCCGGATTGAAGTTCGCCTCCACCGGATTGCTGGTCGGCGGGCGGGATAAGACGATGAGCACCTGAGCCCGTCAAGAAAGGACCCTTCAATGCCGAACGTCCACGTCCGAATGCTGGCCGCGATCTCCGCCGCCGCGACCGTCCTGCTGCCGGGCGGGCTTGACGTCGCCCGTGCACACGCTGCCCCGCTGCCGGAATTCTGCGTGCCGCCCAGCGTCGTCGACAACGTGTGCACCGCCCGACTCGTGTCGGTCACGGCCGATGCCGGCAACGGAACCGTCACCGGAACACCGGTCGGCGGCGGAGCGGTGATTACCCTTGCGGGACAGGCGGATGCCTACCACAAGTCGGCGGGCTTCGGAGGTGCGCGACCGGCCGCCGTGCAGCAGTGGGACGATGCGATCGACAGGGTGGCGAACCTCAGCGTCGACCCCTCCGACCCCAACTGGTATGCCAACGCCAAGGCCAAGGCGTTCCTGCCCAGAACCCTGAACGATCTGGCCGGTCAGTTTCCGCCGAACACCTTGATGGTCCGGTTCGCCCCGGATGACGCCCAGCCCGGCGCGTTCCACCTGTTGTTCATTCAGCCGACGCCGCGGTAGAGCCCGAAAATCTTGATCGTGGTTGATTTTCCCTTCACCGCGTGCGATCCGCGGTCGGTCAGTTCGGGCGGTCGCGAAGTCAGGGCCTCGGCGGTCTGACCGGTGAGAAGGATTGCGTCGCCGGTGATTTTAGTGAGTTGTTCAACGCGAGCTGCGACATTGACGGTGTCACCGATCAGGGTGAATTCAAGTTTTCCGCCACCTCCGATGGTGCCGGCGATGACCTCGCCGGTGTTGATCCCGATGCCGATCCGTAGCTCGGCGCCGAACCGGTCGCCGACGAGATCCTGGATCAGCACCGCGGCGGAAACCGCCGCATCGGCATGATCGGCAAGATCGTTGGGGGCGTTGAAGACTGCCAACGCACCGTCGCCGAGGAACTTGTTGACGTGCCCGCCGGCGTCGACCACGGCGGGTACGACCAGTTCGAACAGTGCATTGAGTCGAATGACGGTGTCCTCGGCGGTATTCGCGTCGGCGAACGAGGTGAATTCGCGGATGTCGATGAACATCACCGTCACTTCGCGGCGCTCACCGGAGAAGACATCGTCGCCCTGCTCGAGCAGTCGCGCCGCAAGTGTGGGGTCTACGTAGGTGCCGAATGCACCCTGAAGTCGTTGACGCTCAGCCAATCCCGCTTGCATGCGATTGAACGACGCTGCCAGCGTGCCAAGGTCGTCGTCCTGCACCACTGGCAACCGCCGGCTGAAGTCGCCGGCTGCAACACGTTTGGTGCCGTCGGCGAGTTCTCCGATGGGCCGCAGTGACGGAGCGAAAGCGGCGCCCACCGTCAACGGCACTCCGATGCCGAGCATCAACGCGCAACCGACCCCGACCCACAGCAGCGGCGGTTGGTGCGCTCCGTCGAATATCGCTGTCAGCATTGCGCTTTCGATCGCGAACGCCAGTGCCACGCCGAGCATGGATATCTGCGACCAGGTAGCGAAGGTCGGCCGGGAACGCGGCAGCGAGTCGCCGATGCCGGTGCCACCGATCAGGGCGACACGTACCGGCCGCATCACCGCCACTACCAGACTGTGCACGCCGATCAACTGGCACGGACCCTGAATGGTGGCGCCCACGATCGCATACTGAACCAGTCTCGACGGACTGGCTCCGGCGACGGTTCCCACCGTCGCCGACATCGCTGCGGCCAGAATCGCATTGACGATCACCCACCGCAGGGGCGCTTTGCGGCCCCAGTCGTAGGTGGCCTGCAACGTTGCAGCGCGATCGATTTCGGATCCAGCGGCTTGGCGCTCGACATCCCGCCAGATGCCCCGGCCGGGTGGACCCAGCAGGCAGACCAGGATGAGCACGGCGATCACGGTGAGTCCGGCCGCTTCCAGGTACCGGGTGGACTTCTCGAAGGCCACGATGACAAAGGCCAGCAGCAGGTAGATCGGGAGGGCCAGCGCCACAACCAATCCGGCCAGCACCCATGAGTACCGTGCGCCGTGACGGTCCCACGCCGCCTGCAGGATGCGGTCCATTGCGCGAGACTAGACGGCCCGGCGCGCACGAGAAAGACGCAAAAGCTCCCGCACGCTCAGCGTGTCGGGAGCTTTTGCGTCTGTTCGCGCTAGTGGTGGTGGCCGTGGCCGTGGCCGTGGCCGTCGTCGGCGGCCTCGGCCGGCTTCTCGACGACCGCGGTCTCGGTGGACAGCACCATCCGGGCCACCGAGGACGCGTTGAGTACCGCCGAGCGGGTCACCTTGACCGGGTCGACGATGCCGTCGGCCGCGAGATCGCCGTAGGTGCGGCTCGCGGCGTTCAGGCCCTGCCCGTTGGGCAGCTCGCTGACCTTGTTGACCGCGACCGCGCCATCGAGCCCGGCATTGGTGGCGATCCAGAACAGCGGGGCGGCCAGCGCCTGGGAGAACACGTCGACGCCCAGTTTCTCGTCATCGCTGAGCTCGTCGCGCAGCGAGGAGAGCACGTGGCGGGCCTGGATCAGCGCCGAGCCACCGCCGGCGACGATGCCTTCTTCGACAGCGGCCTTGGCCGCGGCCACCGCGTCCTCGACGCTTTCCTTGCGCTCCTTCAGAGCCGTCTCGGTGGCTGCACCGACCTTGATCACCGCCACGCCGCCGGCCAGCTTGGCCAGCCGCTCCTGCAGCTTCTCCCGGTCCCAATCGGAGTCGCTGGCCTCGATCTCGGCCCGCAGGTGCTTGATGCGGTTGGCGACCGCGTCCTTGGTCCCGCCGCCGTCGACGATGACGGTGTCGTCTTTGTTGACCACCACGCGCCGCGCGGTGCCCAGCACGTCGAGGCCGACCTCGCGCAGCAGCAGACCGGTGTCGGGGTTGACCACCTCGCCGCCGGTCACGATCGCCAGGTCCTGCAGGAAGGCCTTGCGACGGTCGCCGAAGTACGGCGCCTTGACCGCGACCGCCTTGAGCGTCTTGCGGATGGAGTTGACCACCAGTGTGGCCAGCGCCTCACCCTCGACGTCCTCGGCGATGATCACCAGCGGCTTGCCCGCTTCGGCGACCTTCTCCAGCACTGGCAGCAGGTCGGGCAGCGAGCTGATCTTGTCCTGGTGCAACAGGATCAGCGGGTCGTCCAGCACGGCTTCCTGGGAGTCGAAGTCGGTGACGAAGTAGGCCGACAGGAAACCCTTGTCGAAGCCCACGCCCTCGGTGAACTCCAGCTCGGTGTTCAGCGTGGAGGATTCCTCGACGCTGACGACGCCGTCGGCGCCGACCTTGGTCATCGCCTCGCCGACCAACTCGCCGAGCTGCTCGTCGCGCGACGAGACGGTCGCCACCTGAGCGATGGCGTCCTTGCCGGACACCGGGGTGGCCGCGGCCAGCAACGCCTCGGAGACCGCGTCGGCGGCCTTGGAGATGCCCGACCCCAGCGCTATCGGGTTGGCACCGGCGGCAACCAGGCGCAGGCCGCCTTTGACCAGCGCCTGAGCCAGCACGGTCGCGGTGGTGGTGCCGTCGCCGGCGACGTCGTTGGTCTTGGTGGCCACCGACTTCACCAACTGGGCGCCCAGGTTTTCGAACGGGTCTTCCAGGTCAATCTCGCGGGCGACGGTGACGCCGTCGTTGGTCACCTGCGGCCCGCCGAAGGCTTTGGCCAGCACCACGTGGCGGCCGCCGGGGCCCAACGTGACCTTGACCGCGTCGGCGAGCTTGTTCACGCCCGCCTCCATGGCGCGACGCGCGGTCGCGTCGTACTCAATGATCTTGCTCATCAGGCTCCTTCCGCCCGGCGACGATGCGGGCCGCGAGGCCTGCTGAGGGGAGCCGGGCAAGTCAAACTGCGTAACGCGTGCCGCCCCGGAAATCGCCCGTGCGAAACAGCACAGCGATCGCCGGGGCGGGACACGGTGTCTTACTTGGAAACGACAGCCAGCACGTCGCGTGCCGACAGGATGAGGTACTCCTCGCCGCCGTACTTGATCTCGGTGCCGCCGTACTTGCTGTAAATCACGGTGTCACCCTCGGAGACGTCGAGCGGGATCCGCTTTTCGCCGTCCTCGTCCCACCGGCCGGGGCCGACTGCGACGACGGTGCCCTCTTGGGGCTTCTCCTTGGCGGTGTCGGGAATGACCAGACCGGACGCGGTCGTGGTCTCGGCCTCGTTGGCCTGTACGAGAATCTTGTCCTCGAGTGGCTTGATGTTGACCTTCGCCACGATTGGAGCCTCCACTATTCGAATCGGGTCCGGGACTCGTCGCCCCGGCCAGAGTTGGCGGTCGGTCCGGGGGGTGCCCGAACCGTCCGAATTACCAGGTGAAACGGCCTTCGTCCGTTGTCCATGCGCCGTCGTCGCGGGTGCCGACACAAGGGCTGTCCGACTGCCGCCTAGCACTCTATACGCGAGAGTGCTAGCACTCAAGGGCACCCCGGTGCTTCTTGCCAATCGGCGTGTCCGCGCTGAGCGAACATCAGCCGACCTGACCCTGGACCACCGGCAACCCCGGGTCACTGGCTGCGTCCAGCGGCGAAGGCAACGCACCCGCGGCCACCAGATGCGCGGCGAAGGAGGCGATCATCGCCCCGTTGTCGGTACACAACCGTGGGCGCGGGATCCGCAGCGTCAGACCAGCGGCCGCGCAACGCCGGGTGGCCAGCTCGCGCAGCCGCGAGTTGGCCGCCACGCCCCCGGCGATCAGCAGCGTCGACACGCCCAGCTCGCCGGCCGCCCGCACCGCCTTAAGGGTCAACACGTCGGCCACCGCTTCCTGAAATCCCGCGGCCACATCCGCGGCGACGAAGTCGGGAGTGCTCTCCACGTAGCGGGCGACGGCCGTCTTGAGACCAGAGAAGCTGAACGCATAGGGATCGTCACGCGGGCCGGTCATGCCGCGCGGAAACACCACCGCGGCCGGGACCCCGGTGCGGGCCAACTCGTCGAGCGCCCGGCCGCCCGGATAACCCAGCCCCAGCAGCCGCGCCACTTTGTCGTAGGCCTCACCCGCGGCGTCGTCGACGGTGCTGCCCAACTCGACGATGGGTTCGCCGAGCGAACGCACGTGCAGCAGGTGGGTGTGCCCCCCGGACACCAGCAGGGCCACTGACTCGGGCAGCGGACCGTGCTCGTAGACATCAGCGGCCAGGTGCCCGCCCAGGTGGTTGACGGCGTAGAACGGCACCCCCCACGCGGCCGAATACGCTTTGGCCGCAGCAACTCCCACCAGCAGCGCACCCGCCAGCCCGGGACCGATGGTGGCCGCGACGATGTCGGGTTTGCGCACCCCCGCGGTGGCCAGTGCGCGGCGCATCGCCGGCCCGAGAGCTTCCAGATGCGCGCGGGATGCGATCTCGGGAACCACCCCGCCGAACCGCACGTGCTCGTCGACGCTGGAGGCGACCTCGTCGGCCAGCAGGTCCACCGTGCCGTCGGGGTGCAGTCGGGCGATCCCCACACCCGTTTCGTCGCAGGAGGTTTCGATGGCCAGAATGACTGTCACCGGGCGTCTCTCCGCATCGTGTAGGCATCGGCCCCGCTGACCCGGTAGTAGCGCTTGCGCACGCCGATCTGGTGGAATCCCGCGCTGCGATACAACTCGAGCGCCGCCTCGTTGTCGGTGCGGACCTCCAGATAGACCACCCCGCCGTCGGCGTAGTCCAGCAGGTCGTCGAGCAACCTGCGCCCGATCCCGCGCCCCTGATAAGTCGGGTCCACGCCGATGGTGTGCACTTCGTACTCGAACGGGCGCACCCGGCCCAGCCGGGTGATCCCGGCATAGCCGACCAGCGTGTCGCCGCTGCGCGCGGCGACATAGTGGTTGGTCTTGCTGGCCAGTTCCCGCTCGAACGCGACGGCCGGCCATGGGTCGTCGCCGTCGAACAACAGCGCCTCCAGTTCGGCACAGCGGCGGGCGTCGGCGCGGACCAACGGTCCCAGCACGATGTCGGCGATCACCCGCGGGCCGCCAACGGCTTGGCGTCGGGGCGGCGCAGGTACAGGGCCACCAGCGGCGCAGGTTCGGCGGACCAGTCGTCGACGGCGCGCGCCAGCCCGGCCGGCGACGGGTAGACGGGCTCGATCACCGGTAACCCGAACAGCGCCGCGTGCTCCGGTGAGCCGGCAACCGCACGCGCCGGGCCGGGCGCCACGTCAGCGGGCGCGGCGACGTCCGGTCCGTCGGTACGCACCCCGTCGCGGTACCGCGCCCAGTAGACCTCGCGCCGGCGGGCATCGGTGACCACCAGCGTCTCGCCCGTCGTCAACGTGCCGATCGCGTCCAGACTGCACACCCCGTGCACCGGGATGTCCAGCGCGTGGCCGTAGGCGGCGGCGGTGGCCATCCCGGCCCGCAACCCGGTGAACGGCCCGGGCCCGCAGCCCACCACCACCGCAGCCAGGTCCCCCATGGTCAGGCCCGTATCATTAAGTGCTGCAACGACATTGGGTGTCAGCCGTTCGGCGTGCGCGCGGGGGTCGACGGTGACCCGCTCGGCCAGCGTGACGAGGCCGTCCACGCGGACCACTCCGGCGGTGACCGCGGGGGTGGAGGTGTCCAGAGTCAGGACGATCATGTGCGGACCCACTCCCAGGTCGCGATCCGCACGTCGGAATGGGTGATGCGCTCCAGCCGGATGTCGAGGTGACGCTCGGCCAGCCGTTCCACCAGCCCCTCACCCCACTCCACCACCACGACGGCATCCTCGAGATCGGTGTCGAGGTCCAGTGAATCGAGCTCCGCGAGCAGGTCGGCACCCGGGGTGTCCAGCAGCCGGTAGACGTCCACGTGGATCATCGCCGGCTTGCCCGCCCTCCGCGCCGGGTGTACCCGCGCCAGCACGAAGGTCGGCGAGGTCACCGGACCGTCGACGTCCAGCACCTCGGCAATTCCCTTGGCCAGCACCGTTTTTCCAGCACCCAACGGCCCGGAGAGCACCACCACGTCACCGGCCCGCAGCGCCGCACCGAGCCGGGACCCCAGCGCCATGGTGTCTTCGGGCCGCTCCAAGGTGGCGGTGCCGGAAGAAGTCAAGCTGCCGCCTCGCGGTAGCTGCGGATGATGCGTCCCCGGATGCCGGTGACCACCTCGTAATGGATGGTGCCGACCAGGTCGGCCCAGTCCTGCGCGGTGGGCTCGCCGTCGGCGCCGGGTCCGAAGACGATCGCCTCGTCGCCTTCGGTGACATCGGGCCGGCCCGGGCCGAGGTCGACGACGAACTGGTCCATGCAGATCCGTCCGACCCCGGGCCGACGACGCCCGTTGATCGACACCTCCAGGCGATTGCCCAGCGACCGGATCACCCCGTCGGCGTAGCCAATCGGCAGCAGCGCGAGATTGGTGTCACGCGGCGCTATCCAGGTGTGCCCGTAGGACACTCCCTCCCCCGCCTTGACCGACTTCACCAGCGCCACCGGGCATTTCACTGTCATCGCCGGGACCAGGCCCAGGTCGCCCAGCGCCGGCACCGGGCTCAGGCCGTACACCGCGATACCCGGTCGCACCAGGTCGAACGCCAGGTCGGGTCGGACCATCGTTGCCGACGAGTTCGACAGGTGCGCCACCTCGAAGTGCACCCGTTGCTCGCGGGCGTAGGCCAGCATGTCGCGGAACCGCTGCGCCTGCACGTCGTTGATCGCCTCATCGGGGGCGTCGGCGTACACCAGGTGCGACATCAGCCCCCGCGCCCGGATCTGCTCGTCGGCCACGGCCTGGCGCAACGCGGTCAGCAGCGCCGGATATTCGGCCGGGGCCACGCCGTTGCGGTTCAGTCCGGTGTCCACCTTGACGGTGACGGTGGCCGGCGTACCGGTGCGGCGCACCGCGTCGAGCAGTCCCGCGAATTGGGCCGCCGAGGACACCGCGATCTCCACGTCAGCGGCCAGCGCCGGCCCGAAATCGAGGCCGGGCGGATGCAGCCACGCCAGAATCGGTCCGGCGACGCCGTCGGCGCGCAGCGCCAGCGCCTCGTCGACGGTGGCGACGCCGAGTTCGGTGGCTCCGGCAGCCTGCGCGGCATACGCGACCCGGGTGGCGCCATGGCCATAACCGTCGGCTTTGACGACCGCCATGACCTGCGCGTTACCCGCATGCTCGCGTAACACTGCCACGTTGTGCTGGATGGCACCCAGGTCGACGACGGCCTCGGCGAGGAGACCCGGCGTCAGGGAGGTCGGAGATGCGGCCACGGGCGCCATTGTCCCAAACGTGCGATCCCTAGTGCGCGAAGTGCTCGGCCTCGTAGTGCCCGCCCGGCTTGAGCTTGTCCAGATTGCCCAGCGCGGTGACGGCGTCGTCGTGCAGGGAGCGTGCCAGGTCGGCGGACAGCCCCTCCCGTACCACGATGCGCAGCACGGACACGTTGGTGGCGTTGTCCGGCATCGTGTAGGCCGGCACCTGCCAGCCGAACGTGCGCAACTCGTGCGAGACGTCGAACTCGGTGTAGCCGCGGTCCTTGGCCAGCCGGAACGCGACGACCGGGATCGCCGTGCCGTCGGAGATCAGCTCGGCGTGTTCCCCGACCCGCAGCTGCTCGCCCAGCCAGCGGGCCGTCGCCGACAACGACTGCATGACTTTGGTGTATCCGTCGCGACCCAGCCGCAGGAAGTTGTAGTACTGGCCGACCACCTGATTGCCCGGCCGGGAGAAGTTCAGCGTGAACGTCGGCATGTCGCCGCCGAGATAATTCACCCGGAACACCAGGTCCTCGGGCAGGTGCTCGGCGCTGCGCCACACCACGAACCCGATGCCGGGATAGGTCAGGCCGTATTTGTGGCCGCTGACATTGATCGAGACCACTCTGGGCAGCCGGAAATCCCACTTCAGCTCGGGATGCAGGAAGGGCACCACGAAGCCGCCACTGGCGGCGTCCACGTGCACCGGCACGTCCACACCACCACCGGCGGCCAGCTTGTCCAGCGCCGCACAGATCTCCGCGACCGGCTCCAACTCCCCGGTGTAGGTGGTGCCCAGGATCGCGACCACCCCGATGGTGTCCTCGTCGACGGCGTCGATCACCTGCTCCGGGGTGATGACGTAGCGCCCCTCCTCCATCGGCAGATAACGCGGCTCGACGTCGAAGTAGCGACAGAACTTCTCCCACACCACCTGCACGTTGGAACCCATCACCAGGTTCGGGGTGCGCTTGCGCCAGTCCTTGCCGACCTTGGCCCGCCACCGCCATTTCAAGGCCAGCCCACCCAGCATCACCGCCTCGCTGGACCCGATGGTGGACACCCCGACCGCGCTGTTGGGGTCGTCATCGCGCAGGTTGTCGGCGTGGAACAGGTCGGCGACCATGCACACGCAACGCTGCTCGATGGCTGCCGTCGCCGGATATTCGTCCTTGTCGATCATGTTCTTGTCGAAGGTCTCGGCCATCAGCTTGCCGGCCTCGGGATCCATCCAGGTGGTGACGAAGGTGGCCAGGTTCAGCCGCGAGCTGCCGTCGAGCATCAGCTCGTCGTGGATGAAGCGGTAGGCGGCCTCGGGGTCCATCGACTCCTCGGGCAACCGCAGCGCCGGCACCGGCGCGGTGAACAGCCGGCCGGTGTAGGCCGGAGCGATCGAATGGGCGGGCACGGGCGGGTGGGGCACGGCGGGACCTTTCGTCGGGTACTACAGGGAGGCCAGCGCGGCCCGGATGTGATGCAGAATTCGCGACGCCGACGTGGGTGCGTCACCCGGTCCCGGGTCGCCGGCCGACAGCGCCGCCGCCCGGGTGTGCACGAAAGCCCCGGCCGCGGCTGCCTCGGCCGGTGCCAATCCCGACGCCAGCAGCGCCCCGATGATCCCGGACAGCACGTCACCGGATCCGGCGGTGGCCGCCCAGGACTCCCCGGCCGGGTTCAGGTAAACCTGACCGCCGGGGTCCGCGATGACGGTGACGTTGCCTTTGAGCAGCACGGTGGCGCCGAACGCGTCGGCGAGTTTGCGCACCGCACCCACCCGGTCCTCGCCCGGGGGCGCCCCGGCCAACCGGGCGAACTCGCCGGCGTGTGGGGTCAGCACCGTCGGGGCTGTGCGGTTGGCCACCAGGTCGGGGTGGGCGGCCAGCATGGTCAGCCCGTCGGCGTCCACCAGCACCGGCAGGTCGGTATCGAGTGCGAACCACAACGCCCCGGCCGCCTCCGGTTCGGAGGTGCCCAGCCCCGGCCCGACCACCCACGCCTGCACCCGTCCGGCGGCGGCCGGGGTGGAGGTGGCGATCACCTCCGGCCAGTGCGCGAGCACCTCGTGATTGGCGCTGCCGGCGTAACGGACCATGCCCGAGGTGGCGGCGACGGCCGCACCTGTGCAGAGCACGGCGGCACCCGGATAGGTGGCGGACCCGGCCATGATGCCGGTGACGCCTTGGCTGTACTTGTCGTCGCGGGCACCGGGAATGGGCCAGCGCGCAAGCACGTCGGTCGCTTCGAAACCCCGAACGTCGGTGTCGGGCAGGTCGAGTCCGATGTCGATCAGGGCGACGCGGCCGCAGTCGGCCAGCCCGTGCACCGGTTTGAGCCCGCCGAAGGTCACCGTGAGCGCGGCGTGCACGGCGGGTCCGGTGCTCGCCCCGGTGGCCCCGTCGATGCCGCTGGGAATGTCGACGGCGACGACCGGGATCTGTGCGGCCTCGGCGAATACTCGCGCCGCATCCGGCCGCAACGCGCCCGAACCGGAGATGCCCACCACCCCGTCGATGACGAGATCGGTTGCAGCAGAGATATTTTCGACTATTCTGCCACCGGCTTTGCGGAACGCCGCCAGCCCCTTGCGGTGGGTACGTTCGGGCTTGAGCAACACCGCTTCGGCGGCTGCGCCGCGTCGCCGCAGGACGGTCGCCGCCCACAGCGCGTCGCCCCCGTTGTCGCCGGAGCCGACGATCGCGCAGACGCGGCGACCGGCCACCCCGCCGGTGCGGGCCGTCAGTTCCCGGCTGATTTCGGTGGCCAGCCCATACGCGGCGCGCTTCATCAGAGCACCGTCAGGCAGGCTGGCCAGCAAGGGCGCTTCGGCCGCGCGGATCGCGTCAGCCGAATAGTAGTGCCGCACGCACCAAGGTTACGTTCGCGGGCGATCCGGGGATGCCGGCACCTCTTGTGGGCCCTCATTCGCCGCCTGGCGTCGCCGGAAGAATTCCCTGACCTGGGCCGGATCCCACGGGGCGCGTTTGCGTTCGCGGGCCATCGCGTAGAACGCCAGTCCGACCAGCAGCGCCGCGAAGTGGCCGATGGCGGTGAAACTGAGCTCGATGCGGTCCATCAGCAGCACCGGGAACCCGAAGATGAGCAGCAGCACGCCCAGATAACCCCAGCGCCAGGGCCGCGCGATCCGGTAGGTCAGCACACCCATCACACCGACCAGGAAGTAACTGACGCCGATATCGTGCGCACGCACCGACCGCTGCGAGGCCTCGTTCAGCTGGATCGCCAGATAGAGCAGACCTTCGCTGATGTACGTGGCCACGATGTGCGCGGTCAATCCCACTGTGAGCCAACGTAATTGACCTAGCCAACGCTCGGCCGGTGCCAGGAACAGGGTGAACAGCAGCAGGTACGGTTCCAAGCTCCTGCCGTCGATCCAGAACAGACTGGAGAACAGCACGCCCAGCGGATCGGTGGCCAGGGCGTGGAGGTTGGTGTAGCGGTGCAGGAGTATCGAGTGCAGTTGGTGGCCGGTCAGCAGGTGTTGCACGATCGTGGTGACCGACAGCGCCATCAGCCAGCCGTAGGTCAGCGGCGCGCTGATCACGTAGTGCCACACCACGCGAACCAGTGCGCGCAGCCGCACCGAGGCCGACTTTGATGCCATGCCTCAACCTTAGTTACTGATCGAAGTCCGGCGCGGTGTGTCGCCACCAGCACGACACGTACAGCGTCATCGAGAACACCAGGATCACGATCACCCAGAGCACCACGGTGACGTCGACCCAGGCGCCGAAGGGGGGCGAGTCGGGCAGCGCGTTGCGCAGTGGTATCACCGCGAAAAGCATTGCGGCGAACCAGGTCGTCATCGGGGGTTGGAATTTTCGTCGGTCACGCGCGGTGGCGACCGACACGAACAGCGCGATGCCGGCCAGCGCGACCAGCACCCCCAGCAGGGCCACGGCCAGTGCCACGGTGCTCGGTGAGCGCTGCACCTGCACCCGGTACGGCGCGAACAGATCGCCGGTCCTGCCGCCCGGGATCTGCACCTGCCAGCCGGGTAGACGATCGACGAAGCTCACCGACACCCGTTCCGGAATCTGCTCGGTGCCGCGGAACAGGTCGACCGAGATCGGACCCGAATGGTAGCTGTCGAAAGGCCAGTCCGACACGTCGCCGTTGATGTTCAGCGACACCGGAACGACGCCGGGTTGCGTGCCTTTGGGCCAGGACCGCGTGGTGGGTGTGGCCGCCGACGTGACCGCGACGCTGAGATCCTCCTTCAGGTTGCCGGCGCGGTCCAGCAGCGCGGCTCCGGGCGCAACGGTCAGGTTGGCGGTCAACACGTTGCGGTAGGGCGCGATGCCTTCGACATCCATCGTCACCGTTGTCCCGTCGCCGGCCGGCGCTGCGCTGGTGACGGGATGCGGCGGCCCCATGCCGGTGACGGCATACAACGTCACCAGGCCGAGGTATGCGGCGACGAAGACCGCCACACCGACGATGCCCCATCTCATCAGCAGCCGGCCCGGTTATTCGACGGTGACAGATTTCGCGAGATTGCGTGGCTTGTCCACGTCGTAGCCCCGCGCCTGGGCCACCGACGCCGCGAACACCTGCAGCGGGATCGTCGACAACAGTGGTTGCAAAAGCGTAGACACCGCGGGGATTTCGATCAGGTGGTCGGCGTAGGGCCGTACCGTCTCGTCGCCTTCCTCGGCGATCACGATGGTCACCGCTCCGCGGGCCTGGATCTCGCGGATGTTGGACAGCAGCTTGGCGTGCAGCGTGGCCGACCCTTTCGGTGACGGCATCACCACGATGACCGGTAGGTCGTCCTCGATCAACGCGATCGGGCCGTGCTTGAGCTCGCCGGCCGCGAAGCCCTCGGCGTGCATGTAGGCCAGTTCCTTGAGCTTGAGTGCGCCTTCCAGCGCCACCGGGTAGCCGACGTGCCGGCCGAGGAACAACACCGTCGACGATTGCGCGAACCGGTGGGCCAGCGCGGAGACCGGCGCGGTGGCCGCGATCACCCGGGCCACCAGATTCGGCATCGCCTCGAGTTCGTGGTACTCGCGCTCGACCTCGTCCGGGTATTTGGTGCCCCGGGCCTGCGCCAGCGCCAGGCCGACCAGGTAGTTGGCGGTGACCTGCGCCAGGAAGGTCTTGGTGGAGGCGACGCCGATCTCCGGGCCGGCGCGGGTGTAGAGCACCGCGTCGCATTCCCGCGGGATCTGCGAGCCGTTGGTGTTGCAGACCGCCAGCACCTTGGCCTTCTGCTCCTTGGCGTGGCGGACGGCTTCCAGCGTGTCGGCGGTCTCACCGGACTGCGAGATCGCCACCACCAGGGTGCTGCGGTCCAGCACCGGGTCCCGGTACCGGAACTCGCTGGCCAGTTCCACCTCCACCGGCAACCTGGTCCAGTGCTCGATCGCATATTTCGCGAGCAGACCGGAGTGATAGGCGGTGCCGCAGGCGACCACGAACACCTTGTCGACCTCGCGCAGCTCCTGGTCGGACAGGCGCTGCTCGTCCAGCACGATCCGGTTGTCCACGAAATGCCCGAGCAGGGTGTCGGCCACCGCGGTGGGCTGCTCGGCGATCTCCTTGAGCATGAAGTACTCGTAGCCACCCTTTTCGGCGGCGGCCAGGTCCCAGTCGATGTGAAACTCGCGGGCGTTGGCGGTGTCGTCGTGACCGTAGAAGTCGAGGATCTGGTAGCCGTTCGTGGTGATCACCACGGCCTGATCCTGACCCAGCTCGACGGCCTGGCGGGTGTGTTCGATGAATGCCGCCACATCCGATCCCACAAACATCTCGCCGTCGCCGATCCCGACCACCAGTGGGGTGGAGCGGCGGGCCGCCACGATGGTTCCGGGGTCGTCGGCGTTGGCGAACACCAGGGTGAAGTGGCCTTCGAGCCGGCGCAGCACCGACAGCACCGACGCGACGAAATCGCCGGCGGTCTCGCCGTGGTGAAAGGCGCGGGCCACCAGGTGCACCGCGACCTCGCTGTCGGTGTCGCTGGCGAATTCGACCCCGGCGGTTTCCAGTTCCTGGCGCAGTGAGGCGAAGTTCTCGATGATGCCGTTATGCACGACGGCGATGCGGCCGGCGGCGTCCCGGTGCGGGTGCGCGTTGCGGTCGGTGGGGCGGCCGTGGGTGGCCCACCGGGTGTGGCCCAGGCCGGCGGTGCCGCCCAGCTCGTCCGGTGCCATCCCGGCGATGGCGGCTTCCAGATTGGCCAGCTGACCGGCACGCCGGCGAACGGTGAGCTGGCCCTTGCCGTCGACCAGTGCGATGCCCGAAGAGTCGTATCCGCGGTACTCCATCCGGCGCAGTGCATTCATCACGACGTCGCAGGCAGGACCCTGCCCGACGTAACCGACGATTCCGCACATTCTGAACAGGGTAGTGCAGACCCGCCCACCGGGCCGTCGGCGCGGACCTGACCTGCGCCGATCTCACCGCAGAATTAACGCCCGGACTTCCCCGCCCAGCCCAGTGGACCAATCCGCCGACGCACGGCTAACGTCGACGGGTGGCCCGCACCCGCAAGCTATTCGCCGCTCTCAGCCGCCGTGGTCCGCACCGCGTCTTGCGCGGTGACCTGGCTTTTGCCGGGCTGCCCGGGGTGGTCTACACCCCGGAGACCGGGTTGAACCTGGCCGGCATCGCCTTCGGCCACGACTGGCTCACCGGCAGCGCCAACTATTCGGGTCTGCTGGAACATCTGGCGTCGTGGGGCATCGTGTGCGGCGCGCCGGACACCCAGCGCGGCCTGGTGCCGTCGGTGATGAACTTGGCGTTCGACCTCGGTGTCGCGCTCGACATCATCTCCGGGGTGCGGTTGGGGCCGGGCAAGATCAGTGTCCACCCGACCAAGCTCGGTCTGGTGGGGCACGGTCTCGGGGCATCGGCCGCGGTGTTCGCCGCGGCCGGCCTGCCCACCAAACCCGCCGCGGTGGCGGCGCTGTTCCCCACGGTGACCGCGCCTGCCGCCGAGCAGCCGGCGGCCGGTCTGGACGTGCCGGGTCTGATACTGGCCGCCCCGGACGACCCCACAACTCTGAATTCCAACGCTCTGGCGTTGTCCCAGGCGTGGGACGCTGCCACGCTACGCATCGTCAGCAAGTCCGACCCCGGCGGCGTGGTCGAGGGTCGGCGGCTGGCAAAGGCCGTCGGACTGCCCGGCTCGGATCGCAAGACCCAGCGCACAGTGCGGGCGCTGCTGACCGGCTACCTGTTGCACACGCTGACCGGCGACAAGACCTATCGCGACTTCGCCGACCCCGAGGTGCAGCTGCCCAAGACTCAGGAATTGGACCCCGAATCGCTGGACGTCACGTCCGAGGACAAGATCGCCGCACTATTGAAATGAGCACTATGCCAACTCCACATGACCTTTACCAGCGGTGGATCGGCGAGTTGTGGGCCGGCCAACCGGTAGCTGCCGAGATCGTCTCCGACGACTTCGTGGGCCACTGGCCGGACCGGGAGATCCACGGACCGGCGGAGCTCGAAGCGATCGTCGGCGAGACCCGAAACATGTTGGCCGACTTGGCCTTCACCATCGAATTGGGTCCGCTGCGCGACGGGGATTTCGTGGCCGGCCGTTGGGTAGGCAGGGGCAGCGGGCCCGACGGTCCCGTCACGTTCACCGGCAACGACATCCTCAGACTCGCACCCGACGGGCAACGGTTCGAAGAGTACTGGACGGGTACGTCGGGCTGATGCGGATCGGCGTCGCCCTGGACTACAGCGGCGGTTTCCGCGACGGCGTGGACCGGGTGGTCGCCCTGGAGAAGGCCGGCATCGACATCGCGATGGTGGCCGAAGCGTACGCGTTCGACGCGATCAGTCAGCTGGGATATCTGGCGGCCAAAACCGAAACCGTCGAACTCGCCTCGGGCGTGCTTCCCATCTTCATCCGCACGCCCACCCTGTTGGCGATGACCGCCGCCGGACTGGACTATGTGTCCGACGGCCGATTCCACCTCGGCATCGGCACCTCCGGTCCGCAGGTGATCGAGGGATTCCACGGCGTCGAGTTCGACTCCCCGCTGGGCCGCACCCGCGAGGTAGTTGAGATCTGCCGGCAGGTGTGGCGCCGGGAGCGGGTGCAGCACGCCGGCAGGCACTACCAGATCCCGCTGCCGGCAGATCGCGGAACGGGGCTGGGAAAAGCCCTGCACTTGATCAATCATCCAGTGCGGGAACGTATTCCGATATCCATTGCGGCTCTGGGACCGAAGAACGTGGAGCTCACCGCGGAGATCGCCGACGGCTGGCAGCCGGTATTCTTCTATCCGGAACGGGCCGCCGAAGTGTGGGGCGCTTCGCTGGCGGCCGGCAACGCCAAACGCGATCCGGCGTTGGGCCCGCTGGATGTCATGGTCAGCACGTCGCTGGCGATCGGCGACGACGTCGACGACCGGCTGGCGTGGACCAAACCGCAGCTGGCTCTGTACATCGGTGGCATGGGTGCCAGGGGCCGCAACTTCTACCACAACCTGGCCACCCGGTACGGGTTCGGCGAGGTCGCCGACCGCATCCAGGAGTTGTACCTGGCCGGCCGCAAGCGTGCGGCGATCGACGCGGTGCCCGACGAGTTGGTCCGCGGGATCTCGCTGATCGGCCCGCGGGGATTCATCGCCGAGCGGTTGGCCGCCTTCGCTGCCGCCGGCGCGACCACGCTGCTGGTCCGACCGGTGACCGCAGATCCCGGTGAAGCGCTGCGCTATGTCGAAGAGCTGCTACAACTGCGTCCCTCCTGACTCGCTACTGCCCGGCCTGCGGCAGTTCGTTGGCGGCGATCTCGCAGGGCGTGGATCCGGACATCGGCGCCTTCGGCGGTGGAGCGTTGGGGAGTGGGTGTGCCGGGGCGGGTTCGGCTGTTGGTAGCGGCTGGCTGGATTGTGCCATCGGGGCGGGTTCGCCGACCGGCGGGTTGACCGTCGCCTCTCCGAGGGTCTGCTTGCCGGGTTCCGGCGCCTCTGGGGCGTCGGTCTTGTCCTTGGTGTGCTTGTGGTCGGCGTCGCTGCCGGAATGGTCCTCCTCGTCGTCGAACCTGTGCTCTGGATCTGGCGGCTCACTCCCCAGCAGGCCACCCATCTCCTGAATGATCCGGCTGGCGATCCCGCCGAGTCTGCCCAGGCCGGCATCCCCGCCGAGTCCGCCGCCGCTTCCCAGACCCGCACCGCCCACACCCAGCGGTGGGATCGAATCTGGTTGTGCTGGAATAGGATTCGGCGGCGATGCCGACTGCGTTGGCGCGCTTGCCGGTGCCGCGTACCCAGACCCCCGGGCCGGCTCGACACTCGCGGGCGCCGTCAGGACGCTTGCCGGCTGCGCGCTGTGGGCGACCGGCCGCTGCGGCCGCGACGGCGGACTCGACGACGGCCCGAAATCGCCCGGAACCTCGAAATGTGCCGGCATCGCGGTGGCCAACCGGTCGGTGACCAGATCGAAGCATGCCGTTACCGCCGCCCGCGTCGACCGCATCGCCGCGACCCAGTCGTTGCCGATCACGGTGTCCACGTACGGCACGACCTGTTGGGTGATCACCTGCTGTGCGGCGGACTCACCGCCCGTGACCGCAGCGGCCGCCGCCAGCCAGGCGGGCCGCTGCGCCAGTGTGCGGTCGTCGATCGCGACGGCGGTGGCGACCTTCGCATCGACCAGTTGCCAGAGGTTGTCGCGCAACGACTCACAACGCTGGGCCGCTGCTCGGATCTCGGTTATCAGCGCGCCGGCGGTGTCGCAATGACGCTGCATGAACGCGACCGCCGCGTCGGCTCCCGGCCCCGTCCACGCTGTCGCCAGGGCGGTCACTTGGGCGCGCTGCTCGCGCAGGGCCTCGGTGAGCATCGCGTCCGCCGCCCGCAGCCGCGCGCAGTCGGCATCCAGCGCGTGCAGGTCGAGTCCGTCTTCGCTGTCGTACCAGTCGTGGATCTGAGTGGGGTGGGCGGTCAGCTCCGGATGCCGGTAGCCGACAACCTGGCTGGCGCGCACATAGGTCTGGGTGTGTTCGACGGCCGACCGTCCTTCGGCAAGGCGCCCGGCGACATCGAGCCGATCGGCCACAGTCAGGCGATCCGGGCCGCGGCGTACCGATCGGCGTCGAGGTAGCGCTCAGCACCCGAGCGCAGCGCGACGGCTATCTCCGTCGTTGCCCGCGACCACTGCGCAAGCTCCACGACCAGACGGTCCAGCGCAGCGCGCAACGCCTCGCCGCGGGCCGGGTGGGCTCTGCCGGCGCACGCACCTCCGAATGTCAACCGGGACAGATGATTTGCCGCTGCATTATCGATCAGTTCAGCCGCGGCAGTGATCCGCTCGGCGATCTGGCACATCTCAGCGCTATCGAGTCTCATACTTACTTCGACGCCGCGGCGAGCGGCGCGGTTCCAGCAAAGTTTCAGCGGGCAGCGCTGACCGCGTCGGCCACCGTCGCGGCCAACCGCTGAGCGATCTCCTCATCGGCCGCCTCCACCATCACCCGGATCAGCGGCTCGGTTCCCGACGGACGCAACAGGATTCGCCCGGTGTCGCCGAGTTCGGCCTCGGCCTGCCGGACCGCTGTCTGTACCGTCGGTGCAGCCGCGGCGGTGGCCTTATCGGCGACCTCGACGTTGATCAGCACCTGCGGCAACGTCTGCATCGCCGACGCCAGGGCGGCCAGCGACGAGCCGGTCTGCACCATGCGCGTCATCAATCGCAGCCCGGTGACGATACCGTCGCCGGTGGAGCCCAGTGCCGGCATCACGATGTGGCCGGACTGCTCGCCGCCCAAGCTGTAATCGCCGGCCCGCAACTCTTCCAGGACGTAGCGGTCACCGACGCCGGTGGTGCGTACCGTCACCCCGGCCGCGCGCATCGCCAGGTGCAGCCCGAGGTTGCTCATCACCGTGGCCACCAAGGTGTCGGAGACCAGCTCGCCGGCTTCTTTCATGGCCAGTGCCAGCACCACCATGATGGTGTCGCCGTCGACGAGATCACCGTTGGCGTCGACGGCCAGGCAGCGGTCGGCGTCACCGTCGTGGGCCAGGCCGAGGTCGGCGCGGTGTGCGGTGACAGCGGCGCGCAACGATTCCAGGTGGGTGGACCCGCAGCCGTCGTTGATGTTCAGTCCGTTGGGGTCGGCATTGATCGCGATGACGCGGGCACCGGCCGCACGGTAGGCGCTGGGCGCCGCGGCGGAGGCCGCGCCGTGCGCGCAGTCGACCACGACGGTCAGCCCGTCGAGCCGGCTGGTGCTGGCCTTGCCGACGTGGCGGAGGTAGCGGTCCACGGCATCCTGGGCGTCGACGACGCGCCCGATCCCCGCACCGACGGGTCGCAGCCCGGGTCCCGCGGCGACCAGGTTCTCGATCCGGTCTTCGGTCTCGTCGTCGAGCTTGTGGCCGCCTGGGCCGAAGATCTTGATGCCGTTGTCGGGCATCGGGTTGTGCGACGCCGAGATCATCACCCCGAAGTCGGCGTCGTAGGCGCCGGTCAGATAGGCCACCGCGGGGGTGGGAAGCACGCCGACGCGCAACGCGTCGACGCCCTCGCTGGTCAGGCCGGCGATGACGGCGGCTTCCAGCATTTCACCACTGGCCCTCGGGTCGCGCCCGATCACGGCTACCCGCCTGCCGGGGCCCGATGCGCTCGCCAGATGCCGCGCGGCGGCGGCGCCCAGCGCCAGTGCCAGTTCGGCGGTCAACTCGCGATTCGCGACTCCGCGGACGCCGTCAGTGCCGAATAGTCGACCCATGCGGTCAAACCTCTCACAGTTGGCTCACCAGTGGTGAGCATGCACTCAATCACTGTTGGCTGCGAGCGGGTGTCGTATGTCGGCGACACGCCGAGCGACACCCGCTCGCAGCCCAAAAAGTGATCGTCGATCAGCGCTTGCTGTACTGAGGCGCCTTGCGGGCCTTCTTCAGTCCGTACTTCTTGCGTTCGGTGGCACGGGGGTCACGGGTGAGGAAGCCGGCCTTCTTCAGGGACGGACGATCCTCCGGCGTGGCGATGATCAACGCGCGGGCAATGCCCAACCGCAGCGCGCCGGCCTGACCCGACGGGCCGCCGCCGTGCAGCAGTGCGTAGATGTCGTAATTGTCCACCCGGTCCACGGTCACCAGCGGGGCCTTGATCAGCTGCTGGTGCACCTTGTTGGGGAAATAATCCTCCAAGCTGCGGCCGTTGAGGTCGAACTTGCCGGTGCCAGGGACCAGGCGCACCCGCACCACAGCCTCCTTGCGGCGGCCGACGGTCTGGATCGGGCGTTCGAACACGAACGATTCGCCGGTGGCCGAACCCTCGACCGCGGCGTCGACCACCTCGGTGGTCTCGAAACTGGTTTCGGTCACTGCGCCACCTGCTTGATCTCGTACGGAACGGGCTGCTGAGCGGTGTGCGGGTGCTCCGGGCCCGCATAGACGCGCAGCTTCTTCTGCACCTGGCGGCTGAGCTTGTTCTTCGGCAGCATGCCGACGATCGCTTTCTCCACCACGCGGTCGGGGTGCTTCTGCAACAGCTCGCCGATGCTCCGCTTGCGCAGACCACCGGGGTAACCCGAGTGGCTGTAGGCCATCTTGCTCTGCAGTTTGTCGCCACTGATGGCGACCTTGTCGGCGTTGATGACGATGACGAAGTCACCACCATCGACGTTGGGCGCGAACGTCGGCTTGTGCTTGCCACGCAGCAGATTGGCTGCTGCGACAGCAAGGCGGCCAAGCACTACGTCCGTGGCGTCGATGACGTACCACGACCTGGTGGTGTCACCTGCCTTGGGCGCATAGGTAGGCACAGCGCTTACTCCTGTTTTCTCTGCGAGCCTGAGCTCGGATTGGATCCCGGTGTGACCGGGGGCCGGTCCGGCGTGTGCGGGGATATGGTCTCGGCGACCGACGTAGACCCGAGAAATCCCTGGAAGCCCAGTACCCGGAGGCACCCGCACGCCAACGGTGCAGCTTACCGATGCGCATCCCCGCAGGTCAAAAGCGGCCCCAGCGGCCGGCTGCCCGACGGTCCGCGTGGGCCACGTCGTCGGCCCCCGCCCGGACCGCATTTCCCAACTCGACCAGTATCTGGTTCAACGCGGTGACCGCTTGGTGCCACCGGAGTTGCTCGGCCTGGTAGGCGGCGGCCGCCTCCCGCGTCCACAACTGTTGCAGGGGCGCGATCTGCGACCTCAACTCGTCGAGTGCGGCATTGAGCCGCACCGAGGTGGTGTGAATCTCCTGCCGGACCGAGTATTCGATGGCGGCGAAGTTGTACGACAGCACCGAGTCCATGGCCGGCCTCCCCCGATCACAGATTTCCGCCGGCCGCGCCGATATGGCGGGCATGGTCGAGGCCGGCTTCGCGCAGGGTAGCTTCGCTGTTCCGGATGGTCTCGGCGATCTCGTGCAACACGTGATACAGCCGCATCGACTCGGCGTTCCAGCGGTCCACGACGTCTTTGAACCGTGCGGCGGCGAGCCCGCCCCACAGCGTCGGTGGCACGCTGCTCACCCGGCCGATGAAGGCGTGCAGCATCGACCGGATCTCTTCGTTGCGCGCGTCCGTGGTGGCGGCGACCGAGTGCATCAGGTCGAAATCGGTGTGCAGGGTGTCGGCACCCGTCGGTGTGCTCATCGTCTCTCTCCTTTCGCTATCTAGTTCGACTGCGGCCGAGCCCTTTCGGTTCCAGGTATTTATTCGACCGCGTGCGCCGACCGCACGGCCTGCTCGCACGCATCGCGCACCGCGTCGGGGTCCCGCGCCCGGCTCTGACACCCGACGCTGATGCGGACGGATCCGTCGAGCAGCACCGTCCACCGCACGTCATGAGCGGCCCGCACCTCGCGGTAGGTCACCGCCGGGCGACCGGCGGTGCTACCGGCCGGGTTGAAGTCGACGAACACGCCGGCCGGTTCGGCGTCGATCGCGCGGCGCAGTGTCTCGGCGGCACCGCTGAGTGTCTCGCCGGGCGTCGGTGACTGCGTGACGTGCAACGCCACCTCCGGATCCGTCGGCGAGGTGATCTGTACCCGCGCCGAGCCGGGACCGGAGACCACCCGCTGCGTAGCCCAGTCGGCGGGCACCGTCAGCGCGACCCGGCCTTCGAGCAGCACCGTCGTCGGCGCCGGCCGCGCCAGGGGTACCCCGCCCGGCCTCGGGACGGCCAGCGCCGGGACGGCCAGCCCGGTCACAGCGACCGCCGCCGCCGCGAGCCGAGTCGCCGACGACCCCCGCCGCGCCACCACCGCCGCCGCGGGCGGCTCCGCCGGCACGGACGCAGTGGCCCGGGCGAGCCTGGCGAGCCGCGCATCGTCGATCACCAGGACCGTCCGCTCACCGCCGGGCACCGCCTCGGCGAGCAGCGTGGCGAGTTGCGCCGCTCCGTCTGCCCCGCCCGCGGCATCGATGACAACGGGCGCCGTGCCCGTCGCCACCACGGCCTCGACGACCTTCCCGACTGTCTGCTCCGGTGTCGCCCGGCGTGCCACCGCAACAGCCTGGGTACCCAGCACGGCCACCAACCGGCCGGTGATCTCCACCGATACCGGATGAGTCAGCTGGTCACCGGTTGCCGTCGCGAGCAACCACGACCGCGGCCGCAGCGTGACCGCACCGCTCAACTCCTTTGTGGCACTGGTGATCACACCGATGCGCGCCGCCGACCACCACGACGGATGCACCACGATCACACCGTCGTCATGCCCTGCGGCCAACGTGCGCAGCGCCTCGCTCCACAGCACCTCGACGGCCACCGGCTGCTCGTCTACCAGCGTCACCGCGTCGTCTACCGCCTCGACCGCGGCCACCCACGACTCGCTGGCTTGGACTGCGCCACAGCATAATCGGCGGATGACGGTCGGTCCGGCTTCGATGACGGCGCGATGTGCGGTCACGGGGGCGGACTCCAGGCAACCTGCACCATCTGCTCGACACCAGGACGGGTGATCAGCCTGCCACGTCCCGGGGGCAGCGGCACCGGCGGGCCTGACCCGAGTAGTGGTCCCTCCTCCGGTTGGCCGCTCATCAGCATCCCGAGGCACCCGAGGTCGCGCAGGCCGGCGAGCAGCGGATCGAACAGGGCGCGCGCCGCGCCCCCGCTGCGTCTGGCCACGATGACATGCAATCCGAGATCCGTTGCATAGGGCAGATATTCGAGCAGCGCCGACAACGATCCCGCGGCCAGGTCGTAGTCGTCGACGACGAGATAGATGTCGGGCCCCGTCCACCACGCCCTGGCCCGCAGTTGCGCCTCGGTGACATCGGCGCCGGGAAGCCGGCCGCGCAGGGTGGCGACCAGTTCCGGCAACATCGATCCCAGTGCAGCCGGTGACATGGCGTACCCGCCACGGTGTTCGGAATCGATCAGGCCGAGCAGGGTTCGCCGGAAGTCGACGATGAACAGTCGCGCCTGGGCGGCGGTGTTGGTCCGGACGATTTCGCGGCACAGCACCCGTAGTGCCGCGGTCTTGCCGCAGCCGTTGTCCCCCAGTATCAGCAGGTGCCGATTGGTGTCGAAATCGATTGTCAGCGGCTGTGATCGGTGCTCTTCGATCCCGAGCACCACATTCTCGTCCGAGGCGGCGATGACGGTGGGATAGTCCACCAGGTCGGGCAGCAACGGTATCGGGGGTGCAACCGCGGCGCCGAGGCGCAACCCGACGCCGTCCGGCAGCGCGATCAGCATGTGCTTGCCGTCCCGGGACAGCCCGCGGCCGGGGCGGTCGGGCGGCACGTGGCGTGCCTGTCCGCGGTCGATTTCGGAGTCTGCGGGATCGCCGAGCCGAAGTTCGATGCGGGTGCCGATCTGATCCTTCAACGCCGGCCGTAGGTCCGCCCACCGCGACGTCGACAACACCACGTGCACACCGAACGAGAGCCCTTGGCCTGCAATGGCGGTGACCTTCTCGTCGATCCCCTCGAACTGCCTGCACAGCGTGGCCCAGCCGTCGATGACCAGAAAGATCTCCGCGTCGGTCGGCCGCACATTGCCGCGCGCACCGCAGGGTGCCTCCCGGGCCCGCACCGCCGACTCCATTTCAGCAACCATGCGCCAAACCAGCTGCGGTGCGGCGCGATCGGCCAGATCGCCCACATGTGGCAGGTCGCCCACCGCGGACAGCGTGCCGCCGCCAAAGTCCATGCAGTAGAACTGCACCTGCTCAGGTTCGTGGGTGGCGGCCAGCGCGGTGATCAAAGTGCGCAGCGCCGTGGACTTGCCCGCGCGAGGCGCACCGACAACAGCGACGTTGCCCGCGGCGCCGGACAGATCGACCAAGAGCGGGGTGCGGCACTGCTGGTACGGGCGGTCGACGACACCGAGGGGCACGGTGAGCCGCGTACCGGCGTGCGCGTCGAGTAACGCGCTCAGGGGTGGCGCCACGCTCAGCGGCGGCAACCACACCTGATGCGCGGGCGGGCCGTGCCCGGCCAACCGGTCCAAGACGGAGTGCAGCACCGAGGGCTGCGGCGCCGCGACGGACGGTGCCCCGGCGCCGACCGGTTCGGCGGTGAACCGGCGCACTTCAGCCTGCGCCTCAACCGGTTCGGCCCTCAGCAGCCCGGACACATATGCCGCCCGGAAGCGGACCGGCTCCGCACTGCCCGCCCGCAGGAACCCCACGCCGGGGGTGGCGGGCAGCTCGTAGGCGTCGAGGGTCCCCAGCACGGCCCGTGATTCACTGGCCGACAGCGTCTTGAGGCAGATCCGGTAGGAGAGATGTGCGTCGAGGCCGCGCAGCCGACCCTCGTCGAGCCGCTGACTGGCCAGCAGCAGGTGCATTCCCAGGGAGCGGCCGAGTCGGCCGATCGCGACGAAGGTGTCGGCGAAATCCGGGTGTTGGCTGAGCAGTTCGGAGAACTCGTCGACGATGATGAACAGGGCAGGCAACGGCACCGAGCCGGGCGCCTGGTTGTAGGCCGTGATGCTCGCGGCTCCCGCCGTGCGCAACAGCTGTTGGCGGCGGTTCATCTCCCCCGCCAGCGCATCACGCATCCGGGCCACCAGCGGCGCTTCGTCGGCCAGATTGGTGACCACCGCAGCCACCTGGGGCGAGCCGGCGAAGTCGAGAAATGCTGCCCCACCTTTGAAGTCGATGAGGAGCAGGTTGAGCACGTCAGGTGGGTTGCAGGCCATCATGCCCAACGCGACGGTGCGCAACAGTTCGGACTTGCCCGATCCAGTGGCCCCGACACAGAGACCGTGTGGGCCGATTCCGCCTTCGGCGGCCTCGTTGATGTCCAGCTGCACGGGCTGTCCGCCAGCCGTGGTGCCGATCGGGACGCGCAGGTGCCGACGCTGAACGCCATTGCGCCACCTCAGTTTCGGTTCGGCACAACGTAGGTTGTCGATGCCGAGCAGGCTCGCCCAGTCATCGTCACCGCGCGGTACCGAGTTCCCGTGGGCGGCCAGCCGGCGAGCACATGCCAGGGCATCGCCGGCGTCGAGTCGGTCCGGCGCAGGTGGCGCCTCGGCCTGATCGCCATGCCGCACCGTCAGCGATGTCGCCTCAGCCCCCACCACGAGAAGGATGACCCCGGGGATCGAAGGGGCGGGCTCGGCGCTATCGACAACCAGAACGGCCCGGATGCCGACCGCAGCCAGGACAGGTCCGGCCTCACCCACTGTCGCAAACGTCAACTGCTCAGCGCCGGCTGGACGTCGATTGTGCGGCAACCATTTCAACCAGTCCCAGTTGATCGGATTCCGGTCACAAGCCACTGCGATCAGCAACTGGCCGGGCGGCTGCGCCACCGCCAGCCGGCAGACGATTGCCCGGATCAGGTCCCGCACCTCGCCGGGGTCACCGTCGATCGTCACTTCCCCGTTCAGCGCTATCACGACGGGCGCTTCCAGTGTGGAGTAAGCACCCAGAAACCGTTGTCGCGCAGCGTCGCTGACCGGATCGCAGGCGGCGGGGGCGGGCACGGGCACCAGCCGGGTCGCCAGCGGCACCTGACCGATGCCAATTCGCACGTGGCAGAGTTCCGGCTGCGCTGGTACCCACATGCGCGGGCCGCCGACCAGTGTCCACAGTGTATCCGGGTCGGGGTGCGCGGAAATCAGTGCGCGGTGTTGTGCTGCAGCGGTGTGGGTGACCGTGTCACGTAGTTCGCCCAGATAGCTGAAGTACCAATCGCGCTCGGCATTGAGCGCAGCGCCGCGCCGGCGGCTGCGGCCGGTGAGTGCGGTCGCCAGAAGCGAGACCGACATCATCGCCGGGAACGCGATGAAGGTGGGATTGCGTACCGTCGGCGTCCCGGTGAGGAATCCCGCGCCGGTGACACCCAGCATCGCTATCGCCATGACAATCGGCACCACCAGGGCGAGCGGGCTCGACGACCCCGAGCGCGGCACCTCCGGCGGTGCCGTGACTTCGATTACCGCGGTCACAGTCGGGCAACGCTAGGGGCCGGTGCAATGTGCGACAAGTCAGCTGTGGACAACCGGAGATCACCGCCCCAGCAGCCGGTTAACGTCGCACAGATGCCGGAATCGTTGTGTCGCGTCACCGTTCATTGCGAAGGTGTCAGCACCGACCTGACCCTGCCCACCGCCCTGCCCGTCGCCGAACTCGTACCGCCGATCGTCGACCTCCTGGGTGGCGCACCGCGCGGCCGCCATCGCCTGTCCTGTATCGGCGGGGCGTCGCTGCCGAGCTCGACTACGTTGGCGCAGAACGGCATCCGAGATGGCACCGTGCTCATCCTGAGCCGTGTGGACCCGCTGCCACCCGTGCGTCGTTGCGACGACGACGCCGCTGCGGTGGCAGCCGCGCTGGGCACCGCGACCCAGTCCCGCGAACCCGGCCGGCTCACCGGCGCGGTCGCGGCGGGTGGTCTCACCGCGGTCGGCGCAGCGGTGCTGGTCCGAAACGCATTCGTGGCGCCGGCCGGTGCGGGTACGGCCGCGGTGGTCGCCGGGGGCGCCGCAGTCGGCGCCCTCGCGGCGGCCGGCGTCGGGCACCGGGGTCTCGGCGACCCGGTCGCGGGACTCGCGCTTTCGCTCGTAGCCGCCATCTTCGCCGCTGTTGCCGGTCTGCTTGCGGTGCCGGGCCCACCCGGTGCCCCCAACGTGTTGCTGGCCGCGATGACGACGGCTGCCGCCACCGTGCTGGCTATGCGGATAACACACTGCGGGACAGTCACATTGACCGCCCTGGCGTGCTGTGCCGTCGTCGGCGCGGTCGCCGCACTGGCGGAGGTGATCAGCGGCGCACCACCGCACATTGTCGGATCGATTATGGTGCCGGTCTGCCTGGGACTGATCGAGATGGCACCGCGGATCTCGATGGCGCTGACGGGTCTGTCACCAATGTGCAGCGAGACCGAGCTGGCCCATAAAGGGCTGCGCGCCGACAACTGGTTGACCAGCATTCGCGGCGCGTGTGCGACGGCCGCAGCCGTCGCGGCCGTGCTTGCAGCATTGTCCGACCACCGCGCCGTCATGCTGGCCGTCGTCACCGGTGCGGTACTGCTGTGGCACTCCCGGACCGACCGGAGCAGAGCGATGATGTTCGCCGCCACCGGAATCGCCACTCTCACAATCACCTTCGCGATCTGGGCCATCGCCGCCCCGGCACACGGCCCGTGGATCGCCGCGCTGACCGCAACCCTCACCGCCGGGGCGATTTACCTCGATCTCGTCGCGCCCAGGATCCGCCTGTCTCCGGCGACGCAGCGGATCGTCGACTCGCTGGGCTGCTTGGCGTTGATCACTGTGGTGCCGGTGGTCTGCTGGACGTGCGGTGCGTTCAGCGCTGTGCGCGGCCTGAACTTGCACCCGTGAAACGCCTACCGGGTCTGCTGCTGGCGGCAGCAGTGACGCTGCCGTATCAGATAGCTCCGGCATATGCGGTCTCGCCGCCACCGATCGACGAAAAATGGCTGCCCACTGCGGCATTGCCGGCGCCGTCACAGCGTACGGTGCAGCGGGAGGTGTGCGAAGTAGCCGCGCTGGGCGAGGTTGAGCAGCCAACCCAGTTCACCGGATTCGACCTGCCCCAGCTCTGGCAACTGACCCGCGGCGCTGGGCAGCGCGTCGCGGTCATCGATACCGGCGTCCGGCGGCACCCGCGCCTGAAGGATCTGGCGGCCGGCGGTGACTACGTGTCCCTCGGTGACGGCACCCAGGATTGTGACGCACACGGCACGCTGGTGGCCGGAATCATCGCTGCCACAACAGATAAGGCAGATACGTTCAGCGGCATCGCGCCCGATGTCACGCTGATCAGCATCCGACAGTCCAGTTCCAAGTTCGCTGCGGTCAGCGACCGGTCGCGGCAGGGCGTCGGCGACGTCCAGACCCTGGCGAAGGCCGTGCGGACCGCCGCCGACCTAGGCGCCTCGGTCATCAACATCTCGTCGGTCGCATGCGTGGCCGCCGCGGACAAGATCGACGACCGCGCACTGGGGGCGGCCCTGGCCTATGCGGTGGACGTCAAGAACGCGGTCGTTGTCGCGGCGGCAGGTAACAGCGGCGGACCGGCCCAGTGCCCACCGCAACCCCCCGGTGCCACCCGGGACACCGTGGCGGTGGTGGTCAGTCCGGCCTGGTACGACGAATACGTACTGACGGTCGGCTCGGTGAACTCCCAGGGCGCGCCGTCGTCGTTCACCCTGGCCGGGCCCTGGGTCGATGTCGCGGCGACGGGCGAGGGCGTCACCTCGTTGAGTCCGGTCACCGACGGGCTGGTGAACAGCACCGACGCCACGCCGCTGTCGGGTACCAGCTATGCCGCGCCAGTGGTCAGCGGGGTGGCCGCGCTGATCCGGGCCCGGTTCCCGACGATGACCGCACGCCAGGTCATGCAACGCATCGAGTCGACGGCACATCATCCACCCGCCGGCTGGGATCCGCTGGTCGGTCACGGCACTGTCGACGCCCTGGCCGCGATCAGCACCGCCGCCACCCCACCGACCGCCGGCACGGCACCGACACACATCGACCTACCAGCTATCCAAACCCGGCAACCGTCGGACAGCCGTCCCCGCACCACCGCGTTCGGCGGCGCGGCGGCCTGTCTCCTGGCGCTGTTGGTGACGGTGGTGACCGGCCGGCTACGGCGCGCCCGTGCCGATGGTGTCACGCGCCACTGACGCCTGCTCTCTGCTCAGTTCCGGTCCGCCCGGCAAGGCCGCCAGCACCGGCCACGGCGCGGGTGCGGCGGTCGCCGGCAGCCCGAGGGCACGAGCGGCATCGTCGTCGTGGATCGCAAACCGCACTCCGGTATCGGTCACCAGGTAGCGGGTGCCGTAGGCCGGCCCGCTCCCGCCGAGGACCTGCCCGACCGCGTACGCGGTGCGGCCGGGCGGAATCCGGACGGCGTCGACTGCGGGCCCGCGGCCGTCGGCCTGCGCCAGGCTGACCGCACGACCCGGCGGCAGACCGCTGCCAATCAGCACGGTGCTGTCGGCTGGACCCGAGCGCGCAGGCTGCCATGTTGCGCACACCGTGGTGTCGCCGGAGAGGTGCGGTGTCTCGTCAGGAAAGCCGGCCACGGGCAGCGTGTGCACCAGCGGAGCCGCCCGGATCACATCGGGGGCCACCGCGATCACCCCCGCGGTGCCCTGCGAATCGCTGAACCGCAGCAGGTCCGCGGTGAAACGACCGATTCGCTGGACTCCCGCGTCGAGCACGACGTAATGCTCGTCACCCGAGGCGCGCGTGATCCGCAACACACTTCCCACCGCGAATCCCGGCAACCAGGACCCGGCGGGCCCGCCCGCACGGCGGATCCGCGGGACGGCGATGGGCGGCACCTCCAGGATGGCATTGAGCAAAAGCGGTGAAACCCGGCGCGGAGCTTGGCCGGACAGTCCCGCAGCACGCAGCACCGCGGGGTCAGCCAGGTCCACCACCGCGCGACGTCCACGGTAGAGCAGATATACCGGCGAATCCGACCCAGCCGTCGCCAGCACGGCCCGGTCAGGTTCCAGGCGGCGCGGTGCCGATGCCGGTACCGGGCCGACCAACACCGTCGTAGTCGCAGCATCGTCACTGTCACAGACGGTCCAGACCGACTCGTCCGGCGACAGCGGCGGCGTCAACATCTGCGGCGCACCTGGAATGCCCAGCAGCGCACCATGTTTGACAGCGATCAAGGTAGACTCCGGCACCGGCGTCGGATTGGCGTCCACTGCCGCGATCAACCGCGCCGAGGCCAGGTTCAGCACCGGATGCCAGGTGTCGCCGACCCGCACATACAACGCACCGGACGTCCTGCCCATCGCGATTCGAGCGTCCCCGAGGTCGACCTGCGGCCGTAGCAAAGCCAGACTTGCGCAAACCACAACCGCGACAACGGCCAGCGCGCAGCCACCCGTCAACGCAGCGGCCTGGGCGCGCGGCGGCCCGCCGACCAACCGCGGATCCCTGCCCAGCAACGCGCATTCGATGCGTCGCAGCAGGAATCGGTGGCCGCTGGCGTGCAGCCAGGTCGACGCTTGGGGCGGCACTTGATCTCCCGGAATGTTGCCGAATCGCCGTCTACGTTAGGTCGCGGACCGGTAGGCCTACGCCGTTCATCCACAGCCACGAGGGTTTTGCCCGACCCGGCTGCGGGTAAAATTCCGGCGTGCTTCAGCAATTCCTCCGCTCAGCCGGTCAGGCCGGAGTGGGCGTCGGCGCATTGATCGCCGCGACACTCGTCTCTCCTGCTGCGACGGTTCCGGTGGCCGCGGCGGCCGACTGCCCGGACGCCGAGGTGGTTTTCGCCAGGGGAACCAACGAGCCGGTCGGCATGGGCCGGGTGGGTGATGCGTTCGTGCAATCGTTGCGTCAGCAGACCAGCGGCCTGAACATCCGCACCTACGGCGTCAACTACGCCGCCAGCAAGTTGCAGCTACACGGCGGCGACGGCGCTAACGACGTGATTTCGCACGTCAAGTCGACGGCGTCGTCCTGCCCGAGCACCAAGATCGTGCTGGGTGGCTATTCGCAGGGCGCATCGGTGATGGACATCGTCGCCGGCGTGCCGATCGGTGGCATCAGTTGGGGCAGTGCGCTGCCGCCTGAGTACGCCGCCAACGTCGCGGCCGTGGTCACCTTCGGCGACGTCGCCGACCGGTCCGGTGGATCGTTGCCGACGCTGAGCCCGCTGCTGGGCGCCAAGGCCGTCGACTACTGCAACCCGATCGACCCGATCTGCCACGCCGGGGCCGGAAACGAGTGGACCGGGCACACCGAGGGCTATGTCCCGACCTACACGACCCTGGCTGCCTCCTTCGTGGCGAACAAGCTGATGGCGGGGACCACGCCGCACCTGCCCAGCCAGCTCCCGGGCAACAGCCCGTTGTTTCCCGCCTCCCCCGCACCGCTGGTGCCGGGATCACCGAGCACAGTCCCGTCGCCCGTACCGGTAGCACCTGCGCCCGGTTCTATCGTGAGTTCGCCCGGGACCGGCGTACAGGTCCACTGACCCACTGCCGAAGTATCCGTAGCATCGGATCATGAGGCGTGTGTCGATCGGCCGGTTGGCCGTCTTTGTAGCTGTTGCACTGCTCCCGTTCGCGTCCGTGCTCGCCGCGACTCCTGCCGTGGCGGCAGGTTGTCCGGATGCCGAGGTCGTCTTCGCCCGGGGACGCGAAGAGCCGCCGGGGGTCGGTCAGATCGGCGATGCTCTCGTCAGTTCGCTACGTTCCAAGACGAGTAAGTCGATCGGTGTCTACGGGGTGAACTATCCCGCCAACATCAGCGTCGACAGCGGCGCCAACGACATGAGCGGTCACGTGCAGTCGATGGCCAAGAGTTGCCCCAACACCCGTGAGGTGCTTGGCGGTTATTCGCTGGGCGCGGAGGTGGCCGATGTCGCGACGTGCTGCCGGATGGCGCCGGGCATGGACCAGCACGTGGCGGCGGTCGCGTTGTTCGGCAACGGCACCCGGGGAATCGCCCCCGCCTACGCCGCCAAGACGATCGACCAGTGCGCGCCGGGCGACCCCATCTGCGGCAGAGGCACCAGCTGGCCGGCGCACCTGCAGCCCTCCTACCTCAGCTCCGGACTCATCGATCAGGCTGCCGCGTTTGTGGCCGGGAAACTCTAGCTGGACCGCAGATCGCGGGTGATCAGCGTCCGCGCCGCGAGTTGGTCGGCGGGTGGATAGTCCACCTGCACCAGGGTCAGGCCCTGCGGCGGTGCCGCCGCGAAATCGCTGGATCTACTTGTCGCAGTGAGCATTTCGACGCACCAGTCGGGATTTCGTCGGTGCTCGCCCACCGCCAGTAGCGCCCCCACCAATGAGCGCACCATCGACCAGCAGAAGGCGTCCGCGCTGACCCGCGCGGTGACCAGATCCCCAGCCCGCGTCCAGTCCAGCCGCTGCAGTTCCCGGATCGTCGTCGCGCCTTCGCGGCGCCGGCAGAATGCGGCAAAGTCGTGCAACCCCAACAGACCTCGCGAGGCGACGGCCATCGCGTCGATGTCCAGCTCGCGTGGCCAGGCGGTGATGAAACGCGCCTGCTGCGGCACCACACCGTAGACCGCCGTCGACAACCGGTAGACGTAGTGGCGCCGCAGCGCCGAGAACCGGGCATCGAAACCTGCCGGCGCACGGGCTATTTCGAGCACGCGTACGTCGGCGGGCAGGAACCGGCCCAGCCGCCGCACCAATGCCCGGAACTCCGGGTCCCCGGACGGAGCGGTTCGCGAGTAGGCGTTGGGCGCCGCGTCCGCAGGCACGTCCACATGGGCGACCTGTCCGACCGCGTGCACCCCGGCGTCGGTGCGCCCGGCAGCACGCAACCGCACCGGCGTGCGGAACACGGTCGTCAGCGCGTCGTCAAGGACGCCGGCGACCGTGCGCTGACCCGCCTGTGCCGCCCAGCCCGCGAAATCGGTTCCGTCATAGGCGATATCGAGCCTCAGACGGACGAGCCCACTAATTCTCGGGAGCCTCTTCGGATTCCTCGAGCCCGCCCTGCGGCGCCACGGCCGCGGTTTCGGGTGCGTCCTCGGTCTCCGCGGCAGCCTCATCGGCCGAGGAGTCCACTGCCTCCGGCTCCACCGCAGCCTGCGGTGCCGCGGCCGCCGCCTCGGGTGCCTCGGACTTCTTGGACGACTTGACCCGGCGCGCCCGGTCGGCCTCCGAGGTCACCGTCTTCTCCCGCACCAGCTCGATCACAGCCATCGGTGCGTTGTCGCCCTTGCGCGGCTCGACCTTGATGATGCGGGTGTAACCGCCGTCGCGGTCGGAGAAGAACGGGCCGATCTCGGCGAACAGCGTGTGCACCACATCCTTGTCGCGGATCTTCTTCATCACCTCACGCCGATTGTGCAGCGTGCCTTTCTTGGCGTGGGTGACCAGCTTCTCCGCGTAGGGTCGCAGCGCCCGCGCCTTGGCCTCGGTGGTCTTGATCCGGCCGTGCTCGAACAACGACGTGGCCAGGTTGGCCAGAATCGCCTTCTGGTGCGAGGACGACCCGCCGAGGCGAGGACCCTTGGTGGGCTTGGGCATTGCGACTTCTCCTAGGTGGGGCCGGCCCCCGTATCAGGTAGGACCGGGACGAGATTGAGTTAGAGCTGTTCGGTTTCCGCGTAGTCCTGGTCGTCGTAGGCACCCTCGGTGGACCAGGTGCCGGTGGCGACGTCGTACCCGGCGACCTCGGACGGATCGAAGCTCGGCGGGCTGTCCTTGAGCGAGAGGCCCAGCTGGTGGAGCTTGACCTTCACCTCGTCGATGGACTTCTGACCGAAGTTGCGGATGTCGAGCAGGTCGGACTCGGTGCGCGAGACCAGTTCGCCGACGGTGTGCACGCCTTCGCGCTTGAGGCAGTTGTAGGACCGCACGGTCAGATCCAGATCGTCGATGGGCAGCGCGAACGACGCGATGTGGTCGGCCTCGGCCGGCGACGGCCCGATCTCGATGCCCTCGGCCTCGACGTTGAGTTCGCGTGCCAGACCGAACAGTTCGACCAGCGTCTTACCGGCTGAGGCCAGCGCGTCACGCGGGGTGATCGAGCTCTTGGTCTCCACGTCGAGGATCAGCTTGTCGAAGTCGGTGCGCTGCTCGACACGGGTGGCGTCCACCTTGTAGGTCACCTTGAGCACCGGTGAGTAGATGGAATCGACGGGGATACGGCCGATTTCGGCACCCGAGGCGCGGTTCTGCACGGCCGGCACGTAGCCGCGGCCGCGCTCGACGACGAGCTCGACCTCCAGCTTGCCCTTGTCGTTCAGGGTGGCGATGTGCATCGACGGGTTGTGCACGGTGACGCCGGCCGGCGGCACGATGTCGCCGGCAGTGACCTCACCCGGACCCTGCTTGCGCAGGTACATGGTGACCGGCTCGTCCTCTTCGGACGAGACGACCAGGCTCTTGAGGTTCAGGATGATGTCGGTGACGTCTTCCTTGACTCCGGGCACGGTGGTGAACTCGTGCAGCACACCGTCGATGCGAATGCTGGTGACGGCCGCGCCGGGAATCGACGACAGCAGCGTACGACGCAGCGAATTGCCAAGCGTGTAACCGAAACCCGGCTCCAGCGGTTCGATGACGAACTGGGACCGGCTGTCGGTGAGGATGTCCTCGGACAGGGTGGGGCGCTGAGAAATCAGCATGGTGTTTCTCTATCTCCTTCTCGGCACCCGCTATTTGATGCCGTTTGGGTTCCGTTCCGGCGGCTGCCGAACCAGAAGTCTCTCGCTACTTCGAGTAGTACTCGACGATCAGCTGCTCGGCGAGCGGGACGTCGATCTGCGCACGGTCGGGCAGCTGGTGGATCAGGATGCGCTGCCGCTCCCCCACCACCTGCAGCCAGCTCGGGATGGGCCGGTCGCCCGCGGTCTCCCGCGCGATCTGGAACGGCACCGTGTTCACCGACTGGTCCCGCACATCGATGATGTCGTACTGCGACACCCGATAGCTGGGCACGTCGACGCGTACACCGTTGACCGTGAAGTGGCCATGGGTGACCAGCTGACGGGCCATCCGCCGGGTCCGGGCCAGCCCGGCGCGGTACACGACGTTGTCGAGCCGACTCTCCAGGATCTTCAGCAGTTCCTCACCGGTCTTGCCGGAATGCCGGGTCGCCTCTTCGTAGTAGCGGCGGAACTGCTTCTCCATCACGCCGTAGGTGAAGCGGGCCTTCTGCTTCTCCTGCAGCTGCTGACGGTATTCGCTCTCCTTGACCCGCGCGCGGCCGTGCTGGCCGGGCGGGTAGGGACGCTTCTCGTAGGACTGGTCGCCGCCGACGAGGTCGGTGCCCAACCGGCGCGACTTGCGCGTGATGGGTCCGGTGTAACGTGCCATGGTTTTCTAGACCCTTCTGCGCTTGGGCGGGCGGCAGCCGTTGTGCGGCTGGGGGGTGACGTCGGAGATCGCGCCTACCTCGAGGCCGGCGGCCTGCAACGACCGGATGGCGGTCTCGCGGCCCGATCCCGGGCCCTTCACGAAGACGTCGACCTTCTTGACGCCGTGCTCCTGGGCCTTGCGCGCGGCGTTCTCCGCGGCCAGCTGAGCGGCGAACGGAGTCGACTTACGCGACCCCTTGAAGCCGACGTGACCCGACGAGGCCCACGCGATCACATTGCCCTGCGGGTCGGTGATGGTCACGATCGTGTTGTTGAACGTGCTCTTGATGTGGGCGGCACCGTGCGGGATGTTCTTCTTTTCCCGACGACGGGTCTTCTGCCCCTTCTTCGGGCCTGCGGCTGCCTTCTTTGCTGGTGGCATTCGGGGTTACCTGGCCTTCTTCTTGCCGGCGATGGTGCGCTTGGGGCCTTTGCGGGTCCGCGCGTTGGTCTTGGTCCGCTGGCCGCGCACCGGTAGGCCGCGACGGTGCCGCAAGCCCTGGTAGCAACCGATCTCGATCTTGCGGCGAATGTCGGCCTGCACCTCGCGGCGCAGGTCACCCTCCACCTTCAGGTTGGCTTCGATGTAGTCGCGCAACTGGGTCAGCTGGTCGTCGGTGAGGTCTCGGGTGCGCAGGTCCTTGTCAATGCCGGTGGCAGCAAGGATCTCGTTCGAGCGGGTGCGACCCACACCGAAGATGTAGGTCAGCGCGATCTCCATGCGCTTGTCGCGCGGCAGATCGACGCCTACTAGTCGAGCCATAGGTGGCGTTTCCTCTTTCTCAGCGGAGGTCTTTTCCCAGTCCGTTCCCTGCCCAGAAGGTTCTGGGCGACGGGGTCCGGCCTCCGTCCGGACGTGTTGAACGGCCTATCCGCTCAGTGGAACTGGGAGGTCTGCATTCAGTTGTTGGGCCGAAGCCCTGACTAACCTTGTCTCTGCTTGTGGCGCGGGTCCTGGCAGATCACCATGACCCGTCCGTGCCGACGGATCACCCTGCACTTGTCACAGATCGGCTTGACGCTCGGGTTCACCTTCACGGCAGTCTCGGTCCTGTTCTTCCTCTGGGCTTGCTATTCAATGTCAGTGCGCTACTTGTACCGGTACACAATGCGGCCACGGGACAGGTCGTAGGGAGACAACTCCACCACCACCCGGTCCTCGGGCAGGATACGAATGTAGTGCTGCCGCATCTTGCCGCTGATGTGGGCGAGCACCTTGTGGCCGTTCTCCAGCTCGATGCGAAACATCGCATTCGGCAGGGGTTCGACCACGCGACCCTCGACCTCTATGGCACCGTCCTTCTTGGCCATTACGCTTTGACGATCCTCTACTTTTGGTTCCGTGCACCTGGTTGGGCGCAGCATTCGTCCGAACTGCAAAACGTGAACCGATGATGGAAATTCCCGGAAGAAATTTCAGATAGGGCACGCCAAGAGTCGGCACGGACGCCGCACCGTTGGTCCACGATACCCGCTTCGCCGCCCCCGACGCAAAACGCTGCAGATCAGCGCCCGAACCCGGAATAGGGCCGGTCAGCGCACAGGTTGGACCCGTCATGACGGATTCAGCTCAGAGCAAACCCGACCTGTCCCGATTCGGATCGTTCGGACGCGGCGTCACGCCGCAGCAAGCCAGGGAGATCGAAGCGTTGGGCTACGGCGCGGTCTGGGTGGGCGGCTCTCCGCCCGCCGAACTGGACTGGGTGGAACCGATCCTGGCGGCGACCAGCACCCTGCAGGTGGCCACCGGCATCGTCAACATCTGGACTGCGCCGGCCGGACCGGTTGCCGAATCGTTTCACCGGATCGACAAGGCCTACCCGGGCCGGTTCCTGCTGGGCATCGGTGTCGGCCATCCCGAGGCACACGCGCAATACCGCAAGCCGTACGACGCGCTGACCGAGTATCTGGATCAGCTCGACGAGCACGGCGTGCCTGCGCACCGCCGCGTGGTGGCCGCACTGGGTCCGCGGGTGCTCAAGCTTTCCGCGCAGCGCAGCGCCGGGGCACACCCGTACCTGACCACGCCCGAACACACCGCGCGGGCGCGCGAGCTGATCGGGCCGTCGGCGTTCTTGGCGCCCGAACACAAAGTCATCCTCACCACCGACGCCGAGAAAGCGCGAGCGGTGGGACGTAAGGCCCTCGAGATCTATCTCAATCTCGCCAACTACCTGAACAGCTGGAAGCGACTCGGTTTCACCGACGACGATGTCGCCAAGCCGGGCAGCGACCGGCTGGTGGACGCGGTGGTCGCGTACGGGACCACCGATGCGATCGCCGCCCGGCTGCGCGAGCACCTCGACGCCGGTGCCGACCACGTCCCCGTCCAGGTTCTGACCCGGAATGAGAACCTTGTCCCGGCCCTGGCCGAATTGGCCGGGGCGCTCGGGCTCGAACGGGTATAGGGGGCTAGATGACTGGCTCAGTTTCACTCAAACCTGATTTGGGGCGGTTCGGCGTATGGCTGGGCTCCCGGTCCTGGAACCGGAGTTGGCGGCCCAGATCGAATCCCTAGGCTATGGCGGGGCGTGGATCGGCGCTTCCCCGGACGCCGACCTGGCCTGGGTCGAACCCGCGCTGGCCGAGACCAGTTCGCTGCAGCTGGCCACCGGGATCGTGAATGTGTGGACGGCGCCGGCCGCCGAGGTCGCGGCGTCCTATCAGCGCATCGAATCCGCCTATCCAGGTCGGTTCCTGCTCGGGGTCGGAGTGGGTCATCCCGAACACACCGAGCAGTACCAGAAGCCGTATGACGCGCTGGTGTCCTACCTCGACGCGCTGGACAATGCGCTGGTGCCGACGAGTCGCAGGGTGCTTGCGGCGCTCGGCCCGCGGGTGCTGGAACTGGCCGCCGCACGCAGCGCGGGTGCGCATCCGTACCTGACAACGCCTGAACACACCGGCAAGGCACGGCATCTGGTGGGCAACACCGTATTTCTGGCGCCGGAGCACAAGGTCGTCCTGACCACCGACGCGGCCGAGGCCCGCGCGGTGGGCCGCAAGTTCGTCGACTTCTACCTCGGCCTGAGCAACTACGTGAACAACTGGCTGCGGCTGGGCTTCACCGAGGACGACGTGCGCAAGCCTGGTAGCGACCGGCTGATCGACGCGCTGGTCGCCTACGGCACCCCCGACGCGATCGCGCGGCGCCTAAACGAGCACATCGACGCCGGTGCTGACCACGTCGCGGTCCAGGTCCTGGGTGCCTCGCGTCCCGAGCAGCTGATACCGGTCCTCGGCGAACTGGCTGGAGCGCTGAGCCTCACCCATTAGGGTTGGCCCCATGCGACTGCTGGTCACCGGAGGGGCGGGCTTCATCGGCGCGAACTTCGTGCACAGCACCGTGCGCGAACACCCCGAGGATTCGGTGACCGTCATCGACTCGCTGACCTACGCCGGCCGGCGGGAGTCGCTGGCCGACGTGGCCGACGCCATCAGGTTCGTCGAAGGCGATATCTGCGATGCTGAGCTGGTCTCGTCGCTGGTGGCCGAATCCGACGCCGTCGTCCACTTCGCCGCCGAATCCCATGTGGACAACGCACTCGATGATCCGGAGCCGTTCCTGCACACGAACGTGATCGGCACGTTCACCATCCTGGAGGCGGTGCGGCGCCACGGAGTCCGGTTGCACCACATCTCCACCGACGAGGTGTACGGCGACCTGGAACTGGGCGATCCCCAGCGGTTCACCGAATCCACGCCGTACAACCCGTCGAGCCCGTACTCGGCGACCAAGGCCGGCAGCGACATGCTGGTCCGGGCCTGGGTGCGGTCCTACGGCGTGCGCGCAACCCTGTCCAACTGCTCGAACAATTACGGTCCGTATCAGCACATCGAGAAGTTCATCCCCCGCCAGATCACCAACGTGCTCACCGGCCGTCGGTGCAAGCTCTACGGCGCGGGGGCCAACGTACGGGACTGGATACACGTCGAGGACCACAACAGCGCGGTGCGCAGCATCCTGGAGAAAGGTCAGATCGGCCGCACCTACCTGATCAGCTCGGAGGGTGAACGCGACAACCTGACGGTCCTGCGCACGGTGTTGCGCATGATGGGTCGCGACCCCGACGACTTCGACCACGTGACCGACCGCGTTGGCCACGATCTTCGGTACGCCATCGATCCGACGCTGCTCAACACCGAATTGTGTTGGGCGCCAAAGCACACCGATTTCGAAGAAGGACTGCAAGCCACCATCGACTGGTATCGGGCCAACGAATCGTGGTGGCGCCCGGTCAAAGATGCCGCCGAGGCCCGATACGCAGAGCGTGGTCAGTGACATGGAAGCGCGCGAACTGAAGATCCCTGGCGCCTGGGAGATCACCCCGAAAATCCATCCTGATTCCCGCGGGCTGTTCTTCGAATGGCTGACCGACCGCGGCTTCCGGGAATTCACCGGCCACAGTCTGGACATCAAGCAGGCCAACTGCTCGGTGTCGTCGGCGGGAGCTTTGCGGGGTCTGCACTTCGCCCAGCTGCCACCCAGCCAGGCCAAGTATGTGACCTGCTTGACCGGTGCCATCTTCGACGTGGTGGTCGATATCCGGATCGGTTCACCGACCTTCGGGCAGTGGGACGCCGTCCGCCTGGACTCCCGTGTGCACAACACGGTCTACATCTCCGAGGGTCTCGGCCACGGTTTCCTTGCCCTGGAAGACAATTCGACGGTGATGTATCTGTGTTCGGCGGAGTACAACCCGCAGCGAGAGCACACCATCCGCGCCACCGACCCCGTGCTGGCCATCGACTGGCCGCTGGTGGACGGCGCCGCTCCCAGCTTGTCCGACCGCGACGCGGTAGCCCCCAGCTTCGACGAGGTGCGCGAGTCCGGCTTGCTGCCCACCTGGGATGAGACGCAGCAATTCATCCGGACTCTTGCCTAGGCGGCGTGCAGATCCAGCAACGAGTCGAGTCGGGGATAACCAGGTGGCCGCGGCGCCGTGGAGTGGTAGTGGGCTCCGGTGGGTGTGGTGTATTCGGCTGTGTGCCTCTGGTTTTCGCCGGTCGCCGTGGCCACGGTCCAACCGGCCGACTCTTTGACGTAGTTACAGTATTCGCACAGGCCCTGGCCGTTGTCGGCGGAGGTGGGGCCACCCCGCTGCCACGGCCGGACATGGTCACGGTGGCGGATGGGGGCGTTGCAGTAGGGGGTGCGGCAGGTTTGGTCGCGTAGCCCGATGAAGTGGGCCAGCCCGCGAGGGAAGGCGCGCGAGCGCGCCTCCATCGCGACCAGGGCGCCGGTCTGAGGTCGGACGTAGAGGCGGCGCAGGGTGGCCCGGGACCTGGTATCGGCCAGCGCGCTGTTGATGAGGTTGCGCGCCACCGCGGCCGGGATCGGCCCGTAGCCGTCGATCACGGCGGCGCTGGGTTCGTCCCCGAGCAACGCCTCATCGGAGATCGTCATGTTGACCGCGACCGGCGCCGGCACGTCGGCGGGCGTCCCGGTGACCCGCTCGAACAAGGTGTCGGCCATGACTTGGCCGCGGGAGCGCCCGTCGAACGTAGTGTCGGCGGCGCGGCGCAGTGCGGCGTAGACCCCGACCCCCTTCGCAACGGGCAGCAGGGCGCTGACCCACGTCATGGTGTCCGGCGCGGGCCGGATGGTCACAGTGCGCTCTTTCTCGGCCTTGGCGGCGCGATCGACGACCGCATGCGGATCGAGGCGGTAGGCGATGGCCCGGGCCGCCGCACTCACCCGCGTGTCGCCCATCCCCTGCAATTCCGTGGCGTCGGCGCACAATTCGCGGTCGAGCGTGCGGCGATCCTCGACATCCAGGCACGCCGATTCGCGCACAATCAAGGTGGCGCGCCATTCCGACAACACCCCGGCGTATAGCGCGGCCAGAGTGTGCGGCATCTCGTGGACCAGTGCGTTGGCGAAACCGAGGTGCTGGCCCCCACGGGCCGGCGAGTCGTGCCGGGCCAACGCGACCTCACCGGCCAGCCCGCGGCACTGCTTGCGGGTGGGCACCCCGGCCGCAGCTTCAGCCGCGCGCCGGGCAGTTATCAATTCAGCTGTTAGGCGTGCCTGTTCGGCGGCGGCCCGGCTTTTGAGCTGTTCCAGGGCGGTGATGCTCGCGATCAGATCGGCCTCGCCGGCACCGCCGCCCAGCGCGGACGCAGACATTGAATCGAACATATGTTCGAGTATACGCCCGCTACGGACTCCCCGCCAGCCGCCCATCTCCCGGGGTTTGCCAACGCTGAATCCGATTTACTAGGATATGCAAGTATCCACCATCCCTCTCCTGACAGGGACCACATGACCACACAGATTCCGCACTTCATCGACGGCCGGCGCACCGCCGGGCAGTCCACCCGCACCGCCGACGTGCTCAACCCGAGCACCGGCGAGGTCCAGGCGACACTGCCGCTGGCCTCCCAGGCCGATGTCGATGCCGCCGTCGCATCGGCCAAGGAGGCCCAAAAGGGTTGGGCCGCCTGGAATCCCCAGCGGCGCGCCCGCGTGCTGATGCGGTTCATCGACCTGGTGAATCAGAACATCGACGAGCTCGCCGAATTGCTGTCGCTCGAGCACGGCAAGACGGTCGCCGACGCCAAGGGTGACGTCCAGCGCGGTATCGAGGTGATCGAGTTCTGCATCGGCATCCCGCATCTGCTCAAGGGCGACTACACCGAAGGCGCCGGCCCCGGCATCGACGTGTACTCGCTACGCCAGCCGCTGGGTGTCGTCGCGGGCATCACCCCGTTCAACTTCCCGGCGATGATCCCGCTGTGGAAGGCCGGCCCGGCACTCGCATGCGGAAATGCGTTCGTGCTCAAGCCGAGTGAGCGCGACCCGTCGGTTCCGTTGCGACTGGCCGAGCTGTTCACCCAGGCCGGTCTGCCGCCCGGGGTCTTCCAGGTGGTGCACGGCGACAAAGAAGCTGTCGACGCCATCTTGCATCACCCGGACATCAAGGCGGTGGGTTTCGTCGGCAGTTCCGACATCGCGCACTACATCTATTCGACGGCCGCAGCCAACGGCAAGCGTTCACAATGCTTCGGCGGCGCGAAGAACCACATGATCGTCATGCCGGACGCCGACCTCGACCAGGTCGTCGATGCACTGATCGGCGCCGGTTACGGCAGCGCCGGCGAGCGGTGCATGGCGATCAGCGTAGCGGTCCCGGTCGGCGAGCAGACCGCAGACCGCCTGCGCGCCAGGCTGATTGAGCGGATCAACAACCTGCGCGTCGGACACAGTCTGGACCCCAAGGCCGACTACGGCCCGTTGGTCACCGAAGCCGCGCTGCACCGGGTGCGCGACTACATCAACCAGGGCGTGGAGGCCGGCGCCGAGCTTGTCATCGACGGCCGCGAGCGGGCCAGTGACGACCTGACTTTCGGCGACGCGAACCTCGAGGGCGGTTTTTTCATCGGCCCCACCCTGTTCGACCACGTCACCACCGACATGTCGATCTACTCCGACGAGATCTTCGGCCCGGTGCTGTGCATCGTGCGCGCCCACGACTACGAAGAGGCCCTGCGGTTGCCCACCGAGCACGAGTACGGCAACGGGGTGGCCATCTTCACCCGTGACGGCGATTCCGCGCGCGACTTCACGTCGCGGGTGGAGGTGGGCATGGTCGGGGTCAATGTGCCGATCCCGGTTCCGGTGGCCTACCACACCTTCGGCGGCTGGAAGCGATCCGGTTTTGGTGACCTCAACCAGCACGGGACCGCGTCGATCCAGTTCTACACCAAGGTGAAGACCGTGACGTCGCGCTGGCCGTCGGGCATTAAGGACGGCGCCGAATTCTCAATTCCCACAATGGATTAGCGGTAGCTCATGTTTACCCTTGATGACGAAGAGCGGGTTATCACCGAGACGGCAGCCGCGTTCGCCGACAAACGGCTGGCCCCCTTCGCCCTGGAATGGGATGCCACCAAGCATTTCCCGACTGACGTACTGCGCGATGCAGCCGAACTCGGCATGGCGGCGATCTACTGTCGCGACGACGTCGGCGGCAGCGGGTTGCGGCGCCTCGACGGAGTGCGCATCTTCGAACAATTGGCGATCGCCGACCCGGTGACCGCTGCGTTCTTGTCGATCCACAACATGTGCGCGTGGATGATCGACCGTTACGGCACCGCGGAACAACGCAAGGCATGGGTGCCGCGCCTGGCGTCGATGGACGCCATCGCCAGCTACTGCCTGACCGAGCCCGGCGCCGGTTCCGATGCCAGCGCACTGAGCACCCGCGCAGTGAAACAAGGCTCGGACTACGTGCTCGACGGCGTCAAGCAATTCATCTCCGGCGCCGGCACCTCCGACGTGTACGTCGTCATGGCGCGCACCGGGAGCGAAGGCCCCCGCGGCATTTCGGCGTTCATCGTCGAAAAGGACGCTGCGGGGCTCAGTTTCGGTGCGATGGAACAGAAGATGGGCTGGAATTCTCAACCCACCGCCCAAGTGGTGCTCGACGGAGTGCGGGTGCCGGCCGATGCCATGCTGGGCGGCGCCGACGGCGAAGGCGCCGGCTTCGGCATCGCGATGAACGGCCTCAACGGCGGCCGGTTGAACATCGCGGCGTGCTCGCTGGGCGGCGCGCAGTCCGCATTCGACAAAGCGGGCGCCTATGTGCGCGACCGGCAGGCGTTCGGCTCGGCACTGCTCGACGAACCCACCATCCGGTTCACCCTCGCGGACATGGCGACCGGGCTCGAGACATCACGAATGATGTTGTGGCGGGCCGCAAGTGCGCTGGACGCCGACGCCGAGGACAAGGTGGAGCTGTGCGCGATGGCGAAGCTGTACGTCACCGACACCTGCTTCACGGTCGCCGATAAGGCATTGCAGTTGCACGGTGGCTACGGTTATCTGCGCGAGTATGGTCTGGAGAAGATCGTGCGCGATCTGCGGGTGCATCGAATCCTGGAGGGCACCAACGAGATCATGCGTGTGGTCGTCGGCCGGGCCGAAGCCGCACGTTTCCGGGCCAGCGCCTAGAAGGGCACTATGACAACACGTCTCGCGATCGCGTTCCTGGGGCTCGGCAACATGGGCGGCCCCATGGCGGCCAATCTGCTTGACGCAGGCCACCTTGTGCGCGGCTTCGACCCGGTGTCCGCAGTTGCCGGCGCCGCCGCCGACAAGGGCGTGACCCTGTTCGGCACCGCGGCCGAAGCGGTAGCCGACGCCGATGTCGTGATCACCATGCTGCCCAACGGTGACGTGGTGAAGCTCTGCTACAGCGAAGTGCTGCCGGCCGCGCGAGCCGGGGCGTTGTTCATCGACAGCTCCACGATCTCGGTGAACGACGCCCGCGAGGCCCACGGGCTGGCCGGGTCACACGGTATGCAGCAACTCGACGCACCCGTGTCCGGTGGCGTCAAGGGCGCCGCGGCCGGGACGCTGGCTTTCATGGTCGGCGGCGAAGCTGACGCCCTGGATCGGGCTCGTCCGGTGCTGGAACCGATGGCGGGCAAGATCATCCACTGTGGCGCGGCCGGAGCAGGCCAGGCCGCCAAGTTGTGCAACAACATGGTGCTGGCCGTGCAGCAGATCGCCATCGGCGAGGCGTTCGTGCTCGCCGAGAAACTCGGGCTGGAAGCGCAGTCACTGTTCGACGTGATCACCGGCGCGACCGGCAACTGCTGGGCGGTGCACACCAATTGCCCGGTGCCAGGGCCGGTTCCAACGTCACCCGCCAACAACGACTTCAAGCCCGGCTTCGCTGCCGCGCTGATGAACAAAGACCTGGGACTGGCGATGGACGCGGTCGCTTCGACCGGTGCGGCGGCGCCGTTGGGCACGCACGCGGCACAGATCTACGCCGAATTCGCCGCCACACACCCCAGCAAGGACTTCAGCGCGATCATCGAACAACTGCGGACCTAGAAGTCACCGGCGTTGCGCCGCAACGTCTCGATCGACGACACCAGCGCCTGCGATTCGTCGGCGGCCATCCCGATGTCGGCGAACACCTGCTCGTTGAGCGTGACCGTGGCGTCCTCCACGGTGGATCGGCCGAGGTCGGTGATTTCCACCAGCGTGGTGCGTCCATCGGTGGGATGCGGCACCCGTCGCACCAGACCGTCGGCCTCCAGGCGCCGGATCGCATGGGTGACGCTGGTGACGTGCACCTGCAACCGGTCGGAAGCTTTGGTGATCGGCAGTGCCCCGGTGCGGCTGAACGCCAGTAGGCGCAGCAGTTCGTAGCGGGAGAAGCTCAGGTCGTAGGGACGCAGCGCCGCTTCGACGCGCGCCAGCAGGATCTGGTGGGCCCGCATCACCGACGTCACTGCGACCATGCCCCCCGAGACTTCACCCCAGCCGGCCCGTTCCCAATTGGTCCGTGCCGCAGCGATCGGATCGCGCTTCTGGGAGTCGGCCACGCCCCTTTCTTACCCCAAGGGCAACAACCGGCCTAGCCAGCCCCACCAGCGGGCGCGGACGGCTTCACAAGGTCAGGATCCGCGGCCCCGCCTCGGTGACCGCGACCGTGTGTTCCCAGTGCGCCGCACGGGAGCCGTCGACGGTGATGACCGTCCATTTGTCGTCGAGAACGGATGTCTTACCGGTTCCCAGCGTCAGCATCGGTTCGATCGCCAGCACCGAACCGTCGGCGAGTAACGGGCCCCGGCCCGGCGCGCCTTCGTTGGGCAGGAACGGGTCCAGGTGCATCTGCCGGCCGATGCCGTGCCCGCCGTATCCCTCGACGATTCCGAACGCGCGGTCGTAGCGGACCTCGGCGGCGCGCGTGCCCGTTTCGATGGCGTGTGAGACGTCGGTCAACCGATTCCCGATGACCATCGCCGCGATGCCGGCCTCCAGCGACTCCCGGGTCGCCTCCGACAGTGCTGCGTCGGCGGGGATCAGGGCGCCCACCCCGAAGCTGACGGCCGCGTCGCCGTGCCAGCCGTCCAGGATCGCACCGCAGTCGATGGACACCAGGTCGCCCGGCACGAGTACCTCGGCGGCCGACGGGATCCCGTGCACGACACGGTCGTTGACCGATGCGCAGATCGAGGCAGGATAGCCGTGGTAGCCCAGGAAGGACGGGACCGCCCCGGCATCGCGGATCACCGATTCGGCGATCTCGTCCAGTGCCAGGGTGGAGACGCCGGCCATAGCGGCGGATTGCACGGCGCGCAACGCGGCTGCGACGACGGCTCCGGCCGCGGCCATCGCGTCGAGTTCATCGGCGGTGCGCTGCGGCACCACTCGGCGGCCCCGCAGCCGTGCCAGGGCACCCATGGGCTATTTGCCCAGGGCTTGCAGTGCGCGCGCGAACACCTCGTCCAGGGAGCCCACGGCGTCGACGGTCTTGAGCTCGTCGCTGTAGTAATCCAGCAGCGGCGCGGTCTCCTCGCGGTAGACCTTGAACCGGTTGCGGATGACTTCTTCGGTGTCGTCGTCGCGGCCCCGGTCGGTGAGCCGCTTCAGCAGCTCCTCCTCGGACACCCGGAACTCGATCACCGCATCGACGTCGGTGTTGCGCCGCTGCAGCATGTCGTGCAGCGCCTCGGCCTGCGCCACCGAGCGCGGGTATCCGTCCAAAATGAAGCCGTCGGCCGCGTCCGAGTCGTCCAGCCGGTCATCGACGAGCTGGTTGGTCAGCTCGGAGGGCACCAGGTCGCCCGCGTCCAGATACCGTTTGGCCTCCAGGCCCAGCTTGGTGCCATCTTTGATGTTGCTGCGAAACAGGTCCCCGGTGGAGATATGTGGAACGCCCAGTTTTTGCGCCAGCTTCTCGGCCTGCGTCCCCTTGCCCGCCCCCGGCGGCCCGAGCAAAACAACTCTCACTTGAGGAATCCTTCGTAATTGCGCTGCATGAGCTGACTCTCGATTTGTTTGACCGTATCCAACCCGACGCCGATCATGATCAGCACCGCGGTACCCCCGAAGGGTAGATTCTGGATCCCCCCGCTGTTGCCCATCTGTAGGAACACGTTGGGCAGCACGGAGATCACGCCGAGGTAGATCGAGCCCGGCAGGGTGATGCGGCTCAGCACATAACGCAAATAGTCGGCGGTCGGTCGGCCGGGACGGATACCGGGAATGAAGCCGCCGAACTTCTTCATTTCGTCGGCACGTTCGTCCGGATTGAAGGTGATCGACACATAGAAGTACGTGAAGAAGATGATCAGGCTGAAATAGATGCCGACGTAGACCGGGTTGCTCGGGTCTGACAGATAGCTGCCGACGAACTTGTCCCACCAGCTGTGCCCGCTCCCGGCGCCGCCGCTGCGCACCAGCTGGGTGATCAGGTTCGGGATGTAGATCAGCGAGGACGCGAAGATGACCGGGATGACGCCGGCCTGGTTGACCTTCAGTGGCAGGTACGTCGACGTTCCGCCGTACATTCGCCGGCCCACCATGCGCTTGGCGTACTGCACCGGGATGCGTCGTTGGCCCTGTTCCACGAACACCACGCCGACGATGATGAGCAGCGCGGCTCCCAGCACGGCGGCGAAAATCATGCCGCCGCGACTCTGCAGGATCTGGTTGCCCTCAGCGGGAATGCGGGCGGCGATGCCGACGAAAATCAGCAACGACATGCCGTTGCCGATCCCGCGTTCGGTGATCAGCTCGCCCATCCACATGACCAGCGCGGCGCCGGCGGTCATCACCAGCACGATCACGATCTCGGCGAAGATGCTCTGGTCGGCAAGGATGTCCAGCGAGCAGCCCTGGAGCAGGCCACCGTTCGCCGCCAGCGCCACGATGCTGGTGGCCTGCAGGATGGCCAGCGCGATCGCCAGATAACGCGTGTACTGCGTCATCTTCGCCTGCCCGGACTGACCTTCTTTGCGGAGTTCCTCAAAGCGGGGAATGACCACGGTGAGCAGCTGGACGATGATGCTCGCGGTGATGTACGGCATCACGCCCACCGCGAAGACTGTCAGCTTGAGCAGCGCACCGCCGGAGAACAGGTTGATCAGCGAATAGATCTGTCCGGCCTGGCCGCCGCTGGCTTCCTTGATGCACTGCTGGACATTGGGGAAGTTGACACCCGGAGACGGTAGCGCGGCGCCCAGCCGGTACAGCACCACGATGCTCAGCGTGAACAGGATCTTTCGTCTCAGGTCGGCTGTCCGCAGCGATGAGATGAAAGCCGAAAGCACTCTTCCTCCTGCGCAGCCGAACTCTGGTCGCGGCATGCCAACCGGCATTGGCCGGCTGGGTCCTTTTCCTGATCATTCCTGGGTTATTCCGCATGCACGTGCCTAATACCAGCAGGCCAGGACGTAGGACCGGCCACGATGCAAGCGCGTCAAACCGTGTACGAGACTAACAGCTAACCGGCGCAGCTCCGTCCACGGCACCACACGTCGTCGCCCGGTGCCACCTGTGCGGCGTAGAGTCTGGGGAGCTCGTTACATTGGCTAAGTAATAGAAACCTGTTTGCGGGGAGATGTCGATGACCCAGCTGGGTAGTGCCCGATTCGAGGGCGACACGTGGGATCTGGCGTCCAGTGTCGGGTTGACGGCCACCATGGTCGCGGCGGCGCGCGCCGTCGCCGCGCGGGACGCCGACGGTGCCGGCGCAGTAGCCGCCGACCACTTCGCCGAGCCGCTGGTCCGGGCCGTAGGTGTCGACTTCTTCTCCCGGTTGGCCGGGGGCGAGCTGGACCTGTCCGATCTCGACAAGGAAACCGCCACCGCAACAGCGCATTTCGCCAACGCCATGGCTGTTCGCACCAGGTTCTTCGACGACTTCTTCGCCGCAGCGACGGCGACCGGCATCCGGCAGGCCGTCATCTTGGCCGCCGGTCTGGACTCCCGCGCCTACCGGTTGCCCTGGCCGGCGGGCACCACGGTGTTCGAGGTCGACCAGCCCGCGGTGATCGAGTTCAAGACCGCCACGCTGTCCGGCTTGGGCGCCGAACCGACTGCGGACCGACGGACGGTGGCGGTCGATCTGCGCGAAGATTGGCCGGCCGCGCTCCGCGCGGCGGGCTTCGATCCCACCCAGCGCACCGCCTGGATCGCCGAGGGGTTGCTGGGGTATCTGCCGGCTGAGGCGCAGGACCGCCTGCTTGACCAGATCACCGCGCAGAGCGTGCCGGGCAGCCGGTTCGCCACCGAGGGTCTGCTGGACATCAACGAACTCAACGAAGACGAACTCCGGCGCCGGATGCGTCGCCACAATGAGCGCTGGAGCCGGCACGGCCTCGACTTCGACATGGCCGCGCTGGTCTACTTCGACGACCGCACCGATGCGGGGACCTACCTGTCCGAACGCGGGTGGCAGACGACCACCGCGAGCAACGCCGAGCTGTTCACCACGCACGGGCTGCCGCAGGCGCAGGGTGACGACGCCCCGTTCGGCGAGGTGGTCTTCCTCAGCGCGGAGCTGCGGTAACGATGTCCCAACCGGAGTCACAGCGATCCACCGGCGACAGCTGGGATCTGGCGTCCAGTGTGGGCGCAACCGCGACGATGGTTGCCGCCGCCCGGGCGGTGGCCAGCGAGCAGGACAACCCCGTCATCACCGACCCGTTCGCCGCACCGCTGGTGCGAGCCGTCGGGCTGGATTTCTTCACCCGCCTGATCGACGGCGAGGTCGCCGAAATCGCCGCCGACGACTCCCGCCGACGCGAGCTGACGTTGATGGCCGAGTCGATGGCCGTCCGCACCCGCTTCTTCGACGAGTTCTTCCTCGATGCCGCCCGCTCCGGCGTCCACCAGGCGGTGATCCTGGCGGCCGGCCTGGACGCGCGTGGCTACCGGCTGCACTGGCCGCGGGGCACCGTGGTCTATGAGATCGACCAGCCCAAGGTGATCGAGTTCAAGAACGCCACCATGTCGGAGCTGCGCGCCACCCCGTCGGCGCATCGCAAGGCGGTGAGCGTCGATCTGCGCGACGACTGGCCGGCAGCGCTGCGACGCAGCGGGTTCGAACCGTCGCGGGCCACCGCCTGGAGCGCCGAGGGCTTGTTGATGTATCTGCCACCCGACGCCCAGGACCGGCTCTTCGACAACATCACCGAGCTCAGCGGGCCGGGCAGCCGGGTGGCTACCGAATACCATCCCGAGTCCACGGTGCCGATGGCTGACCGCGCCCAGGAGTTCAACCGGCGCTGGGCCAATCTGGGCTGCGACATCGACCTGTCCGGGCTGTTCTACGTCGGCGAGCGCAACAACGTCGTCGACTACCTCACCGGGCACGGCTGGCAGGTGCGCACCCGGCCCCGCCGGGATCTGTATGCCGACTACGGGCTGGTCTTCCCGGACGAACCCGAGGTGGGCCAGTTGCGCGACATCGTCACAGTGACTGCGACGCGCGAATAGCGTTGCGGCTATTCGGGATTGGCCGCCGGCGCCCGGACCACCATCGGTACTGCCGGGAAGGCCCACGCCATCTCCGAGCGTGATTTGCGCAGCGCCGCGGTGCCGTAACCCTTCTTGCGGTGCTCGGGGTGGATCCAGATCCGCACATTCACCTCACCGTGCAGCAGCTCCCCGAAGACCATGCCCACCTTCTCGCCGGAGTCCACGGCGACGAACCAGGCCGCCTCCTCGTCGCGCAGCCGGCCCAGAGCCGCCCGGATCTCGTCGTCGATGGCGCCGGCCGGGGCGCCCGAGCCGTCCCCGGCGAACTTGATCTCCTCCGTTCGCGCGGTGAAGATGTCACGGTCCTCCACTGCGGAGAATGCCCGCAGCTCCAGGGTCTCCCCCGAACTCGCCGGCCGCTCCTTGGCAGCAAAGCTGAGCTGTTTGTTCAGGTCGTCGAGCTCGGCCAGGGTCTTTGCGCGCGCATCCTGGGTGAGCTGCTCGAACGACATGCTCATCACGGCCTCGGCCGCCAGATGCGAGGTACCCAGCAGCTCGACGATGGCCTCGACCGCGGCCGGTTTGTTCTTCGCCGCCACTATCGCATCAGCAACCTCGTGCCGGCGTTCCAACGCGGCCAGTAGGGTATCGGCGATCTCTCGACGGATGGCGGTCTGGTCGTGGTCAGTCATCGCATAAGCGTAGAACGCCGCCCACCGATGCGCGCCACCAATCCGCCCGTCATACCAATCGCGATCGACTGAGCTCCAGGAACCGGCGATACCGGTCCTTGGTCGGCCCCACCCAGTCCGGCCGCGGCTCGACGACGTGCTCGACCCGCGCCCAGCGGCCTGCGTCGGTGATCACCGACTCCAGTCCGACAGCCATCCGGGCCAGGAAAGCTGCCCCCAGGGCCGCCCCCTCAGCGACCGCGGACAGCTGGACGGGCCGACCCGTGGCGTCGGCAATGGCCTGCATCCAGGGCTGCAGCCGAGTGCCGCCGCCGGAGGCGATGATCCGCCGCACCGGCGCGCCGCTCAGTTCCAGCATCTGCCGGACGACGAAGCCGGACGCCTCGTAGGCGGCGCGCCGAAGGGCCGCGGCGTCGTGCGTCAGGTCCACGCCGTCGAGCAGGGCACGCCGGTCCGGATCGTGGAACGGGGTGCGCTCGCCACGGATGTAAGGCAACCACACTGGAACCCGACGCGGGTCACATGACATCGGATCAGCTTGTGCAACAACACGATCCACCCATCCCAGGAACATGCCACCGGCGTTGCTGGCACCGCCGATCATGCTCTTGCCGGGCGCGGTGTGCGGGATGGTCCACAAGCCCGGCACCTGCCGGGCAGCTGAAATCGTCGTCCATACGATCAATGTCGTGCCACAGAGCACCAGCACGTCGCCGTCCTGATCGGCGCCGGCGACGATCTGTTCACACAGCGCGTCGATGGCACCGGTCGCCAGTACAGCGGTGTTCTGCGCGTCGCCGTGCAGGTGACTGATCGGTGCACCGAAGGTCTCCACCCGGGGCATCTGCTCGGTGCCGGCGCCGCGCTGGGCGCACTCCGCCGCATTCCACCCCGCCCCGTCGAACAACGGCAATGAGGTGATGGCCGTTGCGAAGTCGATCACCGGCTGTCCCGCCAGCGCATGATTGGCAACGGCGGGCGCCGGCCAGTAGCCGGCGGCGTCCGGCGCCTGCGCGGCCGTCCAGCGCAGGAATTCGGCGGCCTCCCCCACCGCGGGAACGGGTTGTTCGGGAGCGTCGACCACCCGGCCGCGGCTGTCGCCGTACAGCAGGCCCGGGGTGAGGGGCCGGCCGGCCGCGTCGACAGCGGTCATCGACGGCACCATCGACGCGACGGCCACCGCTCGGACTCGCCCGGCCCCAGCTTCGGTCACCCGGTGCAGGGCGACCACCGGACCCTGTCGCCACGCCTCGTCCGCGTCGTGTTCCAGTTGGTCCGGTTCGGGCACGCGGAGCTGGTGCGGAATGCGGGCCCGCGCCACTACGCGGCCGTTCTCGTCGGCCGCAACCGCCTTGACCGCCGTGGTGCCGACGTCGATGCCGATTGTGACGTCTTCGCGTGACACGGGCGCCACGGTACGCCAGCATTGGCAGACGTGACCCCTCGACCGCGTGCCCTGGTGACCGCTCCGCTGCGCGGACCGGGCTTCGCCAAACTGCGGGAGCTGCTCGACGTGGTGTACGACCCCTGGATCGAGCAGGTGCCGCTGCGCATCTACAGCGCCGAGCAGCTGGCTGAGCGGATCACCGCCGAAGCCGCCGAAGTCCTTGTGGTGGAAAGCGATTCGGTACAGGGTCCGGTGCTGGAATTGGGCCTGCGCGCGGTCGCGTCCACCCGTGGCGACCCGAACAATGTGGATGTCGCCGGTGCGACGGCGGCCGGCGTCCCGGTGTTGTACGCCCCGGGCCGCAACGCCGATGCGGTCGCCGAGCTGACGGTGGCCCTGCTGCTGGCCGTCACCCGCGCATTGTTGACCGCGGATGCGGATGTGCGCAGCGGCAACATGTTTCGCGACGGCACCATCCCCTATCAGCGCTTCCGCGGGGCTGAGATCGCGGGGCTCACCGCCGGGTTGGTGGGCCTGGGCGCCGTCGGCCGGGCCACCCGGTGGCGGCTGGCCGGCCTGGGTCTGCGGGTCATCGCGTGCGATCCGTACAGCGACGAGGCCGGGCACTCTTTGGGCGAGTTGCTGGCCGAGTCCGACGTCGTCTCGCTGCACGCACCGGTCACCGAGGACACCACCGGGATGATCGGCGCCGAGCAGTTCGGTGCCATGCGGGACGGCGTGGTGTTCCTCAACACCGCACGCGCCCAACTGCACGACACCGATGCACTGGTCGATGCGCTGCGCAGCGGCAAGGTCGCCGCCGCCGGGCTGGATCATTTCGCGGGCGAGTGGCTGCATGCCGATCACCCCCTGACCGGCATGCCCAACGTCGTACTCACCCCGCACATCGGCGGGGCCACCTGGAACACTGAGGCCCGGCAGGCGCAGATGGTTGCCGACGACCTGGAGGCACTGCTGTCCGGCGCCACGCCCGCCCATATCGTCAACCCGGAGGTGCTGGGCTCATGAAGTTCGTCGAGGACGCCGAAGTGGCGGTGCTCGCGGCGGCCAAGGACATGCTGCGCCGCGGACTGGTCGAAGGCACCGCCGGCAACATCTCGGCCCGCCGCTCCGACGGAAACCTGGTGATCACACCGTCGTCGGTGGACTATGCCGACATGGCACTCGACGACCTGGTGCTGGTCGACCCGGACGGCGCCGTACTGCACGCCAAGGACGGCCGGATGCCGTCCACCGAGCTGCAACTGCATCTGGCGTGCTTTGCGGCATTCGACGACATCGGCAGCGTCATCCACAGCCATCCCGTCTGGGCCACCATGTTCGCCGTGGCACACCAACCGATTCCGGCCTGCATCGACGAGTTCGCGGTCTACTGCGGCGGGGACGTGCGCTGCGCCGAGTACGCCGCGTCGGGTACCCCCGATGTCGGCACCAACGCGGTCAAAGCCCTGGGGGGACGCGGCGCGGCCCTGATCGCCAATCACGGCCTGGTGGCCGTCGGCCCCCGGCCGGCCACGGCGTTGCACATCACCGCACTCGTCGAGCGGACCGCGCAAATCGCCTGGGGTGCGCGAGCTCTGGGGGGTCCGGTGCCGGTGCCCGAAGAGGTCAACCGCAACTTCGCCGGCGTGTACACCTACCTGCGCGCGAACTCCTGAATCGCCGTACGCGGCTTAACCGAGACGCACCGGCAGCGACTCGTACACCGTCATGTTGTTGGCCAGGTTGGGCAGCTGCATCCGGGGTTCGCCCATCTCGATATCGTTGGTATGCAACACCGCGGCCCCCATGTCGAACAGTGTTCGAGTCCGCGGGTCAATGAACCGATCCGCCGGTCAACGGCGGTGCGCTGACGCCCGGAACTGCCGAGGCGGACCGCCGTGGGTGCGGCCGAACAGCCTGCTGAAATATCCGGGATCGGGTATGCCGACCCGTCTGGCGACCTCGCCCACCGGCAGATCCGTATCGGCCAGCAACTCGCGAGCCTCGGCCATGCGGCGCTCGATGATCCATTCCTGCACGGTGCGTCCGGTGCGCCGGCGCACGATCGTGGTCAGGTGCCCGGGCGTCATCCCGACCTCGCCCGCCACGTCCCGCAGTGACAATGGTTCACCGTGTCGACGGTCGATCACCGCGAACACCTCTGCCAGCAGCGGTTCTCCGCTACGCCGCAGATCGGCCACCACGTCTTTGGCCAGGCGCGCCAGTTCGATCAGCAGCAGGGTCAGGTGCGCCAGGACCGCTTGCCGATAGCCGTCCTGGTGCAGGGTCAGCTCGGTCTGCATCGACAGGATCGCCTCATCCCACGCCGGTCGCCGGTCCGGGGGCACCTTCAGACACAGCACCCCACCCGTCCGGCCGTGCAGGAACGGGAACAGCAGCGGATGGGCCTGCCATGCCGGCCACGGGGACCGCGCGTCCTCTCCGAGGGCGGACGGATCGAAGAACACCGCGAATCCCTCCTCAGCCGGCGCTACCTGCGCGGGGTCGAGCACCTTGCCGGGAGCGACGACGCGCACCAATCCGGCCGCCGGCGCGTACCAGAGCGCCGGAAAGTCGTGGATGTGCGGGTGCGGCTCGACGAGCTGATCGCGCCGGGCTATTGAGACCGGGGGCGTGTCCGGATCACTGCGATACCGGTAGACCGGAACGCCTCCACGATGCCGACTGAGTCGAGTTGGGGCGGTCATCTAACCGAAGATAGTCCCAATTTCGACGAGAATCGACCAATGATGCTTGCGCTCAATACGGAACAATAGTGACATGACCAAACATCATCCACCTGACTACTTGCCTGCCACTGGCCTACCCGGCCTGCTGCCCGCGTACGACCTGATCGCACGGGTACTGGGATTTCGCCGCGTCTATGCCAGGCTGATCACGCACGCCGAACTCCGCGACGGCCAGCGGGTATTGGAAATCGGTTGCGGCACCGGCAATGTCCTCATCGCGGCCAAACGCTCGCACCCCGGGATCGACGCGGTGGGGACCGACCCCGACCCGCAGATACTGGACCGCGCGCGACGAAAGGCACACGGGCTGAGCGGCATTCGGTTCGAAGAAGGGTATGCCCAGCAGCTACCCTGCGCCGACGGCGAATTCGACCGGGTGCTGTCCTCGATGATGCTGCACCACCTCCCCGACGACGCGAAACCTGCTGCCGCTGCCGAGATCTTCCGTGTGTTGCGGCCTGGCGGCAGCCTGCACCTGGTCGATATCGGCGGTGAGATGACCGCCCCGCCAAGCCCGATAGCCAGGCGGATGAGGAGCAACCACCACGCCGCCGGCAATCTCGGCGACGCGATTCCACGCCTGCTGGATACGGCCGGGTTCGACTGCGCGCAGGTCGCCACCCAGTCGCACCGCCTGCTCGGGCAGCTGGTGTATTACCGGGCCAGCCGCCCGGTCTGACCGCCGGCGACGCCCCGTTCGAGCTTTTGTTATATTGACTAAGTATCAGTGAGTCCCCCGGATCGAGGAACCCCCATGACTGCCAGCACCGCACGGTACGACGGAGACACCTGGGATTTGGCGACCAGCGTCGGGGTGACCGCGACCATGGTCGCTGCCGGCCGCGCGATGGCCACGCGTGCCGAGAATCCGCTGATCAACGACCCGTTCGCCGAACCGCTGGTACGGGCGGTCGGCGTGGATCTGCTCACCCGGCTGGCGACCGGTGCGACCACCGTCGCCGAACTCGACAGCGATCCGCAGCGCCCGTTCAGCGGGGTCGCCAACGTCGCGGAGAACATGGCCGTGCGCACCAAATTCTTCGACGAGTTCTTTCTGGAGGCGACGCGGGCGGGCATCAAGCAGGCCGTGATCCTCGCCTCCGGCCTAGACGCCCGGGCTTACCGGTTGACCTGGCCGGACCAGACCGTGGTCTTCGAGATTGACCAGCCGCAGGTCATCGAGTTCAAGTCGCGCACCCTGGCCGAGTTGGGCGCGACCCCCAGTGCCGACCGGCGCGCCGTGTCCGTCGACCTGCGCGACGACTGGCCGACCGCGTTGCGTCAGGCGGGATTCAACCCCGCCCTGCCCACCGCGTGGAGCGCGGAGGGACTGCTGGGGTACCTGCCGCCGGAAGCCCAGGACCGCCTGCTGGACACCATCACCGAGCTCAGCGCGCCGGGCAGCCGGCTGGCCACCGAGGGCATGAACCGAACCGAGCCCGTCGACAAGAATGACCTACGGCAGCACATGGAAAAGGTCTCCGAACGCTGGCGCGCGCACGGATTCGACATCGACATGGGTAATCTGATCTACCTCGGTGAGCGCAACGAAGTCGCGGCGTACCTCACAGCTCACGGCTGGCAGATCACCACCATCGCCCTGCCGGAGCTGCGTGCGGCCAACGGTCTCCCGCCTGCCGTGGTGGAGGAGGATGCGCCCGCCGTCGAGATGCTCTACGTCAGCGGTACCCTGCCCAAGGACCACTAGGAGACATTGATGCCACGCGCTCACGACGACAACTGGGATCTGGCGTCCAGCGTCGGCGCCACCGCGACCATGGTCGCGGCCGGGCGCGCGATGGTCACGAACACGCCCGGCGGGTTGATCGACGACCCGTTCGCCGAACCGCTGGTGCGTGCCGTCGGGGTGGATTTCTTCACCAAGATGATGGACGGCAAACTCGACCCCGAGACGTTCGAGAACATCAACCCGGCACGGGTGCAGGCGATGATCGACGGAATGGGCGTGCGCACCAAGTACTTTGACGAGTACTTCGCGCAAGCCACCGACGCGGGGGTGCGGCAGGTCGTGATCCTGGCGTCCGGACTGGACGCACGCGCCTACCGGCTGCCGTGGCCCGCCGGGACAGTGGTCTACGAGATCGACCAGCCACAGGTGATCGAGTTCAAGACCACCACCCTGGACGACCTCGGTGCTACGCCCACCGCAGATCGGCGGACGGTCGCGATCGACCTGCGCGGCGACTGGCCGACGGCGCTGCGGGCGGCGGGGCTTGATCCGACCCAACCGACGGCATGGCTTGCCGAAGGCCTGCTGATCTACCTGCCGCCGGACGCCCAAGACCGGTTGTTCGACAACATCATCGCGCTGAGCGTCCCCGGAAGCACCATCGCAACCGAATTCGTCCCTGGCATAGTGGATTTCGATGCCGATAAGGTTCGTGAGATGTCGGGAAGCTTCCGCGATCACGGCGTGGACATCGACATGGCCTCGCTGGTCTACTCCGGCGAGCGCAATCATGTCGTCGACTACCTGCGCGCCAGGGGCTGGGACACCGATGCGGTGACCCGCACCGAACTATTCGAACGACACAATCTGACGGTCCCCGCGCCCGAGAACAACGACCCGCTCGGCGAGATCATCTTCATCAGCGCGCGACTGACGGCCTAGAACCGCGCCTGCCCCAGCCACAGCACGCTGGCACCGCTGACCGTCTGCTCCAGTTGATCGACAATGCCGAGGACCGAACGCGTGAGCAACGCCCCGACAGCGTCGGGCAACGACGCCGCGCCCGGCTGCGAGGACGCCCGTGGCCGCAGCAGGTCCAGCAACGACGAGCCCGGATAGCTCACGATCCGCGCCGGCACGTCCGGGTCGAGGCCGGCGAGCACCTTGGCCCGGCGCACCGCGGTCCGAAAGCCGCCCAACTCGTCGACCAAACCCCGCTCGAAGGCATCGGCGCCGGTCCAAACCCGGCCGCGGGCAACGACATCCACGTCCTGAGTGGTCAGATTGCGGCCCTGCGCGGCGCGTTCGACGAAGTCGGTGTAGAACAGGTCGGCCTCGGCCTCCCGATGCGCCTGCTGCTCGGGGGTGAACGGCGCGTCGATCGACCAGGCGTCGGCATTGGCATTGGTGCGCACGGTTTCCGACGCGACCCCGAGTCGGTCCTTGAGGTCCCGCACCACCAACTTGCCGGTGATGACGCCGATGGATCCAGTGATGGTGCCGGGATTCGCCACGATGGCATCGGCGCCCATCGACACGTAGTACCCGCCGGACGCGGCGACCGATCCCATCGAGGCCACTACCGGCTTGCCGCGCTCGCGTGCGCGTTTGACCTCGCGCCAGATGCTCTCCGACGCCGTCACGGACCCGCCGGGGCTGTCCACCCGCAGCACGATCGCCGAGATGGCGTCATCGGCCGCCGCCTCCCGCAGCGCCGCAGCGATCGTGTCGCCGCCGGCATTCGACGGCCCCAACGGCAGGCCCTGCGGCCCGCCCCGGCCGTTGACGATGGCACCCTCGACGGTGACCACGGCAACCGTCGGCTTGGGCCGGCGTCCCGGGATCGACGGCACCGGCGGCGACAGCCGCGACCGCGCCGAGCCGGCATAGCGGGCCAGATACATCCGCGGCGGCGTCTCATCCGGGTCGGCATCCGCGCGATCAGACGAATCATGGTGCGCATCAGTCAGTTCCGCGATGCGCGCATATGCCTCGTCGCGGAATCCGATCCGGTCCACCAGCCCGGAGGCCAGCGCGTCGTCACGCAGCAGCGGAGCGCGATCGGCCAGCTCGTCCAGGGCGCCGGCATCGATCCGGCGCGACTCGGCGACGGCCTGCCACACCTGATCCTGCAGACTCTCCAGCATGCGGGTCACCGCTTCGCGATGGGCGTCGGTGAAGCCGTCCTCGGTGAAAAGGTTTGCCGCCGACTTGTATTCGCCGCGCGCGATGAACTGGGCCTCTATGCCCGCTTTGGCCAGGGCATCGCGCAGAAACATCGCGTTGCTCGCGAAGCCGATCAGCCCGACCTCACCCGAAGGCTGCATCCAGACCTCACGGAATGCCGACGCCAGGTAATAGGACAGCGTGCCCGGGAAAGTCTCCGCCCAGGCCAGCGACGGCTTGACGGCACTGAACGCAGCGATGGAGTCCCGCAATTCCTGGACCGCGCCGATCGGTGACGGGGACAGCTGCACGCGGGCGATCAGCCCGGCGACGCGCGGGTCTTCGGCGGCACGGTGAATCGCGGCGACCGCCTCGCGCAGCGGCAGCTGCCGGCCGCCGCCGCTGATGATCGTGAGCGGGTCGAACCCGGTGGTCTCCGGCGGCATGCTGCGCAGGTCGAACTCGAGGACGCACCCGTTGGGTATGCCGTGGTGACGGGCGGTGTCGACCCGGTCGACCAGCGCCCGCACGTCGTCGACTCCGGGCAGGTTAGGCAGAAAGGCGAACATGTTCTGCAGCGTACCGATCGGTACCGACCCGCCTGGCCGGCACCGGTAGCGTGCTAGCGGTGAGGTTCGCCATCTCGATCCCCCAACTCGGCTCGCCGGACTTCGACACCGCGCAGTTGCAGGACTACCTCGCCCGCGCCGAAGAACTGGGTTTCGAGGGCGGGTGGACCCTGGAACAGGCCATCGGCGGGTCAGCCCTGCTGGCGCCCCTCGAGGTGCTGGCCTATGCCGCGGCGTGCACCCGGCGGCTGCGCCTGGGGGTGGCCGTGCTGGTGACGTCGCTGCACGATCCGCTGCAGCTGGCCTCAGCCGTGACCGCCGTCGACCGGCTCAGCGGCGGCAGGCTCGACCTCGGCGTGGTCGCCGGCGGAGGTTCGCGCCGGTTCGGCGCTTTCGGCATCGAGAAGTCCACGCATGTCCGGTATTTCACCGAGGGGCTGGAATTGATGCGCGCCGCCTGGTCCGACGAGCCGACGGTGAACTTCCACGGCCGGTTTCGCGACGTCGACAATCTGCCGATCCAACCCAAACCCGTGCAACGGCCGCATCCACCGATCTGGTTCGGCGGACGCGCCCCCGCCGCCCTGGCCCGCGCGGCCCGCCTGGGCGATGCGTTCATCGGCGCGGGGTCGTCGACCACCGCCGCGTTCGCCGAAGCGGTGCGCATAGTGCGCACTGAACTGGCCGGCCAAGGCAGAGATCCCCGGCGGTTCACCATCGCCAAACGCGTCTACGTGATGGTCGACGACGACGCCGAGCGTGCCCGCGACACAGCGCTGGCCGGGCTGTACCGCATCTACGGCGAGAGGTCCGGCCTGGAGGCGGTCGCGGTGACCGGCACCCCGGCGCAGGTGGCCCGCGGGCTGTCCGAGGTCATGTATGCGGGCGCGCAGATGTTGCTGCTCAATCCCGTCGGCGCTGACGTTGCGCAGGACCGCGAGCAGATGGAACGGCTTGCCCTGGAAGTGATTTCGCGGCTGGGTTAGAGCTCGGTGGCCGAACCGCCCGCGGCGGTGATCTTCTCGCGGGCGCTGCCGCTGAACTTGTGCGCGGTCACCTCGACGCCGACGGTCAGCTTGCCGTCGCCCAGCACCTTGACCAAGCTGTTCTTGCGAACGGCACCCTTGGCCACCAGCTCGTCGACGCCGACCGTGCCGCCCTGCGGGAAGAGCCGGTTGATGTCACCGACGTTGACCACCTGGTACTCGGTGCGGAACCGGTTGCGGAAGCCCTTCAGCTTGGGCAGTCGCATGTGGATGGGCATCTGCCCACCTTCGAAGGTGGCCGGCACGTTCTTGCGGGCTTTGGTGCCCTTGGTGCCGCGGCCCGCGGTTTTGCCCTTGGAACCCTCACCGCGACCGACGCGCGTGCGCGCCGTCTTCGACCCGCGCGCAGGCTTGAGGTCGTGCAGTTTGATGGTCACTTGGCCTCCTCCACCTCAACGAGGTGACTCACCACGGCGATCAGACCGCGCGTCTGTGCGTTGTCCTCACGGATCACCGAGTGGCTGATCTTGCGCAGGCCCAGGGTGCGCAGGCTCTCGCGCTGCTTCCAGCGCGCCCCGATGGTGCTGCGCACCTGGGTGATCTTCAGTTGACTCATGGTTGTGCTCCCGCTTCTCGGTTCTGGGAGGCACTGGCCAGCGCATCGCTTTCGCGGCGCGCCTTGAGCATCCCGGCCGGGGCGACATCCTCGATCGGCAGACCGCGCCGGGCGGCCACCTCCTCGGGGCGCTGCAGCATCTTGAGCGCGGTGACGGTGGCGTGCACCACGTTGATCGCGTTGTCACTGCCCAGCGACTTCGCCAGAATGTCGTGCACGCCAGCGCATTCCAGCACCGCGCGGGCGGCGCCACCGGCGATCACACCGGTACCCGGGCTGGCCGGACGCAGCAGCACGACGCCGGCCGCGGCCTCCCCCTGCACCGGATGCGTGATGGTTCCGCGGATCAGCGGGACCCGGAAGAAGCCCTTGCGGGCCTCCTCGACACCCTTGGCGATGGCCGCCGGGACTTCCTTGGCCTTGCCGTAGCCGACGCCGACCATGCCGTTGCCGTCACCGACGATGACCAGGGCGGTGAAGCTGAACCGCCGACCACCCTTGACCACCTTGGAGACGCGGTTGATCGCGACGACCCGCTCCAGGTAGTTGCTCTTGTCGCCGTCACGGTCGCGGTCGCGGCCACCCCGGCCACCACCGTCGCGCCGGCCTCGCCCATCGCGGCTGTCACGGTTGTCCGGGCCCCGGTTGTCTGCCGAGCCTCCAGCGGACTGCTCCGCCATTATGCGGTCCTTCCGTTTATCAGGCTTGCGTTGTTCATCAGAATCGCAATCCGTTCTCGCGGGCGGCATCGGCCAGAGCCGCGATTCGTCCGCCGTAGGTGTAGCCGCCGCGGTCGAATACCACGGAGTCGACGCCGGCAGCCTTGGCCCGCTCGGCGATCAACTGGCCGACCCGCACGCTGCGGGCCTTCTTGTCCCCGTCCAGGCCGCGAACGTCGGCTTCGATGGACGAAGCCGCGGCCACGGTGGTGCCGTTGAGGTCGTTCACCAGTTGCACGTGAATGTGCCGCGACGACCGGTTCACCACGAGGCGGGGACGCTCCGCGGTGCCGGAAACCTTCTTGCGCAGCCGTGCGTGCCGGCGCAGCCGGGACACCCGCCTGGTAGCGGATACGTTCTGCCCCACTGTCTTTCGCGCGTCGGATGCAGTCTGTGATTGCGCCATGACTACTTACCTGTCTTTCCGACCTTGCGGCGGATCTGCTCACCCTCGTAGCGCACGCCCTTGCCCTTGTAGGGGTCGGGGCGGCGCAGGCGGCGGATGTTCGCCGAGATTTGGCCGACCTTCTGCTTGTCGATCCCAGAGATCGTGAACTTGGTGGGCGCCTGCACCGCGAACGTGATGCCCTCGGGCGCCTCGATCACCACGGGATGGCTGTAGCCGAGCGCGAACTCCAGGTTGGTTCCCTTGAGCTGCACGCGGTAACCGACGCCGTGGATCTCCATCTTGGTGGTGTAGCCCTCCGTCACACCCGTGACCAGGTTGGCCACCAGGGTGCGGGACAGCCCGTGCAGCGAGCGGTTCTGCCGCTCGTCGTTCGGCCGGGCCACCACGATGGCGCCATCGTCGTTGCGCGACACCGTGATCGGGTCGGCGACGGTCAACTCCAGGGCGCCCTTGGGGCCCTTGACCGAGACGTTCTGGCCGTCGATGGTGACGTCGACTCCGGACGGGACCGGAACCGGTTGCTTACCGATACGTGACATGTCTGCTTACCCCCTTACCAGACGTACGCGAGGACTTCGCCGCCCACGCCCTGCCTGGCTGCCTGGCGATCGGTGAGCAGACCCGAGGACGTCGAGATGATCGCCACACCGAGGCCACCGAGCACCCGCGGCAGATTGGTGGACTTGGCGTACACCCGCAGACCGGGCTTGGAGACGCGCTTCAAGCCCGCGATGCTGCGCTCGCGGCTGGGTCCGTACTTGAGCTGCACCACCAGCGACTTGCCGACCCGAGCATCCTCGGTGTGGAAGTCGGTGATGTAGCCCTCGCTCTTGAGGATCTGGGCGATGTTCGCCTTGATCTTCGAGTGCGGCAGGCTCACTTCGTCGTGGTACGCCGAGTTGGCGTTGCGCAGCCGCGTCAAGAAGTCTGCGATCGGATCCGTCATAGTCATCGGGCGCTACTCCTCTTCGTCGCTGCGCTCCGCATCGTCGTCATCGCGGTCATGATCAAGTCCCTACGTCCCGTCACCAACTGCTCTTCTGCACGCCGGGCAGCTCACCCGCATGCGCCATTTCGCGCAGGCAGATCCGGCACAGCCCGAACTTGCGGAACACCGCGCGCGGACGGCCGCACTTGCTGCAGCGCGTGTAGCCGCGTACCGCGAACTTCGGCTTGCGTGCGGCCTTGTTGACCAATGCCTTCTTCGCCATTACTCAGTTCTCCTTGAACGGAAAGCCGAGGGCCCGCAACAGCGCTCGTCCTTCGTCGTCGTTCGTCGCCGAAGTGACGACGCTGATGTCCATGCCCCGCACCCGGTCGATCTTGTCCACGTCGATCTCGTGGAACACCGACTGCTCGGCGAGGCCGAAGGTGTAGTTGCCGACACCGTCGAACTGCTTGGGCGACAAGCCGCGGAAGTCACGGATACGCGGCAGCGCGATCGAGGTGAGCCGGTCCAGGAACTCCCACATCCGGTCGCCGCGCAGCGTGACCCGGGCGCCGATGGGCATGCCCTCACGTAATTTGAACTGCGCGATGGATTTACGCGCTTTGCGAATTTCCGGACGCTGCCCGGTGATCAGGCCCAGGTCGTTGACCGCGCCGTTGATCAGCTTTGCGTCGCGGGCGGCCTCGCCCACTCCCATGTTGACCACGACCTTGGTCACCGTCGGAATCTGCATCACGTTGGCGTAGCCGAACTGCTTGTGCAGCGCGTCGCGAATCTCGTTGCGGTAGCGCTCTTTCAGGCGCGGCTGAGTTTTCTCTGCAGTGGTCATGCTAGATGTCCTTGCCATTGCGCTTGGAGATGCGGACCCGCTTGCCGGTTTCCTCGTCGACCCGGTAGGTGATCCGGGTCGGCTTGCCGTCGGAGTCCACCACCATCACGTTGGAGACGTGGATCGGAGCCTCCTGGGTGACGATGCTACCGGAGCGGGCGCCGCGCTGGTTGGTCGAGACAGCGGTGTGCTTCTTGATCCGGTTGACGCCTTCGACCAGTACCCGGTTGCGCTCCGGGTAGGCCTGGATGACCTTGCCTTTGGCGCCCTTGTCCTTGCCGGCGATGACCAGCACGGTGTCGCCCTTGTGGACCTTCATCTACAACACCTCCGGTGCGAGCGAGATGATCTTCATGAACTTCTTCTCGCGCAGTTCTCGGCCGACCGGGCCGAAGATGCGGGTGCCGCGCGGGTCGTTGTCGGGCTTGATGATCACCGCGGCGTTCTCGTCGAACTTGATGTAGCTGCCGTCGGGACGACGGCGTTCCTTGACGGTGCGCACCACGACGGCCTTCACCACGTCACCCCGCTTGACGTTGCCGCCGGGGATGGCGTCCTTGACCGTGGCGACGATGACGTCCCCGATGCCGGCGTAGCGTCGCGACGATCCACCGAGCACCCGGATGCACAAGATCTCCTTGGCGCCGGTGTTATCGGCGACCTTCAGCCGCGATTCCTGCTGAATCACTCGATCTCCTGACCTGGTTTTGACGTGTGCACGGCAGGAGAAACTCACCCAACGTGCGCGGTCTGTTCGTCACCGAAGAGCACGCAGGGCCAGCAGGTGCTCTCGCATGCCGGCCGAGGTCTGCCCAAGGCAACCCCCTGAGTCTAGGGGAAGGCCAGCTCAGCGCCAAATTGCGAAGTGAACGCCACCCGGCGGATCAGTGACGCCGGCGTTTGAGCCGCCCGGATCAGGCAATACGCCCCGCGTGCGAATAGTCATCACCGGAGCATCCGGCAACGTCGGGACCGCGTTGCTGCGCAGGCTGACAGCCGGTGGAGCAGACCACGAACTGATCGGCGTCGTGCGACGCCCACCACCGCCCACTGGGGTCTATCAGCGGGTCCAGTGGCACGCGATCGACCTCGCCGAGGCAGACTCGGCCGCCGAGTTGCCCGCCATCGTCGCGAGCGCCGACGCCGTCGTCCACCTCGCCTGGGGGTTCCAGCCCACGCGCAACACCGAGTATCTGACGCGTCTCGGCGTCGGTGGAACCACCAGGGTGCTCCAGGCGGCGCACTCGGCCGGGGTGGGCCAGTTGCTGCACATGTCGTCGGTCGGAACCTACGCGGCCGGACGCTACGGCGAGCGGGTGGACGAATCGTGGTCGACCAGGGGCATTCCGTCATCGCCCTACAGCCGCGACAAGTCCGCCGCCGAGGCCCGACTCGACGAATACCAGAGCACGCACGGCAAAGATGCGGTGCCGATCACCCGGATGCGGCCGGGCTTCATCGTGCAGCGTGCCGCCGCCAGCGGGTTGATGCGCTACGCGCTGCCCGGATACGTGCCCATGCGCGTTATACCCCTGCTGCCGCTGTTGCCCCTGGATCGCGGGTTGACCATCCCGTTGGTCCACGCCGAGGATGTCGCCGACGCTTTCATCGCGGCGCTGGAGCGACGTGCCACCGGAGCCTTCAACCTGGCGGCCGAACCCCCGATCACGCGGCAGGACGTCGCGCAGGTGCTCGGCGCGCGGTCCGTGCATGTGCCCGCCGGCCTGCTGGGGACCCTGGTGGACCTCAGCTGGCGCGCCCGATTGCAGCCCATCGACCGGGGCTGGTTGGATATGGCGTTCGGCGCCCCGCTGCTGGACTGCTCGCGCGCCCGCGCCGAGCTGGACTGGAATCCGCGATTCTCATCGGTGCAGGCGCTTGCCGAGGTGATCGACGGGGTGGCCGGCGCGGCGCACACCGACAGCGCGCCGCTCCGCCGCCGGTCGATGTTCGAGCAGCTGTACCGCGACCTCACCAAGGGTCCGTTGAGCACCCGTCAGCTGCCCTGACCGAGCTGAGGTGGGCGGCGACGTCGGCGGCGAGGCCAGGGGCTCGTCTGCGGAACGACCGCAACGGGCCGATCAGCGGCTCCTCGTAGCCGGCGAACCACAATCCCGCTGCGGCGCTTGGTGTTCCATTCACCAGCGGCGCACCGTCTGCGTCGAGCACGCCGAGGTGACCGACCATCGACTCGAGTCCGCGCCGGTATCCGGTGGCGGCGATGACGACGTCGGGTCGCACCGTGGTGCCGTCCGTCAGCAACACGCTGTCGCCGTCGAATCGTTCGACGGCTGTCACGATCTCGATCCTGCCGCCTCTGACCTTGGTTACCAGTTCGTCCGCCACGGTGGGGATGCGACCGTCCTGGAGTAGCGCACTGTAGATCCCCTGCGCCGGGGCCGGCAGCCCGCGACCGCTCAAGTCGCCGAACCACAGTCGTTGCGCTACCGCGGCGGCGCGGTCCAGGACCGGCACCGGCAGATGACTGAAAGCACCGGTGAACGCATCGACAGGCAGTCCGGCGACTGCGCGCGGCACCAGATGCGGTGGTGTTCTGATAGCCATCCGGACCCGACCGGCGGCGCCGTCACACAGTTGCAGGGCAATGTCGGTGCCGGAATTTCCCGAGCCGACCACCAGGACGTCACGCCCGGCATAGGGCAGCGCGTTCTGGTAGTCGGCGGCGTGCAGGACGGCACCGGTGAACTGTTCGAGACCGGGCCAGGGCGGCAGCATCGGCGTGTGATAGTTGCCCGCAGCCACGATCACCGCTGTGGCAGTGAAGGTTTCGTGATCGGTCACCAGCCGCCACCTACCCGCGTCGCGGTCCAGCTGGTGCACCGTCACACCCAGGCGCAGTCGCAGGCCCTGACGCCGTGCGTACTCGTCGAAATAGCTGACCATGTCCTCGCGGCCCGGCCAACGCCCGTACCGGCGGGGAATGCGCTGACCCGGCAGATGGGACCAGAAGCCGCACGTGTTCAACCTGAACCCGTCGTAGAGCTGCCGCCACGACGATGCCGGGGTGTCGGCGCGGTCGAGCACGAGTGCGTCGATTCCCCGGTCGTGGCCCAGCTGGCGAGCCACGGCCATGCCGCACGGGCCGGCGCCGATGACGACGACCTGCTCGGAGCTCAGTCTCCCTGCCGTATCCACGCGCAGATATACAACGTCATCGCCACCACCAGTCCGATCAGCACCCACTGCACGATAGCCTGGTCGATCCAGGAACCGGGTGGTGGCGAGCCGGGCAGGAAATTGCGCAACGGCACCACGGCGAACAGCATCGCGGCATACCAACTGGCGATGGGCGGCAGGAACTTCCGTTTGTTGAGCAGCATCGGAATCGCCACCAGCAGCGCCAGGGTGGGCAGCGCGATCAGCACCAGGCAGATGCCCAGGTCGAAGATCAGCGGACCCTTTGCCCGCTTGAAGGTGATGACGACATTTCCGTTCTCCATAGTGCGTGACGTCGGCAACGCGGCGGGGTCGTGGACCCGGCTGACGCTGATGTCCCACCCGTCCAACGATCCGGTCACCTCGACGCGGGCCGGCACCTTCCGCAGGCCTTCGGCAAGGCTGACGAACGCATCTGCTGAGATCGGTTCAGTGCGATACGTGTCGAAGGGCCAGTTTCCGGGATCGCCGTGCGCCTCGACGGTGCTGGTGAGTTGGGCTGGAGCCTGCCCTTTCGGATAATGCAGGTCGCCCAGGTCGCTCGGCGGATACAGGCGCACGGCGACATCGGTGCCCAATACGTCGAAGCGGTTGTCGTACGCCGAAATTGCCGGATAAACAAGAACATTCACGGTAAGCCGGTTGGTGACAGGCTTCAGCTCCTCTAACCGCAGCTGCACGATCGTGGCATCGCCCCCGCCCTGGCTCAGGTCCAGCGGCGGTAGCGGCCCCGCTGACTTCTGCAGGAAGTGAACGCCGATCAGGGACAGGGCGTAGGTGATCACGACGAGCGTGACCACCCCGACGCCGATCAGGATGCGGGGTTTGTCCGGCTTCTTGCGGACCGGTTTCGTCTTTGCGGGCGGCTCGCCGGCCGCGTCTGGGGAGCTCTCCGCCGCCGGACCCGGCGGCGCTGCGGTGGTCATCGACCGCTACCAACCCAGACCTGCGTATCCGAGCCAACTCGTCGGGACACGGGGTCCGATGCTAGCGAACTCGTGCCGCCTGCGCGTCCCGGGTGAAGTAGCTTCACCCGCAGTCCATCTCGCGGTAATGCGCAGGTCGCTTTGCCTGCGGCCGAGGCGGCACACTCCCTGTGAGATCGGTGTGGGAATCATTGGGCTACAGACGGTTTGGCGACGCCCAGGACTGGTCGAACAGCCGCCGGACACCAGGGATTCATCCGGTGCCGACGGACGGTTCATGCACTGTTCGCTTGCGCACCGATTTCGGCGGTTGTAAATGTCAAGGTGCGTCGCAACCAGGACGACGGGATCGATTGCGCCGCTGCGCATCGCTGCGCGCGGCTGAAACCTCTGTTGTTCTCAAGGGAGCCATAGCATGAAGCGCCACCGACGTAGTGGGACGATGGCCGTGCTGGCCACCGGGGTGCTGGCCCTCGCGGGGTGCAGCAGCGCGGCCCATGCGACCCTGCCGTACACCAACGGAGCCAAAGTGGACTGTGGCGGCAAGCAGACGTTGACGGCCAGCGGGTCGACAGCGCAAACGTTCGCGATGCAGCGCTTCGTCGACGCCTACCAGACCGCCTGCCAGCAACAGACACTCAGATACGAAGCGATCGGGTCGGGCGCGGGTATCAGTGAATTCCTCTCCGGCAAAACCGATTTCGCTGGTTCGGACACGCCGTTGTCCGGTGATCAGTACGCCGCCGCCAAGCAACGCTGCGGCGGTGCCGACGCGTGGAACCTGCCCGTGGTGTTCGGCCCGATGGCCATCACCTACAACCTCCCGAACGTGGACTCGCTGGTGCTCGACGGTCCCACGCTGGCCAAGATCTTCAACGGCACCATCACCCGCTGGGACGACCCGGCCCTCACCGCGCTCAACGCATCCATGCCGGCAGCGGAGATCCGGGTCATCTACCGCAGCGACGCCTCCGGCACCACCCACAACTTCCAGTCCTATCTGCAGGCCGCATCCGGCGGCGCGTGGAGTCAAGGCGCCAGCAAAACGTTCAGCGGGGGCGTCGGCACCGGGGCGGTCGGCAACGACGGCACGGCGGCGCTGGTGAAGTCCACCGAGGGCGCGATCAGTTACAACGAACTGTCCTTCGCCCTCAAGCAGGGGCTCTACGCCGCGGAGATCAAGACCCCGGCGAGTCGCCGGTCGCTGCGGCCGGTCCGGATCGGCACCGACGCGCTCGGCAAGACCATTCGGGGCGCCAAGATCGTCGGCCGGGGAAACGACATCGTGCTGGATATCTCGTCGTTCTACAACCCCGCCCAACCCGACGTCTACCCGATCGTCATGGCCACCTACGAGATCGTCTGCTCCCGGTACCCCTCGTCCGATGTCGCGATGGCGGTCAAGGCGTTCCTGCAGGCGGCGATCGGCCCCGGCCAGGTCGACCTGAACCGGGTCGGTTACATCCCGTTGTCCCCGCAGTTCCAGGCGAGGGTCTCCGAGGCCGTGGACGCGATCAGCGCTCCCGGCGCCGCCCAGGCCGAAGAATGATCTGACCCGGTCAGTCCGACTGTTTTCGATAGGCCATGATGAACAGGGTCATCGCGACGATCAGCGCGAGCAGCACCCACAGCGTGATCGCCTGGTCCACCCACGACCCCTCCGGGGGCTTGCCCGGGAAGATGTTTCTCAGCGGGACCACCGCGAACAGCATGGCGGCGAACCACGACACGAACGGGGGCAGGAACTTCTTCTTGCCCAACACCATCGGGATGGACACCCACAATGCCAGCGCCGGCAGGGAGATCAACACCAGGATGATGCCCAGGTCGAAGATCAGCGTGCTCTTGGACCGCTTCAATGTGATGATCACGTCGTCGGGCCGGGGCGAGGACTGGGTGGATTCCCCCACCCGCCTGACGCTGACGTCCCAGGCACCGACATTTCCGATCACCTCGACGCGGGCGTCTTCTTTAGTCCGGTTGTCGCCGGTCCCGGCGTAGACCTCGGCCTGGATGGTGCCGGTGGTGTAGGTGTCGAAGGGCCAGTTGTTCGGATCGCCCTCCGCGTCGATGTAGGTGCTCTGCTGAGCCGGTGACTTGCCGACCTTGTACTCCAGGTCTCCCAGGTCGTTTTCCGGGTACAGGCGCACGGTGAGGTCTTCGGTCAGCGTGTGGAAATTCTTGTTGAACTTCGAATCTTCGGGAATGACAAGCACACTCACCTTCAACCGGTTGTTCACCGTGTCCAGTTCTTCGACCTTCACCTGCACCACGGTGTCCTCGGTGGTGCCGAAGTCCGGTGCGGGTAGTTCTTCGGACGAGGTGGCCAACAGGTGGACCCCGACCAGCGAAAGAACGTAGACCACCACGACGGCGAGGATCACCCCGAAATCGATCAGGATGCGCCTACCGCGGGAGGGTTGCTTCGGCGTCAGCGGAGTTGTCGGCGGCGGTGCTGTCGGTGGCTGCGCGGGCGATGCGGGCGGTGGGGCCTGATGGCTCATCGGACGCAGCCTTTCATTAGCAAGGGCGAAGAAAGGCTATTGAAACTCATAGAGATTCCCGCCGCAATGCGCCGCGCGAATTTATTCGACGCGGGTCGAATCCGCCGCACAGCGAAACCCGATGTGGGTTGTCGCGGTGTCCTGCGACTGCGGCGAGCGGGCCGCGGGCCGGTACCGGTGGCAATATTCCGGCGCGCACAGGTGCGAGCCCCCTTTGAGGGTTTGGCTCACCGCAGGGTCGGCCGGTCCCACGGGGCTACAGCAGGCCTTCGGGGGGTGATCGACGCGGTGATGTGCGCTGAATTCCGTTGTGGTCCACTCCCACACGTTGCCGATCATGTCGAGCAGCCCGAGGTCGTTGGGCGGGAACGTACCCACCGGAGAGGTGCCGATCCACCCCAGCGCGCCGTCGTTGCGGTACGGGAACCTGCCCTGCCAGGTGTTGGCCATCAACCGGCCGCCGGGCCGCTCCTCCTCGCCCCAGGCATAGGTACCGGCGGCACCGGCCCGGGCGGCGTACTCCCACTCCGCCTCGGTGGGCAACCGCCGTCCGGCCCACCGCGCATAGGCCGCAGCATCGGGATAGGCCACCTGAACGACAGGGTGGTCGGCTTTGGCGGCCACCTCGCTGTCCGGGCCGAGCGGGTGTCGCCAGCGTGCGCCCGGCGCCCAGTCCCACCACTGCCGCCAGTCCCGCAGATCGACCGGCCCCGGTGTGGTACGGAACACCATCGCCCCCGGGCACAGCTCGGCCGGGTTCGCCCCCGGATACAGCGCCGGGTCCAGAGGCTGTTCGGCCACCGTCACATAGCCTGTGGCAGCGACGAATTCAGCGAACTGCGCATTGGTGACCGGGTGCTTCTCCAGCGCGAAACCAGCAACGGACACGGTGTGGATCGGCGCCTCTTCGGGATAGAAGCTCGTCGACCCCATCCGGAAAGCGCCGCCGCTCACCTCGACAAGCTCGGTCAGCACCTCTTCAGGGTATGACGACCGCGAAATCCTGCGTCAACGTGGATTTGGCCGCGCTGAATCCGGGGGAACCGGATCTGCCCTCGAGATGAATGGTCACCAGGTATTGCTTGGTGTTCGTCCAGATGTGGGTGACGCGGTCGGCGAAGTCGATCCCGCCGGAGGGCCCCTGCAGGGTGCCGGTGAGCTGTTCGCTGCTGAAACCACAGAACGGCGCGCCCGTCACCGATAATTTCAGACGCGGCGCCGTGCCGCCGACGCCGGCGGTATGGCGCAGGAAAGCGCTCTCCGGTTCCAGTTCCGTCGCGGTGATGGTCACCGTGGCGGACATGGCGTGCGGACCGGTCAACGTCAGCGCCGTATCCCCGTCGCCGGGTGCCGTGCTCCACCCGTCGGGGACGCTGATCGTGATGCGCGGCGCGGCCGGGTCGGCGACCGCGGCGACCGCGGCGGGGCCGTCCCCGTCCGGGGCCGCAGGGCAGACCAGCGTCTCGGGTGCCAGGTTCTCGGACTGGGTGGCCGCGATGCCCGGCACCGGCATCGCAGGGTCCGAATGCTGAGGCGGTGCAGCAGTCCCCCCGGTGTTCTGGCAACTGACGACCACCATCGAGATGCCCAGCAGAAAACCCAACCCGACCAGCCGACGCACCGCGGACTCAATCCCGCGAAAAGGCAAGCGCGATATCTTTTTCCACGTCTTCGTAAGGCCGGCCCGACAGGTCGACGGTGACCTGGGCGACGGTGGCACCGGTCAGGATGAACGGCGCCTTGTAGCGACTGGACACGCTCGAGCCACCATTGCGGCCCACCGTGAGGCCGGCGCCGGCCAACCCGAATGTGCCCGGATGGGACACCACTTCCGGCAACGTCCCGACCACGTGCTCATCGAAATAGAGCGTCACGTCGCCGATCGGAGTGTGACTGTTCGGGACGGTGCCGCTGCGTTCGTAACGAACACCGAACAGGTGCCGACCCAGCGGGATAGGGCCATTGGACGAGACCTCCTGCTGGCGCTCACCGAGAAAGTTGTAGACGTAATGCAGGCGCCCGTCCTGCAGGAACAGCACGTGCCCGCCGTGCGCGCTGCCCTGTTTGAACAGCACGCCTTCGGCTCCGGTGGTGTCCACGGTGACGTCGGCCAGCACCGCGAACGAACGGCCGCGAATCTCGGCGACCGAGCCGATGCCCACGTCGGCGCAGTTGGGGTAGTAGACGTAACTGTTGCGGTCGCCGCTCAGATAGGGCCGGAACCTGGTCAGCGTCTCGAGCATGTTCAGGTCGGCCAGCGGCAGCCCGTTGTACTTCTCCGCCTCGGCGAACCACAACGCCTTGAGTTCTTCGAGCTTCTCCGGGTGCTCGGCGGCCAGATCGTGGCACTGGCTGCGATCGGCGTCGAGGTGGAACAGCTCCCACTGGTCTCTGTCGAAGTGCGACCAACCCGCGGGCGAGGCGGCGTGGATGGTGTTGGCGAACCACCCTTCGTGCCAGATCCCCCGGGTGCCGAGCATGGTGTAGAACTGCGTCTTCTTGCCGGTGTCTGCCGCTGGATCATCAAGGGCGGCTTTGAAACTCACCCCGTCGAGGGGTTTCTGCGGGATGCCCTTGACGGTGTCCGGGGGCGTCATTCCCAAAAGTTCGTACACGGTCGGGGTGATGTCGCAGACGTTGATGTAGTTGTCGCGGACCGCACCGTGCGCGGCAATGCCGTTGGGCCAGGAGATGATCGCGGTGTCGGCGATACCGCCCTCGTGCGACGAGTAGCGCTTGAACAGCTTGTACGGCGTGTTGAAACCCATCGCCCAGCCGATCGGATAGTGGTTGTAGGTCTCCGGCCCGCCGAGGTGGTCGAACTGCTTCATGCTTTCTTCGACGGTGTCGATGTAGCCGTTGAAGAACTTGCCTTCGTTGACCGATCCGTTGGGACCGCCCTCACCGCTGGCGCCGTTGTCCGAGATCACCACAATGATGGTGTTGTCCAACTGGCCGGACTCGTCGAGATAGTCGAGGATCCGGCCGATCTGGGCGTCGGTGTAGCTCAGGAAGCCGGCGAACACCTCGGCCATCCGGGCGAACAGCTTCTTCTCGTCGTCGCTGAGCGAGTCCCAGGCCCGCACGGTGTCCTGCAACGGCCACGGCTCGCCGTTGGGTCCTTTGACGTCGATGTAGGGGTTCATCGGCGACAGTTCGGTGTCCGGGGGCACGATGCCCATCGCCTTCATTTTCTCCAGCGTGATGTCCCGGTAGGCCTCGTAGCCCATATCGAACACGCCTGTGTACTTGTCGGCCCACTCGGTGAACACGTGGTGCGGCGCATGGCCGGCGCCGGGGCAGACGTAGCTGAACCACGGCTTGTCGGGTGCGATCACCTTGGCGTCGCGGATGAATTGGATTGTCCTGTCGGCGATGTCCTTGGACAGGTGATAGCCCTCCTCGGGGGTACCGGGGGGATCAACCGGGTGGTTGTCGTACATCAGGTCGGGGTACCACTGGTCCGTTTCGCCACCCATGAAGCCATAGAAGCGTTCGAAGCCGCGCGAAGTCGGCCAGTGCCGCTTGGTCGCGGCCATGCTGGACTCCTCGAGCGGGGTCAGGTGCCATTTGCCCACGCAGTAGGTGTTGTAGCCGCGCTCGTTGAGAACCTCGGAGAGCAGGGCGGTGTCAGCCGGGATGCGGCCGTTGCAGTTCGGGAAGCCGTCGGTGAATTCTTCGATGGTGGCCATGCCGACGGTGGTGGCGTTGCGTCCGGTCAGTAGGGACGCCCGGGTCGGTGAGCACAGCGCGGTGGTGTGGAAATTCGAGAGGCGCACACCGCGCTCGGCGATGCGCGTCATCGCCGGCATCTCGACCAGCCCACCGAAGCAATCCCAGGTGGCGATGCCGATGTCATCCCACACCATGTACAGGATGTTCGGCGAGTTCTCCGGGGCGGTCGGCGCAGCGTACGGGCCCCAGTCCGGCTCCGAATCGCGGATGTCCAGCTCGATCTTGCCCCGAAACTCTGTCGACCCAGTCATAACCGTCGGCCTCACTCCCGTAGTGAACTCATTCGCCGGACATCGCGTGCGAGATTACACCGCGGTGACAGTAACCAGTGGACCGAAGAAAAGCCTGAGAGAAAGTACTTTTCAGCGGAATTCCACGACCAGGCTCTGCAGACCGTTGCGGCGGTTGCTGCGCGCCCACTCGACCGGGGCCACGATGTCCAGCCGTTCGAAGCGCGGCAACAGTTCCCCGAAAAACACCCGCAGCTCCAGCCGGGCCAGGTTGGCGCCCAAACAGTAGTGCACACCTTGACCGAAACCCAAGTGCGGATTGGGCTTTCGGGTGATGTCGAACTCGTCCGGACGGTCGAACACGGCGGGGTCACGGTTGGCCGAGCCTTCCCACACCAACACTTTGTCCCCCGCCTGGACCGGCTGGCCCCCCACCCTGACGTCGCAGGTGGCGGTCCGCCGCTTCGACGGCGACGGCGTGGTCCACCGCACCATTTCCTCGATGGCCGTCGGCAGCAGGCCCGGGTCGGCACGCAACCGGCGCCACTGGTCGGGTCGGTCGGCCAGGGCGAGCAGGCCGACACTTGTGACGTTGCGGGTGGTGTCGGCGCCCGCGCTGAACAGTTGGTGGAAGAACAGGTACACCTCATCGTCGGACAGGAACGGGGCGCCGTCCACGGTGGCATTGGCGACGATGGACAGCATGTCGTCGGTGGGCTGCGTGCGTTTGCGGGCGATCAGTTCGCGGCCGTAGTCATCCCGGCGGGATTCCGGGTTCTTCCCGAAAACCGTTGATACGTAGTCTTTTCGGGAACCGCGAAATTCCAGCACCGTTTCCAGCTCGGCCAGCAGCCAGTGCCGGTCCACCTCGGGCACGCCGAGCAGGATGCAGATCGCCTGCAGGGGCAGTTCCGGGGCGATGTCGACCGCGAAGTCGAACGGCGCGCCCGGTTCGATCCGGTCGAGCAACCGGCGCGCCCGCCCGCGCAGGTCGTCCTCCACCCGGCCGATCATGCGCGGCCCCAGGCCGGAGCTGACCAATCGCCGGATGTCCGCGTGCCGTGGATCGTCCATCATGTTGATCACCTGGCCGGCGACCGGCATGTCCTGCAGCAGCGTGCCCCCGAACGGCCGCTTCCCACCGGTGACCGACGAGAAGGTGGTCGAATCACGAAGCACCGCAATGGTGTCGGTGTATCTGGCGACCGACCAGAAGCCTTCGCCGTCGGGGGTGTGTTCGGTGGGTTCGTGCCAGAACACCGGCGCCTGCTGGCGGTGGCGTCCGAACACCTGGTGCGGGAACCCGTCGGCGAAGGTCGTCGGATCCGTCAGATCGACGCCGAGCGGATTGCCGGCTGCACCCGCAGAGTAGGTTCGCATGTGTTCCGTTTCAGGCGGGAGGACGATACAAGTGGCGCAAGATCCGGGCGTGCAGCAGTCCGGTGCGGTGGCGGCCGACGGCACTGCAGTGGAAATCTACCGCCGCCTGCCGTCGCTGGGCGAGATCGAGTACATCCAATCGCAACTGGCGCCGCACAGTTCGGTGCTCGACCTGGGTGCGGGTACCGGACGCATTGCCGATCCGCTGGCCGAGCTCGGTCACCGGGTCACCGCCGTCGACGACTCACCGGACATGTTGGCCCACATCCGGCATGCGCGCACAAAACAAGCCCGCATCGAGGACCTGCGGCTCGATGAGCAATTCGACGTCGTCCTGGTGATCGGCAACATGGTCAACTACCCGGGTACGCAGCAGCGCAGGTCTGTGTTGGCCACCGTGGCCCGCCATCTGAAAGCCGACGGGCAGGCCATCATTCAGTGGGCGCCGGCGTCACTGCTTGCCGCCCGGCCGGCTGGCTGGTCGAAGTCGCTGACCCTGGACGGGGTGACGACCACCCTGACGATCCACTCCAACAGCGGCGGGATCAGTGCGGGCGAGTTCACGCTGGCCGCCGACGGCCGGGTTTGGCGCCAATCGCTGACGGCCGAGGAGATCTCTGCCGCCGCGATCCGGACCGAGCTGGACCGCGCCGGCCTGGAGTTGACGACGGCCGATCCCGACGACACGCGCTGGCTGCATGCAAAACGGCGCCGGTGACTCATGTCCGCGGCGCCGTTTGCTGGGGAAGATCATTCGCAGGCGTCGTCAGCCTTATAGATCGGCATCGAGTAGACGACCTCGGTCTCGCAGAACAGAACGTCGTGGGCCATGGGAATCTCCTTTGGGTGCAGTGCGCTTCGTTGCTTCATAAATTAGCGCCGTGCCCCGGTGCAGGGATTCCACCGATCGTCGCTACCTTCGGGGGGTTTCCGGCGTCCCCCAATCAGTGGACAAGCGTTGTGGTCCCACCACGTGGTGCGGCTGAGATCGGTGTGTAATGCGCTGAGTCACTGGTGAATTCGGGTTTGCCGTAGGTAGCCAGCCGCAGTTTGAGCAACCCGATGATGTACTGGTCGACGAGCTCACGCAACGCCGGGACGCGGGCCAGGCGACTCACGACGAGATACCGTCCGGCAATGAACGGACCGGTGAGCGCGATGCGTGCGCGGTCCGCCAGTCCGATCGAGACGCCCATGGCGGCAGCGGCGGCGCGGTTGCCGTTGCAGAACGCCCGCACGAAGGACTCCTTGCTGTAACTCTTTTCCACCGCCTCAGCGGCGCGGTCGAACAGCGTGGTGCCCGGCCGCAGATAGGCATCCATGGTGGAGTCGACGAGTTCGCGGCAGACCGCGTCGAACCCGTCGCGCAGCAGCGCCGCGCGGGCGTGCATGACGTGCACGGTGTCACCGGGCGTGGTGGGCAGCAACTCCTCCGGCAGCCCGAGCAGGAAGCAGCGGTACCGGCCGAATTCGACGAGGGCGCGTTCCTCGTCGTTGAACTCCGTGCGGCCCTGTCGCAGCACCTGCTGGGAGGTCAGGTACTGGCCGATCATTCCGGCCGGCATCTGATCGACCTGCGGCACCGGTATGCCGTAGATGTCGACGTCCCATTTGCCGGACTTCTTCAGTGCGTTGTAGCGGACCATCGAGTGCATCAGCCGCACCATGGCGGCCGCCTCAAACCCTGGCCCGTAACGCTTCAACGCACCGGGCAGCGTGGTGACGGCGAAGAAGCTTGCCGTCTCGTTGACCCGACGCGCAGCACGGCGGCCGGAGAGCGCACCGGTCAGACCCATCGGCAGCGCGGCGTAGGTGTTGGTGAACGTCGCGATGAAGGCGCCCCGGGTGATGAAGTGGGCGATCAGCGCCGCCGAGATGCGTGCGGTCTGAGCACCTTCTTCCACCAGGTCGAGGTTGATCCAGTCCGGGGTGGCTTCCATGGCGGCGATGAACGCCGCGAGTTCTTCCGGCGCATCGGGTACCGCCTCGATGCCGTGGCGGCACGCCGTCTTGAGCATGTCGATCAGCGCGGCCACGCTGTAGCGACTCATGAGCGCCGCATACGGGTCGGCCACCACGTCCCCGAGCATGGTGGCCGTTTCCATCAGTTCCCGCACCCGGTCGTCGTGCAGGATCGACTCGCGGTCGCCGACCCAGTCCGGCAGCGACGACTTGTCACCGGGCTGCCCGGTCAAGCGGTAAGGGTGTGCGTCAAAGTCGATGTCGCCGTAGAGGTCTGGCTGTAACTCGCGCTGGCTTGCGACCCGTCGGGCGAGCTCCGGAAAATAGGTGACCATCAAGACCTCTCAATAACTAACACTTTGTGAGCAATAGTCACAAAGTGTTAGTTATGCTGTCAAGTGTGACCCACGCGACCAGGGACGCGCCCAAGCGGCGGATGACAGCCGAAGGTCGGCGCGAGCAGATCCTCGACATCACCCACGCGATCGTCGACGCCGAGGGATTTCACGCGGCGACGCCGAACCGGATCGCGCAGGCGGCCGGCATCAATCGATCGCTGATCTATCAGCAGTTCGGTGACCCGGCGGGCCTCTTTGTCGCGTTGATCGACCGGGAAGCGGCCCGGGCCGGCCAGCAGTTCTTCGGCGCGATCAGCGAGTTGGGCGAGCCCAGCGAACGGAATCAGACGCTGGTGCGCGCGCTCGACGGGGTGCTGGCCGCGGTGGACGCGAACCCGGCGACGTGGCGGTTATTCCTGTTTCCCCCGCAGGGCGCTCCGCCGCAGTTACACACCCGGCTGGCCCAATCTCAGGAGTTGGTCCGGGGATTCCTGACGGCGGAGTTGTTGCGCATCAATCCGGACGTGCACGATCCCGAATACACCGCCCGGATCCTCTACGCCGCCGGCCGGGAACTGCTGCAACTGCGCCTCAGCGATCCCGAGAACGCCACCCGCGAACGGCTGCGCGCGTTGCTGCGGAACCTGCGTTAGTGGCCGGCTACTTGGCCTTCTCGAGAATCTCCACCAGTCGCCAGCGCTTGGTCGCCGAGAGCGGACGCGTCTCCATCAACGAGACGCGGTCGCCGATGCCGGCAATGCTGTTCTCGTCGTGCGCCTTGACCTTCTTGGTGGTCCGAATGATCTTGCCGTACAACGGGTGCTTCACGCGGTCTTCGAGTTCGACGACGATGGTCTTCTGCATCTTGTCGCTCACCACGTAGCCGATGCGCGTCTTGCGACGTCCGCGCGGCTTCGGTGTAGCCGGAGTGTGCTTGGGGCCCTTCTCCTTTGGCGCCGCGTCCGTGGCTGCTTTCGAACTGGAAGCAGCCTTCTTGGGTGCCGCTTTCGCGGGAGTGTTAGCGTCTGCCATCACGATTCCTTATCGCCGTCGGGCCCGGAAGCCAGACCCAGTTCTCGTTCGCGCAGCACCGTGTAGACGCGCGCGATTTCGTGGCGCACCACGCGGAGCCGGCGGTTGTTGCTCAGCTGCCCGGTCGCCAACTGGAAGCGCAGGTTGAACAGCTCTTCCTTGGACTCCCGGATGCGCTCTTGTAGCTCTTCGTCGGTGAGCTCACGCAGTTCACCCGGCGAAATTCCCACTGCCATCAGAACTGATCCTCTCGGGTAACAATGCGTGCCTTGATCGGCAGCTTGTGAATCGCCCGGGTGAGCGCCGCACGCGCGATCTGCTCGTTCGGGTAGCTGAGCTCGAACAGCACCCGGCCCGGCTTGACGTTGACCACCCACCACTCGGGCGAACCCTTACCCGAACCCATCCGGGTCTCGGCCGGCTTCTTGGTCAGCGGGCGGTCGGGGAAGATGTTGATCCACACCTTGCCGCCACGCTTGATGTGCCGGTTGATGGCGATACGCGCGGACTCGATCTGCCGGTTGGTGACGTAGGCGTGCTCGAGGGCCTGGATGCCGTAGTCACCGAAATTCACCGCGGTGCCGCCGCTGGCGATACCGCGCTGGCGGGGGTGATGCTGCTTGCGGTGCTTGACCTTGCGGGGAATCAACATGATTCAGCTCTCCGTGCTCTGCGCTTCTGCTGGGGCCGCCGCTTCGGGGGCAACAGCAGTCTCTTCGCCACCGGCCGCACGGCCGGCGTCGGTGCCGGTCGCCGTCGTACCCGAGGCACCGCTGCGGCGCGGACGGGTGCCCGACGGGCGCTCCCGGCGCGGACGCTCCCCGCCCGCGGGGGCGGCGGCGGCCAATTCCCTTTTGCCGCCGACGATGTCGCCCTTATAGATCCACACCTTCACGCCGATCCGGCCGAACGTGGTCTTGGCCTCGTAGAGGCCGTAGTCGATGTCGGCCCGCAACGTGTGCAGCGGCACCCGGCCTTCGCGGTAGAACTCCGAGCGGCTCATCTCCGCACCGCCAAGGCGGCCCGAGCACTGCACCCGGATGCCCTTCACATTGGGCTGCCGCATCGCCGACTGGATGGCCTTGCGCATCGCGCGACGGAACGCCACCCGGTTGCTCAACTGCTCGGCGACGCCCTGGGCCACCAATTGTGCCTGCGACTCAGGGTTTTTCACCTCGAGGATGTTGAGCTGCACCTGCTTTTTGGTCAGCTTTTCCAGGTCGGCGCGGATCCGGTCGGCCTCAGTACCACGCCGGCCGATCACGATGCCCGGCCGGGCGGTGTGGATGTCCACCCGTACCCGGTCGCGGGTGCGCTCGATCTCCACGTCGGCGATGCCGGCGCGCTCCAGGCCGGTCGACAGCAGGCGCCGGATCGCGACGTCCTCCTTGACGTACTCGGCGTACTGCTTGTCGGCGTACCAGCGCGACTTCCAGTCGGTGGTGATGCCCAGGCGGAAGCCGTGCGGATTGATCTTCTGGCCCACTAGTCTGAGCCTCCCTTCGCGTCAGCAGCCTCAGCGGTTTTCGCGGGTGCCTTCTTGGCAGGTGCCTTCTTGGCGGGCGTCTTCTTCGCGGCCGAGGCGGGCCCGGCCTTCGCGGCGGCCTTGCTGCCTTCGGCGCGACGGGTCCGCGACGACTTCGACGACCGCTCGTCGCGGCTGGGCCGGCTTTCCACGATCACCGTGATGTGGCTGGTACGCCGGCGGATCCGGAACGCGCGTCCCTGCGCCCGGGGGCGGATGCGCTTGGCGGTCGGGCCCTCGTCGGCATACACCGTGGCCACCACCAGGGTGGCCGGGTCCAGTCCGTTGTTGTTCTGCGCGTTGGCCGCGGCACTGGCGATCACCTTGGCCACCGGCTCGCTGGCGGCCTGCGGCGCCCAGCGCAGGATGTCGAGCGCGTCGGTCACCGACCGCCCGCGCACCAGGTCGATGACCCGGCGCGCCTTTCGCGGCGACACCCGCACGAACCGCGCCTTGGCGGTCGCCGACGGATATTCGGTAGTGGTGGTACTCATCGCCTCTTGCTCTTCCGGTCGTCCTTGATGTGCCCCTTGAAGGTGCGGGTGGGAGCGAATTCACCGAGCTTGTGGCCCACCATCGATTCGGTGACGAACACCGGGACGTGCTTGCGGCCGTCGTGCACCGCGAAGGTGTGCCCGATGAAGTCGGGAATGATGGTCGAGCGGCGCGACCAGGTCTTGATGACCTGCTTGCTGTTCTTCTCGTTCTGCACGTCGACCTTCTTGAGCAGATGGTCGTCGACGAACGGGCCCTTCTTGAGGCTGCGTGGCATGGTTGGTTACTCCTACCGGCCGTGCTTCTTGCCGGTGCGCCGGCGTCGGACAATGAGCTTGTTGCTTGCTTTGTTCGGGTTGCGGGTACGGCCCTCGGGCTTGCCCCACGGGCTCACCGGGTGCCGACCACCCGAGGTCTTACCCTCACCACCGCCGTGCGGGTGGTCGACCGGGTTCATCACCACACCACGGACGGACGGGCGCTTGCCCTTCCACCGCATCCGACCGGCCTTGCCCCAGTTGATGTTTGCCTGTTCGGCGTTGCCGACCTCACCAACGGTTGCGCGGCAGCGCACGTCGACGCGGCGGATCTCACCACTGGGCATCCGCAGCGAGGCGTAGGTGGCTTCCTTACCGAGCAGCTGGATGCTCGACCCGGCCGAGCGCGCGAGTTTGGCGCCACCGCCGGGGCGCAGCTCCACCGCGTGCACCAGGGTGCCGGCGGGGATGTTGCGCAGCGGCAGGTTGTTGCCGGGCTTGATGTCGGCGTTGGCACCCGACTCGACGATGTCACCCTGCGAAAGACCGTTCGGCGCAATGATGTAACGCTTTTCGCCGTCCAGGAAATGGAGCAGGGCGATGCGGGCGGTGCGGTTCGGGTCGTACTCGATATGCGCGACCTTGGCGTTCACCCCGTCCTTGTCGTTGCGGCGGAAGTCGATCACCCGGTAGGCACGCTTGTGGCCACCGCCCTTGTGGCGGGTGGTGATCCGGCCGTGCGCGTTACGACCACCGCGACCGTGCAACGGGCGAACCAGCGACTTCTCCGGCGTCGTCCGAGTGATCTCGGCGAAGTCGGACACGCTGGCACCGCGGCGACCCGGTGTCGTCGGCTTGTACTTGCGAATTGCCATGTCTGATCAGCTCTCTCTCGCGCGCGGCGCTAGGCCGGTGCTCCGAACAGGTCGATCGGCTTGCTGCCCGGTGCCAGGGTCACGATGGCGCGCTTGGTGCTCTTGCGCTTGCCGTAACCGGTCCGGGTGCGCTTGCGCTTGCCCTGCCGATTCGCGGTGTTCACCGATACGACCTTGACGGCAAAGATCTTCTCGACAGCGATCTTGATCTGCGTCTTGTTCGAGTCGGGGTGCACCACGAAGGTGTACACATTGTCGTCGAGCAGTCCGTAGGACTTCTCCGAGATGACCGGCGCCAAAATGATGTCGCGGGGGTCAGCGATGGTCGCCATCTACGCCGTTACCTCCTCGGAAGTTGCCTTATGACCGGTGTTGGCCGCGATGTAGGCGTTCAACGCCTCGACGCTAAACACCACGTCGTCGGCTCGCAGCACGTCGTAGGTATTGAGTTGGTCCGACGGCAAGATGTGCACACCGGGCAGGTTGCGCACGCTCTTCGCGCCGGCCTCGTCGCTGCGGCCGATGACCACCAGCACCTGCTTGCGGTCGGTCAGCGTGCCCAGAAAAGCCTTGGCGCTCTTGGTGGATGGGGTCTGCCCCGACACCAACTCGGTCACCGCGTGGATGCGCCCGTTGCGCGCCCGGTCCGACAGCGCCCCGCGCAAAGCGGCGGCGATCATCTTCTTGGGCGTGCGCTGGCTGTAGTCGCGCGGCTGGGGACCGTGCACCACGCCACCGCCGGTGAACTGCGGGGCACGGGTCGAACCCTGCCGCGCGCGACCGGTGCCCTTCTGCCGGTAGGGCTTGCGGCCACCACCGCTGACGTCGCCCCGGGTCTTCGTCGCGTGCGTACCCTGCCGTGCCGCCGCCCGTTGGGCGGTCACCACCTGGTGCATCAACGCGATGTTGGCCGGTGCGTCGAACAGCTCGGCCGGCAGCTCGATGGTGCCGTCGGTGTCACCCGCCGGCGTCTTCACGTCGAGTTTGAGCGCCATTACTTCTCACCTCGTTTGATCGCAGTGCGGACCACGACGAGTCCACCGGTGCGGCCGGGAACCGCGCCCTTGATCAACAGCACGCCGTTCTCGGCATCGACCTTGTGCACCACCAGGTTCTGCACGGTGACGCGGTCGCTACCCATCCGCCCGGCCATCCGGGTGCCTTTGAACACCCTTGCCGGAGTGGCACATCCGCCGATCGATCCCGGGCGCCGGTGCACCGCCTGGGCGCCGTGGCTGGCGCCCTGACCACGGAAACCGTGCCGCTTCATGGTGCCCGCGAAGCCCTTGCCCTTGGAGGTGCCGGTCACGTCGACATAGGCGCCGTCAGCGAAGATCTCCGCCGTCAGCTCCTGACCGACCTGATACTCGGCCGCCGCCTCCGGATCGTCGAGCCGCAACTCGGCCAGGTGCCGGCGCGGGTTGACACCCGCCGCGGCGTACTGGCCGGTGACCGGCTTGTTGACCTTGCGCGGACTGATCTCCCCGTAGGCCAACTGCACGGCGCTGTACCCGTCCTGCTCGGGGGTACGGATGCGGGTCACCACGTTCGGACCGGCCTTGACGACCGTCACGGGCACGACTCTGTTGTTCTCATCGAATACCTGCGTCATGCCCAGCTTGGTACCCAGAATGCCTTTTCTCGCCATTGGTCGCCGATCTCCTACTGGATGTTGACGTCGACACTGGCCGGCAGATCGATGCGCATGAGTGCGTCAACGGTCTTCGGCGTCGGGTCGAGGATGTCGATCAACCGTTTGTGTGTGCGCATCTCGAAGTGCTCCCGCGAGTCCTTGTACTTGTGCGGTGAGCGGATGACGCAGTACACATTCTTCTCGGTCGGCAGCGGCACCGGTCCGACGACGCTGGCTCCGGTACGTACGACGGTTTCGACGATCTTGCGCGCCGACGCGTCGATAGCCTCATGGTCGTAGGCCTTGAGCCTGATGCGGATCTTCTGTCCCGCCACGCTTCTCCTACCTCTTCTTCCACCCAGTGCCACCCGACGCGCGAGAACGACGCCCCTCGGGGGCCGCTCTAGCGTTGCGCCGGATACTGCGCCGCTGTTTACCTGTCGTGGTCCAGCCGCTCCCCCGCGCCCGGATGTGTCACCCGCACGCAGCCTTGTAGGCGACCGAAATTGTCGCGCTCCAAGGTTGGGACCGGACGCGCCCTGGTGGGCGCTGGTCGTATGCCCGGCCAGGCGCAAACCTGGCGCTGGGCAACCTGAACAGTATGCCTGAAGATCAGCGCTCGGCCAAATCTTGCGACGTCGTGCCGACCGCGGCCGCAGATTCCTCGCCGGCAACGGCCCTAGCTGGGCTTATAGGGCGGGTCAGGCACCTGCCGATCGGGTATCCGCCGCGTCGGCGCGTGCCTGGGCGCGCTGCACGTGCAGGAAGCCGTCGACGGCCGCCTGCACGGTTTCGCGGTAGTCGAAATCCGGCAGGGTGGATAACCGCCCTATCGCCACCGGACCGATCAGCAGGGCAATCGCGCGGGACCGGTCGACCTCGCCCAGTTCGGCCACCGCCTCGGGGCTGCCGAAGATGACGTCGAACGGTGCCGCGTATTGCTGGGCGATGCGCTCGCGCAAGGTGGCCATCGCGTTCGGCGTGCCGCTGCCGTCGCCGGGCCCGGGCAACTCCTGCAGATCCGATCCCAGCGCCAGCCACGCCGTCGCGGTCAGCACCGCGGGGGCTTCGGCGATCAACTCGGCCTGCGCCAGCAAGAGCGCCACCAGCCGATCCCGCAGCGGGCCGTCTTCGGGCGGTGTCGGCGCGGCAGGGATGAGGCTGCTGAAAGTTGCTGCCAGTAGATCGTTTCCGCTCGGGAAGTGGCGGTACAACGTGGCTCGGGCCACGTTGGCGGCTCGGGTGACCGCGTCGATGGTCACCGCACTGGGACCTCCGGAGCGCAGCAGCGCGGCGGCGGCTTCCAGCAAACGGGCCCTGGACCGCGCCGGGCGAGGATCTGTGTCACTCACCTGCTCGATTGTGATGCACCTCCGGGTTCGAGTACAACATTCGCCGGCTATGGCCGAGACCCTGAAACCTGCCCTCGGCTGTCATCGTCGCGAGTCGGCGGTCCTGGCCGGTCCCCGGGCTCCCGGGCTGCGGTGAGTCCGGAACGCATTCCGCCAAAACGGCACGCGCGACCGGCGCTGCTGGTTACCATCTGTTCGGGGGCAAGGTTCGTCGGCGGGCAGCGGACTCTATCTAGGCCAACTGAGGGAACCGGAATGTCGTATGTGATCGCAGCGCCGCAGTACGTTGCCGCGGCGGCAACGGATTTGGCGAACATCGGATCGGCGATCAGCGATGCCGGCTCGGCAGCCGTGGGTCCCACGACAGGGGTACTGGCGCCCGCGGGCGCCGACGCCGTGTCGGCGCAGATCGCGGCATTGTTCGGGGCGCATGCCGAGGCATTCCAGGCGATCAGCGCCCAGGCGAACCAATTTCACAACCAATTCGTGCAACTCATGAGTATGGGCGCGCAGCAGTACGGACTCAGCGAGGCCGCGAACAACTCCAGCTTCGAGGCTGAGGCGGCAGTGCCCCAGGAGACGCTCGGGCGTGCAGCGCTGAGCCACAGCGCTGCGGTGGCGCCCGCTGCCGCACAAGCGGTGGCCATCAGTGGACCGTTGGGGCCGGGGGGCCCTGCGACAACATCGGCTGTGCCGGTGGGTTCGTCGGGGTCGGCAGTAGCGGCGAGATCGGTGGGGTCGGTGACACGTCAGCCGATCTCGCCGCTACGGACCGTCCCGGACGAAGTGGTGGAAGTGGACGCGCCCGCAGCATCGGCGTTGCCCGCACCGTTGGCGGCCCGGGCGGCGGCGGCCGCGCAACCTGCACCGGTGGCACGTGTGGTGACGTCCGAGGAGCCGGCGGCGAGCCACGGCTGACCGCTTGTCAGGCCACGAATTCGGCCGCGCGGTGAGCCAACATCACGATGGTGGCGTGCGGCCCGCGACTGGGCACCACCGGCAGCACCGAACCATCGATCACCCAGAGATTGTCCAAACCCTTTACCCGACAACGGTTGTCGACGACAGCGTGCGGATCATCATCGATACCCATCGGGATGCTGCCGCACAGATGCTGCGACGTTGACCACACGGCTTGACCGAGATGCGTTGATGTGCAGAGCAATTCGCGTGCCAGCGTCGTGCCGTCCCGCAGTTGCGCCAGGTCGGCCGGCTCGCTGTCGTAACGATGCTCGATCCGGGGCGGGACCGAGGGATCGGCCGACACCACCGTCACGCGGCCGCGCGCCCGTGGCCGCATGAGCGCCACCCCGACGTGCGGCCAGTCGCGGTGACCGGCGCTGCCGTCACCGGTCATGGCCACGAAACCACCTGTGTAAGGACGTATCTCGATACCGTCGGCGGTGCTCAGCACCACCTCCAGCACCGGACGGTCCACCGCCACATCCCAACTCGTCGGCATCACCTGTTCCGGGTGGTCGCTGCATCGCTGTCCGACCGGCAGCGCCTCCCGCACCGCTATACCGGCCGCCCGCAGCACCGACTCGGCACCGATGCCAGACAGCATCAGCAGCTGTGCCGATCGTATTGCCCCGGCGCACAACACGATTCGTTCTGCGCTGAAGGTGACAGGGCCGTCGGGACCGATCGTGTCCACCCCGGTCGCCGACCCGCCGGCAAACCGCAACCGCAGCGCCCGCGTCTGTGCCAGCAGGGTGAGGTTCGGGCGATGCAGTGCGGGTATCAGGAAGGCGGCGCCCGACCCGGTTCGCACCCCGTCGACGATATTGAGCGGCACCGCCCCCACCCCCGCCACCGGGAGCGGTCCGACGTCGTTGAGGTCGGTCAACCAGGGAAACCCGGCGCGCCGGGTGGCGGCGACAAAGGTTTCGGAGGCCCCGGTGAACTCCGCGGTGCGCCGGACCGGGATGGGCCCATTGTCGCCGTGCCCGGGAGTTTGGTAATCCAGGTCGGTCTCGATGGCCCGGAAGTGTTCGAGTACGTCGGGCCACCCCCAGCCGGGTAGGCCGAGGCTGTCGAAGTCGTCGGGGAGCCCGCGGCAGAAGTAGCCGCCGTTGACCGCACCGGAGCCGCCGACGGTCGTCCCCCGCACGATCGGCAGCTGCCGGACCGGGTGGTCGGTGAGGTTGGCCAGGTAGCGCTCGGCCAACGGACTGCCCGTGCCGATGGGCAACTGCAGCCCGTTGCGGGTGCGGGCCAGCAGATCCGGGTCGAGAAGTCCGGGGCCGGCCTCCAATACCCGCACCGTGCAGCGGGAATCCGCGGAAAGGCGTTCGGCGACAACCGAACCGGCGCTTCCGGCGCCCACGACCAAGACGTCGCTGTGCCGGGCGGCTGCGGACAAGGCGGGCGTTACGTCCGAATCTGCGGCTTGAGTGCGCCGATGTTGCGTTCGCGCAGCACGCCGTACCACAGCCCGATGCCGTAGGCCAGATCGTCGACCCGCTTGAGCAGCAGGTAGGTCAGCAGCCCGATCGGCTCGGCGTCGTCGTCGACGGCGTCGCGGCGGCGAAGCCAGTCCGTCACACCGTCGACGACCGCCGCCACCAGCACGACCCGCCGGAAGTGCCGGGACAGGATCGCCGCGAACAGCGCCAGCGGCCAGTAGTGCCGACAGAGCGCCGACGCCAGTTGCAGCGCCGCCGACCACAGGCCCCGGGTGGCGACCACGACCACGTCCCACATCGTGGTCTCGGCGCTGCGCATGACCCGCGCGATGCGCCGGCCCGTCAATACGGCGATGGCCACGGACGCCAGCTGGGCCAGGCCGCTGCCGAGCGACATCAGGATCCAGGCGATCAATGCCCACCCCGAGATGACCACCGGCGCGGTCTTGTCGGGGTGGCGCACCGACAGCGGAGCCGCCGACCCGCCGTAGAAAGCCTTGCGCGCTATCCAGACCCGGAGCTCGGTCCGATGGTCGTGCGCAACCCGCGCGATCGGCTCGTAGCGCAGCCGGGCACCGGCTTCCACCAGGCGCCAGCACAAGTCGACGTCCTCACCGGAGTGCATGGTCTCGTCGAAGCCGCCCACTTCCCGGATCGCCGAGGTCCGGCAGACGATCGCGGCGCTGGGCACGTAGGACACCGTGCTGTGCGGCAGTACCGGCGCCTCACGCAAACCCAGGTCCAGCGACGAATGCACCGCTTCGTAGCGGCTTATCACATTCTCGGTCGGCGTCAGGCCGACGATGCGGGGCGCGACCAGTGCGACAGTCGGGTCACAGAAGTGACCGAGCAGAGCTTCCAGCCAGCCACGGCGCGGTGCCACGTCGGAATCCAGGAACGCGACGAAATCGGTAGAACACGCGGCCAGCCCAGTGTTGCGGGCGGCCGCCGGGCCTCTGCTGCGGACGTGATGCAGCACTTCGACGTCACAGTGGGCACCGGTGAAATCTTCCAGTTCGATCGGGCGGGAGGAACCGTCGTCCACCACGATCACCCGCAGCCCGCGCAACGACGCCACCAGTCGGCGGAGACCGGATACGTTGTCGCGCACCGGGATAACGACCGTGACATCGCGGTGCGACGGGCCCGTGGCCGGGCGCGGGTGGGCCACCGTGGCGTCGAGCAGGGTGCGGGCCAGCTGGGCGCTGAGCTCGTCGCTGACCTTCAGGCGTCCGTCGGAGAGCATGCTCTGGGCGGCCGGCGCCAGCCGCAGCAACCGGGTCGGCGACCCGCCCAGCAGCGCCTTGCCGTCGCCGAGCACCCGCACACGACGATCGACCTGTACCGCAAACCCGTCCGGCAGGCGGGTCTGCGTCATGTGCGCCGCTCCTCGGCATCGCCGCACCTCTGCACCGTCGCCGGCGCCGTCATGTCAGCATCCCGTCGCCCCCAGGCAGCCACCGGGCAATTCGACGCACCCCATCGTCGACCATTTCAGCAAAGATCCTTTTCCCCTCGACCGCCGTGGCAGTTGTCGGATCACCCAGCACGCCGATCTGGCTCACCGCCGCGACCCCGCCGCGGCGCATCGCGGGCAGCAACTCACGCAACGGCGCCTCGTTGCCGGCGAGAATCGCGTCGGTACGCACCTCGTCCGGCGAAATGAGCAGTAACACCGACGTTTCGGTATGCCCGGCATGCGCGTCACCACCGGCTGTCACGCACGGGCACCAACCGACGTCGCGACCTTCGGATCGCAGCACGCTGGTCGCCCGGCCCAGCGCCGGCACATTGCCGCCGTGCCCGTTGACGAAGACCACGCGCCCGGCCCAGCAGGTTGCCGAGCGGCCGAACTCCACCAGCAGGGTGGTCAAGGCCTCGGTGCCGATCGAGATCGTGCCGGCGAAGTCCTGGTGCTCGCCGCTGGCGCCGTAGGCGATCGCGGGCGCCACCAGCCAGTCCACCCGCTCGGCGATCGCACGGGCGACGGCCGTCGCGATCCGGGTGTCGGTATCCAATGGCAGGTGCGGCCCGTGCTGCTCGGTGGATCCGAGCGGGACCATTATTGACGGCGGGGCGGATATCGAGAGTTGCTTCGACGTTGCACTCCCCACCTCGCCGAGCATTGGCACTCGCCGATGGTAGGCCGAATTAACCTGTCGTGCACCAATTGTTGCACTACCTATTCAAATTTTTTTCTGTCCACATTGATCCAGTACGCGAATTCGATGCTCGTTCGCCACGACTGCCCCGCCCGTACCATGTTTGCCGGATTCGTCATTTAAAGCCCTTTCGGCGCAACCACACTTGTGGTAACCGCAGAGCGCTACCCGAATCGGGGGGGCACCGCTCAGCCCACGCCCAACGTCCGGGTGAAGCCGTCCGGAACCAGGATGTCGTCGGCACTGAGGTCGTGCACGGACGAGTGCCCGAGGCCCATCAACGCCGAGTCGATGCCGCCGCGCAGGATGTCGAGGACGTTCTCCACGCCGGGTTGGCCTGCTGCGGCCAGCCCCCACAGGTAAGCCCGCCCGATCATCACCGCGCGGGCGCCCAGCGCCACCGCTTTCACGACGTCGCTGCCGCGGCGGATTCCCCCGTCGAACAGCACTTCGACCTGGTCGCCGACGGCGGCCGCGACAGCGGGCAGGGCACGGATCGACGCGGGTGTGCCATCCAGGTTGTTGCCGCCGTGGTTGGACACCGAGATCGCCGAAACACCGGCGTCGACCGCCCTTTTGGCGTCGTCGACGCGCATCACGCCTTTGAGCATGAACGGTCCGCCCCACAGATCGCGCAGCCAGGCGATGTCTTCCCAGGTCGGCGGCGGCGTCCCCATCCACTCGCCGTAGGCGTTGAAGAACGGCGGGCCGGGCTCGCCGCGGCGGCCCTGGTTGGGCACCCGCAGGTCCGGCGGCCGCAGCGTCTTGCCGAACTTCCACAACCACCGCGGCTTGGTGATCGCCTCCGGCGACATCCGCAGCATGGTCTTGAGGTTCATCGCCTCGGGGATCTTGGGGCTGCCCCAATCCCGGCCGTGGGAGAACGTCCAGTCGGTGGTGACGATCAGGCCGACGGCACCGGCCTGTCGGGCCCGCTCGACGCGCGCGGCGATCGCGTCCCGGTCGCCGAGCCAGTAGATCTGGAAGAAGATCTTCGGGTTCGCCGCCACGACCTCCTCGATCGGCTTGCTGGCGAACGACGACAAACCCATTGCCGTGCCGCGAGCGGCCGCCGCCCGGGCCACGGCCACCTCCCCCTCGGGGTCGACCGCCTGCACGCCGGTGGGGGAAATGAGGACCGGCAGGGAAATGTCCTGGCCCATAACAGTGGTCGCGAGGTCGCGTTTCTCGCTGGCCCCGACGACGTGCGGGGCAAAACCGAGTTCGCTGAACGCCGCGACATTGTCGGCGACAGTGACGCCTTTTTCGCTGGCCGAAATCAAAGACGAATAGACCGATTTCGGTAGCCGCCGCTTGGCACGCTGTTGGGCAATGGCAACAGTTTCAAACCATTGGTCTGCCATGGCTATACGGGACTTTCGTTGCAGATCCGGCTCGGTGGCCGCATCGAGAGCGTGAGCGGCACCGGGGTGCTGATGCGGCGACCGCGGGAGTGATCGACGCGCGGCCGGGGCGTCTCGCGTTCGGTCGCCAGCGCCGGTGCGCTGTAACCCTGGACGCATTCGGGGTCGGGCCCGTCCAGCGGTAGGCCGGTGAAGAATTTGGCGGCCATACAGCCGCCCCGGCAGCTGTCGTAGTGTCCGCAGCTGCCGCAGGCTCCCGCGGACTGCGGCTCGCGCAATTCGCGGAACAGCGGCGCGTTCTTCCAGACATTGTCAAAGCCGCCGTCGGACAGCACGTTGCCGGCCAGGAAGCGGTCGTGGATGGCGAACGGGCAGGCGTAGACGTCCCCGACCGGGTCGATCAGGCACACCACCCGTCCGGCGCCACACATGTTGAGCCCGGCCAACGCACCGGCGGAGCCCAGCGGGGCCAGGTGGAAGAACGAGTCACCGGTGAGCACCCGCTCACCCTTGGCGACCAACCAGTCGTACAGCTGGACCTGCTGCTCGGCGGTGGGGTGCAACTCCTCCCAGACATCGGCGCCGCGACCTGAGGGGCGCAACCGGGTGATCCGCAGCGTGGCGCCGTAACGGCTTGCCAGCGCGGCGAATTCGTCGAGCTGACCGACGTTGTGGCGGGTGACCACCACCGAGATCTTCGCATCCCGGAAGCCGGCGTCGGCCAGGTTCTGCAAGGCACGCACCGCCATGTCGAACGAGCCGGCGCCGCGCACGGCGTCATTGACCTCGGCGGTCGCGCCGTCCAGCGAGATCTGCACATCGACGTAATCGCTGGCGGCCAGCCGCGCAGCCACCTCGGGAGTGATGCGCACACCGTTGGTGGAGAACTTGACCCCGACGTGGTGTGCGGTCGCATAATCCACCAGTTCCCAAAAGTCCGGGCGCACAGTGGGTTCGCCGCCACCGATGTTCACGTAGAACACCTGCATGCGTTCCAGCTCGTCGATGATGTCCTGGCACTGGCGGGTGGACAACTCCCGGGGGTCGCGTTTGCCCGACGATGACAGGCAGTGCACGCACGCCAGGTTGCAGGCGTAGGTCAGCTCCCAGGTCAGACAGATCGGCGCATCCAGTCCGTGCTCGAACTGCTCGATGAGCCGGGGCACCTTGGCCGGTGCGGTCATTCGTCCTCCTGCGGCAGCAACATCGTGGAATCGGCCAACACGCGCAGCGCGTGCAGATACGGGCCCTGGTCGGCGTCGTCGACGCCCGCGGCCTGCAATGCCGAGCGCACGTCGGGATACTCGGCCAGCGACCGCACCACCGTCAGAATGGTGCGGTTTTTCAGGAACGAGAGCTTGCGGGTGCCGAAGTGATACAGCAGCGCGCCAAAGGGTTCCGGCCGAACGGCCACCTGCGGGTGCAGACGCCAGCCGCGGCCGGGGTCGAACGCGGCTGCGTCGAGCTGCCCGGCGTGCGCGGGCACCGCCACGGTCAGTAGACCCCGCACATACCGTCGATGGACACCTCTTCGACCAGCGTCTCGGAGACCAGCTCGGTCTCGTTCTGGTTCTCGTTGTCCATCGTGTCGTCGTTGTTCACAGCGTTCCCTTTCGCGCGGGTCTCGACAATCCTGAGTGGTTCTGGTCACAATATGGCATCGAGTGCCGAAAAGGAAGGGCGGGGGCGATGCTGCACGGGTCACGGGTCGGCCGGCGCCGCTCGACGACTCCGCTGCACATCGCCGACATCGCCATCGACCTGTTCGCCGCCCGCGGTTTCGCCGACGTCAGCGTCGACGACGTCGCGCAGGCGGCCGGAATCTCCCGGCGCACCCTGTTCCGCTACTACGCCTCCAAGAACGCGATCCCCTGGGGAGAATTCGACAGTTACCTGAGCCAACTGCAGGAGCTGCTGGACGACGCAGACCCTGCGGTGCCGCTGCGCGAAGCACTGCGCGCCGCGCTGCTGGCCTTCAACACCTTCGACGAATGCGAAACGGCGCGACACCGCCAACGGATGCGGGTGATCCTGGAAACCGCTGAGCTACAGGCTTATTCGATGACGATGTATGCCGGCTGGCGCGAGGTGATCGCCGGGTTCGTCGCGGCCAGGACGGGGACCAAGACCACCGATCTGCTGCCCCAGACCGTCGCCTGGACGATGCTCGGCGTCGCACTGAGCGCATACCAGTACTGGCTCAGCGACGAGTCATTGGCGTTGCCGGCCGCGTTGGGCAACGCCTTCGACGTCGTCGGCACCGGGCTGGACGGGCTCGGGTGAGCCGCAACGCACACCTGCTGCACACGCTGCGCTCCCAGGGCCGTTTCTGCGCAGCCGCCGGGTCGACCATGTACGGCGAGCTGTCCGAGCGGGTGGCCGCCGACGTGGAGTCCGGCGGCGTATTCGCGACCGTCCTCGCCGGCTACCACGACGCGCCCGCCGGGCACGCGGTGCCGCTACGGCTGCTCGGTGGCCTGCACCGGCTGGTGCTCGACGGACGGGCACCGCAACTGCGGCGCTGGTATCCCAGCGTCGGCGGCACCTGGGATGCCGAAGCCGCGTGGCCGGAGATCCGCCGGGTGGCCGCCTCGAGCGTCGAGGCGTTGCGCGCATCGCTACAGCAGCCGCCGCAGACGAACGAAGTGGGCCGGGCAGCCGCCCTGATCGGGGGTCTGCTCTGTATCAACCACGATTTCGGTTACCCGATAAGGCTTTTCGAGATCGGCGCGAGTGCCGGACTCAATCTGCGGGCGGACCGGTATCACTACCGGTACCCCGGCGGGCGGTGGGGCCCGAACGACTCCCCGGTGCTCATCGACGGGGCGTGGCAGGGCCAGTTGCCGCCCGGGGGCGAGGTGCGCATCGTCGAGCGGTGTGGATACGACATCGCCCCCCTGGACGTCACCGGCACCGATGGGGAACTGACCCTGCTGAGCTACGTGTGGCCCGATCAGGACGCCCGGATGCAACGCCTGCGGGGGGCCATCGCGGTCGCCCGCGAGGTGCCGGTGCAGGTGCAGCGCCGGACGGCAGCAGATGCGGTGCAAGGGCTCACCCTGGCCGACGGGACGCTGACCGTGCTGTGGCATTCGATTACCTGGCAGTACCTGTCCGCCGAGCAGCGGGCTGCGGTGCGCGCCGGCATCGACGAGGTCAGTGGCCGCGCCACCGCCCGATCCCCGTTCGCGCATCTGACCATGGAGCCGGCCCGCGACGGACCCGGTGCGCCGCTGAAGTTCCTGGTGCGCGCGGCCCGGTGGCCGGGCGCGGATAAGCCGGTGCTGGCCGAGTGCCATGCGCACGGCCCGCCGGTGCGCTGGCAGTAGAAATTTCTTCGGACCGGGCGTCGGATTTCGGGCCGTCAACGCGACGATAGGGGTGTGAGCGCCCAACCAGACCGCCACGGCGACGCGGCCCGTGCGCTGTTGGCGCTCTGCGACACGGCACTGCCGGTGGTGTACGGCTACCTCGTGCGCCGCTGCCGCGATCGGGGCACCGCCGAGGACCTCACCTCGGAGACCTTTCTGGCCGCGATGGACGCGGCCCGCAAGCCGGACCCGCCCCCGATCGCGGTGCCGTGGTTGCTCGGAGTCGCGCGACACAAGCTGGCCGACCACTACCGGCGCCGAGCCGATCCCGAGCCGGTGGCCGAACCACCGGTGGATGCCGTCGACGAGTGGGACGCCGAACTCGATCGGCTGGTCGCCGAGAGTGTGTTGACCCGGTTGAGCGATTCGCACCGCACCGTGCTGGTGCTGCGCTACATGGACGACTGCAGCGTGGGCGAATGTGCCGCACTGATCGGGCGCACCGTGCATGCGACCGAGGCACTGCTGGTCCGCGCGAAAAGAGCGTTCAGAAAAGAGTATCCGGAAGGAGGCACGTCATGAGTCGGCCCGACCCGTTGCGCGTGCTGCACACCGTTGACCTTCCGGTGCAACCCGATCCGGCCTTCGCCGCGCAGTTGCGCCGGCGGCTGGCGGCCACCTTGGCACTACCCGCAGAAAGGATCGACATGACCAGTACCACCAATCCGCAGGGGACCGAGGTAGTTCCGCGGCCCGCGGCGCTGCCCTACCTGTGCGTGGCCAACGCCCGCAGTGCGCTGTCCTGGTACACCGACGCCTTCGGTGCTGTGCTCGCCGGTGAGCCGATTGTCATGCCGGACGGCCGAATTGGGCACGCGGAGATCGCACTGGCCGGTGGCGTGCTCTACCTGGCCGACGAATATCCCGAGCTGGGCTTGAGAGCTCCTGAGCCAGAAGCGGTTTCAGTGAGCCTGATGCTCCAGGTGGCCGACACCGATGCGGCGCTTCGGCGGGCGCGTCAACACGGCGCCGAAGTGGTACGCGAGATCGGTGAAAGTCATGGGTCGCGCAACGCGACCATCGTCGACCCGTTCGGCCACCGCTGGATGCTGACCGGACCTGTCGGCGCTGTGATTCAGCCGGGCGACCTCGGATCCATCTCGATGCGGGTGCCCGACGCAGATCGCGCAGCCGCGTTCTACGGTCACGTCCTGGGCTGGAGTTACGACCCCGGGACGCATCGGGTGACCAACACCGATCTGCCGACCGGCATCCACGCCGCCGCGGGGCGGCCGACCCTGATCTGCTGCTACGCGGTTGCCGACCTGACGACCGCCAGCGCAGCGATCACCGCAGCCGGTGGCACACCCGGCGAACTACGTCAGACCGAGCGCGGCACCCTCCTCGATGCGACGGATTCGCAGGGCGCGGCCTTTGCCGTCCTGGAAGCGACACCGGGACGGAAACGCCCGGAGCTCAACGGGTCCGGGCCCGGGGAGCTGTCGTATGTCACCTACGAGACGGCCGATTCCGCTGCGTTCCGCGACTTCTACGGTCAGGTGCTGGGGTGGACTTTCGCACCGGGCCGGATTGCCGACGGGTGGCAGGTGCTGGACGCCCACCCGATGTCGGGTGCCGCGGGCGGCAGCACGCAGCCGGGTGTCGTACCGATGTGGACCGTCGCCGACATCGAGGCTGCGGTGGCGCGGGTCCGCGCGGCCGGCGGCACCGTGCTGGCCGAACCGTCGCAACAGCCCTACGGGCTGTCTGCCGAATGCGCCGACGACCAGGGCGCGCGGTTTTACCTGGGGCAGTTCTAGCCGAGCATCTCGGCGATGGGCGTGGCGTTGGCGATCTTGGCGCGGACCTTCATCACCTTGCCGGGCAGGCCGCCTCCGACCACCCCGACGAACACCCCGTCGCGCTCGTAGTACGCCAGGAACTTGCGCCCGTCGTCCTCGATGAGGTGCACGATGTCGGTGGCCTCGGGTTCCCCCAGGCACTGGATCTTGACGTCGTACTGGTCGCTCCAGAAATACGGGACGACGACGTTGGACGGCACCTCGGCCCCCAGCATGGCGGGCACCACCACCCGGGCCTGGTCGGCAACGTTGCTCCAATGTTCCACGCGCGCTTGGTGTCCCGTCGCATCCTTCCAGGAAGCAACGTCGCCGAGTGCCCAGACGTGCGGCGCGCTGGTGCGTCCGGCCTCGTCGCAGACGACGCCGTTGGCGACGTCGATGCCGCTGTCGGCCAGCCAGTCGGTGGCCGGCAGTGATCCGATGCCGACGACCACCAGGTCGGCACTGATCTCGGCGCCGTCGGTGAGCACCACCGTGTCGACGTGACCCGCGCCGCGGACCTCGGCCACTCCGAGTCCGGTGCGCACGTCGACGCCCTCGGCGCGGTGCAACCGGGTGACCAACGCACCGATCTGCTCGCCGAGCACCGATGCCAGCGGTGTCGGCTGCGGTTCGACCAGGACCACGTCCACGCCGAGGCCGCGGAGGCTGGCCGCCACTTCGCAGCCGATGAACCCGGCACCGATGACCACCGCTTTTTTCGATGCTGCCGCATGGGTGCGCAGCGCCATGCTCTCGTCGAAGGACCGCAGCACCCGGACGCCCTCGAGATCAGGAAAGCTCGGGATGCGGCGCGGCACCAAGCCGGTTGCGATGACCAACTCGTCGTAACCCAGCTCGCTGCCGTCGGCCAGGCTCACCGTCTGAGCGGTGGTGTCCAGACCGGTGGCCGCCGCACCCAGTCGCAGCGTGATGTTCTTGTCGTCGTACCACTCGCGCGGCTTGAGGGCGACGTCGTCAACCTCGCTGCGCAGCACTTCCTTGGACAGCGGCGGCCGGTCGTAGGGCAGGTGCACTTCGTCACTGACGATGGTGACAGGGCCGTCGTACGCTGCCCGGCGCAATTGCTCGGCGGTCCGGGCGGCGGCAAGCCCACCCCCGACGATCACGATTCCGTTGTTGGTCACGTGGAGTTCATAGCACGATGGCCGGTCAGTACTTTAGGGCACCCTTATCCACAGGTATCTGCGTGCCCGACAACGTGCCCGAGCCAGCGCCCGCCAACCACACCACCACATCGGATACTTCGTCGGGGCTCATAAACCCCTTGTACTGCATCGGCATTGGCGGGAAGGCGTGTACGAACCGGGGATGCCTGGCAAACACCTCCATCATGGCCTCCGGCTCGATCATCGGGGTGTCGACCGAATACGGGTGGATGGAGTTGACGCGAATTCCGAACTCGCCGAGTTCGATCGCCAGCGTATTGGTGAGCGCGGTGAGCCCGTATTTACTGGCCGCGTAATGCCCGTTGCCCGGCGTGGCCTTGATACCTGCTGCGGAGCTGACCACCACGATGGCACCACCGTTGCCGGCTTCGATCATCGCGGGGATGGTGGCCCGCAGGGTGCGCCAGGTGCCGGTCAGATTGACCCCGATCACGGTGTCCCACTGCTCGTCGGTGAGCTCCCACACCCGGCCCCAGCCCAGCACGCCGGCGTTGGCGACCACGACGTCGAGCCGGCCGAACTGTTCCACGCCGTCGGACACCAACTTTCGCAGCGCTGCGTCGTCGCGGACGTCGACCTCCCGCGCCAGCACCTTGCGACCCTCGGCCTCGACGGCACGGACGGTCTCGGCCAGGTCCTCCGGCGTGGACGGGGGGTAGGTCAGATGGTCCGAGACCCAGGCGCAGATGTCGGAGGCGATGATGTCGGCGCCCTCCCGGGCCAGCCGCACCGCGTGCGACCGACCCTGGGCGCGCGCGGCGCCGGTAATGAAAGCGACCTGTCCTTGCAGTGATCCAGCCACGTGTCGTCCTTTCGCCGCTGTCAGGCTAGCAGCGAAACTGAAACGTGTTCTAGTGCGTCCCGCAGATCAGATTTCGGCGATGATCTGAGCCCGGCGAGTGGCGTATTCGTGGTCGTTCAGCACACCGTCGGCCCGCAGCGACTCCAGCTCCTGCAGCCGGTCGGCGATCGAGGCCTGCGGAACCACGAACTCCGCGGCCGGCGCCGCCTGCTGACCGGCTGCCCGACGCACCACGGCCAGGACCTGCTGGCGCAGCGCCGGATGGGACCGGATATCCACCATGCGGTTGAACGGGAGGTTGTTGGCCTTGAGGATCTGCAGGATCTCCAGCAGCGGGCCGGCCTGTCCGCTGAGGTCGTAGGTCCGGTTGTCTTCCTCGACGGTGAACTGGGCGGGCAGCTGGCCGGTGACCAATGCGCTTCGCTCCCAATCGATGTGGTATTCGTTCGAGCCGGGATCGACCAACACCACGCAGTTACGGGAAGTCAGTATGCCCAGCCGGCCGACGCTGGCTCGCACCCGGTCCTCGCTCTCGAACGGCGCGATGCCGGGCCCCGAGATGTGCAGGCGCACCTTGACCACCGGTTGGTCGTTGATCGAGGTCCCGGTTTCGGTGAGGCCGATGATCTGTGCCAGCGCCAGCACCCCGTGCTGCTCCAGGAACTCCGACCTGGCCTGCGCGTTTGCCCCGTAGTAGGTCAGCGCTATCGCGATCAGCACATCGGCGATCGTGATGAGCAGGCCGACGTAGAACATCCAGGACATCCACTGGCCCAGCCCGGCGGCAAAGTAGACGACCAGGAAGATCGGCCCCACCAGACCACCGCACAACAGCACCAGCAGTTGCATCTTGATATACCGCGCCAGCATGTGACCGCCCTTTGAGACGCCGGAAAGTTGCTGCCACAGTAACGCCCGCGGTCCGGCTACCGATCACAAGAAGAATCTGTTACCGCCCGGCGAATTGACACCGGTGGTGATCCCTGGCCCACCGTTGCCGCCGTCGACGCCAAGCAGGAACCCGCGGTGACCGCCCGCTCCGCCGACGCCACCCAGGGCACCGAATTCCAAATATCCCAAGCTCGATCCGCCTGATCCACCGGGGCCACCTGTTCCGCCGTCGCCGAATATCCAGGCCGACCCACCCGCGCCGCCGGCGCCACCAGCGGAGGCATATATGCCTGTGAAGGCACCGAATTGGTACTGCGCACTGGCCCCGGTGCCACCCCGTCCGCCGGCACCGCCGTCGCCGTACAACAGACCACCACGCCCACCGGCTCCTCCGTTCGTACCGGCGCTATACCCGGTGCCGTCCGGCCGGAAGGCGCCGTTGTATCCGGCACCACCGGCACCGCCGTTGCCGAGCAGGCCCGCCGAGCCGCCTCGTCCGCCGGCCATTCCGATGGCATTGCTTGCGCCGCCGGCGCCACCGTTGCCCCACAGGATCCCGCCGTCCTCGCCGGCCAGTCCGGGTGCCCCTGCTCGCCCGTCACCGATCAGCGGGCGGCCCAGCAGCAGTCGGGTGGGGGTGTTGATCGCGTCGAGCAGTTGCTGTTGCACGTTGGCAGCTTCGGCCGCGGCGTACTGCGCAGCGCCACCGTTGAGCAGTTCGACGAACTGGTCATGAAAGAGCGCCGCCTGTTCGCTCACCACCTGATAGGCCTGCGCATGCGCATTGAACAACGACGCGACCGCGGCCGACACCTCGTCGGCTCCAGCGGACAGCACCGCCTGGGTCGGCAGTGCGGTGGCGGCGTTCGCAGCACCGAGGGTAACGCCGATCCTGGCCAGATCCGCCGCGGCGGCGGACACACAACCGGTTGTGGCAGTAACGAACGACATCCGACCCTCCTGACTCGGACCCGGTGTGAGCTGAGCCTACGGACGGGCGCTGCCATGCGCTTGCGTAGTCGACTACCCCAAAAAGGCGGCAGACGCAAACGCCCCCGAAAACCTTCGCTTTCGGGGGCATTTGCGTCTGGCGGCCGGGCGTGGCCCGGGCAACGCTGTCAGAAATTACTTGATGATGTTGGTGACCCGGCCGGCGCCGACGGTGCGGCCACCTTCCCGGATCGCGAACCGCAGGCCCTCGTCCATGGCGACGGGCTGGATCAGCTTCACCGAGATGTTGGTGTTGTCACCGGGCATCACCATTTCGGTGCCCTCCGGCAGCGTCACCACACCGGTCACGTCGGTGGTGCGGAAGTAGAACTGCGGACGGTAGTTGTTGAAGAACGGCGTGTGCCGGCCGCCCTCGTCCTTGGACAGGATGTAGACCTGGCCCTCGAACTCGGTGTGCGGCGTGGTGGTGCCGGGCTTGATGACGACCTGGCCGCGCTCGACGTCTTCACGCTTGACACCACGCAGCAGCAGACCGACGTTGTCACCGGCCTGGCCCTGGTCGAGCAGCTTGCGGAACATCTCCACACCGGTGACCGTGGTCTTGGTGCTGGTCGGCTTGATGCCGACGATCTCGACTTCCTCGTTCACGTTGACCACACCGCGCTCCACACGACCGGTGACCACGGTGCCGCGGCCGGTGATGGTGAAGACGTCCTCGACGGGCATCAGGAACGGCTTGTCGGTGTCGCGGACCGGGTCCGGGATGGACTCGTCGACCGCGTCCATCAGCTGCTCGACGGACTCGACCCACTTCGCGTCGCCCTCGAGCGCCTTGAGCGCCGAAACCCGCACGACCGGAGCCTCCTCGTCGAACTCCTGGGCGGCCAGCAACTCGCGGACCTCCAGCTCGACGAGCTCGAGCAGCTCCTCGTCGTCCACCGCGTCGGACTTGTTCAGGGCGACCAGGATGTAGGGCACACCCACCTGGCGGGCGAGCAGCACGTGCTCACGGGTCTGCGGCATCGGGCCGTCGGTCGCCGCGACCACCAGGATTGCGCCGTCCATCTGGGCGGCACCGGTGATCATGTTCTTGATGTAGTCGGCGTGGCCGGGGGCGTCGACGTGCGCGTAGTGACGCTTCTCGGTCTGGTACTCGACGTGCGCGATGTTGATCGTGATACCGCGCTGACGCTCCTCGGGGGCGTTGTCGATCTGGTCGAACGCCTTCGACTCGTTCAGGTCGGGGTACTTGTCGTGCAGGACCTTGGTGATAGCCGCGGTCAGGGTGGTCTTGCCGTGGTCAACGTGACCGATGGTCCCGATGTTGACGTGCGGCTTGGTCCGCTGGAACTTCGCCTTCGCCACTTCTGTGTCCTCCTGGACTGTTGGTGCTTAAAAAAGCAGTGTTGATTTTTCTGGTTTTGTTCTTGCCGCGGTGCTAACCGCGTCAGCCTACTCGCAGGCTTCTCCGGGCCTACTCCCCCGTCGCCTTCGCGATTATTTCCTTCGACACGTTCGCCGGCACTTCGGCGTACGAGTCGAACACCATGGAGTAGTTCGCCCGGCCTTGCGTCTTGGACCGCAGGTCGCCGACGTAGCCGAACATCTCCGACAGCGGCACGTGCGCCCTCACGACGCGCGCACCGGCCCGCTCCTCCATGGCCTGAATCTGACCACGGCGGGAGTTCAGGTCGCCGATCACATCACCCATGTAGTCCTCGGGGGTGGTGACCTCGACGGCCATGATCGGTTCCAGGATCACCGGCTGGGCTTGCGCCGCAGCCTTTTTCAGCACCTGCGAACCGGCGATCTTGAACGCCATCTCCGACGAGTCGACCTCGTGGAAGGCGCCGTCGAGCAGGGTGACCTTCAAGTTCACCAGCGGGTAGCCGGCCAGCACGCCGTACTGCATCGCGTCCTGGGCGCCGGCGTCCACCGACGGGATGTATTCCCGTGGGATGCGCCCACCGGTGACCTTGCTCTCGAACTCGTAGGTCGCGCCGTCCTCGCTGGTGAAGGGCTCGAGGGAAATGAGCACCTTGGCGAACTGGCCCGAGCCGCCGGTCTGCTTCTTGTGGGTGAACTCGACCTTCTCCACGGTCCGCTTGATGGTCTCCTTGTAGGCCACCTGCGGCTTGCCGACGTTCGCCTCGACCTTGAACTCGCGGCGCATCCGGTCCACCAGGATGTCCAGGTGCAGCTCGCCCATGCCGCCGATCACGGTCTGGCCCGTCTCGGCGTCCTGGTGCACCTTGAAGGTGGGGTCCTCTTCGGCGAGCTTCTGGATCGACAGGCTCAACTTCTCCTGGTCGCTCTTGGTCTTGGGCTCGATGGCCACCTCGATCACCGGATCGGGGAAGGTCATCGACTCCAGCACGATCTGGTTGTTCGGGTCGCTCAGGGTGTCACCGGTGGTGGTGTCCTTCAGGCCGATCACCGCGTAGATGTGACCCGCCGACGCGGTCTCCACCGGGTTCTCCTTATTGGAGTGCATCTGGAACAGCTTGCCCAGCCGCTCCTTCTTGCCCTTGGTGGCGTTGATGACCTGGCTGCCGGAGTCGACCTTGCCCGAGTACACCCGGACGTAGGTGAGCTTGCCGAAGAACGGGTGCGAGGCGACCTTGAACGCCAGCGCCGAGAACGGCTCATCCGTCGACGGCTTGCGCACGATCTCCTCGTCCTCTTTGCCCGGCGGGTGGCCGATCGCCGGCGGCACGTCGAGCGGGGAGGGCAGGTAATCGATGACGGCATCGAGCATGGGCTGCACGCCCTTGTTCTTGAACGCGCTACCGCACAGCACCAGGTAGGCCTCGGAGTTGATGGTGAGCTTGCGCAGCGCACCCTTGATCTCCGCGGTCGACAGCTCCTCGCCGCCGAGGTACTTCTCCAGCAGCGTCTCGTCGGTCTCGGCGACCGCCTCGATCAGCTTGGTGCGGTATTCGTCGGCCCTCTCCTGAAGGTCGCCGGGGATGTCGACAGTCTCGTAGGTCTCACCGAGCTTGGTCTCGCCCCGCCACACCTTGGCCTTCATCTCGACCAGGTCGACGACGCCCTCGAAGTCGCCTTCGGACCCGACGGGCAACTGGATCGGGATGACGTTGGCGCCCAGGCGCTCTTCCATCGTCCGGACCGAGAAGTAGAAGTCGGCGCCGATCTTGTCCATCTTGTTGACGAAGCAGATCCGCGGCACGTCGTACTTGTCGGCCTGCCGCCACACCTGCTCGGACTGCGGCTCGACACCCTCTTTGCCGTCGAAAACGGCCACGGCACCGTCGAGAACACGGAGGGAACGCTCCACCTCGACGGTGAAGTCGACGTGGCCCGGGGTGTCGATGATGTTGATCTGGTTGTCGTTCCAGAAGCAGGTGGTCGCTGCGGACGTGATGGTGATGCCGCGCTCCTGTTCCTGCTCCATCCAGTCCATGGTTGCGGCGCCGTCGTGCACCTCACCGATCTTGTAGCTGATACCGGTGTAGTAGAGGATGCGCTCGGTCGTCGTTGTCTTGCCGGCGTCGATGTGCGCCATGATGCCGATATTGCGGACCTTCGTCAGGTCGGTCAGCACGTCCTTCTGTGCCACAGAAGTCTTCCCACTCTTTCGTTGCTCAGTAAAATCGCTATCGGTTGCACCCAGCGTGTCCGCTGGTGGCTGTCACCAGCGATAGTGCGCGAAGGCGCGGTTCGCCTCGGCCATCTTGTGGGTGTCCTCACGCCGCTTGACGGCGGCCCCGAGGCCGTTGGAGGCGTCCAGGATCTCGTTGGCCAGCCGCTCGATCATGGTCTTCTCCCGGCGCTGCCGCGAGAAGCTCACCAGCCAGCGCAGCGCCAGCGTGGTGGACCGGTCCGGACGTACCTCGACCGGCACCTGGTAGGTGGCACCACCGACGCGGCGGCTACGAACCTCCAGGGCCGGCTTGACGTTGTCGAGTGCCCGCTTGAGGGTGATGACCGGATCGGTGCCGGTCTTGTCGCGCGCCTGCTCGAGCGCCGCATACACGATGCGCTCGGCCAGCGACTTCTTTCCCTGCATCAGCACCTTGTTCACCAACTGGGTGACCAGCTGCGACCCGTATACCGGGTCGTTGACCAGCGGGCGCTTGGGTGCGGGGCCCTTGCGCGGCATCAGCTCTTCTCCTTCTTGGCGCCGTAGCGGCTGCGCGCCTGCTTACGGTTCTTCACGCCCTGAGTGTCCAGCGACCCCCGGATGATCTTGTAGCGAACACCGGGCAGGTCCTTCACACGTCCACCACGCACCAGCACCATCGAGTGCTCCTGCAGGTTGTGGCCTTCGCCGGGGATGTAGGCAGTGACCTCGACCTGACTCGTCAGCTTCACACGCGCCACCTTGCGAAGCGCCGAGTTCGGCTTCTTCGGGGTGGTGGTGTAGACACGCGTGCACACGCCGCGGCGCTGCGGGCTGCCCTTCAGGGCCGCGGTCTTGACCTTGGCGACCTTGTCACGGCGACCCTTGCGGACCAGCTGATTAATGGTTGGCATCTACCGGCTTTCTCTGTTCTCGTTCACGTCAAGTCTCTGTACTGCAGTTATGCCCTCGAAGGGGACCTCGCGCTCCCCCCGCGTGCGGGCGTGTCGCATACGGCCGAGCACCGGAAGCACTCCGATGCTGCGCGGACATGCGAATTAGCCCGGCATTCGTTCCCTTACGTCAGGCGCCGTAAGCCGCCAGGCACGAGCCACCACATTACCCGCCAGCGGTCTGGCAGGTCAAAGCGACGGCGACGGCTAACGGGTCAGGCGGCGATCCCCGGAATGGGGGGTGCGCGAGTCCATGCCGGCCGCCAGCCGCAGCACCATGTCAGTGAACACGGCGTCGGTGTCGATGTCGTCCATCACCCCGGTCATCTCCAACAGCACGAAGCCGTGCATCGCCGACCAGAATTCCAGCGCCGCGTAGAACGCCTCGTCGCCCTCCAAACCGTAGGAAGCCAACACCGCGATCACCGGCCCGGCCGCATTCTTGGTCGCGGCGGAATATTCGGGGTCGTCCCCGCCGAAGGGCATCCGGGTGAACGCCGAGTACCGCCCCGGGTGGTGGTGGGCGTAGCTGCGATAGGCGCCCGCCATGACCAGAACGGCATCATCGCGGGCGCGCCCCTCGCCGACCCGATTCAGCATGGTGATGATGTCGTCGACGACCCGGATGCGCACCGCGCGGCGCAGATCCTCCAGGCTGTCCACGTGGTTGTACAACGATGGACCCTTGGTCCCGAGCTGGGTCGCCAGCGCGTTGATGGTCAGGGAATCCCAGCCCTCCCGGTCCAGGAACGTCAGGGCGCCTTCGACGATGCCGTCGCGGCTGAGCTTTGCTTGGCGGGCCCCGGTTCTCCCACCGCGAGCGCGCCCACCGGACGGCGGATCGGGCTGAGCTGCCATGGCGAATTCGCCCTTCGATCGGAGCTACCGGTGTGGGTCAACTAATGACTCTAGTTGACCGGGCCGCCCAACCCCCGCTGCACAGCAGTTGGGTCTGTCGTCCGAGCGGCCGTTGCCCGTAGGCTCAGACCCACATCTCCCACCCGACGAAGGGGGGCCGCAGTGAAATGGACAGCCGCCGGCGCAGCGCTGGCATGTTGCGTCACCACCATGGCCGTGACCGCCCCGGCGGCGCAGGCCAAGAACGGCGACACCCACATCACCGGGCAGGGCGTGGAGACCACGATTGACTGCAACGATTCCACGCTCATCGTCAACGGGACGTCGAACATCGTCACCGCCAAGGGCACCTGCTGGGCGGTGACGATGATGGGGACGTCCAACACGGTCATCGCCGACACCGTCATCAATGACATCACCGTGTACGGCTACGACGGGACGGTGCTGTATCACAACGGAGATCCGGTCATCTGGGACCGCGGCCGCGAGCTGGGCATGGTCAACCGAATTCAGCGGGTCGGTCCCTGACCGGGGACCTCAACATGGAGGGTATCGAGTAACTATGCGCGCCAATACATTTGGTAACTCCTCTCGAGCTTCACGGGCGGCCGCTGCGGTAGGCGCGCTGGCCATCGTGGCCGCCGGCGGGCTGGTCGCGTGCAGTTCGACCGCCAGCCCACCGGGGGGCAGTACGGCGTCGTCGTCCTCGAGCAAGTCCTCGTCGAGCTCGTCGGGCAGCGGTACCGCGGAGAGCACCAGCGACGAGAACCCCACCCTGAGCACGACGGTCGAGGTGGGTGACACGGTCGTCTACGCCTACATGGGGCAGACCGCCACCATCTCGTGCGAGCAGGGCAAGTCGTTGAACGTGACGGGTTCGGACAACACTCTGACCGTCAACGGCAGCTGCGAGACCGTGAGCGTCGGTGGCACCAAGAACAAGATCACCATCGACACGGTCAACACCCGCATCACGGTGCTGGGGATGGACAACACCGTCACCTACAAGAACGGTGATCCGAAGGTGAACAAGATCGGCCCCAACAACACAGTGACCAAGGGCGGCTGACCTACGCCGAACACCGCGGGCTGCTGCAGGTCGTCGCGGCGCATGCGGAACTGGAACCGGTACGTCGGGCGTCGACCCTGGCTGGGAGAGCGCCGGCGACCGGTCCCCCCTCCTCCGACGCTAGGCGCGGGCTCCGTGCCGGCCCGCACCGGCAGCGAAACGTGCTGCGCCGTCCAATGTTTCAGCCGCCACCCGCGACATGCTGCCGAACTCGACATCCATCGCCGCGGCCTCTGTCATGCCCCACTGACCCAGCGCCGACATCCGGTCCGCCCGCAGGCACTGCTGCGGCAGCGCCGCCAGCTCGGCAGCGAGTTCCTCGGCGCGTTGCCGCGCTTGGCCGGTGGGGACGACGCGGTTGGCCAGCCCGATCGCGTGAGCCTCCTCGGCGTCGACGGCGCGGCCGGTCAGGATCAGATCCATCGCGCGGCTGTGGCCGATCAGCCTGGGCAGCCGCACCGTCCCGCCGTCGATCAGCGGCACACCCCACCGCCGGCAGAACACCCCGAACACCGCGTCCTCTTCGACCACCCGCAGGTCGCACCACAGCGCCAACTCCAGGCCGCCCGCCACCGCGAACCCGCTGACCGCGGCGATCACCGGCTTGGACAGCACCATCCGGCTCGGACCCATCGGGCCGGGTCCGGTGCGATGCACCGGGTTCGACTCGGGTGTGCCGATCGCCTTGAGATCGGCACCGGCACAGAAGGTTCCGTTGTCGCCCCAGAGCACCGCGACCGACGCCGTCTCATCTTTGTCGAAGTCGTCGAACGCGGCGTGCAGCTCCAGCGCCGTCGGGCCGTCGACGGCATTGCGGGCGTGCGGCCGGTTCATGATCACCGTCGTCACCGGCCCGCTCTTCTCCACTCGCACACCGCTCATCGTCGGGCCTCCGTCAATTCGACACCGTCGCGCCGCGCGACCAATTCGGCGGCGAAGTCCTGGTAGGAGTGGCGCAGTGCGGCGCCCGGCCAGTCGGCGGGCAGCAGCGCGTCGGGCAGCACCGGGTCGGTCAGCAGGTGGCGCACCACCGCGGCGGCCACGGTGAACCGGGTCGGGATGTCAGCGGCTGCCATGCCGTCCAGCAGCTCGCGGCCCCGCACCGCCCACCCTGACAGGTCCCACAACTTTGCGGCCAACCCGGGCGGGTCGGCGTCGCGGGCCGTCAGCATCCGCACCCGCTCGACCACCTCCGGGCCCAGGTCGACCACGACGTTGTCCGGACGCATCCAGACCCCCTCCCGCAACTCGCCGAAACGCTTGTCCTGCAGAGTGTTCCGCAGCGAGGCACGGGTGGGCGCGTCGGTTCCGACGCTGGTGACCACCAGCATGGCCCAGCTGCCGTCCCAGTCCCGCCGGCGCGGATTGATGGCATCGTCCTGGCGGCGCTGGCGGGCGAGCAGCCGATCCGAGAGCCGGTAGCCGTCGGCGGACCGGATCAGGTCGCCGGCGCTGACCATGCGGGTCAGGGCCACCCGCAGTGTGGATTCCTTGATACCGAAATCTGCTGTCAGCCGGATCAATTCGCCGGCATTCGCCCAAGCCGGGTGGGCACCCAGCAGCACGCTGAGCACTACCGACCGGGCGGTCATCCTGCGCATGTCGTCAAACCTGGGAGGCGCGCCGGCCGTAGTCGCCGAATGGCTCGTCGCGATGTTTGACCGCCTCGCGGAAACCGTGCTCGACCGCGTCTGCCACGAAGGCATGCCCCTCGGGTGTGTGCCGGGCGACGCCGTCGAAGACGGTACTCACCATCCTGCTGGTGGCCACACCCTGCTGCAGCAGCGGCGCATTCAACGCGAGCTTGATCATGATCAACTGATTGACCGGCAATGCGGCGATGCGGGCCAGCAGGCGCTCGGTGCGCTCGTCGAGATCCTCGGGTGCGGGCGCCTCGACCGCCAGACCCCACTCGGCGGCCTGCGTGCCGGTGATGCAGTCGCCGGTGAACAGTAGGCGTTTGGCGCGCTGGTCCCCCAGTCGGTGCGCCCACAGTCCCGCGGCCGGCACTCCCCAGACCCGGGTCGGCGGGTAGCCGATCTTGGCGTCGGCGGCTGCGATCACCTGGTCGGCATGCAGCGCGATGTCGGTGCCACCGGCCACGCAGTAACCGTGGATCTTGACCACCGTGGGCTTGTCGGCGTGCATCAGGCTGGCGAAGCCGCGCACGAAGCGGCTCATCATCTGGTAGTCGATCATCGGGTCCCAGGGCTGATTGGGCAGGTGATTGACGCCCTGGGTCTTACCGTCCAGCACGGTGCCGTCATACGCGCCGGTGCCGCCCGCCGAGCCGGTCCGGTCCGCGTAGGCGGACAGGTCGAAGCCGGCGCAGAATCCCTCACCGCGCCCGGACACCAGGATCACGTGCACGTCCGGGTCCAGGTCGGCACGTTCCACGCACGCGGAGAGTTCCAGCGGAGTGTCGGCGATGATCGCGTTGCCCTTTTCCGGGCGGTTGAAGGTGATGCGGGCGATACGGCCGGTGACCTCGTAGGTCATCGTCTTGAGGTGGTCGAAGTCGACCGGCCTGATCGCGTGGGTCATGTGCGTCGCTCCCCGGCGTCGACGCGCGTCACCCCTTCACCAGCGCACGCTCGATGATGGGCGCCAGGTCCAGCCCGGTTGGCATGGTGCCGAAAGCGCCACCCCATTGACCGCCGAGCCGGGTGGCGAGGAAGGCCTCGGCGACGGCGGGGTGTCCGTGGCGCACCAGCAGCGAACCCTGCAGCGCCAGGCAGATGTCCTCGGCGACCTTGCGGGCCCGGTACTGGATCGTGTCCAGGTCGCCCAGTTGCCGGCGTAACCGCTCGACGTGCGCGTCCTGCCGCGGGTCCTGGCCGGCCGTACCGGCCAGTTCGTCGAACAGCACCTCGACGGATTCGGGCCGAGTTGCCATGGCGCGTAACGTATCCAGCGCACTGACGTTGCCCGAGCCCTCCCAGATGCCCATCAGCGGGGCTTCCCGGTACAACCGGGGCATGCCGGAGTCCTCGACATAACCGTTGCCGCCCAGGCATTCCAGCGCCTCGGCAGCGTGCGGCGTGGACCGTTTGCACACCCAGTACTTGCTGGCCGCCAGCCCGATGCGGCGCAGCAGCGCCTCACGCTGATCGCCGTGGACCGCCTTGTCGGTGGCACCGGCCATCCGCATCGCCACCATGGTGGCGGCTTCGGCTTCCACCGCGAGATCGGCCAGCACGTTGCGCATCAACGGCTGGTCAATCAGGTAGGCGCCGAACGCTTTTCGGTGTTGTGCATGATAGATGGCGCGGGTCAACCCGGTGCGCATGCTGGTGGCGCTGCCCAGCGTGCAGTCCAACCGGGTGAGGTTGACCATCTCGATGATGGTCGGCACGCCGCGGCCCTCCTCGCCCACCAGCCAGGCGGTGGCGCCATCATATTCGACCTCACTGGAGGCGTTCGCGTGGTTGCCGAGCTTGTCCTTGAGCCGTTGCAACAACATTCGGTTGCGGGTGCCGTCGGGCAGGATGCGCGGCAGCAGGAAACACGACAACCCACCCGGCGCCTGGGCGAGCACCAGGAAGATGTCGCACATCGGCGCCGAGGTGAACCACTTGTGACCGCGCAGGCGGTAGGTGCCGGAGCCGGTAGGAACGGCTTCGGTGGTACCGGCCCGCACGTCGGAACCACCCTGCTTCTCGGTCATCGACATCCCCGCGGTGACACCGGCTTTCGTCGTCACCGGTTTCAGTTCCGGGTCATAGACGCGGCTGGTCAGCAACGGTTCGTAGACGGCGGCCAGGTCCGGATTGAAACGCAGCGCCGGCACCACCGCGTAGGTCATCGAGATCGGGCAGACGTGGCCGGGTTCGACGTTCCACACCGCCATCTTGGCCGCGCGCACCACGTGGGCGCCGGGCCGGCCGTCGGCCCAGGGGGCGCCGTGCAGACCGTGCGCGATCGCGGTGCGCATCAGCTCGTGGTAGGCGGGGTCGTACTCCACCTCGTCGACGCGGTGTCCCACCCGGTCATGGGTACGCAGGATGGGCCGGTTGCGGTCGGCCAGCTCACCCCAGCGCTGCGCCTCCGGGCTGCCTGCAATCGCCCCCAGTTCGTTCACCTCGTCCAGGCCCCACTGCCCCCCTTCGCGGATCAGGGCTTCGGTCAGGACCGGCGAGGATGCGGGGTTGTAGTTCTCCAGGGGCGGGACCTGATTGGTCACGACGTGCGTATCGGGCATGACCGCAATATTACAGTTTCCCGACAACCGCACAAGACTTGTAATGCGGGTCAGTCACCGATCCGGTCCCGCAGAAAGGCGATGTCGTCCTTGCGGCCCTCCTCGGCCGTCTCGCAGATCACCGGCGCATCCGCGGCCCGGACGACGGCGACGAGCAACTCCGGGTCGATCTGGCCCATGCCGAAGTTGGCATGCCGGTCGGCTCCGGAACCGGCCGCGTCCCGGGAGTCGTTGCAGTGCACCAGGTCGATGCGACCGGTCAGTGCCTTGATCCGCTGGACCGAGTCGACCAGCGCCTCGCCTGCGGCCCACGCATGGCAGGTGTCCAGGCAGAAGCCGATCCCGCTGTCGCCGATGCGGTCCCACAACCGGCCGATGGTGTCGAAGTGACGGGCCATCGCGTGGTCACCGCCCGCGGTGTTCTCCAACAGCACCTGAACGTCGGTTTCCAAGTAGTCGAGCGCCTTGGCCCAACGTTCGAAGCCGGCCGCCATGTCGTCGTCGTCCGCGTGCCCGCCGTGCACGATCACCGCCGTCGCGTTGATCGCCGCCGCGGCGTCGCAGGTGTCCTGCAGGATCTTGCGCGACGGGATCCGGATGCGGTTGTTGGCAGATGCCACGTTGATCAGATACGGCGCGTGCACATAGAGCGGAATGCCGGCCGCTTTCAACGTGTCGGCGTCCGCACGGGGCCTGGGCTTCTTCCAACTCTGCGGGTTCCCGAGGAAGAACTGGACCACGTCGGCGCCGTCTGCAGCGGCCGCAGCCAGGGGATCGTCCTGGTGGACATGTGAACCGATAAGCACTTGGCCAGTTTAGTGAGTTGCGGCAGGCCCGGCGCTTAAGGTGTGAATCCGTGGGCCTTTCAGTCGGACGGGGCATCGCCGACATCACCGGCGAGGCGGCCGACTGCGGCATGCTCGGCTACGGCAAAGTCGAACAGCGCACCGCAGGCATCCACCTGCGACTGCGATCGCGCGCATTCGTCTTCGACGACGGCGGCGCCCGCGTCTTGCTCGTCGTGGCCGAACTGCCGTTGCCGATGCAGAACGTGACCGACGAGGTGCTGCGCCGCCTGGCCACGTCCTACGGCGACACCTACTGCGCCCAGAACACCGTCATCACCGCCACCCACACCCACGCCGGCCCCGGCGGATACTGCGGGCACCTGCTATACAACCTGTCCACCAGTGGGTTTCGGCCCGCGACGTTCGGCGCGATCGTCGACGGCATCGTCGAATCGGTCCGGTACGCCCACGACGACCTGGCACCTGCCGAGGTGATGCTGTCCCACGGCGAGTTGCACGACGCCAGCCGGAATCGTTCGCCGTCGGCCTTCGACCGTAACCCGTTGGCGGACAGAGTGTTTTACCCCGACCGAATCGACCCTCTGACCACCCTGGTGCGTATCGACCGCGGCACCGGCCCGGTGGGCGCCATCCACTTCTTCGCCACCCATGGCACCAGCATGACCAACCGCAACCTGCTGATCTCCGGGGACAACAAGGGTTTCGCCGCCTACCACTGGGAGCGCGTCCGGTGCGGTGCGGACTACCTGGCCGGACAGCCCGGCTTCATCTCCGCATTCGCCCAGACCAACCCCGGTGACATGAGCCCCCACGTGGCGGGACCCATCGGCTACGGGCCGGGCACCGCCGACGCGGAGCGGGACCAGACCCGACAGATCGGGCTGGCCCAATTCGCCGATGCCGTAGCGCAATTGGACACCGGGACGCCGATCGGCACCGGGGTCGAATCGCGGTTCACCTACCTCGACCTCAGTGCCGTGCGGGTGCGCGGGGAATACACGCCGGACGGTCGCGAACACCGTACCGGGCGGCCGATGATCGCCGCCTCGATGTTCGCCGGCACGGACGAGGGCGAAGGCTTCCGCGGCTTCCGTCAGGGGCAAAACCCGTTCTGGGACAGCATTTCCCGAATCTTCTACCGGGTTGTCGGGCCGGCCCGTTCGGTGCAGAAACCCAAGGGCCTGGTGGTGCCGGTGCGGTTGCTGAACCGGTTGCAACCGTTCATCCAGGAAGTGGTGCCCGTCCACCTGGTACGGATCGGCCGGCTGTATCTGCTCTGCATTCCGGGTGAACCGACCATCGTCGCGGGACTGCGGTTGCGCCGTACCGTGGCCGCGATCGTCGGCGCCGAGCTCAATGACGTGCTGTGCGTGGGTTATTCGAATGCGTACATCCACTACGTGACCACCCCGGAGGAGTATCTCGAACAGCGATACGAGGGCGGCAGCACCCTGTTCGGGCGGTGGGAGCTGCCGGCGTTGATGCAGACCGCCGCCGGACTCGCCGAGGCGATGCGGGACGGCCGGCCGGTGCCACCCGCACCCGGGCCGCCGGCCCACCGGCCGCGCAGTTGGCTGCGCAGCCCGCCCGCCGACCGCGGCTCGTTCGGAGCGGTCCTGGCCGGGCCGGGCGGCCCGCACCGCCGTGGCGAGGCGGTGGAAGCGACGTTCGTCAGCGCGTACCCGAACAACGATCTGCACCGCACCCGGACTTTCCTCGAAGTGGTGCGCGTCGAAGGAGATCGGTGGGTGCGGGTCGCCGACGACGGCGACTGGTCGACCACCTTTCGGTGGCAGCGCGAGGGTCGGGCCGGGTCGCGGGTGCACATCCGCTGGGACATCCCCGGCGATGCGGTACCCGGGCAGTACCGCATCGTGCACCACTACACCACCCGGGACACCCGCGGCCGGCTCGAACCATTCGTCACCTCGACGCAGGAGTTCACCGTCGCCTGAGGTTGGCGAGCAGACGTAAAAGCCCCCAAATCCCTTGCTGATTAGGGGCTTTTGCGTCTGCTCGCCAGGTGGTACTCGAGGCGCTCGGCGAGCCCAACTGGGTCACCGCGGACGTCGTTGACCGTGAACGGAACCGACAACCAGCCGCATTCCTGCAGCCGCGCGGTCTTCAACCGATCATGCAGTAACGCGTCACGCCCCAGATGCCACTGCACGCTGTCGTACTCCGCAGCCAGCATGACATCCGGCCAGGCAAAATCGACGCGCCAGACCTTCCCGTACCGGTCCACGATGCTGTACTGGAGCTGCGGCATCGGCAGTTTGTTATCGATGAACACGAGTCGCGCCTCGCTCTCCATCGGCGACTCGGGCCGTCGGTCGGCGCAGCCGATCAGCTCCCGCACCTTGACGATGCCGCGCCGGCCCTTGTGCTCCCGGATGACTGCGTCGAGTTCCCCTTTGGTGCACGCCTGAATGTGCAACGCCGCGTCCAGCGTGGCCAGGCTGCGCGGCCACCTCAAACTCCGTGCGACCTCAATCGCCGTCCACGCTGGGGCGGTCGCCAGTCGGCCCTGAACCCGTCGTAGCGGCGCACCGATGCGCTGGTGCACCATCAGACCCTTCGTCGGTCGCATGCGCACACCAGGATCAAGGATGTGTAGCCGCGAGGTGTTCTCCGTGTCGAATCCGTAGAGGGCAGCGGCGGTACCCATGCAAGCGACAATCTGCTCACGAGCCAGCACGTCGAGTGCTGCGAGCTTTCCCAGCACGTCTGGTTCGGCGTGCCCGTAGACGCCATGGCAGACCCGAATGAGCTTGCCTGCCTGAACAAGTCCTGCCAACCGCTTGCGGGTCATGACGGTGAGGAGTTGGGCGGTGGTCGCAAATTCGCCACGCGGCAGCGTGGTCTCGATGTCCATGAACCAGACGATGAAGCCAAACCGGTCCATATAGCTAGGCAGCGATGCGCCATATGTGGATAGGCGCGCGGGTGAGGATGTGCGAGCAGACGCAAAAGCCCCCAAATCCCTTGAGATTTGGGGGCTTTTGCGTCTGCTCGCGCTACGAAACGCTACCGGTAGTCGGAGTATCCGTAGTCGTCCAGCGGCACCGCGGCGCCGGTGGCCTGGCCGAAGTCCGGGCTATAGTACTGATCCTCGTAGGACGGGATCGTGTACGCCGCAGCCCGGGCCTCCTCGGTGGGCTGCACCTGGATGTTGCGGTACCGGTTGATGCCGGTACCGGCCGGGATCAGCTTTCCGATGATCACGTTCTCCTTCAGACCCTGCAGCTTGTCGCTGCGGCAGTTGATCGCCGCATCGGTCAGCACGCGGGTGGTCTCCTGGAACGACGCCGCCGACAGCCACGAGTCGGTGGCCAGCGACGCCTTCGTGATACCCATCAGCACCGGACGCCCGGCGGCGGGCTCGCCGCCCTCGGCCACCACCCGGCGGTTGGACGCCTCGAACTCGGCACGATCGATCAGCGAACCCGGCAGGAACTCCGTCGAGCCCGAGTCGATGATGGTGACGCGGCGCAGCATCTGCCGCACGATCACCTCGATGTGCTTGTCGTGGATCGACACACCCTGCGCCCGGTAGACCTCCTGGGTCTCCCGGACGAGGTGGATCTGCACCTCACGCGGGCCCTGCACGCGCAGTACCTCGTGCGGGTCGGCCGAGCCTTCCATCAGCTGCTGGCCGACCTCGACGTGGTCGCCGTCGGACAACACGCGCTCGGAACCGTCCTCGTGCTTGAACACCCGCAGACGTTGCCGCTTGGAGAGCTTGTCGTAGACCACTTCCTCGCCGCCGTCGTCGGGCACGATGGTGATCTTGTAGAAGCGCTCACCCTCCTCGAGGCGCACCCGGCCGGTGACGTCGGCGATGGGCGCCTTACCGCGCGGGATGCGGGCCTCGAACAGCTCCTGGACCCGCGGCAGACCGCCGGTGATGTCCTCACCCACACCACCTTGGTGGAAGGTACGCATGGTCAGCTGCGTGCCCGGCTCACCGATGGACTGCGCAGCCACGATACCGACGGCTTCACCGATGTCGACCAGCTTGCCGGTCGCCATGGACCGTCCGTAGCAGGTCGCGCAGACGCCGGTGCCGGTGGTGCAGGTCAGCACCGAACGCACCTTGATCTGCGTGATCCCCGCGGCCAGCAGCGCGTCGATCGACGGGTCGCCCAGGTCCTCACCGCGCGCGACCACGACGTTGCCGGCCTCGTCCACCGCGTCGGCGCCCAGCGTCCGTGCGTACGCCGAGGTCTCGATGTACGGGTCGCGGATCAGGGTGCCGTCCGGCTGACGCTCGGCCAGCTCGACGAGGATGCCACGCTCGGTCTGGCAGTCGTGTTCGCGGACGATGACGTCCTGGCTCACGTCCACCAGACGACGGGTCAGGTAACCGGAGTCGGCGGTACGCAACGCGGTGTCCGCCAAGCCCTTTCGAGCACCGTGGGTGTTGATGAAGTACTCCAGCACGGTCAGGCCCTCGCGGAACGAGGACTTGATCGGACGCGGGATGAACTCACCCTTCGGGTTGGTCACCAGCCCCTTCATGCCGGCCAGCGTCCGGGTCTGGGTGAAGTTACCGGTGGCGCCGGACTCGACGATGGTGATGATCGGGTTGTCCGGCGGATAGTGCTCGCGGAGCGCCTGACCGACCTCGTCGGTGGCCTCCTTCCAGATCTCCACCAGTGCCTCGTTGCGCTCGTCGTGGTTCAGAGCGCCACGCTGGAACTGCTTTTCGACCTTCTCCGCACGTTCCTCGTAGTTGTCGAGGATCTCCTTCTTCCGCGGCGGCACCAGCACGTCGGCCATCGAGACCGTCACACCGCTGCGGGTCGCCCAGTAGAAACCGGCGTCCTTGAGCTTGTCGACGGTCTGCGCGACCACGATCATCGGGTAACGCTCGGCCAGATCGTTGATGATCGCCGCCTGCACCTTCTTGTGCATCTGCTTGTTCACGAACGAATAGCCCAGCGGCAGCAACTCGTTGAACAGCACCCGACCCAGCGTGGTCTCGGCCACCCAGGCGTCGCCGGGGCGCCATCCGTTGGCCCCGAACCGCTCCGCCTCGATGTCGGCCGGCGGCCGCAGCTGGGTCAGCCGCACCTTGATCTTGGCCCGCACCGAGAGCACACCGCGGTCGGCGGCCATGATCGCCTCGGCGGGCGAGGAGTAGACGCCCGACTCGGGGCTGTCGCCATTGGCCGGGCGGTACTCGCCCTTGCCGCCCTCGACCTCGGTGGTCAGGTAGTACAACCCGGTCACCATGTCCAGTCGCGGCATGGCCAGCGGGCGGCCGGACGCCGGGGACAGGATGTTGTTCGACGACAGCATCAGGATGCGGGCCTCGGCCTGTGCCTCCGCCGAGAGCGGCAGGTGCACGGCCATCTGGTCACCGTCGAAGTCGGCGTTGAACGCCTCACACACCAACGGGTGCAGCTGAATTGCCTTGCCTTCCACCAACATCGGCTCGAAGGCCTGGATGCCCAACCGGTGCAGGGTGGGTGCGCGGTTCAGCAGCACCGGGTGCTCGGCGATGACCTCTTCCAGGACATCCCACACCTGCGGACGCTGCCGCTCCACCATCCGCTTGGCGCTCTTGATGTTCTGCGCGTGGTTGAGGTCGACCAGTCGCTTCATCACGAACGGCTTGAACAGCTCCAGCGCCATCAGCTTGGGCAGGCCGCACTGGTGCAGCTTGAGCTGCGGACCGACCACGATGACCGAACGGCCCGAGTAGTCGACGCGCTTGCCGAGCAGGTTCTGCCGGAACCGGCCCTGCTTGCCCTTGAGCAGATCGCTCAACGACTTCAGCGGGCGGTTGCCCGGCCCGGTGACCGGACGGCCACGACGGCCGTTGTCGAACAACGCGTCGACGGACTCCTGCAGCATCCGCTTCTCGTTGTTGACGATGATCTCTGGCGCACCCAGGTCGATCAGTCGCTTCAACCGGTTGTTGCGGTTGATCACCCGGCGGTACAGGTCGTTGAGGTCCGACGTGGCGAACCGGCCACCGTCGAGCTGCACCATCGGGCGAAGTTCCGGCGGGATGACCGGGACGGCGTCGAGCACCATGCCCATCGGCGAGTTGCCCGACTGCTGGAAGGCGGCAACCACCTTCAGCCGCTTGAGGGCACGAAGCTTCTTCTGCCCCTTGCCGTTTCGGATCACGTCCCGCAGGATGTCGGCCTCGGCGTCGATGTCGAAGTTCTCGATCAGCTTCTGGATCGACTCCGCACCCATGGCGCCGGTGAAGTATTCGCCGTAGCGGTCCTGCAGCTCGCGGTAGAGGTTCTCGTCGACGATCAGCTGCTTGGGAGCCAGCTTGGTGAACGTCGACCAGATGTCCTCGAGCCGGTCCAGCTCACGCTGGGCGCGGTCGCGCAGCTGACGCATCTCACGCTCGCCGCCGTCACGGACCTTGCGCTTGGCGTCGGCTTTGGCGCCCTCAGCCTCCAGTTCGGCCAGGTCGGCCTCGAGCTTCTGCGCCCGGGCCTCGAGGTCGGCGTCGCGCTGGTCCTCGACGGCCTTGCGCTCCACCACCATCTCGGCTTCGAGCGTGGACAGCTCGTTATGCCGCATCTCGTCGTCGACCGCGGTGATCACGTAGGCCGCGAAGTAGATGATCTTCTCGAGATCCTTAGGCGCCAGGTCCAGCAGGTACCCCAGGCGCGAGGGCACGCCCTTGAAGTACCAGATGTGGGTGACCGGCGCGGCCAGCTCGATGTGGCCCATCCGCTCCCGACGCACCTTGGCACGGGTCACCTCGACGCCGCAGCGCTCACAGATGATGCCCTTGAAGCGCACCCGCTTGTACTTGCCGCAGTAGCACTCCCAGTCGCGAGTCGGTCCGAAGATCTTCTCGCAGAACAGGCCGTCCTTCTCCGGCTTGAGCGTGCGGTAGTTGATGGTCTCCGGCTTCTTGACCTCGCCGTAGGACCACTGACGGATGTCTTCCGCGGTGGCCAGGCCGATGCGGAGTTCATCGAAGAAGTTGACGTCTAACACGTAACTCCCTTTCCCCTTGCGGGTGTTGAAACTGATAGTTAGGCGAGGTCCTCGACGGAGGCAGATTCGTTGCGCGACAAGTTGATTCCCAGGTTGGCCGCAGCCCGCTCGAGATCTTCGTCCTCGCCTTCGCGCAGCTCGATGGCCGCACCGTCCGACGACAGCACCTCGACATTGAGGCACAGCGACTGCAGTTCCTTGAGCAGCACCTTGAACGACTCGGGAATGCCCGGCTCGGGGATGTTCTCGCCCTTGACGATCGCCTCGTAGACCTTGACCCGGCCGACGGTGTCGTCGGACTTGATGGTCAACAGCTCCTGCAGCGTGTACGCCGCGCCGTAGGCCTGCATGGCCCAGCACTCCATCTCACCGAACCGCTGACCACCGAACTGCGCCTTACCACCCAGCGGCTGCTGGGTGATCATCGAGTACGGACCGGTGGAGCGGGCGTGGATCTTGTCGTCCACCAGGTGGTGCAGCTTCATGATGTACATGTAGCCGACGGTCACCGGGTACGGGAACGGCTCACCGCTGCGCCCGTCGAAGAGCACCGCCTTGCCGTCCTCGTTGACCAGCACCTCGCCGTCGCGGTTGGGCAGCGTCGCCGAGAGCAAGCCCTGCAGCTCCTCTTCCTTGGCGCCGTCGAACACCGGGGTGGACACGATCTGGTTCGGTTGGGCATGCCGCAGCTCCTCGGGCAGATTCGCCGCCCAGTCCGGGGCACCCTCGATGTTCCAGCCGGCCTTGGCCACCCACCCCAGGTGAGTCTCCAGAATCTGGCCGATGTTCATCCGTCGCGGCACACCGTGCGTGTTCAGGATGATGTCGACCGGAGTGCCGTCCGGCAGGAACGGCATGTCTTCCACCGGCAGGATCTTGCCGATGACGCCCTTGTTGCCGTGCCGTCCGGCCAGCTTGTCGCCGTCGGAGATCTTGCGCTTCTGAGCCACATACACCCGGACCAGCTCGTTGACGCCGGCGGGCAGTTCGTCGTCGTCCTCGCGGGAGAACACCCGGATGCCGATGACCTTGCCGGACTCACCGTGCGGCACCTTCAGGGAGGTGTCGCGAACCTCGCGGGCCTTCTCACCGAAGATGGCGCGCAGCAGCCGCTCTTCCGGGGTCAGCTCGGTCTCACCCTTGGGCGTGACCTTGCCGACCAGGATGTCGCCGTCGCGCACCTCGGCACCGATACGCACGATGCCGCGCTCGTCCAGGTCGGCCAGCACCTCGTCGGAGACGTTCGGGATGTCCCGGGTGATCTCCTCGGCGCCCAGCTTGGTGTCGCGGGCGTCGATCTCGTGCTCTTCGATGTGGATCGAGGTCAGCACGTCCTCTTCGACGAGGCGGTTGGACAGGATGATGGCGTCCTCGTAGTTGTGACCCTCCCACGGCATGACCGCCACCAGCAGGTTCTTGCCCAGAGCCATCTCACCGTTTTCGGTGCAGGGCCCGTCGGCGATCACCTGGCCGGCCTCCACCCGGTCGCCGGCGTCGACGATCGGGGACTGGTTGGCACAGGTGCCGTGGTTGGAGCGGGCGAACTTGCGCATCCGGTAGGTGCGCCGGGTGCCGTCGTCGTGCATGACGGTGATGTAGTCCGCCGAGACCTCCTCGATGGCGCCCGCCTTCTCGGCCACCACGACGTCTCCGGCGTCGATGGCCGCGCGCAACTCCATTCCGGTACCCACCAGGGGCGCCTCGCTGCGCACCAGCGGGACCGCCTGGCGCTGCATGTTGGCGCCCATCAGGGCCCGGTTGGCGTCGTCGTGCTCGAGGAACGGGATCATCGCGGTCGCGACCGACACCATCTGGCGCGGCGAGACGTCCATGTAGTCCACCTCGGAGGACGGCACGTACTCGACCTCGCCGGCCTTTCGACGGACCAGGACGCGCGGCTCGATGAATCGGCCGCCCTCGTCGATCGGCGAGTTGGCCTGCGCCACCACGTGGCGGTCCTCCTCGTCCGCGGTCAGGTAGTGGATCTCGTCGGACACCACACCGTCGACCACCTTGCGATAAGGCGTCTCGATGAACCCGAACGGGTTGACCCGCGCGTACACCGACAGCGACCCGATCAGGCCGATGTTGGGCCCTTCCGGGGTCTCGATCGGGCACATGCGGCCGTAGTGCGACGGGTGCACGTCCCGGACTTCCAGACCGGCCCGTTCCCGCGACAGACCACCCGGCCCCAGCGCCGACAGACGACGCTTGTGGGTCAGACCCGACAACGGGTTGTTCTGGTCCATGAACTGCGAGAGCTGGCTGGTGCCGAAGAACTCCTTGATCGCAGCGACGACCGGACGGATGTTGATCAGGGTCTGCGGCGTGATGGCCTCGACGTCCTGGGTGGTCATCCGCTCGCGCACGACGCGCTCCATGCGGGACATGCCGACCCGGATCTGGTTCTGGATCAGCTCGCCGACCGTACGCAACCGGCGGTTGCCGAAGTGGTCGATGTCGTCGGTTTCCACCGGCACCTCGGTGCCGCCGGGCACCGTCATCTCGTGCTGGCCTTCGTGCAGCCGGACCAGATATTCGATGGTGGCGACGATGTCCTCTTCGGTCAGCGTCGAACTGGTGATCGGCGCACCGACATTCAGCCCGAGCTTCTTGTTGACCTTGTAGCGGCCGACGCGGGCCAGGTCGTAACGCTTCTCCTTGAAGAACAGGTTCTCCAGCAGCGTCTGCGCGGACTCCTTGGTCGGCGGTTCGCCCGGGCGCAACTTGCGGTAGATGTCCAGCAGCGCCTCGTCGGTGCCCGCGGTGTTGTCCTTCTCCAGCGTCCCCATCATGATCTCGGAGAAGCCGAACCGCTCGTGGATCTGCTCGTTGGTCCAGCCGAGCGCCTTGAGCAACACGGTGACGGGCTGACGCCGCTTGCGGTCGATGCGCACGCCGACGGTGTCGCGCTTGTCAACATCGAACTCCAGCCACGCGCCGCGGCTGGGGATCACCTTGACGCTGTGCAGCATCTTCTCGGTGGACTTGTCGATGGTCTCGTCGAAGTACACGCCCGGCGAGCGCACCAGCTGGCTCACCACGACACGCTCGGTGCCGTTGATGATGAAGGTGCCCTTCTCGGTCATCATCGGGAAGTCACCCATGAACACCGTCTGGCTCTTGATCTCGCCGGTGTTGTTGTTGATGAACTCGGCGGTGACGAACAGCGGCGCCGCGTACGTCATGTCCTTGTCTTTGCACTCGTCGACCGGTGCCTTGACGTCGTCAAAGCGCGGGTCGGAGAAAGACAGCGACATCGAGCCGGAGAAGTCCTCGATCGGCGAGAGCTCGTAGAGAACCTCTTCGAGACCGCCCATCTGGTTGACGTCGCCGCGCTTGGCGGCGGTCTCACGCCAGCGCTGCGAGCCGATCAGCCACTCGAATGAATCGGTCTGAACGTCGAGCAATCCCGGGACCTCGAGCGGTTCACGCAGCTTGGCGAAAGAAACCCGGTTGGGAGCCCCGGGTACGGAGCTGTTCGAAGAACTCTGTGGGCGACCTGTGTTGCTCTGGCGGAAATCAGCCAAGATGCGTCCTTCCAGCACCTCGTGCGACTATGAGAGCCCTGAGGAGACGCCACCGGGTCTGTTCGCCGCAGATGTTTATCGGTTCGGCTGGCGGACGAACTGTCCGGATCTCACGCACGCAACTGAATAGCTGAGCCGCAGAAAAGGGCTCAGGCTAAGACCACGGTGTCAAGTGGCGGGTGTGAGGTGGGCAGGAAGTAGCCAGCGCAACGTCCAACAATAGCGCAGGACAGTACATTCCTCAAATGCGCACCACTACACACGGTCGCACGCGGTCCGTGGAAGACCGGCGCTGGCTGGCACCTGCGATATCCCGCGTACACATGCTGCCCAACAGATTGACCCGTTTGGGCTGTTCCGTCAAGAGGTGGGCACGGCAAGTTGTGCAGAGGTGTGGAGAAATTTTCCACGGTGCCCGCTGGTGGGGGCATCGCCGACGACCGGCGGGCGCGCGGCGGCACGCCGGAATCCTGCGCAGCAGAACTCGGCAGCGACCGGTCGGATCAGTACTCGTGCGAGGTGTACTTGTGGGTGCCTTCGAGGTCGTCCAGGATCGCTTCCTGAGCGTTCTTCGGCAGGGTGTGCAGCATGGCGCGCACCCGGGCCTGCCGGCGGGCGACGCCTTTGCGCTCCGGCATCCCGGGCGACGCCTGGATCTGCGGCGGCACTCCCTCGATGTCCTCGACACCACCGGCGTGCTGGCCCGCGTCGAGCGCGGCCTGCTCCTCGGCCATGGTGGCCTCGTCCTTTTCCTCCGACATACCGATCGGCCCGATACGCCGACCGTTGAGGAACTGCCGCACCACCGGCTCGTCGCTGGTCAGCAGCACCTCGCGGGGCCCGAACATGACCAGGTGCTTGCGGAACAACATGCCCATGTTGTCCGGCACGGTGCGGGCGATGTTGATGTTGTGGGTCACGATCAGGATGGTGGCGTCGATCTGGGCGTTAATGTCCATGATCAGCTGGCTCAGGTAGGCGGTACGGACCGGGTCCAGACCCGAGTCCGGCTCGTCGCACAGAATGATCTGCGGGTCGAGCACCAGGGCCCGCGCCAGGCCGGCACGCTTGCGCATACCGCCGGAGATCTCACCCGGGAACTTCTTCTCGTCACCGCCGAGACCCACCATCGTCAGTTTCTCCATGACGATGTCGCGGATCTCTTTTTCCTTCTTCTTGGTGTGCTCCCGCAGCGGGAAAGCGGTGTTGTCGAACAGGTTCATCGAGCCGAACAGCGCGCCGTCCTGGAACAGCACCCCGAACAGGGTGCGGATCTCGTAGAGCTCTTTGGCCGAGCACTCGATGATGTCGGTGCCGTCGATGAGGATCGAGCCGCGCTCCGGCTTCAGCAGGCCGATCAATGACTTCAGGAACACCGACTTGCCGGTACCCGACGGGCCCAGCAGCACGCTGACCTCTCCGGCGGGGACGGTGAGCGTGACGTCTTCCCAAATCCTCGAGGATCCGAACGACTTGGTAAGCCCGTTTACCTCGATCGCGACACCCATGGGAGACCCTTCCGTCGACGCGCGGTTCAGCCACCAGCCCCGTGTGGCTTGAGTCACTGTAGCGCACGGCCGGTCTACGCATCAGGGTTGGATCAATAACAATCCGCCCAGCACACCCTATTCAAAAGGTGCCCAATTGCCGTGGAAGCCCATGGGGACCCGCTGCGGAAGTTCCACGGTGGCCCTCGTTTCCAGGGTCTGCGCATCCAGCAGCAACAGCACGCCGGTGTCGGTGTCGCGGCGGCTGCCCAGACCCATCAGGACGCCGTCATCCTCGACCCGGCTTGCCGGGGACGTGGCCGGGTTGGGCACGAAGGACATCTCCCCCATCAACAGGTCCGGATCGAGGGCGGCGACTTCGCGGGCGCCAGTTGCGTAGTCGTGCTTGTACACCGCCGTCGACATGTCGCGGGCGCCGCCGGAGAGATAGCCGCCGTCGACACCGAGGGTGTAGCCGAACCGGTGCTTGGCGCCCAGCAAGGTCTCGTTGATCCGGGGAAACTCCTGCGGGCGGTCGTCGCGGCGCTCGGTGCTGAGTGCGCCGGTGGTCAGGTTGATCGTCCAGCGGTCCAGGGTGGGCTTGCTGTCGCCGGGACCGCGCAGGTCGTGATCGAACATCCGCGCATAGCGCACCACGTCCAGGACCAGCACCTCGTTGCCGCCGCGGTCTTCGCTGTAGGCGTTGAGCGGGTGATAGACGTAGCACGGCTCGACGTCGAACCACCGGACGTCTCGGCCGGTGCCCTCGCGGGGCAGAACGCCGATGCGCGCCGGATAGTCGGCGTTCCAGCGGTACGGCATCTTGTGCACGGGCTGCCGGTTCCGGTTGATCATCGCCGCGACGGGGTTGGGTACCCGTACGCGACCCAGCAGCGACTCCGCCACCAGGCGAGCCGGCCTGGTCAGTCTGCGCGGCACCCGCACCGGCAGGACCTGCATCGGGTCGAACGTTACGGGCAGGTCGTAGATCACGACGTACTTCTCGGTCAGCGAGAAGTCGTGCATCATTGGCGACCCGCCCACTCGGACGTCCACTGTGCGACGGGCACGTCCGTTGGTGTCGATCACCGAGTACTGCACGGTGCGTCCGCGGGTGAAGGAGTAGGACAGGGCATGCAATTCCCCGGTCGCCGGATCGCGGTGCGGGTGGGCGGTGTAGCCGCCGAAGAGGGTTCCGTCGAAGTCGCAGGGCGCGACCGTGTCCAACTCGTCGGTCAACTCGTAGTTGGCGCCGCCACCCTCGACCAGGGCCAGCGTCCGGCCGGCGTGACTCAACGCGTTGGTGTTGGGCCCCACCGACAGCATGCCGGCCCGCGGGTCCAGCCCCGCGGGCTGCGGCTCGCCCAATGCGGCGCACACCGCAGGGGTGCGCACCCAGCGGTTGCGGTACCAGGTGGCCTTGCCGTCGCGCAGCGCGACCCCGTGCACCATCGCGTCCCCGCTGAACCAGTGGTAGGTAGTCGGGTCGACCTCGGCGACCGGGTTGGGACCGTTGCGCAGATAGCGTCCGCTGAGGTGCTCGGGAATGTGGCCGGTGACCTCGAGGTCGGTTGCGGTCAGTTCGGCCCGCACCGGTGCCAGAAAACCACTCAGGTACGGGTTGCCGGCTTGGGCGGTCTGCGTGGCCGTCATCGCTGAACTCCTATAACATTGTTATTACGCTGTTATTGGGACGGTACGCCGCCGCCGAGGAGATGGCAATATTGTTTGGCGAGATGACTTCGACCCAGCGCAGCGTTCGCGACCAGATGGTGCAGGCCGCGGTGGACTTGCTCGACGAGCACGGTCCCGATGCGCTGCAGACCCGCAAGGTGGCCGGTGCCGCCGGCACCTCGACGATGGCCGTGTACACCCATTTCGGCGGGATGCGCGAACTCATCGCCGCGGTCGCCGAGGAGGGTCTACGCCAGTTCGACGCCGCCTTGGCGGTGCCGGAGACCGACGACCCGGTGGCCGATCTGATGTCCGTCGGAGCCGCCTACCGGCGGTATGCGATCGAGCGCCCGCACATGTACCGGCTGATGTTCGGCAGCACCAGTGCGCACGGCATCAACGCGCCGACCGGCGACGTCCTGACGCTGTCGCTCGACGAGATCGAGCAGCACGAACCCAGCTTCGCCCACGTGGTGCGCGCGGTGCACCGGTGCATTCTCGCCGGCCGGATCACGGCGTGCCCGGCGGACGACGATGCGTCCGTGGTGGCCACGGCAGCCCAATTCTGGGCGCTCATCCACGGTTACGTGATGCTCGAGCTGGCCGGGTTTTACGGCGCCGACGGCTCGGCACTGGTCCCCGTGCTGGCCGCAATGACCACGAATCTGCTGGTCGCCCTAGGCGATTCAGCTGAGCGGGTACAGCGCTCGCAGCTGGCTGCACTGCGCTGATAAACGCGGAAGCCCCCGGGACCCCGTTGCCGGGATGCCCGAGGGCTGCGCGGATGGAACTACTTGACGGTGACGCTGGCGCCGGCGGCCTCGAGCTTGGCCTTGGCCTCGTCGGCGGCCTCCTTGGCGACCTTCTCCAGCAGCGGCTTGGGCGCGCCGTCGACCAGGTCCTTGGCCTCCTTGAGGCCCAGGCCGGAGACGATCTCGCGGACCACCTTGATGACACCGATCTTCTTCTCACCGGCGGCCTCGAGGATCACGTCGAACTCGGTCTGCTCCTCGGCGGCCTCAGCGGCTGCGCCGCCACCGGCCGGGCCGGCCGCGGCGACGGCGACCGGGGCGGCCGCGGTGACCTCGAAGGTCTCCTCGAACTTCTTGACGAAGTCGGAGAGCTCCAACAGGGTCATTTCCTTGAAGGCGTCGAGCAGGTCGTCGCTGGACAGTTTTGCCATGGTGTGGGTCCTTTCTGAACTTTGTGCGTTTGGTCGGAGTTATTCGGCGGATGCCGCTTCGGCGGGTGCCTCGGCAGCTGCGGGCGTCTCCGCAGCTGCGGCTGCGGGGGCTTCGGAGTCCTTCTTCTCTTGCAGAGCGGCCAGCAGGCGGGCCATCTGCGACGCGGGCGCATTGAACAGCCCGGCAGCCTTGGCGAGGTTGCCCTTCATCGCACCGGCCAGCTTGGCCAGCAGCACCTCGCGGGATTCCAGGTCGGCGATGCGCTCGACCTCGGAGACGGACAGCGCGTGTCCGTCCATGTAACCGCCCTTGATGACCAGCGCCTTGTGCTCCTTGGCGAAGGTCTTCAGTGCCTTGGCGGCATCCACCGGCTCACCGGTGACGAATGCGATCGCCGTCGGACCGGCGAACAGCTCGTCGAGCCCCTCGATGCCGGCCTCGGAGGCAGCGCGCTTGATGAGGGTGTTCTTGGCCACCGCGTAGGTGGTTCCCTCCCCCAGCGATCGGCGCAGCTCGGCGAGGTTGGCCACCGACAGACCGCGGTACTCGGTGATGACGGTCGCGCTCGAACTCTTGAAGTGCTCGGCGATGTCGGCGACGGCGGTGGCTTTGTCAGCCCTGGCCATGCATGCCTCCTGTACGTGTGTGGACTCGGCGTCTCGTTCCACCGCAGACGACTAACGCCCCGGCGCAGGGTGCGGCCGGGGCGTTGGGATTCACCGGCGCGTCGGCCGGCGGTCTTGCCTCGTCCTCCTGCGTGGGCCGCCGGGATGTTCCCGGACCTTCAACCGATTGCTCGGTGACCGACGGTCTTCGGTGGATCGGCACCCACCATAGCCTGGCCTGGTCCGAACAGCCAATTCGCACCCACGCGCGACCCACGACGCTGCCGCGGCGCGCCGCTCGCTACAGCCCGGCCAGGCGCGCCGCGCCCACCAGCCCGGCATTTCCGCCGAGTTCGGCGGGCAGCACCCGCAGACCGGTCAGGAAGTCCAATCCGGCATATTCGGCCAGCGCCGCACGCAGCGGGTCGAACAGCAGGGGCCCGGAGCGGGCCACTCCCCCGCCGATAACCACCAGGTCCAGGTCGCATACCGCGCCGACGGAGGCGATCATCGCGGCCAGCGCGGCGGCTCCCCGCTGAAATGCCGCAAGCGCCACCGGATCTCCGGTGGCGGCCGCGTCGGCCAACTCCTTGGCGCTCGCCGCCGGCGGCGCTGACCAGCCGTTTTCCCGAGCCCAACGCACCATCGACGGACCGGACGCGACGGTCTCGACGCAGCCGCGCCCACCGCAGGCACACCCCCGACCGTTCGGGTCGACCACCACATGACCGACGTGACCGGCATTACCGGTGCGGCCGTCATAGGGCAACCCTTCGAGCACCAGGCCCCCGCCCACCCCGGTGGACACCACCATGCCCAGCAGGAAGCCGGCACCGCGTCCCGCGCCCTGCCAGTGCTCACCGAGTGCCATGCACACGCCGTCACCGCCCAGCCGTACCCGCACCCCGGGCACGACGGCTGAAACCCGTTGCTGCAGTGGGAAACCGCGCCAGGCCGGAATATTGATCGGGCTGACCGTGCCGCCGGCCAGATCCACCGGACCGGCCGACGCGATCCCGACGCCGGCCACCACCCCGCCCGCCACGTGCAGTCCGTCGCGTATCAGGGCCTCGACCGCGGCCCAGATCTGTTCTTCATCGACACCGGCCGGCGTCGGGCAGGTAGCCGTGTGCACCAGCGCGCCGACGTCGTCAACGAGACCGACTGCGATCTTGGTGCCGCCGATATCCAGGCAAAGCGTCAGCATCAGTGTCGGTGGGTGTTGTCAGGCTGGCGGGGATCGCCAGGATGCTCGTAACCGGGGGCCAGCTGCACCAGTTCGGCGCGACGCACGTCCAGCCAGACCCGGAACGCGCGCCGCCGAGCAGCCCCCAGCAGATGCCCGGCGACCGCCTGCCGCACCTGATCGAGCGGCGGGGCGACCAGCGCCGGTGTCCGCCATCCGAGTCCGGCGGGGCGGGCCGGCGCGAACCGCATCGGGTTGCGCCGGTGATAGTCGGCGACATCGTCGTCGCTGACGTCGACACCCGCGGTGACATCGGCGAACAACGCGCGCGCCGGCGGATCGGCCAGCGCCGCGGCGGCGATGCTGCCGATCTCCAGCCGGGCGGTGACGTCGGGCAGCAGGTCAGCCTCGGGTGGGGCATCGAGGGCGGACAGGCCACGGGCGGTCGCTTCGGCGGCAACCACCCGCTCGGTCACGATCAGCTGCGTGAGCCAGCGCCGCAACTGGCGGCCCTCGCTGGTGCCGACGGCCGGCAACGCGGCAGCGCGAGGTCCGTTGCGCAACCGCGCCTCGCGCGCATCGACTTCGGCTTCCTCGACCTCGGCGCCGCCGACCGTCGCCACCACGTGATGGGTCATGTCACCGTCACCTTGACCGCCGGCGAATAGACCAACCGGCCCGCACAGCCGACCCGGACCAGCGCCCACCACTGCCCGGGATCCTGCCAGCGGGGCGGTGCCACATCGAAGGTCAGCTCGACGGCGCCGCCGGCCGGTAGGACGGCCCCGACCGCGGCCGGCCCGGTCCACTCCCACGTCCCCCACGGGCTGATCAGGTGTGCCTCGAGCGCCAGATCGGCGCGGGCCCGGCTGCCGATCGTGACGGTCAGCCGCATCGCTTGTCCCGCGGAAAGCACGATGTCGGTCGGACCGTCACGCAGATGGAGGAGTTCGTCGTCGTCGGTTCCCACGGCCAGGACGGCGACGTCCTCGACCACCTGCCGCCACGACGGCACGTCGGAGGTCAGGCGCAACTGCGCCCGGACCGGATATAACCCTGCCGGCGCGTGCGCCGGGATGGTGAGCACGATGTCGGTTTCCAGGTGCGCACCGACGCCCAGGGTGAAGGGCAATTCGGCCGGTTGGGCGGACCAACCGTCGGGACACCGCACCTCGACGGTGCCGCCCAGTTCGGCATCGGTGCAGTCGCTGGCAGCGGTGAGACGAAGTGTCACCGTGTCGCCCGCCTCGGCGCTGAGCTGCTGCGGATGCAGGTGGGCGACGGCCGGTAGTCCGCCCAGCGGTGCCGGGCCGCGATTGTGCAACCAGTACCGGGCGTAGAGCGGCTGGGCCACCTCGGCCTGCGGAGCCAGCTCAGTAGGTTCGACAGGTAGGGCAGGCACGTCAAGGTGACCTCGAACAGTTGCGACCTGATAGCCGTGCAGCCGGATGGCGCCGGTGCGGCGCTGCGCCACTTCCAGCAGATTCGCGTGCCGGATCGCGCGCAGCTCACCGAGTTCCGAGCTGACCTCGACCCGAGTCGCCACACCGGTCGATTCGACCAGCCGCACGGCCACGTCGCTCGATGTGACGGGTTCGGCGCGGCCGGAGGTCAGCGGGTTCCCGGCGGCCTTGAGCGCCCCCAGCGTTACCGACTCGGGCTCGACCCGCAGCAGCGACCCAACCGGCGGCAACGCCCCGTGCTGGTCGCGGGGAGCCACCGCAATCAGCGGGTTGGCGAACTGGGCGCTGCGGACCGGCACCCCGGCGCGCCGCCAATCACCGCGGCCGCAGACCAGCGCGTAGTCGAAATCATGGGTCCAGTGCTGCAGTTGGAAGTTCGAACCGTCCGGCGCGGTGCGGCGTGGCTCGTCGATCCAGATGCCCGACGGCCAGCCCGTGCAGGACCGCATCAGCGCCGTGTGCAGGGTGCCTTCGGTGTCCACCGCGAAGCTGGGCACCCCGCGGTTCAGTACAGCGACGGTGTAGTCCTCAAACGTCGCGGCGTCGACCGGGCAGCGCTGGCGGACGACGATCTCGGCGTCGGCCAGGTCGCGAACCACCGAGGCGATCGCGGCGGCCAAGCTCTTGTCGTCGCGTCCGGCGATCACCAGCACCGGCAGCGCGCGGCGGGCCCGCAGGTCGGCGTCAGGCACCCAGACCGCGGTCAGGTCCGTCGCCGCCGGTACCCATATCCGCGCCTTGCCGGTCTTGGTGAGTTGCCGTTCGAGTTCGTCGGCATAGGCGGGATCGGCCTCGGCCAGCAGCGCCGCGGTGAATACGTTGCCAGCCGGCCCACCCAGCACGATCCGGGCGTCAGGCAGGTTGGAGTCGACGTCGAGGTGGCCGTAGCGGGGTCGGTCGGCGCCGCTGCAGGTGGCCGTCACACCGGCGCGCACCAGCGCCACCATCAGGTCGCGAGCCAACGGACCCGACACGGTTTCCGACGGCGCGATCACCTCGGCCACCGAGATTGCCCGCGTGGTGCTCCCGATCCGCACGCGAACCACTGACGACAACCCGAACCAGCCGTAGGCCGGATTGTCCAGCGTCCACAGGTGCTGCGCGGTGTCCACCGAACGGTCCCCGTCATGTAACAACGCGAATCCGCGCCCGACGACGGCGTCCCCGACTTCACTGACCGGCGTCGCGCCAGGCACCGGACACGGCCAGCGCAGCCGCAACAACCTGTCCTCGCCGATGAAGTCGTGGATGGTGGTGCGGCAGTCCAGACGGTCGACCTGGTGCCACAGCGTCAGGGTCTGGGTGTACCGCAACAGGGTGCCGATGCCACCCTGGACGACCAGCCGCTGGCCCAGTGGCCCGCGATACGCCTGCACGGTCGCGGGTTCTTCCGCGGACCCGACCACCGGGCCCATGGGCAGCAGGTGCCAGGGACCTTCGCCCTGGGTCGGGTGCGCGGGGTATTCGTCGTAGACGGCGAGCTCGTTGCCGACTTCGCCGACGGCGATCAGTTCGCGGCCCTGGTGTACCAGCGAGGTCACCGCCCCGCCGCGTTGCGGGTCGACGGTCAGGCGGTAATGCTCGTTGGCGATCTCCCGGCCCGCCTTCGGGACCCAGCCCGCGGCGTCGCCGGGAACCAGCCGGTACGTGCGCCAGCCCAGCGACGGCAGATCCCGGGCGAGCCAGCTGACCGAGCACGCGTCGTCGTCAACCTGCGCGGGCACCTCGATCCCATCGGAGTCCAGCACCCGCACCCCGGTAGCCGGCGCGTCCAACCGCAGGGTCACGACGTCGCTGCGCTGCTGCGTCAACGGGTTCCACACCACCACCGAGTCGCGGTCGCGGGCCACCGCGCCGGACAGCAGCTGCAGCGAGTTGTCCCGCGCGGTGCCGCCCAGCTCCCAGGCGTCGCGCCAGCCGGTCAGCAGGTCCAGGTAGACCTGGTCGGATTCCGATCCGGTGATCGCGTCGTGGTGGGCGCCGTAGGCCAGCTGCACCCATGCCTTCGACAACGCTGCCTGCGGGTACTCGGCACCGGTCATCAGCCCGGCGAACACCGCGAAGCGCTCAGCGTCCAGGACGATGTTCTCCGCCGCACGGTTGGCTTGTTTGGTGTCGATGTAGGACACGTCCTTGCCGGTGTAGATGGGGTTCATGTCGCGGGTCTGAGGCGAGGCCACTGCGCCCCGCTCGCCGAGTTCGGCGCGCACCGCGGCGAAGAATTCGCGCGGCAGCCCGCACACGAAGCGCGGCCAGGTGTAGCGGGCAGCCCAGTCGCGATGAATCTCGGTGACCCACTTGTTGGGCGGGGTGTAGTCGGTGCCTACCGGCAATAACACGTTGCGGGTCAGCGCGACCTTCTTGAGTCGCTCGAACAGCGCGTAGGTGGCTTCCTCGGCCTCCTGCACCGTGGTCGACGAGTCCATCCACCAGCCCGCCGAATAGTGGGCCGGCATGTAGTGGGTGAGCAGACCGTTGCCCGACGGCGAGATCCACTCGAATTCGCTGGAGAACTGCATGCGCTGCATGCCGTCCTGCCCCGGACCCCACTGATGGTGCGGTCCACGCGCCCACGAGCTCGAGGTCAGCCCGGCGTCGGCAGCCATTCCCGGGAACTGCGGATCGTGGCCGAAGACATCGAGTTGCCAGGCGGTGGCCGGGTCCGCGCCCAGCACATCGCGCTGAAACCCGATGCCGTGCACGAAGTTTCGGATGGTCGTCTCCGGACTGGTGAGGTTGGTGTTGGGCTCGTTGTAGGTGCCGCCCATCACCTCGACCCGGCCGTCGGCGAGGAACCGGCGCAGGTCGGCGCGATCCTGCGGCCGGGTGTCCCAGTACGGCTTGAGGTAGTCGACCTCGGCCAGCACGAACTTGTAGTCAGGATCGCGACGAGCCATCTCCAGATGCGCGTGCACCAGCTCGAAACCATTGGTCTGCCGGGCGCGTCCGGGCGGGTCTTCGGTCCATTCGCTGGTGTAGGCACCCTGGGTGTTCCACCACACCGGGTCGTAGTGGAAATGGCTGATCATGAACATCGTCCAACCGGGCTCGGCCACCACGAACTCGAAGGGCATGTCGGCGTCGCCCGCCCGCACGCGTGCCGCCCGTCGCTGTCCGACGACGGGGCGGCGCACCTTGACCGGGATCTCGAGCAAGAGTTGTCCGAGTTCGGCCACCATCGACCCACTCAGGCCGTCGCCGTCGACGTAGACCGTCGTTGGTCCGGTGACGGCAACCCCGACCTGCACGAGCTGCAACGGCGCCTGGGACGGACCGACGAACAGTTCGGTCGAACCGACCGAAATCACCTGCATTCCCGCACCTTACGGCGACCCGCAGCCGTCGTGGATGGAAAACTCGGTGGACATGGCAGACCTGACCGCACAGCTGGCCGATCAACTGGACGTGCACTGGCGCACCCAACTGCGTCCCCGTCTGGCGGGTCTGACCGACGACGAGTACTTCTGGCAGCCGGTACCCGACTGCTGGACCGTCCACGCGGACGGCTCGATCGACTTCGCCTACCCGACACCGGATCCGGTTCCGTTCACCACCATCGCCTGGCGGCTGGCCCACGTGATCGTCGGTGTTTTCGCGATGCGCAACCACAACCATTTCGGCGGGCCGCCGGCCGACTATCAGCATTGGACCTATGCCACCGACGCCGCCACCGCGCTGCACCAGCTCGACGAGACCTACGCGGCCTGGATATCCGGCGTGCGATCGTTGTCCGCTACCGATCTGAACCGCCCGTGCGGACCGGCCGAAGGCCCTTACGCCGAGTACGCGCTGCTCGAACTCGTCCTGCACATCAATCGGGAAGCGATCCATCACGGCGCCGAAATCGCCTGCCTGCGCGACCTCTACCTACACAAGGAGTGATACATGCCTGCACCTGCCGCACCAGTAGCCGACGAACGCAGCGCGCTGCGTGAATACCTCGCCTACCACCAGAGCGCGTACTTCGCCGTCTGCTACGGACTCACCGACGAACAGGCGCGCTCGACGCCGTCGGCCAGCGCGCTGTCGATTGGCGGCCTGGTCAAACACGCCACCGGCATGCAGCGCAGCTGGATGGCGCGGGTCGCCGCCGCACCCGGCGAGCCGGAGCGGGACACCCGACCGTTCGAGGTGCGAGCCGCGCAGTTCCACGCCGAGTACGTGATGGGACCGGACGAGACACTGGCCGGGCTGCTGCGGGCCTTCACCGAGCAGAATGCCCGGACCCTGCGGCTGGCCGAGACCGCCGACCTCGATGCCCGGGTGCCGGTGCCGCGGGACGCCCCGTGGTTCCCGACAGACATCGACGCCTGGTCGGTGCGCTGGGTCCTGTTGCACGTGATCAACGAGCTGGCCCGGCACTCCGGGCAAGCCGACATCATCCGGGAATCCATCGACGGCGCCACTATGTACGAACTCATCGCCGGGTTGGAGAATTGGGAACCGAAGCCGTGGATCACGCCGTGGCGCAGACCGGCCAGTCCGGCGTAAAGCACGTGAGCGGGGTCACGCAAATTTAGAGTTGACCATCCAGGTTTGGCACACTGCTCAAATGAGTTCCACCAAGCATCGCGATGTGGCCAAGCTGGACCGGGTGCCCTTGCCGGTCGAAGCGGCCCGGGTAGCTGTCACCGGTTGGCAGGTCACCCGCACCGCTGCGCGCGTGGTCACCAGCCTGCCCGGCAAAGGGTCGTGGCAACAGAAGGTCATCAAGCAGATTCCGCAGACGTTCGCCGACCTGGGTCCGACGTACGTGAAGTTCGGCCAGATCATCGCGTCGAGCCCGGGGGCGTTCGGCGAGTCGCTGTCCCGCGAGTTCCGCAGCCTGCTGGACCGGGTGCCGCCCGCCGACACCGACGAGGTGCACAAACTATTCGTCGAGGAACTCGGTGACGAGCCCGCCAACCTGTTCGCCCACTTCGAAGAAGAACCGTTCGCGTCCGCCTCGATCGCCCAGGTGCACTACGCGACGTTGCAGAGCGGCGAGGAGGTAGTGGTCAAGATCCAGCGGCCGGGCATCCGCCGCCGGGTGGCCGCCGACCTGCAGATCCTGCAGCGCTTCGCCCAAGCCGTCGAACTGGCCAAGCTGGGCCGTCGGCTCTCGGCGCAGGACGTGGTCGCCGACTTCTCCGACAACCTGGCCGAAGAGCTGGACTTCCGGCTGGAAGCCCAGTCCATGGACGCCTGGGTGTCGCATCTGCACGCGTCGCCGCTGGGCAAGAACATCCGGGTGCCGCAGGTGCATTGGAACTTCACCAGCCAACGCGTGTTGACGATGGAACGGGTGCACGGGATCCGCATCGACAACGTCGCGGCGATCCGCAAGGCCGGCTTCGACGGCACCGAGCTGGTCAAAGCCCTGCTGTTCAGCCTGTTCGAGGGCGGGCTGCGGCACGGGCTGTTCCACGGCGACCTGCATGCGGGCAACCTCTACGTCGACGATGAGGGCCGCATCGTGTTCTTCGACTTCGGGATCATGGGCCGCATCGACCCGCGCACCCGCTGGCTGCTGCGCGAACTGGTGTACGCGCTGCTGGTCAAGAAGGACCACGCCGCTGCGGGCAAGATCGTCGTGCTGATGGGCGCCGTCGGCACGGTGAAACCTGAGGCGCAGGCCGCCAAGGACCTGGAGAAGTTCGCCACCCCGCTGACCATGCAGTCACTGGGCGACATGTCCTACGCCGACATCGGCCGCCAACTGTCCGCCCTGGCCGACGCCTACGACGTGAAGTTGCCGCGCGAGCTGGTGTTGATCGGTAAGCAGTTCCTCTACGTCGAGCGGTACATGAAGCTGCTGGCGCCGAGGTGGCAGATGATGTCCGATCCGCAGCTGACCGGGTACTTCGCCAACTTCATGGTCGAGGTCAGCCGCGAGCATTCCGCGGACGTCGAGGTCTAGCGCCGTGGACGTTCGTAGCGGCACCGCCGCCTCCGGGGATGTGAAGCTCTACTACGAGGACATGGGCGAGCTGGACCATCCCCCGGTGCTGCTCATCATGGGCCTGGGCGCCCAAATGTTGTTGTGGCGGACCGGATTCTGCGAACGCCTGGTCAACCAGGGCCTGCGCGTCATCCGCTTCGACAACCGCGACGTCGGCCTGTCCACCAAGTCGGAACGGCAATCCGCCCAGCAGCCCCTGCCGGTGCGGCTGGTCCGGTCGTTTCTCGGTCTGCCCAGCCAGGCGGCCTACCGGCTGGAAGACATGGCCGACGACGCCGCCGCCCTGTTGGACCATCTGGACATCGAGCAGGCGCACATCGTCGGCGCCTCGATGGGCGGGATGATCGCTCAGGTGTTCGCGGCGCGGTACGCGCAGCGCACCAAGACGTTGGGCATCATCTTCTCCAGCAACAACCAGCGGGCGCTGCCGCCGCCGGGGCCGCGGCAGCTGTTGGCACTGCTGAAAGGACCGGACCCGAAGTCTCCGCGCGAGGTCATCATCGACAACACGGTTCGAGTCGGCAAGATCATCGGCAGTCCCAAGTATCCGACGCCCGACGACGAAGCCCGCGCCGATGCCGCAGAAAGCTACGACCGCAATTACCACCCCTGGGGTCTCGCTCAGCAGTTCAGCGCCATCCTGGGCAGCGGCAGCCTGCTGCACTATGACCGGCGCATCACTGCGCCGACCGTGGTGATCCATGGCCGCGCCGACAAGTTGATGCGCCCGGCGGGCGGCCGGGCCATCACGCGGGCGATCAACGGTGCCCGATTGGTGTTAGTCGACGGGATGGGACATGATTTGCCGAAGCAGTTGTGGGATCGAGTGATCGGTGAACTCACGAGCAATTTCGCCGCCGCCGACACGGTCAAGGGTTAGTTCGATGAATTCCTTCTCCGTGTCTTGTGTCGCGTGCGAGGTTGTTACCGTTGGAACAGGAGGTTGTCTGACATGGCCGAACTAAAGCCGTATTACGAAGAGTCCCAAGCGACCTACGACATCTCCGACGACTTCTTCCGGCTTTTCCTCGACCCCAACATGGTCTACACGTGCGCGTACTTCGAGCGTGACGACATGACGCTCGAGGAGGCGCAACTCGCCAAGTTGGACTTGGCATTGGACAAGCTCAACCTCGAACCCGGGATGACGCTGCTGGACGTCGGTTGCGGTTGGGGCGGTGCGGTGGTCCGTGCGGTCGAGAAGTACGACGTCAACGTCATCGGCATCACCTTGAGCCGGCACCACGCCGCGCTGAGCCAGAAAAGGCTGGCCGCGATCCCGACTGAGCGACGCGCCGAGGCACGCCTGCAGGGGTGGGAAGAGTTCCACGAGAAAGTCGATCGAATCGTCAGCTTCGAAGCCTTCGACGCGTTCAAGAAGGAGCGCTGGCCGGCGTTTTTCGATCGCTCTTACGAGATCATGCCCGACGACGGCCGCATGCTGCTGCACAGCATCTTCACCCACGAGCAGACGTACTGGCGTGATCACGGCATCACCGTGACCATGAGCGATCTGCGGTTCTTCCGCTTCCTGGCGACGGAAATCTTCCCCGGCGGCGGAATGTGCGGCGAAGTCGACATCATCGACAATGCCAAGAACAGTGGATTCGCGGTCGACGAGATTCAATACCTGCAGCCGCATTACGCGCGAACGCTCGATATGTGGGCCGCGAATTTGGAAGCCAATCGCGAGCAGGCGATCGCTATCCAGTCGCAAGAGGTCTACGACCGCTTCATGCGTTATCTCACCGGCTGCGCGGGCCTGTTCCGCAAAGGCCTGTCGAATGTAGCTCAATACACCCTGGTCAAATAGCGCCGCCGTTCGCGCTGGTCGGACGCGTCACAATTTAGCGATGCAGCGCTGCATCGGATAGCATGCATTTCGCATGTTCGGGGGTTGCACATTCAATTTCGCATGCAACCGGGGACCCGATGTGGTCCGGAAAGGCACACCAAAACATGGCTCAACAGCTGAAGCCGCACTTCGATGACGTGCAGGCGCATTACGACTTGTCCGACGATTTTTTCCGGCTGTTCCTTGATCCAACCCAGACCTACAGCTGCGCCTACTTCGAGCGCGACGACATGACGCTGGAACAGGCTCAGATCGCCAAGATCGACCTGGCACTGGGCAAGCTGGGCCTGCGGCCCGGAATGACCCTGCTGGACGTCGGTTGCGGCTGGGGCGCCACCATGCGCCGTGCGATCGAGAACTACGACGTCAATGTCGTGGGCCTGACGCTGTCCAAGAACCAGGCGGCGCACGTGCAGCAGTCCTTCGACGCGATGGACACCACCCGCGAGCGGCGGGTGCTGCTGGCGGGCTGGGAACAGTTCGACGAACCCGTCGACCGCATCGTGTCGATCGGTGCATTCGAGCATTTCGGCCACGACCGCTACGACGACTTCTTCGCGCTGGCCCACAAACTGCTCCCCGACGACGGCGTGCTGCTGCTGCACTCGATCACCGCACTGACCGGACCGCAGATGATTGAGCGTGGCATGCCGCTGACGTTCGAGATGGCCCGGTTCAGCAAATTCATCATGACCGAGATCTTCCCGGGCGGACGGTTGCCGTCGATCGAGAAGGTCGAAGACCACTCCTCGCGCGCGGGTTTCACGCTGACCCGCCGCCAGTCGCTGCAACAGCACTACGCAAAGACCCTGGACCTGTGGGCCGCGGCGCTGCAGTCGCGCCGGGACGAAGCGATCGAGATCCAGTCCGAAGAGGTCTACGACCGGTACATGAAATACCTGACCGGTTGCGCCGACTCGTTCCGGGTCGGCTATATCGACGTCAACCAGTTCACGCTGGAAAAGTAGTGACGCGGGCGGCCAGAGCGATGCCTGGCCGCCCCCGATTTCGATGAAAAGGCCCTCGCGGCGACGTCAGATACATAGGATGTGCCCCCGCCCGTGTAGGGTCCGGTGGATGGCCACCTCGTGGGGGGGTGGGCATGTCCTACGGGAGGACATATGGCGGATACGTACACCCGCGCCGGAAGTCTGCGGTCCAATTCTGACGACGTTCAGGCGCATTACGACTTGTCCGACGAGTTTTTCGCACTCTTCGTGGATCCGACACGCACCTACAGCTGTGCGTACTTCGAGCGCGAGGACATGGACCTGCAGGAAGCCCAGCTCGCCAAGATCGACCTGGCGCTGGACAAGCTGGGCCTCGAGCCGGGTATGACGCTGCTGGACGTCGGTTGCGGCTGGGGTCCGGTGCTCAAGCGAGCGCTGGAGAAATACGACGTCAACGTCGTCGGTCTCACGCTCTCCAAGAATCAGCACAACTACTGCCAGCAGCTGCTCGACCAGGTCGACACCAATCGCACACACCGGGTCCTGCTCAGCGACTGGGCCGACTTCGACGAGTCAGTGGACCGGATCGTCACAATCGAGGCGGTGGAACACTTTGGTTTTCACCGCTACGACGACTTCTTCAAGTTCGTCTACCAGGCCCTGCCCACCGACGGCGTCATGCTGCTCCACGTGATCACCGGACTGCATCCCCGGGACATCATCGCGCGTGGCATGCCGTTGACGATGGAGTGGGCGAAGTTCATGAAGTTCATCACCACCGACATCTTCCCGGGCGGCCGGCTGCCGACGATCGAGAAGGTCGAGGAGCACGCGACCAAGGTCGGCTTCAACGTCGCTCAGATCCAGTCGCTGCAGCTGGACTTCGCCCGGACCCTGGACTTCTGGGGTGAGGCCCTGCAGGCCCGCCGGGACGAGGCCATCGAGATCCAGTCCGAAGAGGTCTACGACCGGTACATGAGATATCTGACCGGCTGCGCCAAGGCATTTCGCATTGGCTATATCGACTGCAACCACTTCACCCTGGCGAAGTAGACTTCGTACCACGACGGGCTCGCACGGTTGGCATTTCAGCCCGAGGCCCCGCATGTGCGGCTACCGATGATCCAGGAGAAGAAAGACCAGAATGGCCGAGAACCCGCTTAGCCCGACGAAGACGCGCGAACGCAACTTCCAGGACATCCAGGCGCACTACGACGTCTCCGACGACTTCTTCGGCCTGTTCCAGGACCCGACCCGCACCTACAGTTGCGCCTACTTCGAGCCGCCGGACATCTCGCTCGAGGAAGCCCAGATCGCCAAGATCGATCTGAACCTCGACCAGCTGGACCTGAAGCCCGGCATGACGCTGCTGGACATCGGCTGCGGCTGGGGCACCACGATGAAGCGTGCCGTCGAGAAGTACGACGTCAACGTCGTCGGGCTGACGTTGTCCAAGAATCAGCACGCCCGTTCCCAGCAGGTGCTGGAGGCACTCGATACCGACCGTTCCCGGCGGGTGCTCCTGCAGGGTTGGGAGGACTTCAACGAGCCCGTCGACCGGATCGTGTCCATCGAAGCCTTCGAGCACTTCGGTCACGAGAACTACGACGATTTCTTCAAGCGTTGCTTCGACATCATGCCCGAGGATGGCCGGCTGGTCGTCCAGAGCAGCGTCAGCTACCACCCGTACGACATGGCTGCCCGCGGGAAGCGGATCACCTTCGACACGGTGCGCTTTATCAAGTTCATCGTCACCGAGATCTTCCCAGGCGGCCGGCTGCCGTCCACCGGGATGATGGTCGAGCACGGCGAAAAGGCCGGTTTCATTGTCCCCGAGCCTGTTTCGCTGCGGCCGCACTACATCAAGACGCTGCACATCTGGGGCGACACGTTGGAGTCCAACCGCGAGAAGGCCATCGAGGTGACCTCGGTGGAGGTCTACGAGCGGTACATGAAGTATCTGCGGGGCTGTGAGCACTACTTCGACGACGAGATGCTCGACGTCAGCCTGGTGACCTACCTGAAGCCGGGCGCGGTCGCCTAGAGGGCCGTCGGCCCCGCGCCGACTGTGCATCTCGCGACGAGACACGCCGGTGCGGCGTCGCAGGATGCACAGTCGCGAGGAGGAGCTACGCCTCCGCGGCGAAGTTGCGCGTGATCGACGGGTCCACCGGGATACCGGGTCCGGTCGTCGTCGACACCGTGACCTTCTTCAGGTAGCGCCCCTTGGACGACGACGGCTTGTGCCGCAACACCTCGTCCAGCGCGGCCCCGTAGTTCTCCGCCAGCTTCTTCTCGTCGAACGACGCCTTGCCGATGACGAAGTGCAGGTTGGCCTGCTTGTCCACCCGGAAGTTGATCTTGCCGCCCTTGATGTCGGCGACGGCCTTGGCGACATCGGGGGTCACAGTGCCGGTCTTGGGGTTCGGCATCAGCCCACGGGGTCCGAGGACCCGAGCGATGCGGCCGACCTTCGCCATCTGGTCGGGCGTCGCGATCGCCGCGTCGAAGTCCAGGAAGCCGCCCTGGATCTTCTCGATCAGGTCGTCGCTGCCGACGATGTCCGCTCCCGCCGCCACTGCCGCATCGGCCTTCTCACCGACCGCGAACACCGCGACGCGCGCCGTTTTGCCGGTGCCATGCGGCAGGTTGACCGTGCCGCGGACCATCTGGTCGGCCTTCCGCGGGTCGACGCCGAGCCGGATCGCCACCTCGACGGTCGCGTCCTGCTTGGTCGAGGACGTCTCCTTGGCGAGCTTGGCTGCCTGCAGCGGGGTGTACAGAGTGTTGCGGTCCACCTTTTCAGCGGCCGCGCGGTATGCCTTGCTGGTCTTGCTCATTGTCAATCCAATCTGTGTTGGGTTCGTGGTTGATCGGGCCGAAGCTGGCCCTCCCACGCGTCCTGATGTGTACCTACTCGACCGTGATACCCATCGACCGGGCGGTGCCGGCGATGATCTTGGCCGCGGCGTCGACGTCGTTGGCGTTGAGGTCGGTCTTCTTGGTCTCGGCGATCTCGCGCACCTGGTCCCAGGTGACCTTGGCGACCTTGGTCTTGTGCGGTTCGGCCGAGCCTTTCTGCACGCCGGCGGCCTTGAGCAGCAGCTTGGCGGCGGGCGGCGTCTTCAACGCGAAGGTGAAACTGCGGTCTTCGTAGACCGTGATCTCCACCGGGATCACGTTGCCGCGTTGATTCTCGGTCGCGGCGTTGTACGCCTTGCAGAACTCCATGATGTTGACGCCGTGCTGACCGAGCGCGGGGCCGACCGGGGGTGCGGGATTCGCCTGACCCGCCGTGATCTGCAGCTTGATCAGCCCGACGACTTTCTTCTTCTTCGGGGCCATGAGTTGTCTTCGTTCCTTCCTGAATTGTCTGCCCAGCGGGCTAGATCTTGGAGACCTGGCTGAAGGTCAGTTCCACCGGCGTTTCCCGGCCGAAGATGGAGACCAGCACCTTGAGCTTCTGCTGTTCGGCGTTGACCTCGTTGATGGTGGCCGGCAGCGTGGCGAACGGGCCGTCCATCACTGTCACCGATTCGCCGACTTCGTAGTCGACCTCGACAACGGGACGTTCCAGCCCACCGGTCTCTGTCGCCGCGGCGGTGCTCGCCGCGCCCTTGGCGGCCTTTTTGGCCGACCCCGGCGGCAACAGGAACTTCACCACGTCGTCCAGCGCGAGCGCCGACGGACGCGACGTCGCGCCGACGAACCCGGTCACGCCCGGGGTGTTGCGCACCGCTGCCCACGAGTCGTCGGTCAGATCCATGCGCACCAGGATGTAGCCGGGCAACACTTTGCGGTTGACCTGCTTGCGCTGGCCATTCTTGATCTCGGTGACCTCTTCGGTGGGCACTTCCACCTGGAAGATGTAGTCGCCGACGTCGAGGTTCTGCACCCGGGTCTCGAGATTGGCTTTCACCTTGTTCTCGTAGCCCGCGTACGAGTGGATCACGTACCAGTCGCCGGGCTTGGCGCGCAGCTCTTTCTTGAGCGCGGCAGCCGGATCGACGTCTTCCGCAGGAGTCTCTACAACTTCCGGGGCCTCTTGCACGTCGACCGCTTCACCCGCGGACGTGTCACCGTCGAAGGTAGTCACGGTATTGAGTCCTCTCTATTACTTCTCAGCCGAACACCAGCAGCACGAGCTTGCTCAGACCCAGGTCGGTACCGCCTACCAGCGCAACCATGAAGGCCAGGAAGATCAACACCACCGAGGTGTAGGTGATCATCTGCTTGCGATTGGGCCAGATGACCTTTCGCATCTCGGCCACAACCTGCTTGATGTAGTTGTAGACGAACACGAACGGGTTGACCGATGTGGCGGTCTTCGGCTTCTTGGCCTTGGTCTGCTGAGCCGACTTGCCCTTGGCTGTCTTCGACGAGTCTTTCTTGGCCACGTCTTTCTTGGCCGGCTCTTTGGACAGCTCCACCTTGGTCGAGTCGTCGTCGTCGGCCTCCACCGGGCGCACCCGGGACCGCTTGCCCGTGGGCCGCTGTGGCCGCGCCGCGGCCTTGGTCACCACGGCACCACCGTCGCCTGCGGCGTCGTCGGCAACGTCGCCTTCGTCGCTCACCGCGTGCTCCTTCGTTCGTCAACTATTCCGCGCGCCGTACCTGTTCGACGGGTCACTGTTCCAGTGTCCACCATGGCACGGCACACCTGCGGTCCGGCTCCTCGCTCCAGCCGGGCCGGCCTCAGCAGGGGCGACAGGACTTGAACCTGCAACCTGCGGTTTTGGAGACCGCTGCTCTGCCAGTTGAGCTACGCCCCTTTACGGGCTTACACAACTCGCGCGCTCCCCGTGCGGTACTGCGAACCGACGGACAGCGCGCTTGTGATGGGAAAACCCGAGGTCCGAGTGTACATCGACGCAGGTCCCAGATACTAATTACGCGGTCCGGACGACCTGCCCGGTTTCCTTGTCCCACTTGAGCTGGATGGAGTTGTCCCCCTCGTGCCCCATCAGGGTCGTAAACGCCTCCAGCACCAGGTCGCCGTCCTGGTTGTGGCAGAAGTTCTTCGTGACGACGATGTCGGCACCGAAACGTTCGTTGACGGATTCGACGCGCAGGCTGCCGTACAGCTTGTCGCCGACCTTGATCTGCTTGTGGTAGACGAATCTCTGGTCGACCTGCACGATCTGCATCGTCTCAAAACCCACGTCGACGTTGCGGAAGAAATCGTCCTGGATCAGTTTCGCCAGGATCGATACGAAGGTCAGCGGGGCCAGAATCGCGTCGTAGCCGAGCTCGGCGGCCGCGTCCTCGTCGAAATTGGCCCGGGTGTCGCACTTCGTCGACCGTGCGAACTGCCGAACCTGCTCGCGGCCCACCTCGAAGTAGTCGGGGTACTCGAACGTCATCCCACGAATGTCGGTCTTGAGGGCCATCCGCTACGCCAGTTTCGCCGAGGCGATGGCCCGGCCGAAGATCTTCTTGCCACCGGTGGTGGCGGTCAGCGCGATGGTCACCGACTTGCTCTCGGGGTCGACGGACTTCACCCGGCCGCTGAACACCAGCTCAGCGCCCTTGCCGTCGTTGGGAACCGGGACGATGGCGGTGAACCGCACGTTGTACTCGGTAACCGCACCGGGATCTCCCACCCACGACGTGACGTAACCGCCGCCGATGCCCATCGTCAGCATGCCGTGCGCGATCGCGGTGTCCAACCCGACCATCTTGGCGATCTCGTCGTCCCAGTGAATCGGGTTGAGGTCACCCGAGACACCGGCATAGTTGACCAGATCCTGGCGGGTCAGCGGGTAGATCCGCTCTGGGAGCTGGTCACCCACCTGCACCGAACTGAACTCACGCAGAGCCATCAGAAAATCCCTCTTCTCCGTCCTGACCGGCGCGGCCGGCCAGGGTTGTGTAGGTCTCTTGCACTGTCTCGCCGGCGTCGTTGGTGATGATGTTCTTGGTCACGATGATCTGAGTGCCGTGCGACTCACGCACCGAATCTACGTACACGTCGCAGTACAGCGTGTCGCCCGCCACAATCGGCTTCTGGAATTTCAGGATCTGGTCGATCTGGACGATCTTCTCGTCCGAAATCGCGATGTTGGCGTGGTCGAAGAATGCCGATTGCGCCTTGTATCCAAACACACAGATGAACGTCAGCGGAGCCGCCAGGCCGGAGTAACCCAACTCGGCCGCCGCGTCTTCACCGAAGAACACCGGGTCGTCGTTTTGGACGGCGCTGGCGTATTCGCGAATCTTCTCCCGCTCGACCACGTAATGGTCGGGGTAGCGATAGTGCATCCCGACGATGTCTGCGCTCAAGGGCACGGCTCTTGAACCTACCTAAATCTTCCGGATCAGTGTGAAAATTCCCCGCACGCGTCAACGCGTCTCGCGGTGCCCCTGATGCTTGCCGCAATTCGGGCAGAACTTCTTCAGCTCCAACCGGTCCGGATCGTTACGGCGGTTCTTCTTGGTGATGTAGTTACGGTGCTTGCACACTTCGCACGCCAAAGTGATCTTGGGCCGGACGTCGGTACTGGAAGCCATGACTTTGTTCTCTCAGGTCTCTCTCGAAGTGCCAATGTTGTCTTGTAGCGATGGCCGGACTCGAACCGGCGACCTAACGATTATGAGTCGTTCGCTCTAACCGACTGAGCTACATCGCCTCTGGTACGTGCCGTCCGCCTTGCTCGGCGTCCGCCGAGCCCCCTAACGGAATCGAACCGTTGACCTTTTCCTTACCATGGAAACGCTCTACCGACTGAGCTAAGGGGGCCGTTCACCCGTAGCGACCAGTCGTGCGGTGCGCTCTCAAGGGCCTAAAAGAGGGTACAACCTGGCCCACAGCGTCTCCAAACCGCCGGGCTGGGACAGCGCCGGCCGCGACCCCCGGCCGGGTGCGACCGCCACCGCACTCAGCGCGCTTGCCCGCTCCCCATACTCTGGTGACGTGCCAGATTCGGACCGTCTTTATTTTCGCCAGTTACTCTCCGGTCGCGACTTTGCCGCCGGCGACCCCATCGCGGCTCAGATGCGAAATTTCGCCTACCTGATCGGCGACCGCCAGACGGGCGACTGCGTGGTGGTGGACCCGGCGTATGCCGCCGGCGACCTGGTCGACGCGCTGGAAGCGGACGGCCTGCAGCTGTCCGGTGTCCTGGTGACGCATCACCACCCGGACCACGTCGGCGGCTCCATGATGGGGTTTGAACTCAAAGGGCTGGCGGAGTTACTGGAGCGGGTGAGCGTGCCGGTGCACGTCAACACCCACGAGGCGGTGTGGGTCTCGCGGATCACCGGAATCCCGATGAGCGATCTGACCACGCACGAGCACCGCGACAAGATCAGCGTCGGCGACATCGACATCGAACTGTTGCACACGCCCGGACACACCCCGGGCAGCCAGTGCTTCCTGCTCGACGGACGGCTGGTCGCCGGCGACACGTTGTTCCTGGACGGGTGCGGTCGCACCGACTTCCCCGGCGGCGATTCCGACGAGATGTATCGCAGCCTGCAGCAACTCGCCGGCCTGCCCGGTGACCCGACGGTGTTTCCCGGGCACTGGTACGCGGCCGACCCCAGCGCATCGCTGTCGACGGTCAAACGCACCAACTACGTGTACCGGCCCGCCAACCTGGATCAATGGCGCATGTTGATGGGCGGCTGAGCGCCGAGCGGCGAACACGGACAATCTTCTGCGCTCGGTCGATACGTCTGGCAGCAATACACAGCAAGCCCCTCTACGATCATCACAGCTACATCCGGTGAGCGAAGGGCGGGTTCCATGGGTTGGGTCCAAGGAAGCTGGCACGGGTTCGAGAACGTGGAGTCCAGTACCTGGTTGGCGTGGGCTGCCTGGGCGGCCCTGGCGCTCGGCGTCGTCGCGCTGATCTTCACCCACCGGCAACTGCAGCGCAATCGCGCGCTGGCCGCCGAAAAGACCCGGCCCTATGTCGCCATGCTGATGGAGCCGCATGTCGCGGACTGGCATGTCATCGAGTTGGTGGTGCGCAACTTCGGGCGCACCGCCGCGTACGACATCCGGTTCAACTTCCCCAACCCGCCCACCGTCGCGGAATACGAGAATGCCTCCGACGGCTACGCCGACGTGGTGGAGCTCCAGCTGCCGCGCGAACTGCCTACCCTGGCTCCCGGCCAGGAGTGGCGGATGGTGTGGGATTCAGCGCTCGACCGCGCCGAGATCGGCCATGGTGTCGAATCCCGCTTCGAAGGAACGGTGGTCTACTACGACCGGCCGGAGCAGCCACGTGGCTGGAAGTTCTGGCAGCGCCCGCGTCGCGCGCTGCAGACCAGGGTGGTGCTGGACTGGGACGCCCTGCCGCCGGTGCAGCGCATCGAATTGATGACCACACACGACTTGGCGAAGCGGGAGAAGCAGAAGCTCGAGTTGCTGCGCACCTTGCTGACGTACTTCCACTACGCGAGCAAGGAAACGCGGCCCGAGGTGTTCCGCGGGGAGATCGATCGGATCAACCGCGCCGTGCAGGAGACCCAGGACAGGTGGCGGACCCGGCAGCTCGATGAGCCGACAGACGTCAGCCTGCGCTGGGGTGACGCAGAGAACGAGCTGGGCAAGCACCGCAGTCAACGCGTGTAACAATCGACTCCGTTGCCCCAGCGAAGGAGTCACCCATGAGCGGTCCGGTCGTCTACACCCATGATGAGAGCATCGGGGTCATCCGGATGGACGACGGCAAGGTCAACGCGCTGGGTCCCACCATGCAGCAGGCGCTCAACGACGCGATCGACCAGGCCGACAGCGACAACGTCAAAGCCCTGGTGATCACCGGCAACGAGCGGGTGTTCAGCGGCGGTTTCGACCTGAAGGTGCTGACCTCCGGCGAGGCGCAGCCAGCGATCGACATGCTGCGCGGCGGCTTCGAATTGTCGTATCGGCTGTTGTCCTATCCCAAGCCGGTGGTGATGGCGTGCACCGGTCCGGCGATCGCGATGGGCGCATTTCTGCTGTGCTCCGGTGACCACCGCATCGCCGCGCACGCGTACAACATTCAGGCCAATGAGGTCGCTATCGGCATGGTGATCCCCTGGGCGGCCCTGGAGGTCCTGCAGCTTCGGTTGACCCGGTCGGCTTACCAGCAGGCCACCGGCCTGGCCAAGACGTTCTTCGGGGAGACGGCCCTGGCCGCCGGGTTCATCGACGAGATGGCGTTGCCGGACATGGTGGTCGCGCGTGCCGAGGAAGCCGCACACGAGTTCGCCCACTTGCACCAGTCGGCGCACGCCGCGACCAAGTTGCGCGCGCGGGCCGACGCGCTCAAGGCGATCCGGGCCGGCATCGACGGGATCGAAAAGGAATTCGGCCTGTAGGTCGCCCGTTACTGGTACTGCCGGAATTTTTCGAGGTATTCCACCCAGTTCCACGTGGACAGGAACCTCTCGGCCGCCTGATATCCCTTGTCGTACAACGCTTCAGCGTCCTGGCGTGAGATGCCGAAGTCCAGGAAGTTGACCGCGGTCGAGTCGACGCGGATCGCGCGGGCACTGACCCAGGGCTGGTTCAGGTAGGTCTGGTCATGACCGACGAACATGGTGGTGATCAACTGCTCGAGCAACACCGACGGTGGTCCCAGTAGACGCAACGCGCTCACGCCCGGAATCATCTGGTCGTTGCCTTCGGGCAGATTGGGCACCACCGTGACGCCGAAGGTGGGCCAGCGCGGGGCCTTGCAGTCGAGCCGGTCGAAAGAGTCGATCGGAAAGTTCGACAGCACACCGCCGTCCACCAGGGTCGAGGTGACTCCGGCAGCGCTCGTCAGCGTGACCGGGCGGAAGTAGAACGGAATCGACATCGACGCGCGCACCGCGTCGGCGACCAGTTGCTCGTCGGGATCCAGTCCGTACAGCCGTTCGTAGTCCCAGGGCAGCCGCACCAACTGCCCGGTGGTGATGTCGGTGACGGTCACGACCAGTCGGTAGCGGCGCTCGGCACTGATCTGCCGGTCGGTCAAGGCGAGGTCGCCGAACGTCGTCACACCCAGGTTCTTCAGCTCGCTGCGGATCCACTGATGCGCGAAATCGCCGCGATACAAACCACTTTCGCGTAGCAATCCCCAGGCCTGACCGACCACCGGCAGATGCCCGACCGGTCCGCTGTCGCGGAATTTCTGATACGGCAGAGTGAGTGCGATCTCCTTGAGCTGGTCGGTGGTCAGTGTGTCGCCGACGGACGAAGCGGCCAGGATCGATCCGACCAGCGAACCGGCGGAGACGCCGGAGACCCGTTTGACCGCGTATCCGGCGTCCATCAGGGCGACCACGGCCCCGACCAGTCCGACGCCTTTGACGCCGCCACCGGACAACACCAGGTCGACGGGCTTGCGACGCGCCGCCTTGGGCCGCTGGTCGGCCACCTTCTCGTTGGCCATGTCAATCGTGCGCCGAAGTCCATTGGTAGGGAAGGAATTTCCCATCGAACGTCACCACCACCCGGTCACCTGACGGGTGCGGCTTCTTCTGCAGGTCGACACTGAAGTTGATCGCGCTCATGATGCCGTCGCCGAACTGCTCGTGAATGATCTCTTTCAGCGCGCCGCCGTAGACCTGAAGCGCTTCGTAGAAGCGGTAGATGGTGGGATCGGTCGGCACGGCGGTGGGCAGTCCGCCGCGCATCGGGGGTGCCGCCAGCACCGGTATGGCCGACGCGTCCAGTCCCAGCATCTCGACCAGGATTTTGCCCTGTTCGGCCGGGACGGGGTGCTGACCGAGCAGCGCCGACGTGGTCCACAGCAGCGGTCTGTCGATGGCGTCGGCCAGCTGCTGCCAGCTCACCCCTTTGGCCAGGCGGGCAATCACGATCTGCTCGGTGATCTCGTTTCGGTCCATGGCCCCAGCATGCCCGTATCGATGTCCGGTCGTGGGACCGGTCAGTGCAAAATTTTCAGCGACATCAGGTAAACGCCGCCCAGCGCCAGCAATCCGAGCAGCGGCCAGACCACCACGATCTTGCCTCGGATCGACTGCACCAGCATGACCACCAGCGTGAGCAGTAGTGCGACGGGAACTCCGATCCACATGGTCAGCATCGCCGGGTACACGTGGTAGCTGGCGTCGCAGGCAGAATCGTGGCAGCCGTCGGTGGCCATAGCGAAGAACAGTGAGATCCAGACGGCTACCAGGCCGGCGGCCACCATCGCGGCGTAGAGCAGATAACCGATGACGTTCCAGACGGTCGTGCTGCGCGACCGAGTCCGCGGCTGCGGGTCCGTCGCCTCACCAGCGGCCACGATGGACAACCTCGTCGAACGGCCGTCGGTCCGGTTTGCGGATGGGCCGCAGCGGCCGGTCGGCGGGGTATCCGATGCCGAGCATGAACGCCACGAGGTGATCGTCCGGAACGCCCAGGATCGCCCGCGCTTTGTCCTGGTCCCCCACCGATGAATGCCCGGTGCCGATACCCAGGTCGGTAGCCGCGAGCATCATCGCCATGGTCGCCTGGCCCATGTCGTACTGGTCGATGACTTTTCTGCGCTCGTCCGGCGGAACCGGCACCACGAGCACGATGGGGGCCGCGGCCGATGCGATGTGACCGGCACCCATCCACACGGTCGAAAGTTCTTGCAGCACAGCGCGTTCGGTGACGATGACGAAGTCCCACGGCTGCCGGTTCTTGGCCGACGGGGCCCGCCACCCGGCCTCGGCGATGCGGTCCAGGTCGGTGTCGGACACCGGCTCGTTCGTGTACTGACGAACATTTCGCCGCGCGCAGATGGCGTCCCAGGTCTCCATGACCTCATGCTGCCACGCGAGCCGCCCCCAGCGATCGCAAGCGCGGCGAAGCTGGGCGCAGCGGGTCGCGACCAGATAGCGCGGAGCGATCGCAAGCGCGGCGAAGCCGCGCGCAGCGGGTCGCGACCAGATAGCGCGGAGCGATCGCAAGCGCGGCGAAGCCGGGCGCAGCGGGTCGCGACCATGCAGTGCCGCAGCGGCGGTCTATGGTGGCCCGCGATGGCGCTTCATCTTCACCGGGCTGAACGGACCGATCTGCTTGCTGACGGTCTCGGCACCCTGCTGACTGTGCCGCCGCCGGACCCGTTCGCCCAGGACCTGGTGTTGGTACCGGCCCGCGGCGTCGAACGCTGGTTGAGTCAGCGTCTGTCCCACCGGTTGGGCGCGGGGCCGGATCGCGGCGACGGCGTGTGCGCCGGGGTCGCTTTCCGCAGCCCGGCTTCACTGATCGCTGAACTCACCGGCACCACCGACGGCGACCCGTGGTCGCCGGAGGCGATGACCTGGCCGCTCCTGCAGGTGATCGACTGCTCGCTGGACCAGCCGTGGTGTCGCACTCTGGCAAAGCATCTGGGTCACTTCGACGTTGGCGACGAGGCCGAGTTGCGCCGGGGGCGCCGGTACGGGGTCGCCCGCCGGCTGGCCGGGCTTTTCGCGTCTTACGCCCGGCAACGTCCCGGTCTGCTCGTCGACTGGCTGGACGGCGATGTGGGTGACCTCGAGAATGATCTGTCCTGGCAGCCCGAGCTGTGGCGGGCCCTGGTGGCGATCATTCCCGCCGATCCGCCGCACGTCCGGCACGCCACAACGCTTGCTCGCCTGCACGGCGGTCCCGCCGATCTACCAGCCCGGTTGTCTCTGTTCGGGCACACCCGGCTGGCGTGCACCGACATCGAACTGTTGGAGGCGGTCGCCACCCATCACGAGCTGCACCTGTGGCTGCCACACCCCAGCGATGAGCTGTGGCGGTCCCTCGCCGGCCGGCACGGTGCGATACCGCGGCGCGCGGACACCAGCCACCGCACGGTCGGCCACCCGTTGCTGGCGACCTTGGGTCGGGATCAGCGCGAGCTGCAACGCGGGCTGCCTGAACACCCCGCCACCGATGAGGCGCTGAGCGGTCCCGACCGGCCGGCCACGCTGCTCGGTTGGCTACAGGCCGATCTGGCCGCCAATGCTGTCCGGCCGGTAGGTCGCACGCTGGCCGACGACGACCGCTCGGTTCAGGTGCACAGCTGCCACGGCCCGGCCCGCCAGATCGACGTGTTGCGCGAGGTGCTGCTCGGGCTGCTCGCTGAGGACCCGACGCTGGAGCCGCGCGACATCCTGGTGATGTGTCCTGACATCGAGACGTATGCGCCGTTGATCGTCGCGGATTTCGGCCTCGGTGACGTGGTCGACAATCTGCATCCCGCGCACCGCCTGCGGGTGCGTCTCGCCGACCGCTCTCTGCTGCAGACGAATCCGCTGCTCGGCGTCGCATCGGAATTGCTGTCGTTGGCCGGGGGCCGGGCCACCGCCAGCGAGGTCCTCAATCTCGCCCAGGCCGCTCCGGTGCGCGCCCGGTTCGGGTTCGGCGACGACGATCTGGAGGACATCACCGGCTGGGTGCGGCAGTCCAACATCCGGTGGGGTTTCGATCAGGAGCATCGCCGACCGTTCGGCGTCGACTTCGTGCACAACACTTGGCGGTTCGGCGTCGACCGGATCCTGGCTGGTGTCGCGATGTCCGAGGCTTCGCGCGCCTGGATCGATTCGACGCTGCCGCTGGACGATGTCGGCAGCAACCGCACCGAACTGGTCGGCAAGTTCGCCGAGTTCATCGATCGGTTGCAGCGCGTGGTCGACTCGCTGACCGGCACCCGGCCACTGCGGGAGTGGTTGGCCGCCCTGTCCGGCGGCATAGCGTTGCTGACCCGCACCGAGGATGCTGACGCCTGGCAGACCAACCAGATGCAGAGCGAATTCGCCGACGTGCTTCGCACCGCGGGCGACCGGTCGGAGACCTCGCTGCAACTCACCGACATCCGCGCACTGCTGCAGCGTCACCTGGCCGGGCGTCCCACCCGCGCCAACTTCCGGACCGGCACCCTGACCGTGTGCACCATGGTGCCGATGCGTTCGGTCCCCCACCGGGTGATCTGCCTGGTCGGTCTGGATGACGGCGTGTTCCCCCGACTCGGTGTCGTAGACGGCGACGACGTCCTGGCTCGCCGCCCGTTGACCGGCGAACGCGACATCCGTTCCGAGGACCGTCAACTGCTGCTCGATGCCATCGGCGCGGCGACCAGCCATCTGGTCATCACCTACACCGGCGCCAACGAACACTCGGGTCAACGCCGACCGCCCGCGGTGCCGCTGGCAGAACTGCTCGACACCCTGGATATGACGACCAGCGCGCCGGTCCGCTCTCGGATAGTGGTCGAACATCCTCTGCAGCCCTTCGATGTCCGCAATGTGCAACCGGGCCGACTGGTGGCCGGGGTGCCGTTCAGCTTCGATCCGACCGTGCTGCGGGCGGCCCGGTCGGCCGCCGGAATACGGGGCCCGCAACCGAAGTTCATCGACGGACCGCTGCCTCAACCCCCACCCGCTGACGTCGTCCTGGCCGATCTGGTCGACTTCTTCAAAGATCCGGTCAAAGGATTTTTCCGCGCGCTCGTGTACACGCTGCCGTGGGACGTCGACGGCGTCCAGGACGCGATGCCGGTCGATATCGACGATCTCGAGGCATGGACGGTCGGCGACCGGATGCTGAACGACATCCTGGGCGGCATGGAACCGGACGAGGCGCGCAATGCGGAGTGGCGTCGCGGCACCCTGCCGCCCGGGCAACTCGGCTGGCGCAAGGTGACCGAGATCCGCGGCCAGGCGGCATTGCTGGCCGATGCAGCACGCGGCTATCGTCGCGGCGACGCGAGGGCCTACGACATCGACGTCGACCTCGGCTCCCGGCGCCTGACCGGCACGGTGCCGCAGGTGTTCGGCGATCGGCTGGTGCCGGTGAGGTATTCCAAAATCGGTGGCAAGCACCTGATCGAGTCGTGGATCCTGTTGTTGGCCCTGCTCGCTCACGCACCGGACCGGGACTGGTCGGCGGTGTGCATCGGCCGGCCGAAGCGCGGGACGACCCCGCGGGAGGAGGGCTTGGGGCGCCCGCAGGAGGTGGCGCCCGTCGAGGTGCTACGGGAGCTGGTCGCGATCTACGATGCCGGGCGCCGGGAGCCGATTCCGTTGCCGGTCAAGACTTCCTACGCGTGGGCGGCGGCCCGTCTCAGTCGCGAAGACCCGGTGACAGCGGCCCGGTACCGGTGGAAGTACGAGGTGGACGAGCCGGCTCAGGTGCAAGCCTGGGGCAGGAACGCGCCGCTGACCCGGCTGATGCAACCGTTGCGGCCCGGTGAGGAATGCGGTGCCGAGGACAACCGCCTGGGCGCCTTCGCCGCTCGCGTGTGGCTGCCCATGCTGCGCGCGGAAAGGCCGCCGGGGTGATGCAGGCATTCGATCTCTTGGGCCCGCTGCCCGCTGAGCGATCCACCACCGTGCTGGAAGCCAGCGCCGGCACCGGCAAGACGTTCGCGCTGGCCGGCTTGGTCACCCGCTATCTGGCCGAGGGCCGGGCCACCCTCGATGAGATGTTGCTTGTCACGTTCGGCCGGGCGGCCAGCCTGGAACTTCGCGAGCGCGTTCGCTGCCAGATCGTTGATGCGCTGCGGGCCTTCGACGATCCGGCGGCCGGCGACAACGAACTGGTGCAACACCTGGTGCAGGGCAGCGAGGAGGAGCGCCGCGAGCGCCAGCAACGGCTGCGCGACGCGCTGGCCGGCTTCGATGCAGCGACCATCGCCACCATCCATCAGTTCTGCCAGCTGGTACTGAAATCGCTCGGGGTAGCCGGCGATACCGATGCGGGTGTCACGCTGGTCGAAGACCTCGACGAACTGGTCACCGAGATCGTCGACGATCTCTACCTGGCGCATTTCGGTCGGGTGCGCGATGCTCCCGCACTGACCTATTCCGACGCACTGCGCATTGCGCGCAACGTGGTCAACAACCCGTGCACGCAGCTTCGTCCGCTCGACCCGCAGCCGGGCACTCCGGCCGCATCGCGGGTGGATTTCGCGAAAGATGTGCTGGCCGAATTGGAGAAGCGCAAACGGCGGCGCGGCATACTCGGCTACGACGACCTGCTCAGCCGGTTGGCCGAGGCGCTGGACGCCGAGGAGTCACCGGCCCGCGCCCGCATGCACCAACGCTGGCCCATCGTCATGGTCGACGAGTTCCAGGACACCGATCCGGTGCAGTGGCAGGTACTCGAACGTGCATTCAGCGGGCGGTCCACGCTGATCCTGATCGGCGACCCGAAACAGGCGATCTACGCCTTCCGTGGCGGTGACATCGTCACCTATCTTCGTGCGGCACGGACGGCGGGCGACAGACGGACGCTGGCCACCAACTGGCGCAGCGACCGGGCGCTCGTCGATCGCCTGCAGGCCGTGTTGGGTGGTGCCGAACTCGGTGACCCCGCCATCGTGGTCCACGAGGTGCAGGCGTATCACCAGGGCCACCGTCTGGCCGGGGCCCCCAGGAACGATCCGTTCCGGCTTCGGGTCGTACAACGGAACACGCTGGGCCGCAGCGGTGTTCAGAACCTGCCGATCGACGTCCTGCGGGAACACATCGGCCGCGATCTGGCCGCTGACATCGGCGCGCTGTTGGCGAGCGGGGCGACCTATGACGGTCGGCCGATCGCGGCCCGCGACGTCGCGGTGATTGTCGAGACGCACAAGGACGCCCGCGCCTGTCACCGCGCACTGACCGAGGCAGGCATCCAGGCGGTGTACACCGGTGACTCGGACGTGTTCAGCTCGGCGGCCGCCGACGACTGGTTGTCCCTGTTGGAGGCGTTCGATCAGCCGCACCGCCCCGGCGTGGTCCGCGCTGCCGCTGCGACGATGTTCTTCGGTCACACGGCAGCCGATCTCGCTGCCGGTGGTGATGCGCTGACCGACCGGGTGGCCGACACCCTGCGGGAGTGGACGGACCACGCACGGGAGCGCGGCGTCGCCGCGATCTTCGAGGCCGCGCAGCGCAACGGCATGAGCGACCGCGTGCTGTCGTGGCATGGTGGTGAGCGGCACATGACCGACCTGGCGCACGTGACCCAACTGTTGCAGGAGATTGCCCACCGCGAGCGCTATTCGCTGCCCGCACTGCGGGACTGGCTGCGCGACCAGCGTGACGAGCGGGGTGGTGCCAGCGAACGCAAACGCCGGATCGACAGCGATGCCGCCGCCGTCCAGATCATGACGGTGTGGGTGAGCAAGGGTCTGCAGTACCCGGTGGTGTATCTGCCGTTCGCGTTCAATCGCAATATCCGGGAACGCGACCTGGTGTTGTTCCACGACCAGGGTGTGCGCTGTCTGCATGTCGGTGGCAGGGACAGCCCGGATTTTCCCGTCGTCGAACAGCTGGGCAGCAAGGAAGCTGCCAACGACGACAGCCGGTTGACCTACGTCGCGATGACCCGAGCCCAATCGCAGGTGGTGGCCTGGTGGTCGCCGGCGTTCGACGAACCCAACGGTGGTCTGTCGCGGCTGTTGCGCGGGCGGCGGCCCGGAGAAACGGTGGTTCCGGACCGTTGCACGCCCGCGAAGATCAGCGACGAGGATGCCTGGGCCCGCCTGCAGGAATGGGAGACCGCGGGCGGGCCGGTCGTGGAGGAATCCGTGATCGCCTCGGTCCCAACGATGTCCGAACCGGCGCCGCCGTCGGATCTTGGGATCCGGCACTTTCATCGCCCGATCGACACCGCGTGGCGGCGTACCTCTTACTCGGGGCTCATCCGGGTCGCCGAGAAGACGGCAGCCACGGGTGTGAGCAGTGAACCGGAGACCACCGAGCTCGATGACGAAGCCGGTGACATCCCCCTCGTTGCTGCGGCACCCGCATCGGAGGTGCCCTCACCCATGGGTGCGCTGCCCACCGGTGCCAGGTTCGGCACGCTGGTGCACGCGGTCTTGGAAACCAGCGATCCGTTGGCGGTCGACCTCGCCGGTGAGCTCGAGGCACAGATCCAGACGCACTCGGTGTGGTGGCCGGTGGAGGTGCCCACCGGTGAATTGGCTGCGGCCCTGGTCCCGATGCATGACACTGCGCTGGGTCCGCTGGCCGACGGTTTGACGCTGCGGCAGATTGGTCTGCCGGATCGGTTGCGAGAGTTGGATTTCGAGTTTCCGCTGGCCGGTGGCGATGGTCGCGGCACCGCGACTGATATCCGGCTCTCCGATGTCGGACTGCTGCTGCGGTCGCATCTTCCTGCCGATGATCCGCTGGCCTCCTATGCCGACAGGCTCAGCGGTGAAGCGCTGGGCGGGCAGTCACTGCGCGGATATCTGAGTGGTTCGATCGATGCCGTGCTGCGCATCCCCGCCGGCGGGGGGCATCGCTACCTGATCGTCGACTATAAAACCAATTGGTTGGGCGATCCGGACCGACCGCTGACCGCCGCGGACTACACGCCGACGCGCATGGCCGCGGCAATGCTGCATTCCGATTACCCGCTGCAGGCATTGCTGTACAGCGTTGTGCTGCACCGGTTTCTGCGCTGGCGGCAACCGGGATACGATCCGCAGCGGCATCTCGGTGGCGTGCTGTATCTGTTTGTGCGCGGGATGTGTGGCCCCGCCACGCCGGTGATGGACGGCCATCCGGCTGGGGTGTTCAGTTGGGCGCCGTCGGCTTCGCTGGTGACGGCGTTGTCCGAGCTGCTGGATGCACGCAGGGTGATGGCATGACGAATCCGTCGGAAATTCTCGACCCCACCGACCGTCGGCAGGCTGTCAGCGCGACCGGCCTGCTGCGCACCTTCAACGACGCCGGCGTCATCGAATCCGCGGATGTCCATGTGGCGCAACGGCTCACGACGATGTCGGGGGAAACCAATCCGTCCGTCGCGCTGGCGATCGCGTTGGCGGTCCGGGCGCTGCGCGGTGGCTCGGTGTGTGTCGACCTGACGTCGGTCGAAGCCCAGGTGGGCGTCCCCGACCTGCCTTGGCCCAGTGCAGTCGACATGATCGCGGCCGTGCTGGCCAGCCCGCTGACCCAAAGTCCGACGGCGCTACGGGTTTACGACGACCGTCTGTTGTATCTGGACAGATACTGGCGCGAGGAACAGCAGGTCGCCCAGGACTTCACTGCCCTGCTGGCCGCACGCAGTTCGCAACATCCGCCCGGCATTGAGCGGTTGTTCCCGTCCGGCTACGAAGAACAGCGGGCGGCCGCACGCATTGCCCTCGGGCAGCGCCTCACGGTCCTCACCGGAGGACCGGGGACGGGAAAGACGACCACGGTGGCCCGGTTGCTGGCGCTGTTCGCCGAACAGGCGGAGCGGGACGGCAGGCCGCGGCTGCGCATCGCTCTGTCGGCACCGACGGGCAAGGCGGCCGCCCGGCTCAACGAGGCGGTGCAACTGGAGATCGACAAGTTGGATGCTGCTGACCGGCAACGCGTCTCGGGCCTGCGGGCAACCACCTTGCACCGCCTGTTGGGTAGCCGTCCCGATACCTCGTCGCGTTTCCGGCATCACCGCGGCAACCGGTTGCCCCACGATGTGATCGTCGTCGACGAGACCTCGATGGTGTCGCTGACGATGATGGCGCGCCTGCTGGAGTCGGTGCGCCCGCAGGCGCGGCTGCTGCTGGTGGGTGACCCGGATCAGTTGGCCTCGGTGGAAGCCGGTGCGGTACTGGCCGACCTGGTCGACGGGCTCGGCCCGCGCGACCACGCGCTGGCGGCGTTGCAGACATCGCACCGGTTCGGTGAATCGATCGGTGCGCTCGCGTCGGCGATCCGGTCGGGTGACGCCGACCTCGCCATCGATGTGCTCCGGGCGGGCGGGGATCACATCGAGTGGCTGGCCACCGACGACGCTCCTGAGCGGCTGCGAAATGTGCTGGTGCCACACGCGGTTCGGTTGCGCCAGGCTGCCGTGCTCGGCGATGCACGGGCGGCGCTGCGGACCCTTGACGAGCATCGGTTGTTGTGTGCGCATCGGCGCGGGCCGTTCGGGATCGCGCACTGGAACCGTCAGGTCGAACGCTGGCTGGCCGAGGCGACGGGCGAGTCGATCTGGTCGTCGTGGTATCCCGGCCGGCCGGTGCTCGTCACCGCCAATGACTATGGGCTCGGCGTGTACAACGGCGACATCGGGGTGACGGTGCTGAACAGCGAGGGCCAGCTACGGGCCGTCATCGCCGGCGCCGGCGGTTTGCTCGACTTCGCAAGCAGCAGGCTGTCGGACGTCGAGACTCTGCATGCCATGACCATTCACAAGAGCCAGGGTAGCCAGGCCGACGAGGTGACTGTGCTGATGCCGCAGGAGGATTCGCGGCTGCTCACCCGGGAGCTGTTCTACACCGCGGTCACGCGCGCCAAGAAGAAGGTGCGGGTAGTCGGCGGCGAGGCCACGGTTCGTGCCGCCATCGAGCGGCGCGCAGTGCGGGCCAGTGGGTTGGCGCTTCGGCTGCGGGCCACCTAGCGGCTACGCAGACACCATGGTCCACAGTGACGAAGTAGTCCCCAACTCGCGTCGCCGCCACATCGTCAAACTGGTGTTGCTGCTCGGTTTCCTATTCGCGATGTTCTACTTGACAGCCATCGCGCGCGTGATCGATATCGACGCGGTGCGGCGGGCGGTCGCGACGACGGGCCCGTTGGCGCCGCTGGTGTACGTGCCGGTGTCGGCAATGCTGGGTGCATTGTTCGTGCCGGGATCGGTGCTGGCCGCCGGCAGCGGGCTGCTGTTCGGTCCGGTGGTCGGCATCTTCGTGACGCTGGGCGCGTCGGTGGGCACTGCGATCGTCGCGAGCCGGATCGGGCGCCGGGCCGGCCGGGACAGCGCCCGCGGGTTGCTGGGTGCCCGCCGGGCCGACCGCATCGACGCGCTGATCGAGCGGCGCGGACTGTGGGCGGTTGTCGGCCAGCGATTCGTTCCGGGCATCTCCGACGCCCTCGCCTCTTACACGTTCGGTGCATTCGGAGTTCCGTTGTGGCAGATGGCGATCGGCTCATTCATCGGATCGGCGCCCCGCGCCTTCGTCTACACCGCGCTCGGTGCCTCGATCCGCGACCGGTCCTCGACGCTGGCCTACGCGGCGATAGGCGTGTGGTGTGTGACCGCCATCATCGGTGCGTTCGCGGCGCGCCGCGGGTACCGGCACTGGCGCGGGCATACCCGCGCCGCTGAGGATCCGCAATGATCCACTCAGCGGCGCTGCGCGGAGACGAACAGGTTCGCCGGATCCTCATTTACGACCTCCGTGGCCGGACCTATGGGTCAAGACAGACCATGCGCACGTCCGCCCTCAATAGCGGCCCGAGCGGGCCCGCAGTCCGGCGCGCTCACTCATTGACACACGGACGCCCCGTCGGCAGCACTCGTCGAACAGATCGTCGGCTCCTCGTAACCGGCATCAGACGCCGCCCGTCGTACCGCCGATGCGACGGCAGTCGTTCGATCCGCCGGTACCAGGGCGATCACGCTTCCCCCGAACCCGCCTCCGGTCATCCTGGCACCCAGCGCGCCGGCAGCCACTGCGGTGTCGGCGAGCAGATCGATGTGCCCGGTGGTGATGCCGAAATCGTCGCGCATGGAGGCGTGTGACGCGGTCATGATTCGACCGGCCGCAACCATATCCGAATCTTGCAGCGCGGCAACGAAATCCAGCACCCGTTGATTTTCGGTCAGGACATGCCGGGCGCGGCGGGCGTCGACCGGATCGGCGATCGCACTCAGTGCCGCCGGCCCGCGGTCCTGCGCGTCACGCAACGAGGCAACGCCCAAAGCGGCAGCCGCCCGCTCACAGGAGGTTCGTCGTGTCGCATACTCCCCGCCGGCATGACTGTGTCGGGCCCGTGAATCCAGCAGCAGCAGAACGACATCGGCAGCGTCCGGATCGAAAGGCACCAACTCGACCGTGGTGGTCTGGAAATCGATCAGCAACGCTTTCTTCGTCTTGCCGAACAACGCCGCCAACTGGTCGAGCAAACCCGTTGGCGCACCAACGTATTCGTTCTCGGCACGCTGCGCCATCCTGGCCAGGAGGGTCCGCTCCAGGCCGATACCGGCGGCGGCGTCGATGACACCCGCTGCCGCGCACGCCAGCGCCGCAGAGGATGCCAGACCAGATCCGATCTCGACGTCACTGCTGATCGCCATCGTTCCGCCCGGTACCCGGTGGCCGGCCCGACGCAGCGCCCACACCACCCCGGCTACATAGCCCGCCCACCCAGTCACCTCACCCGGCACGGTGTCGAGCCTGATCCGCACCGATTCGTCGGCGCGATCACTGTGCACGGTGATTGCGTCGCTGCGGTCGGATGAGAAGGTGGCGACGGTGCGCTGCGGCAAAGCTATCGGCAGCGCGAAACCCAAGTTGTAGTCGGTGTGTTCGCCGATCAGGTTGACCCGCCCGGGCGCTGCGTAACGGACGCTCACGAACCCAGCTCGCGCATGCGGGCGGCAACCGTTTCGGGGGTGACATCGCTGATGAACGCATCCATCGCCGACTCGGCGGACGCCAGGTACTTCAACTTGGCGGCGCTGCGCCGGATCGACATGAGCTCGACGTGGAAATAGCCGTCCCGCTGGGCATCGGTGTACTGGTGCAGCGCCGACATGTAGGGCAGCGGTGACGAATACATCCGATCGAACCTGCGCAACACGTCACGATACGTCACCGCGAACTCGTCCAGTTCCGCACCGGTCAGCTCAGTGATGTTGCGCACCAACCGATTCGGATAAATGTGTACCTCCACCGGCCAGCGCGCAGCGAACGGCACGAAAACGGTGAACAACTCCCCGTGCGAGATGACCCGGGCGCCGTCGGCAACCTCGCGGGCCAGCAGGTCGGCAAACAGGTTGGAACCGTGGCGGGCCCGGTGCCGACGAGCCTGCTGCAGCATCAAGGCGGTGCGCGGGGTGACATACGGATACGCGTAGATCTGGCCGTGCGGATGGCTCAGCGTCACACCAATCTCCTCGCCGCGGTTCTCGAAGCAGAACACCTGCGCAACGCCGGGCCGGGTCAGCAGGTCGGCGGTGCGGTGCCGCCATGCCTCGACCACCAGGCGGGCGTGCCCGATGTCCAGACCCGCGAAGGAGCCGGTGTGGTCGGCCGAGAAGCAGATCACTTCGCATCGCCCGGCGGGTGCGGCGGACACGAAGGCGTCGTCGCCGGGGTCGCTGATGAGGCCGGTACCGGCCAGGCTGGGAAACCGGTTCTCGAAGACGACGACGTCGTATCCGGGGGCGGGCACCTCACTGGTCATTCCCGTCGGCCCCGGACACAGCGGACACTGCGTGGCCGGCGGCCGGTAGGTCCGATCCTGGCGATGCGCAGCGATGATCACCCATTGCCCGGTGGTCCGGTCATACCGCAGCTCCGAGGGCGCCGGGTCGCGCTCGGGTAGCGGCCGGCGATCCGGAACCGGCGCGGGGACGTGGCCGGGCATCGCGAAGAAGAGCAGCTCACGACCGTCGGCCAGCGCCCACCGCGTCGCTGCGAATTGGCCGCTGAACAGCGGATGCTCGCTCACACTCCAGACTTCCCGCAGTCGATGGACACCACCGCCGACCCTAGAACAAAAGGGGGATCGGAACGGCTGCGGCGCACGGCGCAGGCTAAGTTGTCGTAGAACACGGCAGCCGGAACCGATCCCAAGGACCTCGAAGGACGACCCGTGCACATGCGAGTCGACGGGCGCGACATCACGGTGTCCGGCAGCTTGCTGCAACCACTGACCCGGCGCACCAACGACATCATCCGGCTGGGGTTGGCGACCCTCGCGCTCGTCGGGGTGATCACCAGTTCGCTGATCACCCGCCCCCGCTGGATAGCGCTGGAGAAATCCATCTCCGAGATCGTCGGGGTGCTGACGCAGACCCAATCCGATCTGGTGTACCTCGCGTACGGCATCGCCATCCTGGCGTTGCCGTTCATCATCCTGATCGGGCTGATCGTGTCGCGGCAGTGGAAGTTGCTCGGCGCGTACGGGGCCGCCGCGCTGCTGGCCGTACTGCCGCTGTCGATCAGCAGCAACCGCATCGCCGCGCCGAACTGGCACTTCGACCTCACCGACAAGCTGAGCACGCTGCCGTCGCAGTTCCTCGACGACCCGCGCTGGATCGCAATGCTTGCGGCGGTACTGACCGTGTCCGGGCCGTGGCTGCCCGCCCGTTGGCGGCGCTGGTGGTGGACGCTGCTGCTGGCTTTCGTGCCGATCCACCTCGTCATCAGCGCCATCATCCCCGCGCGTGCAGTGGTCGGGCTGTCGGTCGGCTGGTTCGTCGGCGCGTTCGTGGTCCTGGTCGTCGGGACCCCCGCGCTGGAGGTCCCGCTGGACGGCGCCGTCCGCGCGATGGCCAAACGCGGATTTCTGGCGTCCCGGCTGCTGGTGGTCCGACCCGGCGGTCCGGGGCCGCTGGTGTTGTCGGCCGAAGCCACCGAGCCTGCGGCACGTGCCGCGGTCGAACTGTACGGGCCACATCAGCGCAGTGGCGGTGCCCTGCGTCAACTGTGGTGGAAATTGCGGCTGCGCGGGTCGGAGACCGCACCACTGCAGACCTCGCTGCGACGCGCTGTCGAGCATCGCGCCCTGATGGCGATCGCCATCAGTGACATCGGCGTGGCGAACACCGCGACGATCGCGCTGGCCGCTCTGGACCGCGGCTGGACGATGTATGCCCACGAGCCCGTTCGGGGGGTGCCGCTCGCGGAATGCGCCGGCCGGACACCGGTCGGCAGCATCTGGGAATCCTTGCGCATCCTCAACGACCATCAGATCTCGCACGGGGACCTGCGCTGCAATGAGATCACGGTCGCCGACGGCAAGGCATTGTTCGGGGGGTTCGGCGCCGCCGAGTACGGCGCGACCGATGCCCAACTGCAGTCCGACATCGCCCACCTGCTGGTGACGACGACGGCGTTGTACGACGCCCGCTCAGCGGTGGCCGCCGCCATCGATACGTTCGGTAACGAGACCATCCTCACCGCGTCCCGGCGCTTGACGAAATCAGCTGTGCCGAAACGTATCCGGCGTTCCGTGGCTAACGCGAAGACGGTCATTGCCGAGGCCCGAGCGGAGGTGCAGCGCCAAACAGGTGCCGATCAGATCAAAGACGAGACGATCACCAGGTTCAGCCGTAGCCAGGTCATTCAACTGGTGCTGATCGGCGCCCTGGTCTATGTGGCGTATCCCTTCATCAGCACGGTGCCGACGTTCTTCTCGGAATTGAGACACGCGAACTGGTCGTGGGCGCTGCTCGGCCTGGCGGTCTCGGCGTTGACCTACGTGGGCGCGGCCGGTGCGTTGTGGGCTTGCGCGGACGGTGCCGTCAGCTTCCGGAATTTGTCAATCATGCAGGTGGCCAACACTTTCGCGGCTACCACCACCCCGGCCGGTGTCGGTGGCCTGGCGCTGAGCACCCGATTCCTGCAGAAGGGCGGCCTGACTGCATTGCGGGCCACCGCGGCAGTGGCGCTGCAGCAGTCGGTGCAGGTCATCGTCCACGTCGCGCTGCTGATCTTGTTCAGCGCCGTTGCCGGAACATCGACCGACCTCTCGCATTTCGTTCCGACCGCCACGGTGCTCTACCTGATCGCCGGGGTCGCGCTGGGTATCCTCGGCACCTTCCTGCTGGTGCCCAACTTGCGGCGGTGGTTGTCCACCGAACTGCGTCCGAAACTCACGGAAGTGACCGGTGACCTCGTCGAGCTGGCCAAGGAGCCGAAGCGGCTGTCGCTGATCGTCTTAGGCAGTGCGGGAACAACTCTCGGCGCTGCGCTGGCGCTGTGGGCGAGCGTCGAGGCATTCGGCGGCGGCACCACGTTCGTCACCGTCACGGTGGTGACGATGGTCGGGGGCACCCTGGCGTCAGCAGCTCCCACCCCGGGCGGCGTCGGCGCCGTCGAGGCGGCGCTGATCGGAGGCTTGGCCGCCTTCGGCGTGCCTGCCGCTATCGGGGTGCCGTCGGTGTTGCTGTACCGGGTGCTGACCTGTTGGTTGCCGGTTTTCGTGGGGTGGCCGGTAATGCGCTGGCTCACCAAGAATGAAATGGTCTGACGCCGGGTGCTGCGAGTCGCGGCCATACAGATAATCTCAGGCAACGTCACCGGGCACAGACACCGGGGCCCAACTCTGGGAGAACACGTAGATGAAGGATCTCACCGCGGTCGTGGCAACAGTGGCCCTGAGCCTGACGCTGGTCGGCTGCCACTCTGAAACGAAAACGGAAGTCAAGACGTCGACGTCGACAAGCACGTCGACCTCCACCACCACCGTGTCAGCCCCGACCACCAGCCCCACGGCCGGTTCGCAGGCGAATAAGACCATCGCCGACTACATCCGGGAAAAGAACATCAAGGAGACCCCCGTTCACCACGGCGACCCGGGATCCCCGACCATCAACCTGCCGGTCCCCAACGGCTGGCACACGCTGCCGGAGGGCCCCAACGCACCGTACGGCGGGATCGTCTTCGACGCGCCCGCGGACCCCAACGATGCGCCCACCATCGTGGCGATCGTCTCCAGGCTCGACGGTGACGTCGACCCGGCCAAGATCCTCGAATACGCCCCGGGTGAGCTGAAGAACCTGCCGCAATTCGAGGGTGGCAGCGCCAACGGGCGCGAGGGCACACTGGGCGTCGCGCCGGGCGAGACCTTCAAGGCCTGGCAGTTCGGCGGCACGTACGTCAAGAACGACAAGAAGCGGACGGTCGCGCAGAAGACCGTGGTGATCACCGGACCCAACGGGGTGTTCGTGCTGCAACTCGATGCCGACGCGCTGGACTCCGAGCAAGCCCCGTTGATGGCGGCCACCAACGTCATCGATGAGCAGACGACGATCACGACGAGCTGACCAGGCAACTGACGGTACGCCGCGGAGCCAGCCCGCTCCGCGGCGTTTCTGTCGGTCGGGGCATTTCGGTGCCCGACCCCGATTGGACTTACGGTTGGTGACATGACAGATCAGTCGTACGCGGTCGACGTCGGCCATCCACCGTCGGCATTACTCAAAGCCATCAACCCGGTCCTGCGTTTCCTGTTGGGCACACCGTTCGCGGGACCGATAGGCAGACAGCTGATGGTGCTGAAGTTCACCGGCCGCAAGTCGGGCAAACAGTTCTCTGTTCCGGTGAGCGCCCACGTCATCGACAACGAGCTCTATGCGCTGGCCAATGCGAACTGGAAGTACAACTTCAAAGGCGGTGGACCCGCGCAAGTGGTCTACGACGGCAAGACGCGGACGATGCGCGGCGAAGTCGTCGAAGACCCCGCGACGACGTATGACCTGTATCTGCGCTGTGCCCAGTCCTACGGAGTCAAACGAGCCCAGCGGATGATGGGCCTGAAATTCCGCGATGAGCGCATACCGGCCCGGGAGGACTTCGCCGAGGCGATCGACCGGTTGAAGTTGGTAGCGATCAAGTTCACCCCGGACGCGTAACCGTTTTCCTTTGCAGTCGGTCGACGTGATCCCCGCGTTTCTCCAGCGCGCCCGCACCTGGACGGCCGGCACCGATCCCGGGCTGCTGCGGCTGCGGTTGGCCGTTCGCGCCACGATCGCGCTGGCGTGTTCGCTGGTGGTGATGTACGTGCTCACCACGGCGACGCGGCAACCGTTGACGGTCGCACTGTTCGGTGCGGTCATCACGATGGTCGCGTCGCGGTCGGTCAACGAGCCCGACCCCCGTACGCAACGGATCACCATGGCGCTGTTGCCGATACCGGCCGGCCTGTCGATCACCGCTGCCGCCCTGCTGTCACCCCACCCACTGGTGACCGACGCCGTGTTCGTCGTCGTGGTCTTCGTCGCGGTCTATATCCGCCGATTCGGTGCACGCGGGCAGGCTTTGGGCATGGTGGCGTTCATGGCCTATTTCTTCGCGCTGTATCTGCGGGCCGGTCTGCACGAGTTGCCGTACATGCTCTGCGCGGTTGCGGTGGGCACGCTGAGCACTTTCGTGATGACGACCTATGTACTGCCGGATCGCCCAGAACGCGTGCTGCGGGCCACTATTCGCTCGTTGCGGGCGCGGATGGCGCTCGTGGTCGACACTGCCGCCGAGTTGCTGCGTGCGGACCGTCTCGATGAGCGGCGTCGGCGCCGCATGCGCGCCCGTATCGCGCGACTCAACGACACCGCGCTGATGGTGCAGGATCGCATCGAAGACAAGTCGAACCCGGCCGCCCCGTCCCTCGGGGAACGGTTGGCGCCGTGGCTGTTCGACGCCGAACTGGCGGTCGAATGGGCGGCGATCGCCGCCCAGCGCGCGGCCCTGTCGGCCCAACAGGGATCGCCGTTCCCCGCTGCGCAACGCAACGAACTGATCGGCGCGCTCACCGAACTCAGCCGGGCGATCAGGAACCCCAGTCCGGACGGACTCCGCCGCGCCGCCGACCGCGCACAGCACGTCCTGGACGCTCAGCCCGCCGGTGACATCGCCGTGCGGCGACTGGCCATGGCGATAATCGGCGCTGCCACCGCCACTTCGGAGGTGCGGACACTGATCGACAGCGTCGTCGGCGGCGACTTCGAACCATCGATGCCGGAGGACGATGCCGCGGAACCCGACGGCGACACCGATGCCGAGCAGTCGCCCGCCGGCCTGCTGCCGACGACCCGGCAGGCGATCCAGGCGAGCGTGGCGGCCGCGCTGGCCATCGTCGTCGGCGACCGGGTATCGCCGGATCGCTGGTATTGGGCGGTGATCGCGGCGTTCGTGGTCTTCGCCGGCACCAACACCTGGGGTGACACCCTCACCAAGGGCTGGCAGCGACTGTTGGGTACGGCGCTGGGCGTCCCGTGCGGCATGCTGGTCGCCACCTTGTTCGCCGGAAACACGGTCGGCTCGGTGGCGATGGTCTTTGCGTGCCTGTTCTGCACCTTCTATTTCATGCAGGTCACCCAGAGCCTGATGGCGTTCTGGATCACTACGATGCTGGCCCTGTTGTACGGACTGATGGGCCAGTTCAGTGTCGATGTTCTGGTGGTGCGGATCGAGGAGACAGCGGTCGGTGCGGTGATCGGTGTCGCCGTCGCAATTCTGGTGCTACCCACCAATATCGGCACCACAATCCGCAACGACACCCGCGAGTTCTTGACGGCGCTGTGCACCCTGATCGAAACCTCGGTCGCGACGATGTTCGACGACGACGCCGCAGTGAGCCCGACCGAACAGGCGCGACAACTCGATCGCAAGTTGCAGCAGTACCGGGCCACTGCCAAACCGCTGGTCGCCGGGGTTACCGGCCTGGCCGGTCGCCGCAACATGCAGCGCGAACTCAGGTTGTTCGCTGCCTGCGACCGGTATGCCCGCGTCCTGGCCCGCCGCAGCGAGCGGTACGAAAGCCCTGACTCCTCCGGTGAACTCGCGGCAGCGGTGTCCGACGCCGCCGCGCAGGTCCAGCGGAACATCGCCGCGCTGGTCGAGACCCTCGACGGTACACAGCCGGCGGCCATCGTCTCGGCGGCAGATGCGCTGGACGCGGCCGAGGAACTGGCCCGCCGCCATGACAGCCGACCCATATCGGACCTACAGCTTTCGGTGCTACATCCGCTACGCCAGATAGACCGGGTGATCATCGCCGCGGCAACCCACCTCGATGCGGATGCAGTACTCGGTCCGATTGGTCCAAAGGCGGCATAACTCTTGCGTTCCCCGGCCGGCGCCTGGCTACGATCATCTCGATCACACCTCGCCGAGGAGGATGTCGGATGGCCGCTCCCAACCTGCCGCCGGGCTTCGACTTCACCGACCCCGACATCTACGCGCACCGGCTGCCGGTGGCCGAGTTCGCCGAACTGCGCGCGACAGCCCCGGTCTGGTGGAATGAGCAGCCGCCCGACACAGGCGGTTTCGGCGACGGCGGTTACTGGGTGGTGAGCAAGCACCGCGACGTTCGTGACGTTTCGTTGCGCAGCGACGTGTTCTCGTCGGCCGAGAAGTCGATCGTGCCGCGCTACCGGGATGACTTGGCGCAGGGCCAGATTGAGGCCGGGCGGACATCGATGATCATGATGGACGACCCGGAACACACCCGATTACGTAAGATTGTGGCGCGCGGTTTCACGCCCCGCGCCATCGAGCGGCTGCGAGCCGACCTTTCCGAACGGGCGGGGAAGATCGCCGCCCGGGCCGCGGCCGAAGGTAGCGGAGACTTCGTCCGACAGGTGGCCGCCGAATTGCCGTTGCAGGCGATCGCCGGGCTGCTCGGAGTGCCGGTGGCGGATCGTGAAAAGCTTTTCGACTGGTCCAACCAGATGATCGGCAGCGACGATCCCGAGTTCGCCGACCATGACGCGCTGACCTCGGCGGGCGAAATGATGTGGTACGCCATGCAATTGGCAGCCCGTAAGGCCGACAATCCCGGACCGGACATCGTGTCGACGCTGGTGCGTGCTGACAACGACGGCAGCTTGTCCGACGCCGAGTTCGGCATGTTCGTGGTGACCCTGGCCATCGCGGGCAACGAGACCACCCGCAATTCGATCACGCACGGCATGATGGCCTTCGCCGACTGTCCCGAGCAATGGGAGCTGTTCAAGTCGCAACGCCCGAAGACCGCGGCCGACGAGATCATCCGCTGGGCCACACCGATCACCGCCTTCCAGCGCACCGCACTGATCGACACCGAACTCGGCGGCGTTGCGATCAGGAAGGGCCAGCGGGTGGTCATGTTCTACCGGTCAGCCAATTTCGACGAGGACGTCTTCGACGACGCGTACTCCTTCAACATCTTGCGCAGCCCCAATCCGCACGTCGGATTCGGCGGCACCGGAGCGCATTACTGCATCGGCGCCAATCTGGCCCGCATGACGATCGACCTGATGTTCAACGCGATCGCCGACACCATGCCCGACCTGCGGTCGCTGGGCGAACCCGAGCGACTGCGATCGCCGTTCATCACCGGGATCAAACACTGGCAGGTCGATTACGGGAGTAAGTAAGGTGTGCCGTCGGTTTCGGTGCGGGTGTTGCGGCCGGGCAGGGACACCCACCGACAAGTGCTCAGTTCTTCGCGCGGACAACGTAATTCCGTCCACGCTCCGCCCGTTCCCACAACGTGCCGTCCCCGGCGGAAACACCCGCCTCGATCAGTTTCCGCTTGACGATCTTGTTGGTCGCGGTCCGGGGCAGGGCCGCATTGATCCGGACGTAGCGCGGCCACGCCTTCAGCGACAGGTCGGGTTGGCCGGCGAGAAAGTCACCGAACTGCTTGGGCGTCAACGTCGCTGCATTGTTCAGCACCAGTGCCGCCATCACCTGATCGCCGACGTGCGCGTCGGGAACCGCGTACACCGCGACATGGTTGACTTCGGGAATCCGTTGCAGGATGCGCTCAATCGGACCGGCCGCAAGGTTCTCCCCGTCTACCCGCATCCAGTCCGCAGTGCGCCCGGCCAGGTAGATCCACCCGTCGGCGTCGCGGTAGGCGAGGTCACCTGACCAGTACATCCCGTCGCGCATCCGTTCGTCGGTCGCCGCGGAATCGTTGTAGTAGCCGGTGAATCCACCCGCCCCGTAGGTGTTGACCAATTCGCCGACCGCTTCGTCGACGTTGACGAGTGCGCCGTACTGATCGAATACGGCAGGCGCACATTCGGTGCGGGTCTCCGAGTGGTACACACTGACACCGGGATATCCCCTGCCGATCGAACCCGGCGGCGTACCGTCTTCACGCATCACGACCACGGCGAATTCGCTGGAGCCGAAGCTGTCCACCACTCGACACCCGAATCGCCTTGCGAAATCCGCGATATCGCGTTCGGTGGCCTCGTTGCCGAACGCTGCGCGCAGCGGGTTGTCGGCGTCGTCGGGCTGTTCCGGTGTGGCCAGTACCAGCGCCAGCGGCTTACCCACGTAATTCAGGTACGTGACCCCGTACCGCCGGACATCGGTGAGGAACCGTGCCGGGGAGAACTTGGCCGGAACCATGGCGGCACCGGCGCTCACCGCAACCGACCAGCCTGCGGCCACACCGTTGGAATGGAACAAGGGCATTGCCAGGTAACACACATCGGTGCCGGTGAGCGCGAACCGCTCGACCAGACTCGCCCCGCACATGACCGCCATCGCGTGAGCGAACCGCACCGCCTTAGGGTCACCACTGGTGCCGGAGGTGAAGATCATCATCACCGGATCCGCACCGCCGACTTCACGGGCCAGCAACGGAGCCGCACCCGTCACTGCGTCGCGGTACTCGGCGCCGTTGACGTTCAGAACAACCACACCCGGTAGGTCCAGCCCGTCGAGCAGCGACAGATGATCGTCGTCGACGAGCACCAGCTGGCAGTCCGACCTTGTGATGTCCGCCGCCAAGCCGGCTCCGCGGCGGGTGGTGTTGATCCCGCACAGCACATACCCACCGAGTGCGGCCGCAGCCATCGACCGCAGCATCGCCGGCGAATTGCCCAGCAGCGCAGCGACATGACTGGGACGCCCCGCGGCGAGGCGGGCCAGGACGACAGAGGCTTCGGCGGACGCCTCGGCGAGATGCTCACGCCAGGTCCAGGTTCGCTCGCCATGGCGCACCGCGACGGAGTCGTCGTCGATCCGGGAACGCAGCAGCTGCTGCATCGTCTCAAACATCGGCAGGCCGGTACCGCAATAACGTGATGCCGTCACCGTCACAGAACACCGGCACCACCCGCATGCCGATGCGGATATCGTCCGGTTCGACGTCGACGAGTTCGGTGCTGACCCGCGGCCCGACATCCCATTCGACGACAGCGAGCAACTGCGGCAGATGTTCCGCCCACGGCGGGCCGGTGGGGCGCCGCGCCACGGTGTAGGTGTACAGCGTTCCGGCACCGTCGATTTCACGCCATTCCAGGTCGTCGGTCAGCGTGCCGGGCGCCAACGTACGCGGGTAGAACACATACCTTTCCGCCGACGGTGAGTATTGGATCAGAATCCTGTGCTCGCGCAACGCATCCCAGAACGGTGCGGAAACGGGCGTCGGCTCGGGCAGCGGCAGCGCACCGGTCATGTCAGTCGCCGCCCAGCACGAGGGCCACCTGCTCGCTCATGATGCCGCCGTTGCCGGTGACGAATGCGGTGTTGCAGTCAGGCACCTGCGCCGCACCGGAACGGCCCATCAGCTGACGCGCGCCGTCGACCACATGATGCATCCCACCCGCCATGCCGGCCTGACCGAACGACAACTGGCCCCCGGCGGTGTTGACCGGGAAATCACCGCGGTAAGTGAGGTCGTGCTCGGTCAGCCACAGCATCCCCTCGCCCTTGCCGCAGAACCCGGCGTCCTCCAACGTCATCAGCACGGTGATCGTGTAGCAGTCATAGATCGAGGCGACGTCGATGTCATCGCGGCCCAATCCGGCCATGGCGAAGGCCTTGTCGGCGGCACGGGCAATCGGCGTGTGCATCAGGTCGTCGGCGTAGGTGGGTGTCTTGAACCTGATGTGTTCGCCGAAACCCTTGATCCAGACCGGCCGGTGCCGGCTGCTGCGCGCGACATCGGCGTTGGCCACCAGTACGCCGGCGCCGCCTTGGACCCGCATCACGGTCTCCAGCATGTGAATCGGGTCGGCGATCACCGGACTGTTCAGCACGTCATCGACTGTGAGTGGTTTGCCGTGGAACACCGCGCCGGGGTGTGCACAGGCATTGGTCCGCTGCTGCACCGCGATCCTCGCCAAAGCCGGTGCATCGTAACCGTATTCGGCTGCATACCGCTGGGCGATCTGTGCGTAGGGTCCGTTCTGGCCGACATTGCCGTACGGAATTTCGAACTCGGCCTGCGGCGAGCCGTAGTTGTTGCTCGACGCCCCGTACCAGCCCAGCGTCCGGGCAGGCCGACGCTCGGACCGCGGCATCTCCAGCGACCCGGGCACCACCGCCAGCACCGCATCGCACACCCCCAGTTCGACCGCCGCCGCCGCCCGCCACACCATTGCCGCCGCGGTTGCGCCACCCAGGTCCACCCGATCACCGAAATCCAGGGGGATGCCGAGATACTCCGACAGGGTCGCGGGCGCGAACATGTCCGACTCGGCGATGCCGTAACACGACAGACCGTTCACCACACCGGGATCGACGCCGGCATCCTCGATGACCATCTTGGCCAGCACCGCGTACTGGTCCAAAGTGAACAGTGCCGGCCGGGTCTGGCGCCGCTCGGCCGGCAATTCGGCGATCCCGACGATGGCCGCCTCGCCCCGCAGGCCGCTCATCGCCTGTTCCGGCGCGGCAACGCGACGCTCGCGGTGCCGGGCATCAGCACCTCCTCGCCGCGCCGGCAATAAATGTCCAGGTCCACCAGTGCACCGGACTCCGACTTGCCCGTCACGTGGCCGCCGAAGGCCAACTCCTGTCCCGGATAGGCGATCGCGCGGTTCTGCACCGCGAACAGCACCAGCCGTCCGGCCCCGCCGATCCAGTCGGTCAGGGCGCGTGACAACAGCGCCGCCTGCAGCGGGCCCTGGACGAGCACGTCGTCGTAACCCTCCACGTCACGCGCCCACGTCTTGTCGTAGTGAATACGGTGGCCGTTGTAGGTGGCGGCGCTGAAGAAGAACATCTGCGTCTCGGTCACCGTAACCGTCAACGGCGTGACCTGATGCCCGATTTCGATATCCTCGTAATGCAGCTGACCGGTCATGCGGGTCTCGCGATCATCGAGGTCGTAGCCTCGGCGAGGAGTTCGCGGTGCTCATTGCGGTATTCACCACGCCAGGTCACCAGCACGAAACGACCTGAGCGCCCCTCTTTTTCGACGATCGATTCGATGGTGCGCACCAACTCGATCTGGTCACGGTGGTAAGCGGGCCGGTGGAAGGTGGTGCTTTCACCACCGGCCATGCGCCGCGGGGCCCTGGGAAAGGCCAGGCTGCCGGTCGTCGCACCGGATGATCCGTCGGGCCGCAGCGAAGCCAGCGCTGTCACACCGAGGACGGCGTACTGCAGGAACAGCGGCGGGCAGATGACGTCCCGATACCCTTGTGCGCGCGCGTATTCGGCGTCGAACCACAGCCGATTATGGTCGTCGACTGCGGCGGCCCAACGTTGCCAGTCACGCCGGTTCACTTCGCCGGTCGCGGTCGCAACCACACTGCCGACCCGCGCAGCGGAGGCGGCATCGATCAGGGTCTCAGTCAATTCTATTCTCCCAGTTCATCTCTGCCTCCAACCATTTCGCAGCGATGTCAGCACCGCCTCCGAGTGTCGCGAGCACGCGGGCACGTTCGGAGTACAGGTGCAGATCGGTGTCGACGACATACCCCATCCCGCCGTGCAGCTGGTGGGCATCCAACGTGATCTGCTTGATGCGACTGGCGTGCATGCGCGCGATGGCGGTCTCGCGGGTGGCGGGGATCCCGCGGCCGATCCAGAACACCGCCGAGTGCGCCGCCAACCGAGCCGCTGCCAGCGCGATGTGCATGTCGGCCACCAGATGCTGGGCGGCCTGAAACGATGCGATCGGCCGGCCGAACTGTGCACGCATCTTGGTGTGGTCGACCGTGCGTTGCAGCACCGCCTCGGCCACGCCGACCAGATCCAGACACAGCAGCGCCAGCCTGGCGTTGGCGACCCTCCGCAGGTCTGATCCGGCCAACTCACCGAGAACCCGCCTGGGTTCGTCGATCAGCACGCTCTCGAATCGCACTGTCGCCGCGCGATGTCCGCCCATCATCGTCAGCGGTTCGAGGGTGATCCCGGGTGAGGTAGCGTCGACGACGAATCCCATTGTGCCACTGCCGGTATCGGCGGCGATGACCATCAGGTCGGCCAGATCGGCGTCAGCCACGAAGTCGGCAACGCCGCTCAACCACCAGTGGCCATCGACATGCTGCCGGGCATGCAAACCAGAAGCCAGGTCGGCGGCATTGCGCGGGCTGCACAATGCGGTGGTGCCGCGTGCCGCACCGGAGGCCAGGGTGGGCAGCCAGGCGGCCCGCGCCTCGGCACCGCCCAACCAGTCCACGGCGAGCGAGGCGTGCACGGTGCTGTGCACAACCATGGGGCACAACGCTCGTCCGGCCTCGACGCAGAAGATGCCGAGTTCGGGCAGCCCACCGCCGGCCCCGCCGAACGTCCCCTCGATTGCCAGACCGAGCAGGCCCACCCCGGCGAGCGCTTTCCACAGGCCCGGGGTGATGCGTTCCCCGTCCGGGCGGTGCAGTGCCCGCGCCAGCGTCGTCGGGCATTCGGCTGCCAGCAACTGCCGGCACATCGCGGCCAGGTCACGTTCATCCTGATCGGGGATCAGCCGCATGCGATCACCGGCCGTAGGAGGGCATGCCGTGGCCGCGCTGGGCGATGACATCGCGCAACACCTCGTTGGTTCCGCCACCGAAACGCATCAACGGCGACACCCGGTAGAGGCGCTCGAAGAAGCCGTCCTGCGGCGCTGCAAGGTTGCGGTGCACCAGCAGGCCGTCGGGCCCCAGCAGATCGATCGCCAGATCCGCTATCCGCTGGCGTAATTCGCTGGTGAAGATCTTCTCGACGCTGACCTCGACGCTGGGGATGGTTCCGGAGTCGAGCATGGATGCCGCCTGGTATCCCATCAACTGCGCGACTTCGACATCGGCCTCGGCCTCGGCGAGGCGGCGACGGAAGGCCGGGTCCCGGGCGGGCACCGACCCGTCGCGCCGCGCGGTCCCGGCCAGTGCCAGCAGGTCGTCGAGGGCGCGCCGCAGGTCCCCGGCGTTGGTCAACGCACCGCGCTCCAGGTCGAGCGCTCCGGTGATGTAGGTCCAGCCCCGGTTGACCTCACCGATCAGATTGGTGACCGGCACCCGCACGTCGCGGAAGAACGTCTCGTTGGTGCGATAGCCCGACCACGCGTACAGCGGGCGGACCTCGACGCCCGCAGCGTCGATGGGCACCATGAGCACTGAGATGCCCCGATGGCGGGGCGCATCGGGGTCGGTGCGCACACACAGCCACTCATGTGTGCAGCGTTGGGCGCCGCTGTTCCAGATCTTGGATCCGTTGATCACCCATTCGTCACCGTCCCGTACCGCACGGGTTTTCAGGCTGGCCAGGTCAGTCCCGGCATTCGGCTCGGAATAGCCGACAGCACAGACGATTTCACCCTTCGCGATCGGAGGAAGAAATTGCGTCTTGTTCTGCTCGGTGCCGTGACGCATGATCATCGGCGCGACCGAGGTGACGGTGAGATCCGGTCCGGGAACTCCCCAGTACTCGAACTCGCTCATCAGCAGGTGCTGGTGCATGGCGGTGAGGCCGAGCCCGCCGTACTCGCGGGGCCAATTCAGCCCGAACCAGCCGCGCTCCCCGATCTTGCGACGGAACGCCGACAGCTCGCCACCGCGGAATTCCAGGTCGTGCTCAGCCATCTCGGCGCGCAGCGCGGCAGTGACGTTCTCCCGGAGAAACTCGCGCACCTCGACCAGCCACGCCCGCTGCTCGTCGTCGAGCTCGAAGTCCACACCGGCGACAGTAGTCCGCCCGCTGGCGGCGGCCAACGGCCCCGATACCCGTCAAGCGATAACGGGTCGCTGCGCTGCCCACGGATGTGCGGATTCCAGTTGAGCGGCAACGCGAATCAGGATGTCCTCCCGCCCGTACGCCGCGGCGAGCTGCACGCCGATCGGCAGACCGTCTGCGTTGCGGTGCAGCGGAAGGCTGATCGCCGGCTGCCCGCTCATATTGAACGGCGGTGTGAAGGCAGCGAATTCCCCGCCGCGGCGCATCGGCGCGGTGGGTCGCCCCGGATCGTTCTCGAATTCCGTCAGCGCCGGCGGCGGCTCGGCGACCGTCGGGGTGAGCAGCAGGTCCCAGCCGTCGGCCCACCACTGCTGCAACGCACGTCGGAATGCATACACCGCCTCCTGGGCGACGGCGTAGTCGACGGCGGTCACGTGTTTGGCCCGCTCGATCAGCTCCCAGTTCACCGGCTCGATGTCCGCGGCAGTCATCTCCCGCCCCACGATGGCGCCGAATCCCCTTGCTGCCATTGCCATCTGCGTTGCCCACAGCGCCATGAACTTCTGTTGCAGTGTGGTATCGGCAAGAGGCGACGGCCACGCGGGTTCGACGTCGTGACCGAGGCCTGCCAGCATCGACGCCGCGGCTCGCACCGCGGACACGCAGTCCTGGTGCAGGAAACCACCGCGCGGATGGATGTCCAGCAACCCGATCCGCAGCCGGCCGGGCTCGACCCTCAGTTCCTCGACATAAGGCCGTTGCGGGGCCGGGGCGATCACACTGTCACCGACACCAGGGCCACGCACCGCATCGAGCAGGCGCGCGGTGTCCCGCACGGTGCGGCTGACACCGAGCTCGACTCCCAAGCCCACCTCGGAGCGCCTCGGCCCGACGGTGATCCGGCCCTGGCTCGGTTTGAGTCCCACCAATCCGCAGCACGAGGCTGGGATGCGGATGCTGCCCCCGCCATCCGAGGCGTTGGCGAACGGCACCATCCCGACTGCCACCGCCGCTGCAGCACCGCCGCTGGACCCGCCGGGCGTGCGATCCAGGGCCCACGGGTTGCGGGTGGCACCCCACGCCAGCGGCTGGGTGGTCGGCAGGCTGCCCATCTCGGGGCTGTTCGTGCGTCCGGCGATCACCAACCCGGCCGCCTTGAACCGGGACACCAGCGTCGTATCGGCGGTGTCGATCTTGCCGGCGGCCTTCAGCGCCGCATTGCCGTTGGACAACGTCTGACCCGCGAAGCTGGTGTAGAGGTCTTTGAGCAGAAACGGCACCCCGCGAAACGGACCGCCGGGCAGGTGCGGGTCGGCAGCCACCGAGCGCGCGTGGTCGAACCACTCGATCACCACGGCATTCAGCGCCGGGTTGGACTGCTCGATACGTTCGATCGCTGCCTCCAGCAATTCGCTGGGCGTCACTTCGCCGCTAGCGACCAGCGCCGCTTGGTCCGTGGCGTCCATCCATCGGGTGTCTTCGGCGAGACCGCTCATGGATATCGGTCTATCACGCGTGGCGCGCTGCCTCCTGCGCGAGTTGGACGCGAGAAGTCAGGCCCAGTTTGGTGTACACGTGGGTGAGGTGACTCTCGACGGTGCGCAACGAGATGAAAAGCCTTCCGGCGACGGCCTTGTTGCCCAGTCCCTCGCTGACCAGGTCGACGACGGCGCGTTCGGTCGGGGTGAGCGACGCCCATCCGCTGCTCGGGCGCTTGCGTTGGCCACGTCCCCGCTGCGCGTAGGCAATTGCCTCCTCGGTCGCCATCGCTGCGCCCTCGGCATAAGCGTCGTCAAACTCGTTGTCGCCGAAGCCCGCACGCAACTGGTCGATCGCCTCGGCATGCGCGGACTCGTAGACCTGGAATCGCACCGAACCCATCCGCTGCCGTAGCGCATCGGCCGCGCCGAACAGCCGCGCGGCTTCGGGGAAGCGCCCCGCGTCGATCGCCAGGGTCGCCACCAACTCGAAGAGATCCGGTACCCCGAGCAGCGCCCCCAACGCGGCCGCCAGCGACAGGCCGTCATATGCGTCACGTTCCGCTTGTTCGGTGTCCCCCTGCGCGATCGCCACGCGACTGCGGGTTGTCAGAGCCAGCACCCGGTGCCAACAGCTGGCAACCGAGACGGCTCCGTCGGCCCACCGGCGCGCCTGCGCGATGTCGTTGCCCAGCAACGCGCCCTCGGCCCGCAGATAGACATATGCCTTTTGATGGAACTGGTTGACATACAACCGTTCCCAGGCTTCAGCACTGGTCCGCACGACGTCCGATGTCTCTCCGGCAGCCAGGTGCGCGACAGCGTGCATGCCGTTTGCGTTGCCCAGCCAGAGGTCGCCGAGGTCGGTGATGACCTGCATGGGTTTGTTGAGAGCCAGCTGAGCGGATTCCGTGTCACCCCGGTAGGCGAGGGCCAGGCCGAGATAAGTGTTGGCCAATGCCCACGGGAGTGCGTCCTGAGCGGCTGCCGCGTCAATTTCCAGATCGCGCAGGCGGGTAACGCTGCCGGCCAGGTCTCCGACCACAACCTGCGCCCAACCGAGCCACACGGTGCACAGTCGGAGGGTGAACCGATCGCCGACTTCGGTCGCCACCCGATGTCCCTCTTCGGCCGCTGTGCGGGCCGCGATCGGTTCGCCGGAAAGATATTCGAAACTCGCCTGCCAGGCCAATACCTGACCCAGCGTCCACTTGTCGCCGAGGGAGCGCGCCGAGCCGATGGCCTCGTCGAAATGCTCCTGTTTGGCTTCACCCCGACTGGCGGCCATCACCGCGCGGGCGGTCAGTGCACGCGCCACCAGCGCCTGGTCGCCGGTCTCGCGTGCCATCTCCACAGCGTGCTCAGCCCACTCGTCACCACAGCTTCCGACCGCCCACGTGTGCAGCACGGCTTTGTCCGCGAACGCACGTGACACCACCGCGGGTGATGCTGCCCCGGGACGGCGGTCACTTTCGGCCAGAGCGGTGTCAAACCAGCCCACGATGGCCTCCTGGATACGGCCGCGGATCACCCAGAGCGGAGCCAACGCGGTGGCCAACCGCAGCGCGGTTTCAGGATCGCCCCGGTCAAGGCTCCACGCGAACGCGGCCCGTAGATTGTCGATCTCGCTCTCGACCCGCCCGATCTGCTGCTGATCACTTGCCGCGCCCGGGTCCTCGAGAACCCGCGCAACGTCGAGGTAGTGGTCACGGTGCCGGGCCCGTACGTCGTGGCCCTCGCCCGATTCGGCGAGTTTTTCCAGCGCGTACTGACGCACTGTCTCCAGCATGCGGTAACGTGTTGTGCCACATGCACTTTCAGCGATCACCAGAGACTTGTCCACCAGCAGAGTGATCTGGTCGAGTGCCTGGTAGCGCTCGACCTCATTGTCGCCGGCCACTATCCGGGCGGCAGCCAGATCAAAGCCGCCGACACATACCGCCAGCCGCCGGAACAGCACCCGCTCCGCGTCGGTCAACAACGCATGCGACCAGTCGACAGAAGCCCGCAGCGTCTGCTGGCGGCGCACCGCCGTCCGGGAGGTGCCGGTCAGCAGACGAAAACGGTCCTGCAGACTTTCGCGGATCTCCTCGACCGCCAACGCCCGCACCCGCGCCGCCGCCAACTCGATCGCCAGCGGCATGCCGTCGAGGCGCCGACAGATCTCGGATACCGCGGCGCTCTGATCGGCCAGCGAGAAATCCGGGCGGGCCAATCTCGCCCGATCGACGAACAACTCGATCGCCTCCCCGTCCAGCGACAGCGACGGCACCCGCCACGTCACCTCGCCAGCGACCCCGATCGGCTCGCGGCTCGTCACCAACAACCGCAGGCCGGCACCGGCGTTGAGCAGCGCCTCGATCATTTGCGCCGTCGCATCGAGCAGGTGTTCACAATTGTCCAGCACCAAGAGCAGCTGGCGCTCGCCGATGAACCCCAGCAGCGTCTCAATCGTCGAGCGACCCGGCTGGTCGGGCAGACCAAGGGCCCGGGCGGTGGCGATCGCCACGAGGTCGGGATCCGCGATCGGCGCCAAGTCGACGAACCACACGCCCGCGTCCAGCTCGTCGGACAGCGAGCTCGCCACCTCGATGGCGAGGCGGGTCTTGCCCACCCCGCCGGCTCCGGTAAGCGTCACCAACCTGCTCGTATCCAATGAGCGCCGCACCTGCACCAGCTGCTCACCGCGACCCACAAAGCTGGTCAAGTGCGCTGGAAGATTATGCAGTGCAACGGTTTCCGCGGTCCGGGGCGGGGCGAAGTCGTTGTTCAGGTCGCGATGGCATAACTGCACCACCCGCTCCGGGCGCGGCAGATCGCGTAGTTGATAGGTGCCGAGGTCGAGCAGCCACGCACCGGGCGGCAGGCTGTCCAAGACCATCGCCTCGGTCGCACCCGACAGCACCGTTTGGCCGCCGTGGGCCAGGTCGCGTAGCCGGCCGGTCCGGTTGATGGCCGGTCCGATGTAGTTGTTCTCGTCCCGGAGCTGGACGTCGCCGGTATGCAGCGCGATGCGCAGGCGGATTGGAGCCAAGGGCGCCAGTTGCAGGGCGAGGGCGCAGGCCACCGCGTCGGCGGCCCGGTTGAACGCGATGACGAAGCTGTCGCCTTCACCTTGATCGACCGGGCGGACACCGTGATGGACGGCCACCAGATCACCCAATGTGCGATCCAACCGGGCGATCGCGGCCGCCATCTCCTCGGGCTGGCTGTCCCAGAGCCGAGTCGAACCTTCCATGTCGGCGAGCAGCAACGTCACCGTGACGCTCGGCAGCTCGTGCACGCCCAGGTCGCTCCAAGTCACTGTGTCCACGCGTAGGCCGGTGCCGCTCATGCTAGCGAGCCTGTCGGACCTCGCACAGCAAAACATCCGTGCAAACTCGTAGACCGCCCCGATTCGCCGGATACCGGCGCCGGCCCTAGGCTCGAGAAAACCGGGACTTGGCGGGGGAACGCTGATGAGGGTGTCTAACAGGCTGTTCACGTCCGGACGCATGCGTGCGTTGGTCGTGTCGTTTGCCTGCTTGGCCACGGCATCCTGCGCCACTTCAGCGACGGTCAGCCCGCCCGCCGGCCAGTCGGCGAGCAGTGCGGCACCGACGTCCAAAGTTGCCGCCAACACCGTTGCGCCGCCCCCGCCGCACATCAGTCCGCTGGCCAAGGATTGGAAAACATACGGCGGAACGGTCTACTTCGGTTGCCCCACCGAATTCACGCTCAGCAAATCCGCTCTGGACGACATCCGGCCGAAAGTCCTGGATACCAAGACCGCCGAATTGATCATGCCCGCGGTGCCGGTCGTCGCTGCCGGGGAAACCGTCACCGGCGCCATGTGTGCGCTGTCGAACACCGAACGCGACACCAAGGTCGTCTACGTGGTCACCACGACCAAACCCGCCCAGGGCGGCGACGTCACCAAGACCACCGGCTACATGTTCGACCTGAAGTCGAGTCAGCCGCTGGCGACCAAGGAACTGCAACCGCCGACCCCTGACCTGAAACTGGCCGCGGCCAAGGAATGGCGGCTGGCCCCGACCGTGCCCGGGGTGGCGTGGTTGAACGCCTACACCGACGGCCGCGGCGCAGCGGCACCGCCGAGGACGGTCGTCCTGTCCAACGCTGACCTGTCGACGCTGTGGGATGATCCGCAGCCGGGTCGGATCTGGCAGGACGTCCTGGCCTTTCAACGCAGTACGGTGGCCGGCAGCACGCTGGGCGCCGAATTGCGGTTACCCACCGGTGAACCCGTCTTCCGGAATGACGAGATCGCCAGCGTGGACAGCGAATTGTCCGACGGGCCAGACAAACTCGTGCAGATCACGCAGTGGGAGTCGCACAATCCGCCGACCCAGACCACCATGTTCTTCGACCTCACGACTCGGGCTCCCATCAAGGTCGGTGACGCCGACCGGATCGCGGGTGGTGGGTTGTCCGCCACCCTGTCGGACGGAAAACTCTTCGTCGACGGCCGTGGTTCGGCCACTTCACAATTCGGGTACGGCGTGTGGAATCTGCGCACCCAGCACTGGGATCTGCTCAAGAGCCGCGACGAAGCCAAGACGATTGCCAAGATCGCGTTCTTCAGCGATCACCTGTACGTGACCAACTCCGACAACACCTATTCGGTGTTCGCGCTACCCGACGCCAACCCGGTGGCGTCCGCGTGGACGGGCCGCCCGTTCGGCCGGATCGTGGGCTGGACGCTGGTGTGCCAGGGCGAGACCGCCGCGCCACCGAGCGGCGAGTGCCGCCAGATCGTGTTGGTGCGCGATACCGACGGCCGCTACCCGGGCCCCTGGTTTTAGGGTCGATGCTGTGGCAGACGCCGAACAAGTTATCCGCGAGGTGATGGACCGTTGGAAAGCGGGTATTGATGCACACGAACCCCACCGGGTGGCCGAGCTGTTCGCAGCGGACGGCATCTTTCAGGGGTTGCGGCCCTACAGCGTTGGGCGACAAGGCGTTACCGCCTACTACGACTCCCAACCCGTGGGGCTCACCGTCGTCTACCGCATTCTCGAGACCCGCAACATCGCACCGGACGCGGTCCTTGGTTATCTGCGGGCCGACTTCACGTTTCCCGACGGATCCGTCATCAACGTCAACCTCGGCGTGCTGATCGTAAACACCGGCGACGGCTGGCGAGTCCAGTACTACCAGGCGTCCCGGGTCACTTGACCGGACGACGTCGGGTGATCGACGCCCAGTCCCAGGTCGCGGCGCCCTGCATGCGCTCCTCGTTGCCCACCGCCCCCTTGGTGATGGCGAGCGCGATCATGATGTCGGCGTAGGTGATGAACAGTCCCGCCCAAAACGCCCACCGCAGCTGCGGGTCCGGTTGCGAGGCGAAAAACAGGATCAGAAATATCGGCCCGACGATGCCGAACACGAACATCATCGCCTGGATCACCAGGTACCGCTTGAACGTTTCCAACTCGCGCTGCTCCTCAGTTCTCCTGCGCCCGCCTGGCCCGGGCCCGGCGTTTCCCCTCGTGCATGGCGGCCACCCGCGCCACCGGGATGGTGCGCCCGTGCTCGATCAAATCATTCGGCAGCCGCTGGGGCGGCGGCAACGACGCCCAGGGGTCCTGACCGGGCAGCGCATCGATCGCCGTGTGCACGGTGAAATCTGTCGGACTGACCCGGTCGAGGTCCGACCAGTCCAGCGGGAATGACACCGGCGTACCCGCCCGCAGCCGCGGACTGTAGGCGGCGGCGACCGTAGCACCCCCGGCGCGGGTCGCGTCGACGAACACCTTTCCGGCCCGGTCTTCGACGATGAAAGCCGTTGTCGCCGTAGTGGGATCGAGCGCTTCGGCGCGAGCGGCCAGCGCCCGGGTGGCGGCCGCGACGTCGTCAACGGGCGCGTGATCGTCGATCGGTACGAATACGTGCACGCCCTTGGCGCCGCTGGTCTTGACCCCGCCGGCCAGACCGCTGTCGGCCAGTGCCTGCCGCACCAGGTGGGCCACCTGCACCACGGCCGTGAAGTCGGCGTCGGGCGGCGGGTCGAGATCGAGCACCAGATGCGTGGGCCGGTAGATGTCGTCGGCCAACCCCAGGGCGGGGTGGTACTCGACGGCCCGTTGATTCGCCAGCCAGAGCAGGGTGCGCAGGTCATCGCAGACCGGGTAATGCACCTCGCGGTGCGAGGCCTCGGCCCAGATCCCGACCGTGCGCACCCAGCCCGGGGTGTACTTGGGAACGTTCTTCTGCATGAACGGCGCCCGTCCCCGCAACACCCGCAGCACGGTGAGCGGACGCCCGACGAGTCCGGGCAACATGCGGTCGGCCACGGCCTCCAGGTAGTCCACCAGGTTCCGCTTGGTGGCGCCGGCGTCGGGACTGAGCGGTTGATCAAGATTGGTGAGATCGATTCCTGCGCGCTGCTCGTCGACGCTCATTTGCAAACCCTATGCAGTTGCCGGCCGGACAACGAACTGGGCTGGCGCGGCAACGAGGTCTATCGTCGTAACCGGGCGCAAGTGAGGGTCGAGGTCCACCACAGATGATCGCAGTTAAAGCATTCAGTGGGGTGTTGCTGGCGGCGTCGGCGATGCTCGCGGGCCCGGCGCCGGCACAAGCCGAAGAACCGCCGTGTGCCGCCGGCGAATGTGGGCAAGCGCCCCGGCCCGCCCAATCCATCTATCCACGCCACAACTACGCGTGCATGCGGGGCGTCTGCGTCCCGTTGCCGGCCCCCCGGCCGAAGCACTGAGTGGCTGAACACCGCCCGCCGCAACCTGTTTCGGGGTCAGCGGTACCGTGACCTTTCATGGCTGCATTAGACGGACGGGTCGCATTGATCACCGGCGGGGCCCGAGGTCAGGGTCGCGCGCATGCGTTGGCGCTGGCCGCCGAGGGCGCCGACATCGTCGCGGTCGATGCGCCCGGGCCGATGCAGGAGCTGACCTATCCGCTGGGCACCGAGGACGATCTGCGGACGACAACCAAGCTGGTCGAAGAACTGGGCCGGCGTTGTGTGCCGCTGTCGGTCGATGTGCGCGACTCGGGTCAGGTCAACGCCGCCGTCGAGCAGACGGTCGCCGACCTGGGCAGCCTCGACATCGTGGTGGCCAACGCGGGCATCGTCAGCACGGGTCCGTTGACCGAAGTGAGCGATCAGATGTGGCGGCAACTGGTCGACACCAACCTCAGCGGTGTCTTCCACACCTTACGGGCGATCATTCCGGTGATGCGCCGGCAGCGCTTCGGCCGGATCGTGGTGACCTCCTCGATGGGCGGGCGGATGGGCATCCCGGATCTGGCGGCTTACAACGCCACCAAGTGGGGCATCATCGGGCTCGCCAAATCGGTGGCGCTGGAGGTCGCCAAGGAGGGCATCACGGTCAACGTCGTCTGCCCCACCACCACCCGCACGCCGATGGTCCAACCCGAGGGTGACGAGTCCGTTCCCGACGAATTGGTGCGCAGGATGATGAAGGCCAACCCGATACCGCAACCCTGGATCGAACCGGAGGACGTCAGCCGCGCGGTCGTGTACCTGGTCACCGATCCCGGGGTGATCACGGGCAGCGTCTTGGAGGTCGGACTCGGCGGGAGCGCCCGGATTCACTGATATTGACCAGGATGAGAGGCTCAAGTCATGTCGACTCCACCTGATCCCCGCTTGCTCGACGACCGCCTGGCCTATTGGGCCGTGACCAAGCCCGACGACGAGGCGATGGACTATCTGGACCGGCAGTGGACCTGGTCGCAGTGGAACGACCGGGTACGCCGGCTGGCCGGTGCGCTCACCGAGTTCGGTGTCGGGCGCGGTGACGTGGTGGCGTTCCTGGACAAGAATCATCCGGCTTGTGTGGAGCTGACATTCGCCGCCGCATCCCTGGGTGCGGCCAACGCGATCATCAACTTCAGGTTGGCCGCCGACGAACTCGACTACGTGCTCAACGATTCCGGCGCGAAGGTGCTCATCGTCGGCACCGAACTAAAACCCAATATCGACAAGATCCGCGGCGACCTGAACAGCATCGAACACGTCATTGAAGTGACGCCCGAAGGTGGCGACGGCGATGAATACGAGGCTCTGCTGGCCGGCGCGACACCGGTCGGCAGAGCCGACGACGTCGAGCCCGACGACGTGTGCATCATCATGTACTCCTCCGGTACCACCGGGCGCCCCAAGGGGGTGCAGCTGACGCAGGCGAACCTCATCGCGCACACGATCAACGCGCACGAGGGTTTCGAATTCGATCCGGGCGACAAGAGCATGGTCTCGATGCCGCTGTTCCATGTCGGTGGATCGTCCTACGTGCAGTTCGGGATTCACGACGGGGTTCCCAGCGTGATGACGCGCGACGCCGACGGCAAGACGCTGGCCGGCGCGATCCTCAAGGGCGCCAACCGGACATTCCTGGTCCCCGCGGTGTTGGCGAAGGTGCTGGAATCCGGCGAGGACGCGGTGAAACTGTTCGGCGCGCTCAAAACGTATTCCTATGGCGCGTCGCCGATGCCGCTGCCGCTGCTGCGCGCGGCGCTGAAAGCGTGGCCGGACACCGACTTCATCCAGGCGTACGGCCTGACCGAAGTCTGCGGCGTGATCAGCCACCTGCTGCCCGAAGCACACCGCGCCGAAGACCACCCGGAGCGGCTCAGCAGCGCCGGGACGTTGGTGCCCAACGCCGAGGTGCGGGTCGTCGATCCGTACACGCTCGAGGACGTGCCGACCGGCGAGCAGGGCGAATTGTGGTTCCGCACACCGCAGTTGATGAAGGGTTATCACAATCAGCCGGAGGCGACCGCGGAGGCGATCACCGAAGACGGTTGGTTCCGCAGCGGCGATATCGGCCGGGTTGACGACGGAGGCTACGTCTTCGTCGAGGACCGTTTGAAGGACATGATCATCTCCGGCGGCGAGAACATCTACTCGATCGAGGTGGAGCGGGTACTGGCCGAGCACCCGGCGGTGGTTGAGGTCGCGGTGATCGGAGTGCCCGACGAACGATGGGGCGAAGTGGTCAAAGCCGTTGTCGCCCTAGAGGGAGAGGCTACCGAGAAGGAACTCATCTCGTTTGCCCGCGAGCGTCTGGCCGCCTACAAGTGCCCGAAGACGGTCGACATCACCGACGAATTGCCGCGCAATCCGACCGGCAAGATCCTCAAGAAGGAGCTGCGCAAGCCGTACCTGGAAGGCAACTGACGTGAGCCGCTCCTTGCAGTGTCGAGTGTTCGTCGAGCCGCAACAGGGCGCGACCTACGCCGACCAGCTCGCCGTCGCGCAAACCGCCGAACAAGCCGGCTTCGACGCCTTCTTCCGCTCCGACCACTACCGCGCGATGAGCGGCGACGGCCTGCCCGGCCCGACCGACTCGTGGGTGACGCTGGGCGCGATCGCGCGGGAAACCTCGACCATCCGGCTGGGCACCCTGGTCACCTCAGCGACCTTCCGTCACCCCGGACCGCTCGCGATTGCGGTGGCACAGGTGGATGAAATGAGCGGTGGACGAGTCGAATTCGGCCTGGGCAGTGGCTGGTTCGAAAGCGAACATCATGCTTACGGGATTCCGTTTCCCTCGGTACGGGAACGCTTCGACCGATTGAGCGAACAATTGGCCATTATCACCGGGTTGTGGACGACGGCGCCGGGCGAGACCTTCGAGCACGCCGGCGAGTACTACACCGTCACCGACTCACCGGCGCTGCCCAAACCGGTCCAGACCCCGCACCCGCCGATTGTGATCGGGGGTACCGGCGCCAAACGCACGCCGGCACTTGCCGCCCGGTACGGCGCGGAATTCAACCTTCCGTTCGTGCCGATGGATGTCGCGGAGAAGCAGATTCACCGGGTCCGCGATGCCGTAGCCGCCGCCGAGCGGCCCGCGGACTCGATGGTCTACTCCGCTGCCTTCGTGCTGTGTGCCGGCCGCGACGACGCCGAGGTCGCCCGCCGGGCCGGGGTGATCGGCCGCGAGGTGGACGAGATGCGGTCCAACAGTCCGCTGGTCGGCACGCCCGCCGAGATCGTCGACAAGCTGGGCCCGTGGGCCGAGCTCGGCGTGCAACGGGTGTACGCGCAGACGCTGGACATGTCCGACCTGGCGCATCTCGAACTGTTCGCCGGCGAGGTGCTGCCGCAACTGCGTTGACCGAACCGGTAAGCTCGGTCGGTATCACAAGTAGTTGATACTCGCCTCGGCGACGGAGGATGCAGCGTGCCCGATGACGTGACGACGATCCGCGAACACGAGACCGACTTCGCCCAGCCGTGGGCGCCGCACCGGCTGAAAATCTACAAACTCACCGCGGTGTTCACCTTCGCCGTCTTCCTGTTGGTCACCATCGGCGTGGGCATCGGCATCATCAAACCGACGTTCACCACCGATGTCGTGGTCAACCTGATCTTCGGCATCCCGGTGCTGCTGCTGCCCTTCGTCATCCTGTGGAATGCACCGGGCGAGCAGCGGTCTCGGCTCGACAGGGCGGCCGAACTGACCCTGTTCTATCTGCCGTACACCGCGGGCAGCCAGATCGGGTACGAACTGGTGTTCCTGATCGGCCACCCGTTGGGGTGGTGGGCGCCGACCACGGACCCAGGCTGGAAATGGTTGTGGTGGCAGTATGGGCTGGCCGACACCCGCTACGTCAGCGGCAATCCGTGGATCTTCGCGCTCGAGGTGGTCGGGGTCTGTACCGGGTTGACCGTGTTCGCGGCCTGGACGCGGCTGATCCGATCCGGGCTGCCCGCCGAATCCCGTATCCGCTGCCTGTGGGTCGCTTTCGCAGGTGTCGCGGTGCTGATGAGCAGCACGGCCGTGTACTTCCTGGCGGAAGTAGGCGCCGGGTTCAGCCACGTCGGGCAGGGTGCGTTCGGACTGGGCTTCAAGTTCTTCGCCGAGAACATTCCGTTCATCGTGCTGCCGCCGCTGGTGCTGTATTCGATCCATCTCCAGATCGATCACCTCACCCGACGGGCGGGGGCGCAGGCATCTTTCTAGAGGCCCAGGTCGCGGCCGATCACTTCCCGCATGATCTCGTTGGAGCCGGCCCAGATCTTGGTCACCCGAGCATCCTTCCAGGCCCGCGCAACCCGGTATTCGTTCATGAAGCCGTACCCACCGTGGATCTGCACGCACTGATCGAGGATCTCGTTCTGGACGGTGGAGGTCCATAACTTCGCCTTGGCGGCGTCGATCGCCGTCAGCCGGCCTGCCACGTGGGCGGCGACGCAATTGTCGACGAATGCTTGTGCGACATCGAGTTTGGTGACCATCTCGGCGAGCAGGAACTTGTTCCACTGCAACGAGCCGATCGGCTGGCCGAACGCTTTGCGTTCCCGGGCGTAGGTCAGCGTCTCTTCTAGGACGTAGCGCGCGTGGGCGAGGTTGGCCACGCCGGCGCTGATTCGCTCCTGGGGCAGCAGGGTCATCATGTGGATGAAACCGCGGTCGAGTTCGCCGATGATCGCGGTCTCGTCGACCCGGACATCCTCGAAGAACAATTCGGCGGTGTCGGCCTCGGGTTGACCCACCTTGTCCAGCTTGCGGCCACGGCTGAACCCGGGATTGTCGGCTTCCACCGCGAACAGGGTGATGCCCTTCGAACCCTTCGCCGGATCGGTGCGGGCGGCGACGATGATCAGATCGGCCTGCGTGCCATTGGTGATGAACGTCTTGGAACCGTTGATGACGTAGCTGGTGCCGTCTTTGACGGCAGTCGTCTTCAGGGCAGCCAGATCGGACCCGCCCGACGGTTCGGTCATTGCGATAGCGGTGATCAGCTCGCCACTGCAGAATTTCGGCAGCCAGCGGCGGCGCTGCTCCTCGGTGGTCAACTTGACCAGGTAGGGCGCGACGACGTCGTACTGGATGCCGAACGCCGATGCCGCCGCCGCGCTGGACCGCGCCAACTCCTCGCCGAGCACCGCGTTGAACCGGTAGTCGCCGGCGGCGCTGCCGCCGTACTCTTCGGGTACGTCCAGGCCGAGGTATCCGTTGGCCCCTGCGTGCAGCCAGGTATCACGATCGATGCGGCGCTGCTCGATGAATTTTTCCTCGTTGGGCTGGATGTAGCGAGTGACGAACTCGCGCACCGAGTTTCGGAATGCGTCGTGATCGGCGTCAAAAAGGGTGCGGTGCATTGATCTGGAGGTCAGGCGGACAACTCAGCTGTCGCACGGTGTTTGCTGAACACCAGGCTCTCGTCGTCGACCTTTCCGTTACGGATCAACCGGAGGTCGACGAAGTAGTTCTGCTTCAACCGCCAGGGCAGCTTCGATCCCGATTTCGGTAACGTGTCCAGCGCCCGCGTGACGTAACCCGACTTGAGATCGACGAACGGCCGTGGTTCCACGTCCGGACCGGGATCTGCGGGCACGACGATGTCGAAACCCTTGGCGTCCATGTAATTGAGCAGCCGGCACACGAATTCCGATGTCAGATCGGCTTTCAGGGTCCAGGACGCGTTGGTGTAGCCGAAGGTGAACGCCAGGTTGGGCATCCGCGACAACATCATGCCCTTGTAGGCCATCGAATCGGCGAGGTCAACCGGTGCACCGTTGCGCCGCACCTCGGCGCCACCGAAGAACTGCACGTTCAAACCCGTTGCGGTGACGATGATATCGGCTTCGAGCTCCTCCCCCGACGAGAGCTTGATACCGGTCTTGGTGAAGGTTTCGATCGTGTCGGTGACGACGTCGGCCTTACCCTTGCGGATCTTCTTGAAGATGTCACCATTGGGCGCCAGGCAGACGCGTTGATCCCACGGCTTGTAGTCGGGGCTGAAGTGCCTGTCGAAGTCGTAGCCCTCGGGCAGCCGACGGGTAGCCATGGTGCGCAGTGCTTTTCGGAAAGTGTTCGGGAATTTCCGGGCCAGTTGATATTGCAGTGTGCTCTGCAGGATCGCTTTCCAGCGCACCGCGGTGTAGGCCTGTTTCTCGGGAGCGTACTTGTATGCGCGGGCAGCGAAACTGTCTTTGTCGGGCAACGCACCGATGTAGGTCGGTGTCCGCTGCAGCATGGTGACGTGACCGGCACCGGAATCAATCAGAGCAGGAATCAGCGTGATCGCGGTCGCACCGCTACCGATCACCACAATCTTCTTGCCCTGGTAGTCGAGGTCCTCGGGCCAGTGTTGTGGGTGCACGATGGTGCCTGCGAAGTCGTCGGCCCCCGGGAATTCCGGCGAGAAACCCTCGTCGTAGTTGTAGTAGCCCGAGCACGCCCACAGGAAGCCGCAGTTGATCTGGCTGCGCTTCCCGTCCTGCTCGACGGTCAACTCCCACAGCCCGTCGTCGTCGGACCAGTTGGCGGCCACCACCTTGGTGCCGAACCGCATGTGCTGGTCGATGCCGTTCTCGGTGGCCGTCTCGTTCAGGTAGTTCCAGATCGACGGCCCGTCGACAATCGCCTGCTCGGACGCCCACGGCTTGAACCGGAAGCCCAGCGTGTACATGTCGGAGTCGGAGCGGATCCCGGGATACTTGAACAGGTCCCAGGTGCCACCGAGCTTGTCGCGCCGCTCCAGGATCAGGTACCGCTTTGTTGGGCACCGTTTCTGCAGATGCCATGCTGCACTGATGCCGGAAATGCCGGCTCCGACGATGACGACATCGACTGTTTCAGTCATGTCCCGAAATTATCAACACTGTGTTGAGCAAGTCAACAGACTGTCGGACAGAGAGGACGACGTTCCAGGTACCCGGGGTGCCGGCGATCGGAACCGCCGACGCCGCTCACGCAGGGTCGGCGAAGACCGGCGGCTAGCCAGGTCATGCCGGCCTTGACGGCGGCGAGTTGATTGGGCTTGCCGATCAATCCGTCTTGTAGCTCGGATTCGAGCGACAGGGCGGCAGCGGTGTCGTCACTGACCCAGGTGCGGTCGTAGAGACGCTTGGCGGCGCGCACCGCATCCGGAGACCTCTGCGCGATCTCGGCTGCAAGCGCCAGCGCCGCGGCCAAGGGATCGTCGGTGCTGCGGGTGACCAGCCCGAGGGCCACTGCCTCGCTGCCGCTGACGATGCGACCGGTGAACGTCAACTCTTTGGCGACGTCGATGGGTACCAGTCGCGGCAGCGTCTGCGTTATGCCCATGTCGGGCACCAGGCCCCACTTGACCTCCATGACGGACAGCTTCGCTGATGGCGCGGCGATCCGGATGTCGGCACCCAGGGCGATCTGCAATCCGCCGCCGAAGCAATTGCCGTGGATCGCGGCAATGACCGGCGCGGGCACCAGCGACCAGTCATAGGACACCCGCTGCGCCAGGTTGGCCACCCGGTCGCCGTCGCGTTCCATCAGCACGCCGACGCCGCCCTGCCCGGACATGAAGCTGGCCACATCGAGGCCCGAGCAGAAGCTCTTCCCTTCGCCGTGCAGCACGACCGCCCGCACCGACTTATCCGCTGCCAGTTGCGCGGCGGCGTCCACCAAACTCTCGAACATGGCCCGGTCCAGCGCATTGTGCTTGTCGGCGCGAACCATGGTCGCAGTCGCTATGCCGTCGGCGCCGACCTGCACCCGAACTCGATCTTCGCTCACGCGTGAAATCTACTCCGCAAGCCGAATACGCACTGCTGCAGTGGTGGTGGCAGGTACTGGATTCGAACCAGTGTAGCTTTCGCGACGGATTTACAGTCCGCTCCCATTGGCCGCTCGGGCAACCTGCCGCCTAGCAGGGTACAACGAGCGGGTAGACATTTCACAAACGGCTAGCACCGATGAGAAAGGGCCGATCGCATGGCGGACTCGTCGTTCGACATCGTCAGCAAGGTTGACCGCCAGGAGGTCGACAACGCGCTCAACCAGGCCGCCAAAGAACTGTCCACGCGGTTCGACTTCCGTGGCACCGACACCACGATCGCTTGGAAGGGTGAGGAGAGTATCGAGCTGATCTCGTCCACCGAGGAGCGGGTCAAAGCGGCCGTCGACGTCTTCAAGGAGAAGTTGATCCGCCGCGACATCTCGATGAAGGCATTCGAGGCGGGCGATCCGCAGGCCTCGGGCAAGACCTACAAGGTCAGCGGCACCCTCAAGCAGGGCATCGACAGCGAGCATGCCAAGAAAATCACCAAGCTCATCCGCGACGAGGGACCCAAGTCGGTCAAGACGCAGATCCAGGGTGACGAGGTTCGGGTCACCAGCAAGAAGCGCGACGACCTGCAGGCCGTTCAGGCCTTGCTCAAGCAGGCCGACCTCGACGTGGCCCTGCAGTTCGTGAACTACCGGTAGCCGGCCCGACCAAGACCCAAGCGAGGTTCACGATGACCGTGACTCAACCAGATGCCGAGCGCGAATCAGCCAAGCCCTACGACGTCGACGTTTTGATCGTCGGCGCCGGAATCTCCGGACTCGGCGCGGCATACCGGATCGGGCAGCGCAACCCGTCGCTCAGTTACACCATCTTGGAGCGGCGCGAACGCATCGGCGGCACCTGGGATCTGTTCAGATATCCGGGCGTGCGTTCCGATAGCAGCATCTTCACGCTGAGCTTCCCCTTCGAGCCGTGGACACGCGAAGAAGGTGTCGCCGACGGGCCGCACATCCGCGAGTACCTGGTAGACACGGCCCGCAAGTACGGCATCGACGAGCACATCCAGTTCAACAGCTATGTGCGCCACGCAGATTGGGATTCGGCAACCGACACCTGGACAGTCACCTTCGAGCAGAACGGATCCACCAGGCACTGCCGATGCCGATTCCTGTTCTTCGCCAGTGGCTACTACAACTACGACCAGGGCTACACCCCCGAATTCCCCGGCATCGAGAACTTCAGCGGCACCGTCGTGCATCCCCAGCACTGGCCGGAGGACCTCGAATACAGCGGCAAGAACGTGGTGGTCATCGGGAGCGGCGCCACGGCCGTGACGCTGATTCCTTCGATGGCCGAACGCGCGGCCAAAGTCACCATGCTGCAGCGCTCCCCGACCTATATCGTCTCGGCGTCCAAGTACAGCAGGCTGGCGTGGGTCAGCCGGATATTGTTGCCGCGCAGGGTTTCTCACCTCCTCGTTCGTTTCTACAACGCTCTCATGGAGGGCGTGATCTGGTTCCTGTCGCGCAAGACGCCGGCCTTGATCAAATGGTCCCTGCGCCGCAAGGCGGTGCAGAACCTGCCCGAGGGTTACGCGGTCGACATTCATTTCAAGCCGCGCTACAACCCCTGGGACCAGCGGATGTGCCTGATCCCCGACGGTGACCTCTTCAACGCCATCAGCGCAGGCCGTGCCGAAGTGGTCACCGACCTGATCGACCACTTCGACGCGACCGGCATCGTGCTGAAGTCCGGGACGCACCTCGACGCCGACATCATCGTCACCGCCACCGGTTTGCAACTGCAGGCACTCGGCGGCGCAACCCTGAGCATCGACGGCGAGGCGATCAACCCCACCGACCGCTTCGTCTACAAAGCCCACATGCTCGAGGACGTGCCCAATCTGTTCTGGTGCGTGGGCTATACGAATGCGTCCTGGACCCTGCGCGCCGACATGACGGCCCGCGCGACAGCCAAACTGCTGGAATACATGTCTGCGCACGGATATACGCACGCCAGCCCACACCTGGGCGATCAGCCGATGCCCGAGAAACCGTCCTGGGACATTCAGGCCGGTTACGTGCGACGGGCACTGCATGCACTGCCCAAATCAGGAACCAAGAGACCGTGGAACGTGCGACAGAACTACTTCGCCGACGCGATCGACTACCGGTTCGACCGTATCGACGAGGCGATGACGTTCGGCCGCGCGACCGACCGGGCCGCACTGGCGGGTTGAGGCGACGCTCCATCGGAGAACCGCTGTCAAATGACAGGTGACCGCAATAGGGTGAAGCCCATGGCAGCTGACAAGCGCGAACCGCAAGTCGTAGTCCTCGGCGGAGGCTCGTGGGGCACCACCGTCGCGTCCATCTGTGCACGCCGGAGTCCCACGTTGCAGTGGGTGCGATCGGAAGACACCGCCAAGGACATCAACGACAATCACCGCAACACCCGCTATCTCGGCAACGAAGTGGTGCTGAGCGAGAACCTGACCGCCACCACTGACTTCTCCGAGGCCGCACACTGCGCCGACGTTCTCGTCATGGGCGTGCCGTCCCACGGATTCCGCGGGGTGCTGACCGAGCTCAGGAAGGAACTGCGCCCCTGGGTTCCGGTGGTGTCGCTGGTCAAAGGGCTCGAGCAGGACACCAACATGCGGATGTCGCAGATCGTCGAGGAACTGTTGCCGGGACACCCGGCAGGCATCCTGGCCGGACCGAACATCGCCCGGGAGGTGGCTGAGGGCTATGCCGCGGCGGCGGTCCTGGCCATGCCCGACCAGCACCTGGCGACCCGACTGTCCGGCCTGTTCCGGACCCAGCGCTTCCGCGTCTACACCACCGACGACGTGGTCGGGGTCGAGATGGCCGGCGCCCTCAAAAACGTCTTCGCGATCGCGGTCGGCATGGGTTACTCCCTAGGCATCGGCGAGAACACCAGGGCGCTGGTGATCGCGCGGGCACTGCGCGAAATGACCAAGCTCGGCGTCGCGATGGGCGGGAAGGCCGAAACCTTCCCCGGCCTGGCGGGCCTCGGCGACCTGATCGTCACCTGTACCAGCCAGCGCAGCCGCAATCGACACGTCGGCGAGCAGTTGGGCGCGGGCAAGAAGATCGAAGAGATCATCGAGTCCATGAACCAGGTCGCCGAGGGTGTCAAGGCCGCTGGCGTGATCATGAAGTTCGCCACGGAGTTCGGGCTGAACATGCCGATCGCCCGCGAGGTCGATGCCGTCATCAACCACGGCTCTACCGTCGAGCAGGCCTACGCCGGCCTGGCCGCCGAAGAGCCCGGGCACGAGGTGCACGGGTCGGGTTTCTAGGCTCGCTCCCTATTTTCATACGCGCTACCTAACATTTGGGTTCGGTATGCACCTGGCGCGTCAGGTTGCCCGTACCTAGCACCGCCCATACCGTCAATCGGAGGTCGACAGACGGTCCGGCCCGACATCGCGGTTTCGGGAAGTTCGTATTCGTTTGTGCGCCAAGATGTTACGGCCACGTTATGAAGCGTGACCCGGGGTGCGGAAGCACCAATGCGCCCCATCATGCCGACAAGGGAGCTTTCGATGCATGACGTTGAGCAATGCGAGAGTTCTGGCCAGTCCAAGCTGCGTGCGGTCTTTCAGCACGACCTGCCTGCGTCGCTGGTCGTCTTCCTGGTCGCCTTGCCGTTGTCGTTGGGGATCGCGATCGCTTCGGATGCACCGGTATTGGCCGGCCTGATCGCCGCGATCGTGGGTGGAGTAATCGGTGGCGCCCTGGGGGGATCACCCCTGCAGGTCAGTGGCCCGGCCGCCGGCCTGACCGTGATCGTCGCCGACCTGATCGCCGAATTCGGTTGGGGCATCACTTGCTTCATCACAGCAGTTGCCGGCCTCCTGCAGGTTCTGCTGGGACTGAGCCGGGTTGCGCGTGCGGCGCTCGCCATTTCGCCCGTGGTAGTGCATGCAATGCTGGCCGGTATCGGTATTACCATCGCGCTGCAACAGACGCACGTGCTGCTGGGTGGTGAGTCACACAGTTCGGCCTGGGTGAACGTCGTGGAGTTGCCCGCCCAGATCGTCGGCGCGCACCGACCCGGACTCTTCTTGGGCCTGATGGTGATCGCCATCATGGTTGCCTGGCGCTGGGCACCGGCCAAGCTGGCCGCGGTTCCCGGTCCATTGGTCGCCATCGTCGTGGTAACCGCCGTCTCGGTGGCATTTCCGTTCAATGTCTCCCGGATCACGCTGGAAGGTTCGATCCTGGATGCGCTGCAACTGCCTGCGATGCCTCACGGCAATTGGGGTGCCGTCGCGCTCGGCGTCATCACCGTCACACTGATCACGAGCGTGCAGAGTCTGCTGACCGCGGTGGCGACCGACCGGATGCACAGCGGTCCGCGGACCAACCTGGACCGTGAACTGATCGGACAGGGCGCTTCCAACATCGTCTCGGGCGCCGTCGGCGGCCTGCCCATCGCCGGGGTGATCGTGCGCAGTGCGGCGAACATCAAAGCGGGCGCCAAAACCAGCGCCGCGACGATCCTGCACGGATTCTGGATTCTGCTGTTCGCCCTTCCGTTCGCCGGCCTGATCGAACAGATCCCCAGTGCTGCGCTGGCCGGTCTGCTGATTGTGATCGGCATCCAACTGCTGCAGCCCGCACACATCGAAACAGCCTTCAAAACAGGCGATTTCGCTATCTATCTGGTGACGATCGTCGCGGTGGTCTTCCTCAACCTGTTACACGGGGTGTTGATCGGGCTGGTTCTGGCGATCGCGATGACCGGCTGGCGGGTGGTTCGGGCCAAGGTGGAAGCAGTCAGCGACGGCGACGAATGGCGGGTGATCGTCGAGGGTGCGTGCACGTTCCTCAGCCTGCCCCGGTTGACCAGGGTGCTGACATCGGTCCCCGAACGCGCAACTGTCACTCTGCATATCGCTGTCAGTTACCTCGATCATGCTGCGCACCAAGCAATTACCGATTGGCAACGCCAGCATCACGCCACCGGGGGCACGGTCCTGATCGAGGGCCTGCTGGAACACGGCAATACGCCACGGACACTCACGCTGGTGCGCGACGCAGCGGCCTGACGCTCACCCCCGCGCCATCTGCTCCAGCCGGCGGATCCGGTCCTCGATCGGCGGGTGCGTCGAGAACAGCGACCCGATGCGCTCACCCGCGCGGAACGGGTTGGCGATCATCAAGTGTGCCTGGTTGGCGAGTTGTGGTTCCGGGGGCAGCGGGGCCAGTTGCACGCCGCCGGAGATCTTGCGCAGCGCCGACGCCAGAGCCAGCGGATCACCGGTCAGCAAGGCGCCCGACTCGTCCGCCTGGTACTCGCGCGAACGGGAGACCGCCAGCCGCACGACCGTCGCCGCGATCGGGCCCAGCAGCGAAACCAGCAGCAGCGCAAACGGATTGGTGCCGCCCTCGCGATTGCCGCCGAACGCTCCGAACCACATGGCCATGTTGGCCAGCGCGGTGATCACCGACGCCAGCGCCCCGGCCACACAGGAGATCAAGATGTCGCGGTTGTAGACGTGCGAGAGCTCGTGGCCCAACACAGCACGCAACTCGCGCTCGTTGAGGATCCGCAGGATGCCGGTGGTGCAGCACACCGCGGCATTGCGCGGATTGCGCCCGGTGGCGAACGCATTGGGCGCGCTGGTGTCGCTGATGAACAAGCGCGGCATCGGTTGGCGGGCAGCGGTAGCCAACTCGCGCACAATGCGGTACATCATCGGTTCCTGCAATTCGGAAACCGGTTGGGCATGCATGGCACGCAACGCCAGCTTGTCGCTGTTGAAATAGGTGTAGACGTTGATGCCGACAGCGAACAGCGTCGCAAAAATCAGCGCCGTTCGGCCGAACAAAGCGCCGGCGAAGACGATCATCGCGGACATACCGACCAAAAGCACGAACGTCTTCAACCTGTTGGCATGCGGATGCCAGGTCATTGGTGTGCCCCCTACGAACACGTCGGCTTTATTCGATTACAGCCGATCAACGCCCGGAGGCACAGTCAAGGTTCCATACGCCGGGGAAATGCCTAGCCATGCCGGCTGACGGTGTAGTCGACCAGCGCCTGCAACGCCCCCCGCCCCGGGCCCTCCGGTAACAGGCCCAGCTCGTGATGCGCCTGCGCCGCGTACTGCGCGAGGGTTTCCTTGGCCTTGGCCATGCCCGACGACGCCCGCAGCAACATCAGCGCCTCGCGGACCTGTGCATCGTCGTGAATCGGACCGGCCAGCAGCTCTCGCAACCGGGCGCCGTCGGGGCCGGTCTCCTGCAGGGCGTACAACATCGGCAGCGTCCGTACGCCCTCGCGCAGGTCGGTTCCGGGTACCTTGCCCGACTCCTCGGAGTCGCTGTCGATGTCGATGATGTCGTCGGCGATCTGGAACGCGGTGCCCACGATGGCGCCCAACCGGCTCAACCGCTCGACCTGGTCGTCGTCGGCGCCGGAGAACATCCCACCGAACCGGCCTGCGGCACCGATCAGGCTGCCCGTCTTTTCGTGGACCACCTTCAGGTACTGCGCGATGCGGTCCGCCCCGTCGGGCGCGCCGCGCGTCTCGCGCATCTGTCCGGTGACCAGCTCGGCGAACGTCTCTGCGACGATGCGCACCGCCTCCGGGCCCAATCGGGACACCAGCCGCGACGATGTCGCCAGCAGATAGTCACCGGCCAGGATGGCCACGTTGTTGCCCCACCGCGCGTTGGCACTGGGCGCGCCGCGGCGCACCTCGGCCTCGTCCATCACATCGTCGTGATAGAGCGTCGCGAGGTGAATGAGCTCGACGATCGCGCCGGCCAGCGTGACTTCGGTGTTGACCGGGTTCGGCCCGGTGTGCGCGGCCAGCACGGTGAACAGCGGGCGGAATCGTTTGCCACCGGCTTTGAACAGGTGCAGCAGCGACTCGGTCATCACCTCGTCGGAGCCGCGCAGTTCGGCGTCCATCAGCTCCTCGACCCGGGCGACACCGTCTCGAACCGTCGCGGCAAATTCGGCATCGCCTAGGTCAACGCCCACCACCACGGTCGCCGGAGTTCTCATTCGACCAACATACTGGTGAGCGTGAACACGAGAGTCTCCCAGGCCGACGTCGTGGTGGTGGGCGCCGGGCCGGCCGGGTCGGCGGCGGCCGCCTGGGCCGCTCGTGCGGGTCGCGATGTGCTCGTCATCGATTCGGCCAGCTTTCCGCGTGACAAGGCCTGCGGCGACGGGCTGACCCCGCGCGCCATCGACGAGATGCAACGGTTGGGGCTCGGCGACTGGCTGGCCGGGCGCATCCAGCACCGCGGCCTGCGGATGAGCGGTTTCGGTGGCGAGCTGGAAGTCGAGTGGCCCGGCCCGTCGTTCCCGTCCTACAGCAGTGCGGTGGCGCGCCTGGAACTCGACGACCGGATCCGCAAGGTCGCCGAGGAGTCCGGCGCGCGCATGATGCTTGGCTCTAAAGCTGTTGCTGTGCATCATGATTCGTCTCGGCGGGTGACCTCGTTGACGTTGGCCGACCGCACCGAGGTGCGGTGCGACCGGCTGATCGTCGCCGACGGGGCACGGTCCCCGCTGGGTCGCAAACTGGGCCGGCGCTGGCATCAGGAAACGGTGTACGGCGTTGCGGCCCGCGCGTACCTGGCCACCGAGCGTGCCGACGACCCATGGCTGACGTCGCATCTGGAATTGCGCTCGCCCGACGGCGCGGTACTCCCCGGCTACGGCTGGATCTTCCCGCTGGGCAACGGCGAGGTGAACATCGGCGTGGGTGCGCTGTCGACCACCAAGCGACCGGCCGACTTGGCGCTACGGCCACTGATCTCGTACTACACCGACCTGCGGCGTGCGGAATGGGGCTTCGAGGGGCCGCCGCGAGCGGTGGCCTCGGCCCTGCTGCCGATGGGCGGCGCGGTGTCCGGGGTGGCCGGGCCGAACTGGATGCTGATCGGCGACGCCGCGGCCTGCGTCAACCCGCTCAACGGTGAGGGCATCGACTACGGGCTGGAGACGGGCCGACTGGCCGCCGAGATGCTGGACTCCGATGACCTGTCACAGCAGTGGCCGGCTTTGCTGACCGACCACTACGCCCGCGGCTTCTCGGTAGCACGCAGACTGGCGCTGCTGCTGACGTTCCAGCGGTTCCTGCCCGCAACCGGGCCGATCGCGATGCGCTCCACCGCGATGATGCGCATCGCCGTCCGGGTGATGGCGAATCTGGTCACCGAAGACGACGCCGACTGGGTGGCGCGTGCGTGGCGCGGTGGCGGACGTGCCTCGCGGCTGCTCGATCGGCGCCCACCGTTCACCTGAGTGTGCCGAGCAGACGCAAAAGCCCCTTATTTCCGCAGAAATAGGGGGCTTTTGCGTCTGCTCGCGCCAGGGAAGGATATATCAGGCTGGTTGACATATATCAGTCTGGTTGATATATATGGAGTCATGAATGCACCAGTGGATTTTCAGTTCGAATCGGCCTACCGCGGCGACTCCCCACTATTCGGCGCAGGCGTCCGGCCCCCGTGGAGCATCGGCGAACCCCAGCCCGAGCTGGCTGCGCTGATCGAGCGGGGCAAGTTCAAAGGTGACGTGCTCGACGCCGGTTGTGGCGAGGGCGCGATCTCGCTGGCCCTGGCCGAACGCGGGCACCGCACCGTCGGCCTGGACGCCTCACCTACGGCAATCGAGCTGGCCCAGCGCGCGGCCGAGCAGCGGCGCATCTCCAACGCCAGCTTCGCGGTGGCCGATATCAGCGATTTCGACACCTATCCGGCCGATTCGGCCGGACGCTTCGACACGATCGTGGACAGCACGTTGTTCCACTCGATGCCGGTTGAACTGCGCGAGGGCTACCAGCGCTCGATCGTGCGTGCCGCCGCACCTGGCGCGTCGTATTTCGTGCTGGTCTTCGACAAGGCCGCGTTGCCCGGCGAGGGACCGGTGAATGCCGTAACCGAGGACGAACTGCGCGAGGTGGTTGCCAAGCACTGGGTGATCGACGACATCCGCCCGGCCCGCATCCACGCGCAGGTTCCGGCCGGTGTTCCCGGCATGCCCGGCTTCGATGCACGCGACGAAGGCGACGGCCGCATGTCCGTCGGCGCCTGGCTGCTATCAGCGCATCTGGGCTGATAGCGTGCACCGCCCAGGTGTATAGTCCGTCTAATGAAGGTAACTACGCTGGCTACTTTCGCCGCTCTGGCGGCCGCCGCTGTCGGGTCGGCGGCGCCCGCCGGGGCTGACGACTACGACGCGCCGTTCAACGCCCAGTTACACACGTACGGCATTTACGGCCCGCAGGACTACAACGCGTGGCTGGCCAAAATCAGCTGTCAACGGATCGAGCGCGGCGTGGACGGCGACGCGTACAAGTCGGCGACCTTCCTGCAGCGCAATCTGCCGCTGAAGACCACCCAGGGGCAGGCGTTCCAGTTCCTCGGCGCCGCGATCGACCACTACTGCCCAGAACAGGCCGGCTTCCTCCAGCGGGTAGGCCGCTGACGTCCCTGAGCTAACCGCTCGGCCGGCGGGTGTCGAGAATGTCGAGGGCGTTCGGTAGGCCCTTGCGGTATCGGATCCGGTCGGCAGTCTTGAGCGGATTCCACCACGGTGCCTGAAAAAGGTTGACCACGTTGACCTTCTGGCCCACATATCCCGACGCGTCCAGGACTCCGTTGGCGGCGTAGCGGCCCCCTTCGTTGGCGCCCTCCATCGTCGTCACGTTCTGATCGGTCTTGATCCACTCCCCCGCGAGGAACAGGTTGTCGATACCGGTGACCGCGCTGGGCCGCCGCGCCCACGAACCGGGATCCTGGATGAACAGCGGTTCATCGTTGCGGACATTGGGCGTGCCCGAGTCCATGATCGACGGATCCAGAAACCAGGAATGCAGCATCGAGTCGTCGACCACATGTCCGGTGTCGCTCAGATGCGCCTTGATCTGCGCCCACGCTTCCTGCGCGATCTCAGTCGGCGTGCACTGCCGTGCACTCTTGCGGTTGAAATTGCCCGGCGTGCTCCAGTCCGAAATGATCGCGGACAGGCAGTCTTTGACGGTTCCGTCGCCGTAGGTGGTGAGGCTGCGCTTCCAGAATTGCTCTTCGCTGATCGAGGTCAGTCCCCACCCCGAGTCGACGTAATTGACGTGGCCCTTGGTCACGTCCACGCGCTCCTTGAGATAGAACATCAACCCGTTCATCCACTCGGTCCGCAGCTGTGCGACGTTGCCGAGGACCGGGTCGGCGGCAATCACGTCCGGCGTGAGCACCGCTGCGAGCTTCTCACACGGGATCGCCGAAACGTACCAGTCCGCAACGACCGGTTGCGGAAATCCGTTGCCGTCAACCACGGTGGCCGACGCGATGTGCGATCCGTTCGGCGTGAGCCGGGACAGCGCCTGCCCCACTTTGAAAGTGACGCCCAGCGAGGTGAGGTGGTCGACCCACGGGTCGATCCACTGGGAGCTGGTCGGGCCGTTGAGCACCCGGTCGAAGCCCTTGCAGTCGCGGTCATTGCCGAACAACAGAATCGACCAGACCGATGCCTCACCGACCAAGCCGATCGAATGTGCGCTGGCATCTTTGGATTTCGACGCCGCCAGGTTCCGGATGATCCCGTCGGCCAGATAGCGGTTGTATTCCGCCGATCTCTTGTTCGCACCGATGAAATCCTCCCACGTCATGTAGTCCCATTGACCGAGCTTCCGCTCGGTACAGCTGGACACGTAGACGGCGAGTTTCTGTGCCGCATAGGCGGCTTCCCACAACGGCAACCGGAACAGCGTCTGGAAGACCGTAGTGACCGATTCGATGAACGCCTTCGGCGTGATCGGATTAGGAATCGTAGGCAACGGAAACGGCAGCGGGATCGTCAGATCGGCGCGACCCATCCCCGAATGCAGGTATGACGTCGCCCGGGTAAGGTTGTTCCACACGCCGTTCGCGTTGCCGCTGAACGGAATTCGACGCATCGTGTCGGTGACATTGCGATAGAAGCCTGGGAAGAACCGGAAGCCGTGTTCGGCTGGCAGCGGGGTGGCACCCGAATTCGGCACCGGAATCGAACGCGCCTTGCCGCCCAGCGCTTTACGTTCGTACACGGTCACGGTGTACCCGCGGTCGACCAGCTCATGAGCCGCCGTCAGGCCTGCCACACCGGCCCCGAACACCGCGACCGAATTGCCGGGAGCGGCACGACTCATCGGCATCGTGCAGGACAACGCGGCAGCCGCGGTAGCGGCAAGCATCGAGCGACGTGACACCCGGTATGCGGGACGCGGTGCGCTGGTCACGCCAACAAGTTAATGCGTGTTCTGAGCCCAGGACGTTATTGTCGACGGCGTTTCGCCTAGATGTGAACCGTGGTTTCTGCCGAAAGTTTCAGCGCAATGCCTTGTACGCGGCGTGCAACGCCACGATGCCGCCGGTCAGGTTGCGCCACCGCACCGCCGACCAGCCAGCCCGCGAGATCTCGTGCGCCAGGGCCGCCTGGTCGGGCCACGCCCTGATCGACTCGGCGAGATAAACGTAGGCCTCGGGATTGCTCGACACCGCCGTGGCCACCCGCGGCAGCGCCTGCATCAGATACTCCTTATACGCAGTCGCGAACAAAGCATTTGTGGGAGTGGAGAATTCGCACACCACTAACCGGCCGCCGGGGCGGGTGACGCGGGCCATCTCGCGCAGCGCCGCGGGAAAATCGACCACGTTGCGCAAGCCGAAGCTGATGGTGACCGCGTCGAATGCCTCGTCGGCGAACGGCAACCGGGTGGCGTCACCGGCGACCTTCGGAACCCTGCGGGCGCTGCCCGCCGCGAGCATCCCGACGGAGAAATCAGCCGCCACACACCACGCGCCGGACTTCGCCAGCTCCACCGTCGACACCGCGGTGCCTGCGGCCAGATCCAACACCTTATGCCCGTGCTCGATGTGCAGCGCTGCCCGGGTGGCGCGCCGCCAGAACCGGTCCTGGCCGAATGAGAGCACGGTATTGGTGATGTCATACCGGCGGGCGACACCGTCGAACATCGACGCGACGTCCCGGGGATTCTTTTCGAGGTCCGCGCGATTCACGCGTGAAACGCTACCCGCTATGCGACCTGGGCTCGTCGCGTCCCCAACACGGCCTCGTAGTGCCCGAGCAACTCGTCGCAGATCACCGGCCAGCTGCGGCCCAGCACACTGCGCCGCGCCGCTGGTGCGTAACGCGCCCGGTGCGCCACCAGATGAGCGACCGCGTCCGGCAGCCGAGCCTTGAAATCCTCGACCGGGAGCAACAGCCCGGTCCGGCATGGAGTGACCAGATCGCGGGGGCCGCCGGCGTCGGGGGCGATGACCGGCAACCCCGACGCCAGCGCTTCCTGCACGACCTGACAGAACGTCTCGTGCTCACCGGGATGCACGAAAACGTCCATGCTGGCGTACGCCGCGGCGAGCTCGTCGCCGTACAGCGCGCCGGTGAAAACCGCTGTGGGCATTGCCGATTGCAGTTTCGCGCGGTCGACGCCGTCACCGACCACGACGAGCCGCACCGCATCGGTGGCGGCGAGTACGGCAAGGCGGTCGACGTGCTTCTCCGGGGCCAGCCGTCCCACGAAGCCGACGATCGGTTTTCCGTCCGGAGACCACCGCCGCCGCAACTCCTCGTCACGTGCCGACGGTGCGTACCGGATCAGGTCCACGCCGCGCCCCCACCGGTAGACCCGTGGGAAACGCTGGGCGGCAAGCGCTTCCATCGTGGGCGTGGAGGGCGCCAGAGTACGGTCGGCCAGACTGTGCAGGTGCCGGAACCAGGCCCAGGCGGCACGCGTGGTGATGGGGATGCCATAGCTCTCGGCGAATCCCGGCACATCGGTCTGGTACACGGCGACCGTCGGCGCGCCCAACCGACGCGCCGCCCGCAGCGCACCGTAACCAAGTAGCGCGGGCGAAGCCAGATGCACCACGTCCGGGTCGAATCCGCGCAACACCCGCAGGATCTGCGGGGTGGGGACCCCGAGCGGCAGCGTCGTCACCTTGGGGAACATCCGTGCCGGCGCGCGGTGCACCCGGATGCCGTCATGCAGGCGCGCGGCTCGAGGTGACCCCGGCGGATTGTCCGGGGCGATGACCAGAGCTTCGTGACCCGTCCGGCGCAGGTGCTCGAGAACCCGAAGGACCGAGTTGCTGACACCGTTGACCTGCGGCAGGAATGACTCGGCGACGATTGCAACGCGCACGCCACCAACGGTGGCAGCCACGGCTGTCGCGGAGGTTGCCGACGGGGATACGCGACGCGAAATCTAGTGGTGGGTGCGCGCGGCCAACCGCCGGTCCAGCACCGCCAGACCGGTCAACGCAAGGGCGGCTGCCAGCCAGGCGGCCACCGCGATGGATCCGGCGGGGATGATCGCCAGTCGGGCATTGCGGTGTTGCACCCGCACCAGATTGGGATCCCGTTTGTTGTATTCGACGTAGATCCGCATCCCGGTGGCCAACTCGGACGGGTACAGCACACCGAGTTCCGGTCGATACGTGACCCGATCGGGTGTGACGAACTCGATGGTCGAGCGGCGCGGCCCGGCACTGAGCACCTCGGCCTGTGCGACGCCCATGTTGCGGCTGATCGCCAGGTCGTTGCGGTAGGCGCCGGCGACCAGCAGCACCGACTGCAGGGTCACCAGGAACGCAACGATCAGCACCCCGATCCGCACCCAGCGCACCACGATTCTGGGCCGGGTATCCGGGAGCTCCTCGCTGGTTCCGTGAATCAGTATGCGCAGCAATGCTTTCGGCGATTTCACAGCGCAGCCCTGATGGCGGCGTGTAGCTGTCGCAGCGAAGACCGGTCAGCCTTGACCTCCAGCACCCGCATGCCGCCGGCGGGTTCGCCCAGGACCGTCGGCACGTCATCGAGCTCGATCTGCCGGCTGTCCACGTGGTAGGCGCGGCACAACGCGCCGACGTCGACGTCATGCGGGGTACCGAAGACCCGCGCCGAGACGTCGGTGAACCGCGGATCACCCTGTTCGAGCAGCTCGAAGATGCCGCCACCGTTGTCGTTGGACACCACGATGGTCAGGTCCCGCGGGGTCGGCTCGGTGGGCCCGATCAACAACCCGGAGCTGTCGTGGACGAAGGTCAAGTCCCCGATCAGCGCGATGGTGCGGCCCCGGTGGGCCACGTCGTGCGCCAGCGCCGCCCCGATGATGGTGGACACGGTGCCGTCGATGCCGGCCACGCCGCGGTTGGAGCGGACCTGGATGCCGTGGGTGTCGAGGCCGACCAGCGCCATGTCACGCACCGGATTGGAGGCCCCCAGCACCAGCTGGTCGCCGGGACGCACGGCGGCGGCCACCGCGGCGGCGACATGCAGGCCGGTCGTCAGGGCATGCCCGGCGAGCTGGTCGCGCACCGCGACCACCGCTTTCCGATTCAGTTCTGCGCAGCGGCGCAACCAGGCGGGATCCGGCGCGCCGGTGGTGACCGCCCTGGTGCCGGTGGCCTGGGAATTGCCGGACACGTCGGGCCAGCGGGGTCCGGTCGTCAACGCATACACCGGCACCTTCGGATCGGCCAGCAGCGCCGAGACCGGGCGGTGCAGGGTCGGCCGTCCCAGCATGATCACCTGTTGGGGGCGCAGCAGCGGCAGCGCCAGCGGATGCAGGGGGTTACCGCGGGTCGCCGGCGCGGGGGCCGTGGGCTCGGCGACGGTCGGCAGGTCGGCGAGCTCGGGAAGTGCGGCCGCGCCGTGCCCGGCGATGACGACGGTGTCCGGCGTCAGGTCGATGTCGAGCGGCTGGTCGAAGGTGACCGGCGGGGTATAGGTCCACGGCTTGCCATCGGGCCGACCCGCCGGGGCGACCGAGCCCTGCGGTCCCGGGTCGGGCACCAGGGGTTCGCGCAGCGGAATGTCGAACTGCACCGGGCCGGCGTTGGCGCTGCGAGAACCGGTGGCAGCGGCCAACACTCGGCACGTCGCCGACCGCCAGGTGGCGTTGAGGGCGGCCAGGCGCTCCGGGGCATCCTCGGCCAGGCCGAGGCTGATCGTGGCGCGCACCTGGGTGCCGAAGTAACCCAACTGCTCCATGGTCTGGTTGGCCCCGGTGCCCAGCAATTCGTAGGGCCGGTTCGCCGACAGCACGATCAGCGGCACCCGGGCGTAGTTGGCCTCGACCACCGCCGGGCCCAGGTTGGCCACCGCGGTGCCCGACGTCATCGCGATGCAGACCGGCGCACCCGCCCCGACCGACAGTCCGATCGCCAGGAACCCGGCGGTGCGTTCGTCGATGCGAACGTGCAGACGGATCCGGCCGGCGGCGTCGGCGTCCTGCAACGCGAACGCCAGCGGCGCGTTGCGCGAACCGGGGCACAGCACCACATCGCGCACCCCGCCGCGAATCAGTTCGTCGACGACGATGCGGGCCTGAATCGTCGAGGGGTTCACTACTACAGAGTGGCACAACCGGGCTTTAGCGGCGGCTACGTGGCTGCCGGCCCTGTTAACCGCGCGACCGACATTGCGACGATTCCTCAGTAGGATGCGCTGTTATGCCGCTACGCGATGGCGACGTCTTTGCTGGATACACGATCCTGCGTTTGCTCGGCTCCGGGGGAATGGGTGAGGTCTACCTCGCGCAGCATCCGCGGTTGCCGCGGTCGGAAGCGCTGAAGATCCTGCCTGCGGCGTTGACCGACGATTCCGAGTTCCGGGACCGTTTCAACCGCGAGGCCGATCTGGCGGCCACGCTGTGGCATCCCCACATCGTGGGCTTGCACGACCGCGGCGAGTTCGACGGCCAGCTGTGGATCACCATGGACTATGTCGAGGGCACCGACGCCGCGCGCGCGTTACGGGACGCCGGGTCGACCGGCTTGCGGGAACAGGATGTGCTGGAAATCGTCGCCGCCGTCGCCGACGCACTCGACTACGCGCATCAGCGCAACCTGCTGCACCGCGACGTCAAGCCCGCCAACATCCTGCTCACCACCTCCGATGTCGAACAACGGCGAATTCTGTTGGCGGACTTCGGGATAGCGCGACGCGCCGACGACGTGAGCGGATTGACCGCGACAAATGTCACGCTCGGCTCGATCGCCTATGCGGCGCCCGAACAGTTGATGGGCCAACCGCTGGACGGTCGGGCCGACCAATACGCGTTGGCGGCCACCGCTTTTCACCTGTTGACCGGTGTTGCACCGTACGAGTCTTCCAATGCCGCGGTGATCATCGGCAAGCACCTCACGGCGCCGCCGCCGCTGCTGGCAGAACACCGACCGGGGCTGGGACGGCTGGACGCGGTGCTGTCGAAAGCGATGGCCAAGGCCCCGGCCCAGCGGTATCCGCGCTGTACCGACTTCGCCCAGTCGCTGAGCGCGGCGATGGCCGTGGCGTCGATCGAACCGACGAGTTCAGCCTTCACGCCCCGGCCGCCGCCCGATCAGCAGATGCCCGCGCCGCCGATGCCCCACCAGACCGTCCCGTGGCAACCGTACCCCTATCCGGCGCCGGCCCGCGTCCGGCGCCGCTGGCCGGCGATCGTGGTGCCGCTGATCTTGGTCGTCTTGCTGCTCGGTGCGACCGCTTTCGCCGTGACGCAGGTGATGCGGCCCGAACCGAAGTCCACCGCGGCACCGTCGTGGCAGCCGTACGTGGACTATGCCAAGCAGTTCACGGTCTGGATGACCAGTCTTAGCCCAGCGACTGCCGCGAGCGACATCCAGCGCATCGTTGATGGATCGACCGGTGAATTCCGCGACGACTTCGCACAACAAAGTTCCGATTTCCGTAAAGTCGTCGAGCAGTCGAAGGTGACTACCGTCGGGACAGTCGACAGCGCGGCATTCAACTCTCTGACCGGGTCGACGGCTCAGGTGCTGGTCGCCTCTACAGCAAAAGTCACCAACAGCGACGGCTCGCCAGGGGACCCGCGGAAGTACCGTCTGATCCTGCGCGTCGAAAAGATCGGCGTTACCTACAAGGTGTCCAAGGTGGAGTTCGTGCCGTGAGACGCGTCGCATGGTGGCTGCTCGTCGTCGCGCTCACGGCAGCGACGCTGGCCGCGGTCGGCGTCGGTAGCTGGCAACTACTGACCAAACAAAGCCACCCGGTAGTGGTGGCTAATCAATCGGCGGCGCGGCAGGCGGCGATCGAGGCCGCGAGCAACGGAACCGTCAAGATCTTGAGCTATTCGCCCGATACCCTCGAGCAGGACTTCGCCGCCGCGAAGGCGTGTCTCACCGGCGACTTCCTCACCTACTACGACCAATTCACCCGCGAAATTGTCGAACCAAGCGCTCGCACGAAGAGAGTGACTACAACGGCAAAAGTTGTACAGGCTGGCGTGGAGACTATTTCTACTAGTTCCGCAAGCATCCTGCTATTCATGAATCAGACGGTTACCAGCAACGACAGGCCAGACACAACTTCGACTTCAACCGCGGCCAGAGTTGGCCTAACCAAGGTCAATGGCACCTGGCTCATCAGTAAATTCGACGGCCTCTAGGCCTTTACCCCCGCGAAGAACTTCAACATCGCGGCATTGACGGCTTCCGGCCGTTCCAGGAACCCGAGATGCCCGGCGTCGGGAATCTGCAGGTAGCGCCCGTTCGGCAATGCGTCAGCGACCTCCCGGCCCAAATACGGCGGCGTCACCACGTCGTCGGAGAAGCCGAGCACCAGCACCGGTGCGGCGATGTTGCGATAGGCCGGCAACCGGTTGGTCTGCGGCGAGACATCCAGCTGGCGACGAAATCCCGGGGTGAGCTTGGTGGGCCACATGCTGAACATCGCGATCCAGTCCGCGATCGCGGCGTCGTCGTTCAGTGTCTTGCGCGAAAAGCTCTCCAACAGGCGGATTTTCGCGTCATAGGTGGCAGGTAACTGCACGCCCGCCGCGTCGAGATCGGACTCGGCTTGGCCGAAGAACTGACGCGTGCGGTCCAGCCGGCCGCGGGTGGCCATCAGCACCGCGGAGCTGACCAGCTCCGAGCGCACCACCATGAGTTCCTGCGCGATGAACGATCCCATCGACACCCCGACGAGGCGGACCGGACCCAAGTTCAGCGATTCGATCAGCGCGGCGGTGTCGGCGACCATGGTCGCCGTGGTGAAGCCTTCGGCGTTCTCGGTCGCACCGATCCCCCGATTGTCGAACGTGACGCAGCGGTACCCGGCGGTCAGGAACGCCGGCACCTGGTGCAGATGCCAAGTGCGGCCGGCACCGCCACGACCGGCGATGAAGACGACGGGTTCACCGTTTCCCCTGTCGTCGTAAGCCAGGTTGATCACTCGCTCGACGGTACAAGCAGCGGGTGGCAGGCCTTGACCCGGTCGATCCACCACCGCCGCCGCTCTGCGGGCGCGGCCAGCGCCCGCAGCCGCGCCGGATCGGGCGCTACCGGCCCGACCGGTAAGCAGCCGTCGAGGGGCTCAGCGACGTCCGCAACGTCGTCCAGGAACAACCTGCCGGTGCCCAGCCCGCAGGCATGACGCAACTCCGGCAACGCCGCGGCGGCGGTCAGGCCGTAGCCGATACCGACGGCGGAATCGAGTGCACTGGACACCACGATCGGGATGTCGATCTGCTCGGCGATCGACAGCATCGCCGAAATCCCGCCCAGCGGAGCAACTTTGAGCACCGCGATGTCGGCGGCGCCCGCGCGCACCACGGCCAGTGGGTCCTGCGCCTTGCGGATGCTTTCGTCCGCCGCGATGGGTACCTCGACCCGTCGGCGCAGTTCGGCGAGCTCGGGCACCGTCGCGCAGGGTTGTTCGAGGTACTCCAGCGCGCCATCGGCCGTGAGCGCTGCAGCGGCCCGCGCCGCCTCGTCCACGCTCCAGCCGCCGTTGGCGTCCACCCGCACGGTCGAAACCGACGCGCGCACCGCATTCAGCCGGGCGACGTCGTCGGCCAGGCTCTGTCCCGGCTCGGCGACTTTCACCTTGGCGGTACCCGCGCCGGGGAACCGGGCCAGGACTTCGGGCACCTCGGCGGCACTGACGGCGGGAACGGTGGCATTGATGGGAACGCGGTCTCGCAGCACCGGCGGCGCCTCCAGATACGCGCTCTCGATCGCCGATGCCAGCCAGTGCGCGGCCTCCGGCGGTTCGTATTCGACGAAGGCGCCGAACTCCCCCCAACCCGCCGGGCCCTCGATCAGCGCCAGCTCGCGGGTGGTGATACCGCGAAAGCGCACCCGCATCGGCAGTGCCACGACGTGCAGCCGGTCCAGCAGGTCGTCGACGGTAGGGAGCGGGGACACCCTCGTAGGGTCTCAAATTCTGGCCGACCGCGCGTCCGCATGTGATAACGTGATTCTCCAAAATAGAGAAGTTAATTCTTTACAAGTGCGGCCGGAGGACCGATGACTGCCGAACGAGCGCGACGGTGAGGCGGTCGACCCGGTGGGGTCTGACCGTCGCGACCGCGTCGCTGGCAGCTGTCGGTGCGGCCGGCGCGCGCGAGGTCGCGCGGGTGACGACCGCGACCCGCAACGGCGTGACTGCGCGGGACGGCGTGCCGGTGCCACGGCCGTCGGTCGGCCTGGGGGTGGCCGCCGCCCTCGACGCCCTGGCCGCCGGCCCGATGCCGCTATTGTCGTCGCTCGGATCGCCGGAGCACTATGCGGTGGCATCGGCCGAACTCGACGCCGCCGTGGCGTATTACCGGGACGCCGGCTGGCTCGACGACGCGGGTCGCCGGCATCGACAGCCGCCTCCCCCTGACGTGCAGACGAACTCACTGCAGGGGATCGAGCTCGTCCGGTTCGACAGCGGTTGGCAGCCCGAGGCGGGCGAACCGGGCGCCGAGCGCTGGCGGTCGTTCGCCGCCAACCACACGGTGCCGGTCCGGCTGCTGCGTCACCCCGGCGCGCCCCGACCGTGGCTGGTCGCCGTCCACGGACAGGGCATGGGACGGCCCTCCGATCTCCGGATGCTGCGGGTGCGCCGGTTGCACGAGCAGCTCGGCATCAACGTGGCGCTCCCGGTACTCCCGTTGCACGGGTCTCGTGCCTGCGGCTACTCCCCCTACGCACAGTTCGCCTCCAACGTCTTCGCGACGAACAACGTGCTGGGGCTCACCCAGGCCGTGTGGGACATTCGCCGACTGCTGCAGTGGTTGTGCGACGACCAGCAGGCGCCTGCGGTCGGCGTGTTGGGGTTGTCTCTGGGCTCCTACGTGATCAGCTTGCTGGCGACGCTCGAGGGTGACCTCGCCTGCCTGGTCGCGGTCGTGCCCACCAGCGACCTGGCCGCGTCGATGCGCGAAGCCGTCCCGCTGACGTCCGCCAAGCGCCGGTTGCACCGTCAGGTGCACGACGATCGCTCAGCGCTGGTGCACCGGGTCGTGTCGCCGCTTGCCCGGCCTTGCCTGGTACCCCACGAACGGCGCCACATCGTGGCCGGTCAGGTCGACGGGATCGCCCCGCCCCGCGGCGCCGCCGAACTCTGGCGGCACTGGGACCAGCCGTCGATCGCCTGGCGGCCGCGCGGCCACCTCACCGCGTGGCGCGGGAGAGACTATGACGACCACATCGCCTCGGTCCTCACCTCGTGCGGACTGCGACACTAGCCGGGATGCACCTGAGGAGGAACCATGCGTCAGCTGTCCAGCGCTGACTGGACGATGGTGGCACTGGACACCGCGAACGCCCACAACACCGTCGGCATCGTCGGCATCTACGACCCGTCCACGCGCGACGGCGAGCCCGTCACCTACGAAGAGGTGCTGCGCTACGTCGAAGCGCGTCTGCATGTCGCCGAAAGCTTCCGGGAGCGACTCGTGCACGTACCGTTCGGCGTCGACCGGCCGTGGTGGATCCGGGACGGCAACTTCGACCTCGAATACCACGTCCGGCACATCGCCCTGCCCCGGCCCGGCAGTTGGCGGCAGCTGTGCACCCAGATCGCCCGCATCCACGCCCGGCCCCTAGATCTGACCCGGCCGCCCTGGGAGCTGTACCTGATCGACGGCCTCGACGGCGTCGACCACCTGCCGGAAGGCGCCTTCGCCGTGTTCCTGCGCATCCACCATGCCGCCATCGACGGAGTCGCCGGCGCCGAGATCCTCACCGCAATCCACACCCACGAACCCGACGGGACGCCGCCGCCGGTGCCTGAGGGTTATGACTGGAAGCCTGACCCCACCCCGTCGGACGTCGAGCTGCTGAGCCGCGCGGCGCTGCACGGCGTCATCCGCCCCTTCGACGTGCTGGGCCGGGTCCGCAAGGTCGCACGCCAACTGCCCACCCTCGTGCAGGACAACCGCGACCCCGACGTGACCTCGCCCGCGTCGCTGCCCAGGGCGACCCGCTTCAACCAGATCGTGTCGCCACACCGCGTCTTCGGCACCGCCTACACCACGCTGGATGTCCTCAAAGAGATCCGTACCGCCATGCCGGAAGCCAAGATCAACGACATCGGCCTGGCCATCGTCGGCGGGGCCATTCGCCGCTACCTCGCCGACAAGGGCGAGCTGCCCGACCAGGCGCTGGTGGCGATGATGCCGATCTCGGTCCGGCCGACCAATACCCGCGCCACCGGCGCGGCGAGCTCGGCGACCAGCACCAATACCAGCGGCAACGAATACGCGGTGTCGCCCATCACGATGGCGACCGACCAAACCGACCCGCTGGAACGCCTGGCGCGCATCGTCACGTCGACCGCGCACGTCAAGGAATCCGGCGCGCATCCCGTGCGCTCGCTGATCGAGATGTCGGAGGAAGCCCTCGGCGGGCTGATGGGCACGGTCCAGCGGGCCGCGGTGCGCGCGCTGAGCCGGCGCGGGCGCGCCGTCGTCGCCCACACGCTGGTGAGCAACGTTCCCGGACCGCTGACCCCGATGTACTTCTGCGGCGCGCAGATGGTCGACACCACCGGCCTGGGCCCGGTGCTCGACGGCATGGGCCTGAACAACGGCATCGGCAGCTACGGCAACCGCGTGACCTTCTGCTTCACCGCCGACCGCGCCGCGCTGCCCGACCCCGAGGTCTACGAGCAGTGCCTGGGCACGGCCGTCGACGAGCTTCTCGCCGCAGCCCGCGCGCGCACCGGCAGTCAGTGAACCTGGCGTCCCGCCAGATAGGTCGCGCGCACGTCGAGATCGGCGATCTGTTCCGGCGGCACGGTTCGGGGATCGGCGGACAGCACCACCAGGTCGGCGTACTTGCCGACCTCGATCGAGCCGATCACGTCGTCGGCGAACAACTGCCAGGCGGCGTCGATGGTCTGCGCCCGGATCGCCTGCTCGACGGTCAACCGCTCTTCGGGAGCGAGCACCCGGCCGCTGGGCGCCATCCGGGTGGCGGCCACGCTGATGTTGCGCAGCGGCTCCTCGGGGGTGACCGGTGGGTCGTTGTGCAGCGAGATCCGCATGCCGGTGGCCACCGCCGACCCGGCCGGCATCCAGCGGTTGCCGCGTTCGGGGCCGAACAACCCGTCGACAATGACGTCGCCCCAGTAGTGGATCTGGTCGACGAAGATGCTGCAGGTGACGCCGAGGTCGTGGGCCCGCTGCAGTTGTTCGGGGCGGATCGCGCCGACGTGCTCGAGCCGCAGGCGATGGTCGTTGCGCGGATGGCGTTGCAGCGCTTCCTTATACACGTCGAGGATGGTGTCCACCCCGGTGTCGCCCTGGACGTGGCAGGCCATCTGCCAGCCACGCGGAAAATAGGCGCCGACGATCTCGGTGAGCTGCTCCTTGGTGTAGTTGGCGCAGCCGCAGGACCCCGGCCTGATCCCCGCGCTGCGGGTGGCCGGGGTGTCCAGGTAGGGAAACGACAGCGCGATGTTGCCGATCCACGGTGAGCCGTCGACCCAGATCTTGATGCCGACCTGACGCAGCATGTCGTCACCCTGGCCGGGTGTCGCATCGGAGTGCATCTGGGCGTTGGACACCTCGTAGGTGCGCAACCGCACCGTCAGTTCGTCGTGCAGCGCCGCGACCAGCGGACCGAACTTGGGGTCGAAGGCCATCTCCGAGCAGGTGGTCAGCCCGGCGCGATTGAGCCGCGCGCACTCGGCGCGCAGCATGTCCGGGTAGCTGTCGGCCGCGATGGCACCACCGAGCAGCGGGAACACCGCGCCGATCTCCTCGGCGGTGCCGTCGAGTTCGCCGTCGGCGAGGCGGCCGTACTTGGCGCCCTTGGGGTCGGGGGTGTCGCGGGTCAGGCCATTGAGCTGCGCGGCACGCGAGTTGAAGTACGCCTTGTGCCCGGAGTTGTGGATGATCACCAGCGGCCCGTCCGGCGCGATGCCGTCCAGCCAGGCCGGCGTGGGTTCGGGAAGTCCGGGCTGCAGCAGGGCGTCCCACCCGTTGAGGTAGGCGCCTTCGGTTCCGCGTCGGCCGGCCTCGGCACGGATGGCTGCGACGACGTCCCTGGGATCAGGCATGGTGACCGGGCGGATGTCGACGATCCGGTCCGACAGCGCGACCGCCTCCATCAGCGGGTGACCGTGCGCCTCGATGAAGCCGGGCAGCACACAGCCGTCCCCGATGTCGACGATCCGGGTGTCGGGACCGACGAACCCGCCGACCTCGGAACGGGTCCCGACGGCGAGGATCCGGCCGTCGACAATGGCGAGCGCCTCTGCGTCGGGGTGCTTTTCGTCGACGGTCAGTACCGTCCCGAAGATGACGGTGTCAGCGGCACTCATGTGGGCCGATACTACGGATCGAGGGTGCGGCCGACCCGAATTGCAACACGTTCTAGTCTGACCCTATGAGCGACGACCTGCTGCGAAACCCCACTCACAACGGCCACCTGCTCGCGGGTGCACTCAAGCGCCACAAGAACCGGCCGGTGCTGTTCCTCGGCGACACCACGCTGACCGGGGGCCAGCTGGCCGAGCGGGTCAGCCAGTACGTCCAGGCGTTCGAGGCGCTGAACGCCGGCACCGGAGTCACGGTAGGCCTGCTGTCGCTCAACCGTCCCGAGGTGCTGATGATCCTGGGCGCCAGTCAGACCCAGGGCTACCGTCGCGTCGCCCTGCATCCGCTGGGTTCGTTGGACGACCACGCCTACGTGCTCTCCGACGCCGGCGCCAGTGCGCTGATCATCGACCCCAACCCGATGTTCGTCGAACGCGCGCTGGGGCTGCTGGAGAAGGTCGACTCGCTCACGCAGATCCTGACCATCGGCCCGGTGCCCGAGCAGTTGAGCGAGGTGGCGGTCGACTTGTCCGCCGAGGCGGCCAAGTTCGAGCCCAAGCCACTGGTCGTCGCCGACCTGCCGCCCGACCACATCGGCGGCATGGCCTACACCGGCGGCACCACCGGCAAGCCCAAGGGCGTGATGGGCACCACCGGCAACATCGCGGCCATGACGCAGATCCAGCTCGCCGAGTGGGAGTGGCCCGAGCACCCGCGTTTCCTGATGTGCACGCCGCTGTCGCACGCCGGTGCGGCGTTCTTCACGCCGACGGTCGTCAAGGGCGGCGAAATGGTGGTGCTGGCCAAATTCGACCCGGCCGAAGTGCTGAGAGTCATTGAGGAGCAACGCATTACAGCCACCATGCTGGTGCCGTCGATGTTGTATGCGCTGATGGACCACCCGGATTCGCAGACCCGCGACCTGTCGTCGCTGGAGACCGTGTACTACGGCGCCTCGGCGATCAACCCGGTGCGGCTGGCCGAAGCGATCCGCCGGTTCGGACCGATCTTCGCCCAGTACTACGGCCAATCCGAGGCGCCCATGGTGATCACCTACCTGGCCAAGGCCGACCACGACGAGAAGCGGTTGACGTCCTGCGGACGCCCCACGCTGTTCGCACGGGTCGCGCTGCTCGGCGAGGACGGGCAGCCCGTGCCCCAGGGTGAGCCCGGCGAAATCTGTGTCAGCGGACCGCTGTTGGCGGGCGGTTACTGGAACAAGCCGGAGGCGACCGCCGAGGCATTCAGGGACGGCTGGCTGCACACCGGTGACATGGCCCGTGAGGACGAGGACGGGTTCTACTTCATCGTCGACCGGGTCAAAGACATGATCGTCACCGGCGGATTCAACGTGTTCCCCCGCGAAGTCGAGGACGTGATCGCCGAGCACCCGGCCGTCGCCCAAGTGTGTGTGGTGGGCACGCCCGACGAGAAGTGGGGTGAGGCGGTCACTGCGGTGGTGGTGCTGCGTGCCGACGCCGCCCGGGATGACGCCGCGATCGAGAAGATGACCGCCGAGGTGCAGTCCGCGGTGAAGGAACGCAAAGGTTCGGTGCAGTCGCCCAAGCGGGTCGAGATCGTCGACTCGCTGCCGCTGACCGGGCTGGGCAAACCGGACAAGAAGGCAGTGCGGGCACGGTTCTGGGAAGGCGCCGGACGCGCCGTGGGCTGATTGCCGACGCTAGGGTGGCAGTCATGGCTGAACGGATCAAGCCGCCCTGGTGGCTCAAGCCGGTCAACACGGTGTTCATCCAGCTGTCGAAACTCGGCCTCACGTTCGGTGGCGAAAGTCCCGTCGTACTGACCGTGCCCGGCCGCAGGTCCGGCACACCGCGTTCGACACCGGTGACGCCGATGACGCTGGCCGGCCGACAGTATGTGGTGGGCGGCTTCCCGGGTGCCGACTGGGTCTTGAACGTAAGGGCTGCAAGGGAAATCACCCTGCAGCGCGGACGCAGCACCGAGCGCATCCGTGCGGTGGAGCTGTCCCCGGCGGAGGCAAAGCCGGTGCTGCGGGCGTTTCCGACCGAAGTGCCGAGCGGTGTCGGCTTCATGAAACGCTCCGGTCTGATCAAGGACGGGCGCCCCGAAGAATTCGAGGCGCTGGCCGGGCGGTGTGCGGTCTTCCGTCTCGAACCGATCCGATGAACCGCGCGCTACCCGCGGTGCCGCTACTCGCCGCCGGCCTGCTCGCGGCACCGGTCTCACAGGCGTCCGCGGGTTGCCCCCCGGGTGGGGCCGCGCTCCCGCCCGCCAGCGTGCAGCGACAGGTGGGCGATCTCGACGGGGACGGGCTGCCCGACGCACTGTTCATCGGCACGATGCAGAGCGCCGACGGCGCCACGAGCCGTGTCGTCGGGGTCAGCACCGCCAGCGGCGCGCGCACCGAGGTCGACATCACTTCGGCGAGCCCGATTCCGTTGCGGGCATTGGCTATTGAGGCCCAAGGCGACGGCCGACACCAGGTGATCGTCAGCGACGGACGCAGCGCGCGACTGTACGCGTTCGCCGACTGCCGCCTGCAGATCGTCGTCGACGAGCACTACGGCAGGCCGTTCGTCTTCGACCTGGAGAACCTGCGCGACGACGGCACCGGCGTCGGCTGCAGTGATCTGGGCGACGGGCGCCGCCTGGTCGGGCTGCAGGCACTGGACAGCGGCGGCGAATGGACCGTTCGGCGCACCGAGATCAACCTCGACGGAACCCGTGCCGCCACGGGCCGGTCCGATACCCTGACCGCCACGTCCGCGCAGGACCCGGTGGTGGTCAGCGCCCAGACGATCAGCTGCGGAGCCTTGAGCATCGACCAGGACGGAGTTCAACAGCCTTGAGCGACAACCCATTCAACGCAGCACAGTGGCAGGTCGTGGACGGCTTCGACGACCTGACCGACATCACCTACCACCGCCATGTCGCCGACGCGACGGTCCGGGTCGCGTTCGACCGACCCGAGGTGCGCAACGCCTTCCGGCCGCACACCGTCGACGAGCTGTACCGGGCACTCGACCACGCGCGGATGTCCCCCGATGTGGGCGTGGTGCTGCTGACCGGTAACGGGCCCTCGCCCAAGGACGGCGGCTGGGCCTTCTGCTCCGGCGGTGACCAGCGCATCCGGGGTCGCAGCGGCTACCAGTACGCCGCCGGGGACACCGCCGACACCGTCGACGCGGCCCGGGCAGGCAGATTGCACATCCTGGAGGTGCAGCGGCTGATCCGGTTCATGCCCAAGGTGGTGATCTGCCTGGTCAACGGTTGGGCCGCGGGTGGCGGGCACAGCCTGCACGTGGTCTGCGATCTCACCCTGGCCAGTCGCGAGCACGCGCGGTTCAAGCAGACCGACGCCGATGTCGGCAGCTTCGACGGTGGCTACGGCAGCGCGTACCTCGCGCGCCAGGTGGGGCAGAAGTTCGCCCGCGAGATCTTCTTCCTGGGCCGGCCCTACACCGCCGAGCAGATGCACCGGATGGGTGCGGTGAACGAGGTGGTCGACCACGCCGACCTGGAAACCGTTGCAGTGCAGTGGGCCTCCGAGATCAACGCGAAATCGCCTCAGGCGCAACGGATGTTGAAGTACGCGTTCAACCTGCTCGACGACGGGTTGGTGGGTCAGCAACTGTTCGCCGGCGAAGCGACCCGGCTGGCGTACATGACCGACGAGGCCGTGGAGGGCCGCGACGCTTTCCTGGACAAGCGCAAACCGGACTGGAGCCCGTTCCCGCGGTACTTCTGAGGCGTCGCCGGACGCCGAGCGTCAAGCGGCCCTCACTACGCTCGCTTGATGAGTAAGAGTCCGCTGCGCCGCCTCACCGACCAATTGGTGCTGGCCAGCATGCGCCCGCCCGCCTCGCCGCAAGTGCTGTTCAACCGACCGGCGATCCGACCCGTCGACCTCGACGGCAAGCGCGTCCTGCTGACCGGAGCGTCCTCGGGAATCGGCGAGGCGGCAGCCGAACTCTTCGCCGAGCGCGGCGCCACGGTCGTCGTCGTCGCCCGCCGCCAGGATCTACTGGACGCGCTGGCCGACCGGATCACCGCCGCGGGCGGTACCGCGCTGTCGCTACCATGCGACGTTTCGGACATCGCAGCCGTCGACGCGCTGGTGGCCGAGGTGAACCGGCGCATCGGCGGGGTGGACATCCTGGTCAACAACGCCGGCCGGTCCATCCGCCGACCGCTGGCGGAGTCGCTGGACCGCTGGCACGACGTCGAGCGCACCATGGTGCTCAACTACTACGCACCGTTGCGGCTGATGCGCGGCCTGGCGCCGGGGATGATCGAGCGTGGCGACGGGCACATCATCAACGTCTCCACCTGGGGGGTGCTGAACGAGGCATCCCCGCTGTTCGCGGTCTACAACGCCTCCAAGGCCGCGCTGACCTCGGTGACCCGGATCGCCGAAACCGAATGGGGCCCCAAAGGTGTGCATTCCACCGCCCTGTACTACCCGCTGGTCGCCACGCCGATGATCGCGCCGACGAAGGCCTACGACGGGTTGCCCGCGCTGACGCCCCGGGAGGCAGGCGAGTGGATGATCACCGCGGCGCGTACCCGGCCGGTCCAGATAGCGCCGCGAATGGCCATCGCGGCCAAGGCGCTCAACACCGTCGGCCCGCGCTGGGTCAACACCCTGATGCAGACGCGCAACGACCGCCGGGAGTGACACGTGCTAGACACGAAGGATGGAGATTCTGGCGAGCAGGATGCTCCTGCGGCCGACGGACTACCAGCGCTCGCTGAGCTTCTACCGGGACGAGATCGGGCTGGCCATCGCTCGTGAATACGGGGCAGGGACAGTGTTTTTCGCCGGCCAGTCGCTACTGGAACTGACCGGTTACGACGAACCGGACCACTCCCGCGGGCCGTTTCCCGGCGCGCTGTGGCTGCAGGTGCGCGACCTGCAGGCAACCCAGGCTGAACTGCGCGGACGCGGGGTGCCGATCGCGCGGGAGGCGCGGCAAGAACCGTGGGGCCTGCACGAGATGCACGTGACCGATCCGGACGGCGTTGCGCTGATTTTCATCGAGGTGCCGCGGGGTCATCCGCTGCGGACGGATACCCGGCAGTGAGCGCGCACCAACCGAAGGTGAACTGCTAGGTAACATCTGGCAACGTCTCGCGATATTCCTGCTTTTTGCCTAGTCACCGGTTCGACAAGCGAACACTCCGAGCACCAGAATCAGGCCCTGTGAACCTCCAGTTGTTCCTCTTGATCATCGTCGTGATCACCGCATTAGCGTTCGACTTCACCAACGGGTTCCATGACACCGGCAACGCCATGGCAACCTCCATCGCCAGCGGCGCGCTCAAGCCCAAAGTGGCGGTGGCACTGTCGGCGGTGTTGAACCTGGTGGGCGCCTTCCTGTCGACCGCGGTGGCTGCCACGATCGCCAAGGGGCTGATCGATGCGCACATCGTGACCCTGGAGCTGGTGTTCGCCGGTCTGGTCGGCGGCGTGGTCTGGAACCTGCTGACCTGGTTGCTCGGGATCCCCTCGAGTTCCTCGCACGCACTGATCGGCGGCATCGTCGGTGCGACGATCGCCGCGGTCGGCGGTCACGGGGTGATCTGGAAGGGTGTCATCTCCAAAGCGATCATCCCGGCCGTGGTCTCGGCCTTATTGGCCATCTTCGTCGGGGCACTGGCCACCTGGCTGGTCTACCGAATCACCCGCGGCGTCCCGATCGAGCGCACCGAGGCCGGATTCCGGCGCGGCCAGATCGGCTCGGCCTCGCTGGTCTCGCTGGCGCACGGCACCAACGACGCGCAGAAGACGATGGGCATCATCTTCCTGGCGCTGATTTCCTACGGCGCCGTCAGCAAGACCGCCACCGTGCCGCCGCTGTGGGTGATCGTCGCCTGCGCGGTGGCGATGGCGTCCGGAACCTACCTGGGCGGCTGGCGGATCATCCGCACGCTGGGCAAGGGCCTGGTCGAGATCAAGTCCCCGCAGGGCATGGCTGCCGAATCATCTTCGGCGGCAGTCATTCTGCTGTCCGCCCACTTCGGCTACGCGCTGTCGACCACGCAGGTCTGCACCGGCTCGGTGATGGGCAGCGGACTGGGCAAGCCCGGTGGCGAGGTGCGTTGGGGTGTCGCCGGGCGGATGGCGACCGCATGGCTGGTCACGCTGCCGCTGGCCGGGCTGGTCGGGGCGCTCACGTACTGGATAGTGCACCTCATCGGCGGCTATCCCGGCGCGATCATCGGCTTCGGCCTGCTGGTCGGGGTGTCCGCCGCCATCTACCGCCAGTCGCGCAAGGTCAAGGTCGACCACCGGAACGTCAACGAGGCGTGGGAGGGCAGCGTCACCGCCGGCCTCGAGGTCGCCGGCGTCGAGCCACCTGATGTTCCGCCATCCCCGCCAACCGAGTTCGGCACCGACGACCAGATTCCAGCGAGGAACGCCTCATGACCGGTTGGTTCAATTACGAAGCCACCCTGAAGATCCTGCTGTTCAGCCTGCTCGCCGGCGCGGCCCTGCCGGGGATCTTCGCGCTGGGTGTCCGGTTGCAGGCCGTGGGCACCGGAAACGTCAACGCCGACAAACGGAATCCCGCGCTGGTGGTGCTGGCTTGGACGATCTATGCCCTGGTTGTCGGCGTCGTCATCTTCGGGGTGCTCTACATCGCGCGCGACTTCATCGCGCATCACACTCACTATCCGTTCCTGGGGGCCAAGCTGTGACGACGCAAACCTGGTCGACCTAGGTTTTCCGGCCGTCCTGCCGGGTAAGTTGATCAAACGATGAACCGATTCCTCAGCTCGATTGTGTCGTGGTTGCGGGCCGGCTATCCCGAAGGCATACCACCGACGGACTCCTTTGCGGTGCTCGCGTTGCTGGCACGCCGGTTGACGAACGACGAAATCAAAGCCGTCGCAAGCGAACTGATGCGGCGCGGCGAGCTCAACGTCGACAACATCGACATCGGTGTCGCAATCACTCAGCTCACCGACGACCTGCCGACTCCGGCCGACGTGGAACGGGTGCGAACCCGACTGGCCACCAAGGGCTGGCCGCTCGACGACGCCCGGGACAACGGAGACCGCGCATAGCTATCCTGCGGCAGCTGCGCGTCCCGCCGGGCTCGGCCACCGCACTGCTGCTGCCCGCCCTTCGGCGCGTCCTGGACGGGCAGGATCCCGCGCTGGTCGCGGTACCGGACCAACCCCACTCCGACGCTCTGCTGCGCGCGCTGCGGGTCGGCGAGGCCATCGACGACGACGTGGCCGTGGTGGTGACGACCTCGGGCACCACCGGTGCACCCAAAGGCGCGTTGCTGACCGCAGCGGCGCTGCGCGCGAGCGCGACGGCCACCCACCGCCGTCTCGGCGGACCGGGCCGTTGGCTGCTGGCGGTGCCGCCCTATCACATCGCCGGTCTGCAGGTGTTGATCCGCAGCGTCGTCGCCGGTGCACCGCCGGTGGAACTCGATGTGTCGGGCGGCTTCGACATCGACGAATTGCCCGCTGCGATAACACGATTGGGGCCTGGCAGACGATACGCATCGCTGGTCGCAGCGCAGCTGGCCAAGGCGCTGACCGATCCCGCAGCCACCGCCGCCCTGGCCGAGCTGGACGCCATCCTGCTGGGGGGCGGGCCGACGCCGCGACCGGTGCTGGATGCCGCGGCGAGTGCCGGTCTCACCGTGGTGCGCACCTACGGCATGAGCGAGACGGCCGGCGGCTGCGTCTACGACGGTGTCGCGCTGGACGGGGTCCAGGTGCGGGTGCGCGCCGACCGCCGCATCGTGCTGGGCGGTGCCACCCTGGCCCGCGGTTACCGCAATCCGGTGAACCCCGACCCGTTCGCCGAACCGGGCTGGTTCGTCACCGATGACCTTGGCGCACTGGACGATTCGGGGACGCTGACCGTGCTCGGCCGAGTGGACGACGCGATCAGCACCGGGGGGCTGACCGTGTTGCCGGATCTGGTGGAGGCGGCGCTGCGCACCCACCCCGCGGTCGCCGACTGCGCTGTCTTCGGAGTTGCCGATGCCCGATTGGGCCAGCGGGTGGTCGCCGCGATCGTGGTGAGCCCCGGGTCGACGGCCCCGACGTTGGAGGCGCTGCGGACCCATGCCGATCACACCCTGGACATCACCGCGGCGCCTCGCGAGCTGCACATCGTCGCAGACCTGCCGCGCCGCGGGATCGGCAAACTCGACCGGGCGGCGTTGGCACGACGATTCGAAGCGGCGCGCTAACCGGCGTTACCGCGGACCCCGCGGGGTCTGGGGTGCCTGCGTTCGCGGCGCCTGCGTCTGGGGGGCCTGCGTGCGCGGCGCCGGCGCCTGTGTCTGCGGGGCCTGCGTGCGCGGCGCCGGTGCCTGCGTCTGCGGGGCCTGCGTCTGCGGGGCCTGCGTCCGTGGCTGCGGCGCCTGGGTCGGCTGCGGCGCCTGGGTCGGTTGCGGCGCCTGGGTCGGCTGTGGCGCCTGGGTCGGCTGCGGTGCCACCGTTGTCTGCCGGGGAGCGGCGGTGGTGGGAACGGCCGTCGACGGGGGCGCCGTGGTGGGCGGAATCGTCGTCGTCCGGGGCAGCGTAGTGGTGGGCTCGGTGGTGACCGCCGTCGTGCTGGGCGGTGAGGTCGGCGCAGTCGTGGGCGGCGTCGTGACAGCAGTCGTCGTGGGCGCCGTGGTGGTGACCGGTGTGGTGTACGGCGTCGTCGGCGGCGTCACCACCGGCCAGGTCGGCATGCCCGGCTGCCAGCCCGGGAACGGAACGATGATCGGCACCGGGATGGGCACGGGAGCGACCGGCGCCTGATTCGGCACGGGAGCGGCGGGCGTCCCACCGGGCACCGGGCTCTGTTGGCGCGGCGGCGCCTGAACAGCGGGAACTGTGCCGCCCTGGAACCCGACGGTGGGCGCCTCAGGCGGTGGGGGCGGCACCGGCGCCTGCTGCTCCGTCGGCAACAGGGGCATGAACTTGCCGGGCTGCGCATTCTGGTGACCTTCGACCGGCATCGACGCCGCGGTCGGACGGACGGTCACGGCCACCGCGACCGCTAACGAGGCGAAGCCGAGAACCGCGAACCCGACCACGGCATTGCTGATCAGCAGCCGCCGCAGACTCTGCGGTTGGCCACCGGCCGCTTCGGGGTCATCCTCGTCGAACCCGTCGTCGTACTCATCGGCGTACCCGTCGCCGTACTCGTCGAGGCCGTCGGAGTCGACCGGCAGGATGTCGTACTCGCCGGCCTGCGAATACGCCAGCTGCTCGTCGCCCGACCCCGGCGGACCCCCGTCGGCGGGCTGCATGTATGCGGTTGCATCTCCCGGGGTCCCCGGGTCACCCGCGGGCGCACCCGAATGGAAATACGCATGCGGGTTCGCGTCACCGGCCAGACCCGGGTCGCCCGGGGAAGCACTCGGGTCGGTGTAGGAGTGCGAGTACGAGACCAGAGTCATGTCGTCGGACGTGACCCCCTGAGGGGCGTTCGCCCCGCCGTCGCCCCAGATCGGGCTGGCCGTGGTCGCATCCGCCGGGAACGCCGAGTGATCCGCGCCCGAACCCGACGGGCCGAACCCGCCGTGGTCCGGGGGCAGGTGCGGATCTTCGATCGGCGACGCATAGCCGCCGCCGTCGCCCACCGGACCGGAAACGCCACCGTCGCCGGGTACCGCCGACTGGTCCACGCCCGAGCCGGACGGCCCGAAGCCGCCGGCCGAGCTGGATGAGCCGCCATCCGAGGGCAACACCGGCTGAGCCATCGTCGCGTTGGCGGACCCGAAACCGCCACCATCGACGGGCGGTGCCGACTGGTCGAATCCCGACCCCGTGGGACCGGAGCCGTAGCCACCGTCGCCGCCCAGCGCGGGCGCGGCCATGGTGGCATCGGGAGACAACGCCGGGGCAGCCATCGTCGCGTCCGGGCCCGCGCCGTAATTGCCGTCCATCGGCGTCGCCGACATCATGGTCGCCGGCGCCGACGGGTCACCGGATGCCATCGGGCTGGACAGGTGGCTGCCGAACAGCAACGCCACAGCGGCGGCGCGGCCGGGACCCACCGGCCGCATGGCCGCCTGCGACTCCGGGACCAGCTGCACATTCGGCACGCCCGCGTAGTCCAGCGCCTGCCGTAAGCGCTCGGCCTGATAGTGGTCGGACCAGCACAACTCGGTCGCGAACAGCCGGTGCCCTTCGTCGGCCAGCAACCGGCTGGTGCCGACCACGGTGTCGGTCAGCATCCCGACCGAGTCTGCGGGCAAATTGATCGAATACTGGTCGATGACCTCATCACGGCGGGCAGCCACGTCGATCAGAGCCAGGCGTGCGACCCGGTCCGTGACCGCCACCCCCAACACGACGTCCATTGCGGCTCTCCTTCAGCTGGTTACCCCACAACCAGCGATGTCCCGGCATAATTACACTGCGATACCGTCAGGCACTATTCGTCATTCAGGCGACAAGGTTTGCACCTATGAGCGCAGCGTAACCGCATTCTCAACCGGCGGGGCCGGGCATAGCGAATCCTTCCGCTGTTCATAGCCTGCTCTCAGCCACTGCCACGTCGTCCGAATGGAGAATATGTTCGCAACCGAACAACGCAGTGGCCCCGGCAGGGGGTTCCCTTGCCGCCAGACCAACGCGGCACCCGCAGCACCCGACCTCAAACCCTGGGGGGCACCGTGAGCCTGAACAGCGACGACGCGCCGACCGGCCCCATCGCGGGCACTCGCACGGCGCCGCCCGGATCGCCACCCGCCGCGGGTACGGCGCAGCGCCCCGCACCGGCGCGGGAAGCCGCCGCGCAGCTGGCCAAGCGCAACACCCTGCGCGACCTCGTTGCGGTGGTCCTGTTGCTGCTGGCACCGCTGTTCCCGTGGAACCTGTATTTCGGGTTGGGCATCCCGGGCAGCAGAGCGGTGCTGTGGGCCGTCGTGGGAGTGGTGACGCTGCTGTCGCTGACGGCGATCGCGGTGTCGCGTGCCCGACTCGACCCGGCAAAGCTCGCCAAGCTGCGGTTGAGCCTGAACCTTCCCTACGTGCTGGTGATCGTGGGCTTCATCGTTTTCGACGCGATCCAATCGATCGAATTCGGTGGCCAGGTGCATGTGCCGGGGGGCGTCGGACCGGGCGCCTGGCTGGGGTTCGCCGGCGCTCTGCTCAGTGCGCAGCCGGTGTTCGTCAGTCCGGTCATCGACGAAAGTCGGTACGCCCGGGGGCTGCGGGCCGCGCGGTTCATCGGTTACGTCTCGATGTTCGGGGCGGCGCTGAGCGCCGGCTTCAACCTGTGCTGGCGGTTGCGCTACGCCTTACAGGGCGTCGAGGGTTCCGGGGAATTCGGCACCCAGAACATCGCGGTGATCCTGACATCCGTCGTCTACGGAGCGGTGGCGCTGGCCGCCGTGCTGGTCGCGTCGCGGTGGATCCTGCGCAACACCAACGGATCCCGGTTGGCGACGCTGGCCCTGGGCGCCTCCAGCGTGGTGGCCGGCATCGTCGTGTGGACCCTGCCGGGCGGCCGCGAGATCGACGCGTTCCACGGCATCGCGCAGAACACCTCCACGGCCGGCGTCGGGTACGAGGGATACCTGGCGTGGGCCGGCGCGGCGGCGCTGTTCGCGCCGCTGGCCCTGTTCAGCTCCGCCCAGACCCGGTCGGACCGGGAGCTGTGGCGGGCCGCCATCCGCAAAGGCCTGGCGCTGATCATCGTCTGGTGCCTGGGCTCGGTGCTGATGAGATTCACCGACCTGGCCGTCGCGGTGATGCTGCGTTACCCGTTCTCGCGCTACGACACCATGACGTTGGCGGTGTTCGCTCTCGCCACCGGGGTGTTGGCGTGGTGGCTGCGCGCCAAGCTGGCCAGCGGACCGCTGCGGTCGTCGCTGCTGGTCTGGCTGAGCGGGCTGGTGTTCACCCTCGCGATCTCCCGGGTCGTCCTCGGCGTACTGCTGGCGCCCCGCTTCGATCAGGTCTCGGTCAACCCGGTCTACGGGAACAACCTGGCGCAACAGATCGACAGCATGTTCGACGTGACACTCTGCGGACTCGCCTTCTGCATTTTCGCCGCGGTCATCATCGCGGGACGTATCCGCAAACCTCGGCGCCGGATACGGCGACCCGGCCAGCGGCCCACCGCGGGCTCACCCGGACCGGGGCGCCCGGCCGCGCCCATCCCGACCCGGCCCGGCATGGCGCCACCACCATCGGAAGCCAGCACCACCCGGTTCGGGGCTGCCGGGGGCAGGCATGAGGCACCTACCTCGGTGCTGTCCGGCCCGTCGCCGCGGATTTTCCGGCCCGGCGAATCGGCACCGCGGCCGAAGATCTACCGCCCCCCGGGCAACCCGTCGTAGTTCTTCAGGGCAGCTCGAACGGCAACGGAACGCCGGCATGCCGGCGACAGTGCGTGCAGGTACGTTCACCCGCGACCCGGCTGATCGCCGCGCGCACCAGCCCTTTGAACTTCGGGATGTTCTTCTCGAATTCAGCGAACACGTCGATGCCTCTGACGCCCTCCCCCACCTCGACTCCGGCGTCGACATCGGTGATCAAGGCGATTGCGGCATAACATAATTCGAGTTCGCGAGCCAGTATCGCCTCCGGATACCCGGTCATGTTGATCAGTCCGAACCCGGCCGCGGCGAACCACCGGCTCTCCGCGCGGGTGGAAAATCGGGGGCCTTGGATGACCACCATGGTGCCGCCGTCGACGACATCGCCCAGCCCGGTGATTGCAGTCCGCAACGACGGACAGTACGGGTCGGCGAAGCTGGTGTGCACCCCGCCGGAGTCGAAGTAGGTGTCCGCCCGCCCACTGGTCCGGTCCACCAACTGATCAGGCACCACCACCGTGCCCGGCCCAACCTCGGGCTGCAGGCTGCCGACCGCGCAGGGGGCGAACACCCGCCGCACGCCGAGGGCACGCAGCGCCCACATGTTGGCCCGGTACGGCACGGTGTGCGGCGAGAACTCGTGCTTGGCACCGTGCCGGGGCAGAAAGGCGACGTCGTGCTCGCCGACGGCGCCGATCGTGATCGGCGCGCTGGGACTGCCCCATGGCGTGTCGGGAGACACCGTCCGGGTGCGGGACTCGAAAAACGTGTAGAAGCCGGTGCCACCGATCACTCCGAGCATCCGCCCATTGTCACGTATAGGGCAGGATCAGTTGGTGGCCACATTTGCGCAATGGGTGTCCGGTGCTCGCCCGCGGACGTTGCCGAACGCGGTGGCGCCCGTGATCGCCGGCACCGGCGCGGCGGCCTGGTTGCACGCGGCGGTGTGGTGGAAAGCGTTGCTGGCGCTCGGTGTCGCGATTCCGTTCATCGTGGGCGTGAACTACGCCAACGACTATTCCGACGGCATCCGCGGCACCGACGACGAGCGGGCCGGGCCGATGCGCCTGGTGGGTTCGCGGCTGGCCACGCCGCGAGCGGTCGCCACCGCGGCGCTGGTCAGCCTGTTCCTGGGGTGTGTGTCCGGCCTGGTGCTGGCGCTGGTCAGTGGGCCCTGGCTGATCGGGGTCGGTATCGCCTGCGTCGCCGGCGCCTGGTTGTACACCGGGGGCGCCAAACCGTACGGCTACTCAGGGTTGGGCGAGGCCGCGGTTTTCGTGTTCTTCGGCCTGACCGCGGTGCTCGGCACCCAGTACACGCAGGCGTTGCGGATCGACTGGGTGGGGCTGGTGCTGGCCGTGGGGATCGGGGCGCTGTCGTCGTCGGTGCTGGTGGCCAACAATCTGCGCGACATACCCACCGACACCGTGTCCGGCAAGATCACGCTGGCGGTCCGACTGGGCGACAGCCGCACCCGGGTGCTCTACCACGCCCTGCTGGCCGGCACCGCGGTGCTGACGCTGGTGCTGATGATCGCGACACCGTGGTGTGCCGCGGGCTTGGTCGCGACGCCGCTGGCGCTGCGCGCCGATCGCCCGGTGCGCTCGGGGCGTGGCGGGCCGGAGCTGATTCCGGTACTGCGCGACACCGGCCTGGCCATGGTGGTGTGGGCGACCGCGGTGGCCGCGGCGCTGACACTGGCCAGGTGAGAACGTGTTGACGACCCGGATGCGCGCCCCGCACCGACGCGCCTAGAGTCGATCAGGCTTGGGGGATTCGAGACTGCCCGGAAGGACGAAGATGTCTGAGATCGCCTCGGTCACCGGACCCAAGAAGATCGGCCTGCTCAGCGTGGGGGCCTACCGCCCCCAACGCGTCGTCACCAACGACGAGATCTGCCAGAACATCGACTCGTCCGACGAATGGATCTATGCCCGGACCGGCATCAAGACGCGGCGCTTCGCTGCCGACCACGAGTCCGCGACCTCGATGGCGATCGAAGCCAGCCGGGAAGCACTCGCCCGGGCCGAGGTGGACGGTTCCGACATCGACGGCGTGATCGTGGCCACCAACACCCACTTCCTGCAGACGCCGGCCGCCGCACCCGCGGTCGCCACGGCGCTGGGCGCCAAGGGTGTGCCCGGATTCGACCTGTCGGTGGGATGTGCGGGTTTCGGTTACGCGCTCGGCGTCGCCGCGGACATGATCCGCGGCGGCAGCGCCCGCAAGATGCTGGTGGTGGGCACCGAGAAACTGTCCCCGACGGTCGACATGCTCGATCGCAGCAACTGTTTCATCTTCGCCGACGGCGCCGCGTCGGTGGTGGTGGGTGAGACGCCCGAGCAGGGCATCGGGCCGGCCGTCTGGGGCAGTGACGGGGAACAGGCCAACGCCATCCGTCAGGACATCGACTGGATCACCTACACGGAGAACCCGACCGGACCCCGCCCGTTTCTGCGGATGGAGGGCACCGCCGTGTTCCGGTGGGCCGCGTTCGAGATGGGCAAGGTCGGCCGGCAGGCGATGGACGCCGCAGGAGTGCGGTCCGATGAGATCGACGTCTTCATCCCGCACCAGGCCAACAGCAGGATCAACGAGCTGCTGGCCAAGAACATGCAGCTGCGCCCAGACGCCGTCGTCGCCAACGACATCGAGCACACCGGCAACACCTCGGCGGCCTCGATTCCGCTGGCGATGCACGAGCTGTTGGCGACCGGCGCGGCCAAGGGTGGTGACCTGGCCCTGCTGATCGGCTACGGCGCCGGTCTGAGCTACGCCGCGCAGGTGGTGCGGATGCCGACGGGCTGAAGCCCGGCGCTCATGTCCCGCCGCCGGCCTGCCGTTCAGGCTCCGGATCGGGGTCCCGGCCCGCCGGCGCCTCGCCGCGCAGCCGGGCCTGCAACTGCGCGCGTTCGGTGCGCCGCCGCTCGCCTGTGACCTCGAGGACCCCGGCGGCGCGCCGGCGCAGCGGGCTGAACAGCCACATGCCCAGCGGCATCGCGACGACCAGCCCGAACAGGCCGGCGACGGCGAGCGGGAAGTCGTTCACACCGAGCAGCCGCGCAACCGCGTAGATCGCTACGCTGACCACCACCGCCAGCAGCAGCCTCGCCGCCGCATAGAGGAGGACGTCGACGACGCCGCGTTGATTCTCCGGACCCTGAACCGTCTTGTCACTGGGCGCTTCTGACACAACTTGAGCCTAGCCACCGGCCGGTCGCGGGTATATTCGCTCTACAGGAGGTGTCGAGTGCTTTACCTGCTCGTCGTCCTGATTCTCGGGACGTTGATCTATCTGGGGTTGCGTGCGGCGAAGTCGCAGACGAGCCGGCCGAAGAGCCGGGTCATCGGGCCCGACGACGATCCCGAATTCCTGCGCCGACTGGGCGAGAACAAGCCTCGCTGAGCGGGTCAGACGAAGTTCGGGTTCGCCCGCCGCTGATCACCCGGAAATCCATCGGCGACGGCCGCCGCGAGCTCGGCCAGCGCCTCGCGGGTCTCCCGCTTCAACCGATCTAGGTTGATCTCGGCGCCCTCCTCGAGGTGCGGGTCGAACGGCACCACCCGCACCGCCCGGCAGCGCCGCGCGAAGTGGTCGACCACCTTCTGCATATCGACCTTGCCCGACCGCGACCGCACCGCGTTGATGACCGCGATCGAGTTGCGCACCAGGTCTTCGTGGCCGTGCGCCTCCAGCCAGTCCAGCGTCGCCGAGGCACTGCGGGCGCCGTCGATGGAACCCGAAGCGACCACGATCAGCACGTCGGCCTTGGCCAGGATCGCCGACATCGTGGAGTGCAGCAACCCGGTCCCGCAGTCGGTGAGCACCAGGCCGTAGAAGCGGTCCAAGATGTCCAGGGTGCGGGTGTAGTCGTCGCCGCTGAATGCCTCCGAAACGGTCGGATCGCTGTCGGAGGCAAGCACTTCCAGCCCGCTCTCGTTCTGCGAGGTGTAGCCGCGGACGTCGCTGTAGCGCTCGATGCTCTCCGCGTCGCGCAGCAGATGCCGCACCGTGGCCGGGGTGTCCAGCGGGAGCTTCTGGCTCAACGTGCCGCGGTCGGGGTTGGCGTCCACCGCGACCACCCGGTCACCGCGGATCGACGCGAATGTGGAGCCCAGGGTCGCGGTGATCGTGGTCTTGCCGACCCCGCCTTTCAGCGACAGCACCGCGATGCGGTAGCTGCCCCGCAGTGGCCGGTTGATCTGGGCCACCAGGTTGTGGTGCCGCATCGCTCGGGGACTCTCCCCGAGGTTGATCAGCTGACCGGACATGACGTACAGCGCTCGGCGCCAGCCCTCCGAAGGTGGCGGCTTGACCGGTCGCAGCAGCACGGTGGTGGACAGCTCCGGATACGGCGTCTGGGGCAGCGGCTCCGGGCGGAACTGCGGCCGTTCCCGTGTGCCGGCGTCGTCGGGCGGGCCGGGGTAGTAGGCGCCGTAGGCCGTCGGGTCCACCCGGGTGATGCCGGTGACCGGGCCCGTCGTCGGCCCGGCTTCCCACTGCGGACGGCCGTGGGGCAGTTCGACCGGTTGGGGCGGCGGCGTCATGCTGGCCGAACCGACGGTGCTGTCGCTGGCCGCTGATCCCCGCCGCTCGGTGCGGAAGCCGGCGAAGGCCCGCGTCGGTGCACCGTGTTCGGCGGGCGGCACGGCAGGCAACTGCGTCGTCGGCTGATCTGAACCGGCATTCTGGCCTGCGCCGTCCGCCGAATAGACCTGCGGCGCCCCCACGGCCGGTGTTGGATGTTCTGACACTGCACTCCCCCTCTTGCCCGCTTGCTCGGGTCGGTAGCCGTCGGTCAGCCGACACCCGCGTACGAGTGCAGGCCGACGGTCACCAGGTTAACGAAGAACAGATTGAAGACCATCGCGACGAACCCCGCGACGTTGACCCACGCCGCCTTACGGTCCCGCCAACCCGCCGTTGACCTGGCATGTAGGTAGGCCGCGTAGATCACCCATGCGATGAACGACACTGTTTCCTTGGGGTCCCAGCCCCAGTACCGGCCCCAGGCCTCTTCCGCCCAGATCGCGCCGAAGATGACCCCGAACCCGAACACCGGGAAGGCGAAGATCGTGGTCCGGTAGGCGATGCGGTCCAGGGTCTGGGCGTCGGGGAAGCGCTGCGTCAGCTGCGCCAGCCGGCCCTCGGTCTCGGGGTCCCCGAAGCGCGAGGTCCGCAGCAGGAACAGGATGCTGCAGATGCCAGCGACCAGGAATACCCCGGAGCCCAGGCTGACCACCGAGACGTGAATGGGCAGCCAGTAGGACTGCAGGGCCGGCATGACCGGCGCGGCGTTGGTGTAGAGCCAGCGCCCGGACACCGTGAGCAGGATCAGGATCGGCAGCAGCAGGAAGACCCACAGCGGACGGTACTGCGGGCGGCGCAGCACCACCGCGCCGGCGACCAGACCGCACATGCAGGTGAGGTTGATGAATTCGTACATGTTGCCCCAGGGCACCCGCATGGTGGCCAGTCCCCGCAGCACGATGCAGGCGAGCAGCAGTCCGCAACCGAGGTACAGCACGGACAACCCGGCGCGACCCACGCGTTCGTCGAACGGGCGTTGCGGGGCATCCGCGACGACGCCGGGCGTCGCGCTGTCGGTGCTGACGCCGCCGGCGGCGACCGGCTCGAGTTTGCGGGCCCGGACGTAGGCGAGCTCGTAGGCCAGCAACAGCAGCGCCACGACCAGTGCGACCACCGCCGAGGTGAACGCCCAGTCGGAATAGCGGGCCAGGCCGAGGTCGATGTGCTGGGTGTTCATGTGAGGTTCCTTCCGGCCTTACTGGAAATGCCGGCCGGCACACCGGATCCGCCCAAACCGGCCAATAATCGCTCGGTGAGGCGCTCGAACTCGTCGCCCCAGCCGGAGTTGTCGGTCCGTGCCAGACCGCCCAGTTCGACGTTCACGGTACTGGGCCGGTCGCTGTCCGGCGTGAGTCGAACCCACACCCGGCGCCGGCGCACCAGCAGCGATACCAACAGTCCGGCCATCATGCTGATCGCGAACACCAGCACCCAGGCCTGTCCGGGGTCGTGCGACACCTGCAGGTTGACGAACGGTACCGCGCCGTCGAAACGCACGACGGTGCCCGCGGCCGGGCCCTGATCGATGCGGACCTGATCCCCGGCGCGCAGATTGACCCGCTTCTCCCTGGTCAACCTGCCCTGTTCGATCAGCCGGGGGTCCAGGGTGAACAACGACTGCGGCCGGCCGGTGTCCAGCCCGGTGTCGCCGCGGTAGATGTCGATGGCCACCGCCGGGTCGTTGAGCGCCGGGAAGCGCGACGACAGCAGGGCGCCGTCGAGCTGTTCGGTGGGCGCCAGCAGGCCCTGGATCGCGATCTGGTGTTGGCGCCGCTCCTGGGCGGTGGGGTAGCTGCCGGCCGGCGGGTCGACGCGGGCCACGCCCGACGAGAGCAGCGTCTGCGGGTTGTCGGGTCGCCATTGCACGGTGGAGGTGCGGGTCTGACCGTCGGGGAAGGTGACGGTGAAGGTCGGCGCGTAACCGTGGCCCTGCAGGTAGACCCGGTCCCCGCCGACGCGCAGCGGGTGGTTGACCTCCAGCCGGTAGGGCCGCCAGGTGTTGGCGTCGAGGTCGGCCCCGGCTTGGTAGGCGATGTCCGCGGCGAACGAGGTGGCCTGCCCCGACGGCAGATAGTGCGCCTGAAAGTTGTTGACCCGCAGGCAGATCGGATTCAGCGAGGTGCCGTCGACGGTGTTGCCGGCACGGAACGAATCGAACGCGGCCGGCGACGCCGAGCAGAACCCCGGACCACCGTCGGCGATGACGATCACGTTGCCCTCGTAACCGAACAGCTTGCCGACGGCGACCGCCACCAGCAGGCCCAGCAGCGAGAAGTGGAACACCAGGTTGCCGAATTCGCGCAGATACCCCTTTTCGGCGGCGATCTCGACGGTGTCAGCGCGGTGCCTGACCGCCGTGCGCCAGCCCCGCAGCCGGGCCTCGATGGCGGTGGCCAGCGCGTCGACCTCCGCCGGTCCGGTGGTCAGCTCCTGCTCAGCGTGCTTGGGCAGCCGGGCGAGGTTGCGCGGCGCGGCCACCGGTTCGGCGCGCAGGCTGCGGGCGTGCTCGAAGATCCGCGGGGTGAGGCAGCCGACCAGCGAGATGAACAGCAACACGTAGATGGCGGTGAACCAGAAACTGGAGAACACGTCGAAGGCCTGCAGCTCGTTGAGCCACGGCCCGATCATCGGGTGGGTGTGCAGATACTCCTCGACCTTGCCGGCGTTGAGGCTGCGCTGCGGTAGCAGCGCCCCGGGTATCGCGGCCAGCGCGAGCAGGAAGAGCAGCACCAGCGCGGTGCCCATCGATGTCAGGGAGCGCCAGGTATTGCGCGCCCTCGCCGCAAGTCCCGTGAGCATCAGATCGGCAACCTCACGTCGGACACAAAAGCGTCGCGCAGCCAGGACACGAAGTCGTTCCACACCCCGGTGACCAGCGCGAAGCCCACCGAGATCAGCAGCACGCCACCGAATATCTGGATCGCCCGGCTGTGCCGGCGCAGCCAGCCCAGCGCGGTCACCGCTTTGGCCGACCCCACTGCCAGCAGCACGAACGGCACGCCCAGGCCCAGGCAGTAGGCGATCACCAGCGCGACACCGCGCGCCACGTTCGCGCCGTCGGTGGCGGAGGCCACGGTGATCACCCCGGTCAGCGTCGGCCCCAGGCAGGGCGTCCAGCCCAGTGCGAACACCGCGCCGAGCAGCGGCGCACCGGCCACCGTCGTCCACTGTCCGGGGCTGAACCTGGCCTGTTGCTGCAGCGCCGGGATGAGCCCGACGAAGACGAGTCCCATCACGATGGTGAGCACGCCGCCGACGCGCTGCAGCACCAGCTGGTTGTCGATCAACGCGGTGGTCATGCCCAGGACCGCGACGGTGCCCAGCACGAAGATCGTGGTGAACCCGGCGACGAAGAGCAGGGCGGACCCGGCGACCCGCCAGCGCGCCGCCGGCGGGGCCTTGAGGGTGCCGGGTTGCTCGTCGGAGACCCCGACCACCGCCGCCAGATACGACAGGTAGCCCGGTACCAGCGGCACCACGCACGGCGACGCGAACGACACCAGCCCGGCCAGCATGCAGACCCCGAGGGCCACCACCAGGGGCCCGGCGGCAGCGAGGTGGGCGAAGCCGGTCACTGCGGTCCCGACGTCCCGGGTGGCGTCTCGGCGGCGATCCGCTGCACCACCGGTTGCAGGTCCTCGGCCAGCAGTTCGCGCAGGAACACCGCGGCGACCCGGTGCCGGCGGTCCAGCACCAGGGTGGACGGGATGACCGTGGTCGGGTACTTGCCGCCGAACGCGATCAGGGTGCGCATCGGCGGGTCGTAGATCGACGGGAACGTCACATGCCGGTCGCTGACGAAGTCCTGGGCCGCCTGGCGGCTGTTGTCACGCACGTCGATGCCCAGGAAGGACACCCCGGTTGCGCGGGTGGCGTCGTAGACCCGCTGCAGTTGGGTGATCTCGGCCCGGCACGGCCCGCACCACTGGCCCCACACGTTGACGACGACGACGTTGCCGGGAAAGTCGTCCAGTGACACGGTGCGTGCCGGGTCGGTGAGGCTGGGCCCGGACAGCGGGCCAGGCCGGCCGCGGGTGTCCGGCGGGTCGTAGAAGATGTCTGTCTTGCCGCCCGGGGACACGAACTCGAATGTGCCGCCCTGGGCAACCGCGTCCTTCCCGGCCGAACAACCCGTGAGAAACCCGGTCAGCAGTGTCACGGCGACAAGCCACCGGGTCATCCGGCTGCCGGCTCCGAGTACTCCACGTCGACCAGCCGATCGCCGTCGTAGACCAGTGTCGTCACCGACGCCAGCCCGCATTCCCGACGCCGCGGGTCGTGCCAGAGCCGCTGGCCGGTCACGTGCAGGCGCAGCGTCCACACCGGCAGCTGGTGGCTCACGCACACCACCTCGTGCCCGGCGCCCCGCACCCGCGCCTTGTCGGCCGCACTGGACATCCGGCTGGCGACCTCGACGTACGGCTCGCCCCACGACGGTCGGAGCGGGTTGCGGAGTTGCCACCAGTACCGCGGGTTACGCCAGGCACCGTCGCCGGGTCCCATCGGCTTGCCCTCGAAGAAGTTCTCCGACTCGATCAGGTCGGGGTCGGTGTCCACCGGCAGGTTGTGCCGCGCGGCGATGGGCGCGGCGGTCTCCTGTGCCCGCTGCAGCGGTGAGGCGATCACGGCGACGACGTCGCGGTCGGCCAGGAAATCCGCCACCGCCGCTGCCTGCGCGACCCCGTTGTCCGACAGCCGGAAACCGGGCAGCCGGCCGTAGAGGATGCCGGTCGGATTGTGCACCTCACCGTGACGCACCACGTGCACGCGGGTTTCCTCGGCCATCAGGGCTGGTCCTCCTGTGCGGCCGCGGCGGCCGCTGCGGGTAGGGCTGCGGCGATCCGGTCGAAAGCGTCGTCATCGAGCGCCGCCGATACGAACCACGCCTCGAATGCGCTGCACGGCGGGTAGACCCCGGCGTCGAGCAGGGCATGGAAGAACGCCGGATAGCGCCACGTCTGGCTAGCGCGCGCGGACGCGAAATCCGTCACCGGCGCGTCGGCGAATAACACACTCAACATGTTGCCGGCACGCGGAATATGATGTGGCACACCAGTATTGGTCAGTGATTCGGTCAACAGCGCGGCCAGGCGGTCGGCGTTCGCGTCCAGGGCGGCGTACACCGCGTCATCGGCCGCCCGCAACGTCGCCAGCCCGGCGGCCATCGCCACCGGGTTACCCGACAGCGTGCCGGCCTGGTACACCGGGCCCAGCGGGGCGAGTCGCTCCATCACCTCGACCCGGCCCCCGAACGCGGCGGCGGGCAGCCCGCCGCTCATCACCTTGCCGAACGTGAACAGGTCGGCATCGACGGGATCGATTCCGTACCAACCACTTCGGCTGACCCGGAACCCCGTCATCACCTCGTCCACGATCAGCAGCGCACCGTGCGCTGCGGTGATTCGTCGCAGGGCGGCGTTGTAGCCGGGTGCGGGTGGGACGACGCCCATGTTGCCGGGGCTGGCTTCGGTGATCACCGCGGCGATCTGCTCGCCGGCCTGCGCGAAGACCTGCTCGACGGCGTCGATATCGTTGTAGGGCAACACAATTGTGTCGGCCGCGGCTGCACCGGTGACCCCCGGCGAGGACGGCAGGCCCAGGGTGGCCACGCCCGAACCCGCGTCGGCCAGCAACGCGTCGGCGTGCCCGTGGTAACAGCCGGAGAACTTCACGATCTTGGGCCGACCCGTGAAGCCGCGCGCCAACCGGATCGCGCTCATGGTGGCCTCGGTACCGGAGTTCACCAACCGGAGGCGCTGCACCGGGGCGACCCGCCCGATGATCTCGGCGGCCAGTTCAGTCTCGGCCGGGGTCGGCGCCCCGAACGACAGGCCGTCGGCGGCGGCCTTGACCACCGCGTCGACGACCGCGGGGTGTGCATGCCCGAGGATCATCGGCCCCCACGAGCAGACCAGGTCGATGTAGGTGTTGGCGTCGGCGTCGGTGAGCCGGCAGCCGTGCGCCTGGGTGATGAACCGGGGGGTGCCGCCCACCGCGGTGAACGCCCGCACCGGGGAGTTCACTCCGCCGGGGATCACCGCGCAGGCGTCGGAGAACAGCTGTGCGGACGCGCGCGTGCGCGCCGTTGCCTGGTCAGTCCCCATGCTGACTAGTGTCCCAGCCGCCGCCCCCCGATCAACTACAGGGTGTAGAAGATCACGGCGGGTTGATGTGCGCCGGGCTCGGCGAGTTGGATGGCGATCATGCGATTCCCTCAACGCCTGGCCCGGATCAACCGGTACGTCACCAACCCCGTACAGCGTCTGTGGGCAGGCTGGCTGCCCCCGTTCGCCATCATCGAACACGTCGGACGGCGCTCCGGAAAGCCCTACCGCACCCCGGTCAACGCGTTTTACACCAACGTCGACGGCCGGCCCGGCCTGGCCGTCCCGCTGGCATACGGACCCGACCGGGACTGGCTGAAGAACATCAAGGCCGCCGGCGGTGCGCAGGTGCGCCGCAACGCCAAGACCTTCCGGGTGAGCGAACCGCGGGTGGTCGGCAAGGACGAGGCGGCCCGGCACGTGAACGGGGTCTGGCGCTCGGTTTTCCCCGCACTGCCGTTCGAGGAAGTGTTGCTGCTCGACCGCACCGGGTCTTGATGCGCATTGTCTCGATCCTCGAACGGCCGGTAGCCCTGCAGGGTGCGCCGGCCAACGCGGTGGTCAACTTCGCCGGCCACACCGTGTCGCTGGTGGCGCTGGTTGCCGAGCGGGACGGCAGGCGCACCGTCGGGGTGGCCTTCAACTCGATCGGGCGGTTCGCGCAGGGCGGGATCCTGCGGGACCGGCTGATCCCGCGAGTGCTGGCCGCGCCGTCGGAGACGCTGCTGGACGGCGCGGGCCTACTCGACCCGGCCGCGGTGCTGGCGTGCGCGCTGCGCGACGAGAAGCCGGGTGGCCATGGGGACCGGGCGACCGCGGCCGCCGCGCTGGAACTGGCGTGCTGGGACCTCACCGCCAAGCTGAACGACGAGCCTGCCTACGCGACCATCGCACGTCATGTCGGTCGGGAACCGGTCCGCTCGGTCGCGGTGTATGCCGCCGGCGGGTACTACCACCCGGACGCCGGCCTGGACGGACTGCGGGCGGAGGTGGGTTCGTATCTGGACCTCGGGTACGACGCGGTGAAGATGAAGATCGGCGGGGCGGACGTGCCGGGCGACCTGGCGCGCATCGAGGCCGTCATCGACGCGGTCGGCCGGGGCGACCGGGTCGCGGTGGACGCCAACGGCCGTTTCGACCGGGCCGCGGCGACCCGGTGGGCCACCGCGTTGGCGCCCTACGGGCTGCGCTGGTTCGAGGAGCCCGGCGATCCGCTGGATTTCGAGCTCAACCATGCGGTGACCGATTGTTACGACGGCGCGGTGGCCACCGGGGAGAACCTGTTCTCGGTGCCCGATGTGGTCAACCTGGTCCGCTACGGCGGCATGCGGGCGGGACGGGACATCTTCCAGATGGATGCCGGCCTGAGCTACGGGTTGGGTGAATACACCCGCATGCTCGCGGTTCTCGAGACGCACGGGTTCGACCGCAGGTTCGCCTATCCACACGGCGGGCACCTGATCAACCTGCACATCGCGGCCGGGCTCGGTCTGGGCGGGTGTGAGGCCTACCCCGGGGTGTTCCAGCCGTTCGGCGGCTACTCGCCGGGTTGTGCGTTGGCAGACGGCCGGATCTCACCCACCGACGCACCGGGCTTCGGGCTGGAGGAAAAACCCGGCCTGTCCGGACTGATCGAGGAGCTGGTCGGATGAAGGTCGCGGTAATCGGTTGCGGTGCAATGGGTTCGATCTACGCGACCAGATTGGCCGCGGCGGGTAACGACGTCACGGTGATCGACAGCTACCAACCCGGCATCGACGTCATCGCCCGGCACGGACTGCGGGTCACCGGTCCCGGTTACGACCGGACTGTGCAGCTGCGGGCCGCCACCGTCGCACCGGACGAGCCCATGGACCTGATCGTGCTGGCCGTCAAGGCCGCGGACGTGACAACGGGTGCGCGACAAGCACTTTCGATGCTCGACGGCGCCACCCCGGTGCTGACCATCCAGAACGGCCTGGGTTCGGCCGACACGGTGGCGGACATCGTTGGCGAGCATCGGGTCGCGGTCGGGATCGCCAGCGGCTTCGGAGCGGCCCGGGTCGCACCCGGACACGTGCACCACAATGCCATGCGCGCCATGCGTTTCGGCGCGTACTCGTCACTGCCCCATCAAACGGTCGCGGCCGTCGCGCAGGTGTGGAGCGACGCCGGCTTCGACGCGGCCGCGGTCACCGACATCGCCGCGATGCAGTGGGAGAAGCTGATCTGCAACGTCGCCTACAGTGCGCCGTGTGCGTTGACCGGCATGACCGTCGGGCAGGTGATGGACGACGCCGAGATGGGACCGGTCAGCCGGGCCGCGGCCATCGAAGCGTGGACGGTGGCCCGAGCCTCCGGCATCGCGATCGACGTCGAGGATCCCGTCGCGCACATCCGCGACTTCGGCGCGGGCATGCCCGATGCGAAACCGTCTGCGTTGCTGGACCATGAGGCCCGTCGGGTCTCCGAGATCGACGTCATCAACGGGGCGGTGCCGCGCCACGGCGCGCGGGTCGGCGTCGAGGCACCGGTCAACGCCACGCTGACCGCCGTGGTCAAGGCGGTCGAAAAGCGTTGGGGCTAAGCCCTGCGACGGCCCGACCGCTGCACCGCGCAGTACAACCCGAGCACCACCATCCACGACAACAGGCTCAGCCACAGTTGGGTACGGGCCTCGTGATCGAACGCCATCTGCACCAGCACCGCCACGATCCCGGCCAGGGTGAGCACCGACAGCACTGGGAAGAACCACATCCTGACCCGCAACTGCTCGTCCGGCGTACGACGCCGAAGCACGATCTGCGACAACGCAATCAGCAGGTAGACGAATAAGATGATGGCGCCCGAGGAGTTGAGCAGGAACAGGAACACGGTGTCGGGCGCCAGCCAGGCCATCAGCACACACAGAAAGCCCACCACTGAGGACCCGATGATCGCGATGTGCGGCACGCCGCGCCGGCTGATCCTGACCAGCTGGGCCGGCGCCTCGTTGCGGTCGGCCAGCACGAACAGCATGCGCGACGCGGTATACAGGCCCGAGTTCAGGCAGGACAGCACCGCGGTGAGCATCACGGCGTTCATGATCTGGTCCGCGCCGGGAATGCCGATGTGCTTCAGCGCCGCCACATAGGGTGATGCACCCAATTCCACTGAATTCCACGGCATTACCACGACGAGCAGGAAAACCGAACCGACGAAGAAGAACGCGATGCGCAGCACCACCGAATTCGTCGCCCGGGCCACAGCGCGCTCGGGTTCCCGGCTTTCGGCCGCGGCGATGGTGACGACCTCGGCGCCCACCATGGAAAAGATCACCACCACGATGGCCGCGAAGACGGCCCCGACACCGTGCGGAAACAAACCGCCGTGCGCGGTCAGGTTGGCAAAGCCGGTGTGCCGACCCGGCAGCCAGCCGAACGCGAACGCCGTCCCCAGACCCAGGAAGATCACGATGGTCGCGACTTTGATTCCGGCGAACCAGAATTCGAACTCGCCGAACGACGACACCGAGAACAGGTTGGTCGCGGTCATCAACAGCATCAAGCCCAGCGACGACAACCACAGCGGTAGCGAGAACCAGTAGTTGAGCACCTTGCCGCCGGCGACCGCCTCGAAGCCCACCACGATCACCCAGAAATACCAATACAGCCAGCCCACCGAAAACCCGGCCCAACCCCCGAGTGCCGTTGTCGCATAGTCGGCGAACGAGCCGGTCGACGGGTTCGCGGTGGCCATCTCACCCAGCATCCGCATCACCAGGATGATCAGCAGACCGCAGATCGCGTAGGTCAGGAACGCAGCCGGTCCGGTCTTGTGGATCACCACACCGGAACCGACGAACAGCCCCGCCCCGATCACCCCGCCGATGGCGATCATGTTCAGCTGGCGTTGCGACAACCCTTGGCGCAGCTGCGTGGTGCCGCTCATGGCGTCTAACGACAGCACATCCCGCTGTGAATCGCGAGCCCGGACGTCGGTGGATCAAGGCAGTGTCACGAGTGTCTTCCAATACGGCGTGGCACGGGCGTCAAACTCCGGTTGTCCCGGCATCATTGACGATCGTGGCCGACCTGACCCGCCGTACGGTGCTGCGCATGGGCGCCGGCGCCAGCCTCGGAGCGGCCGGTGCGTGGGCGCTCGGCGCCCTGGCCGACCCGGCCAGCACCGTGGCCGCACCGGCCGCGCCCGCTCCGTTCGATCCCCCGACGGCGGGCAAGACCCTGCCGACCAAACTGACCGGTTCGTTCGTGTCGGCGGCGCGCGGCGGCGTCAAGACCAACTGGGTCATCGCCATGCCGCCGGGGCAGACCAAGATGCTGCGGCCGGTGATCGCGTTGCACGGCAAGGACAGCGACGCGAACATGATGCTGGACTGCGGTGTCGAGGACGCGCTGGCCCAGCTGGTCGCCGACGGCAAACCGCCGTTCGCGGTGGTGGGCGTCGACGGGGGCCCCAGCAGTTACTGGCATCGGCGCTCCAACGGCGAGGACGCCGGCACCATGGTGCTCGAGGAGCTGCTGCCGATGCTGACCTCGATGGGCATGGACACCTCGCGGGTCGGATTCCTGGGCTGGTCGATGGGCGGGTACGGCGCGCTGCTGCTGGGCGCCCGGCTGGGTCCGGCCCGCACCGCCGGGATCTGCGCGATCAGCCCGGCGCTGTACCTGTCCTACCTCGGCGCCGCACCCGGCGCGTTCGACAGCATCGACGACTGGAACCGCAACACCGTGTTCGGCTTGCCGGTGCTGAACTCGATTCCCATCCGGGTCGACTGCGGGATCGGCGACCGGTTCTTCTTCTCCAGCAGCCAATTCGTCAGCCAGCTCAAGAAGAAGCCGGCGGGCAGCTTCTCCCCCGGCGGTCACGACGTCGACTACTGGCGCGCGCAGTTGCCGGCCGAGCTGGCCTGGATGGCGACCTGACATATGGCAGTCACCGCGGAGCAGCGCATCCCCCGGGCTGCGTTCCGTCCGGACATCGAAGGCCTGCGCGCCATCGCGGTCGTCGCCGTGGTCCTCTATCACGCCGGCGTGCCGGGCATCGGCGGCGGCTACATCGGCGTCGACGTCTTCTTCGTCATCTCCGGCTTCCTGATCACCGGGCTGTTGTGGCGTGAGGTCGCGACCACGAAAACCGTTGCACTCGGCGGCTTTTACGCTGCCCGGGCGCGTCGGCTGCTGCCGGCCGCGGCGACGGTAGGGGTGGTCACCGCGGTGGTGGCCGCCATCGTGCTGCCGCCGCTGCAGGCCCGACGGGTGTTCGTCGACGGCATCGCCAGCATGCTGTACGTCGGCAACTACCGATTCGCCGCGCAAGGCACCGACTACATGGGCGCCGACCTGCCGTCGCCGTTCCAGCACTACTGGTCGTTGGGCGTGGAGGAGCAGTTCTATCTGGTGTGGCCGGCGCTCATCATCGGCACGGCGTGGCTGGTCGGCCGGTTGCGCCGGGACACCTCGAGCGCGGCACCGTATGCGGTGCTGCTGGGCGTGGTCGGCGCGGCGTCGTTGACGGCCGCGGTGATCTGGACGCACAGCTCGCCGCCGTGGGCGTTCTTCTCGCTGCCCACCCGCGCCTGGGAACTGGCCGCCGGCGGGCTGGTCGCACTCACCATCGACCAGTGGCGGCGGCTGCCGTTGGTGCCGGCGACGGTCGCCGGGTGGGGCGGGCTGGCGCTGATCCTGCTGACCTGCACCCAGTTGGGTCCGCACACCCCCTACCCCGGCACCTCGGCGCTGTTGCCGGTGCTGGGCACCGCGCTGGTGATCGGAAGCGGTTCGGTCACCGGCGGCATGGGGGTGGGACGGGTGCTGTGCCCGCCGGTGATGCGGGCGATCGGGCGGGTGTCGTACTCGTGGTACCTCTGGCACTGGCCGGTGTTGCTGCTGCTGCCGGCGCTGCTCGGCGATCCCGGCGGGCTGCCCGGCCGGTTGGCGGCGACGACGGTGTCCGCGGGCCTGGCGGTGATCACCATGCATGCGGTGGAAAACCCCGGTCGCTTCGCCGCGGCGCTGCGGCGCTCGGCACGGGTCAGCCTGGCCGTGGCCGGTGCCGCCAGCGCGGTAGCGGCGTGCGCGTGCGCGGTGTTGCTGACGGCGGTGCCGGCGCCGGTGGGTCACGGGACCGCGGCGCCGCAGGCGAAAATCGAGGCGCTGCCGCCGGCGCCTGACCCGCAGCTCAGTCCGCAGGAGGCGGCGGTGCGCCAAGCGTTCGCCCAGGCCCGCGCGGCACTCGCCGCCTCGGCGGGTCTGCGGGCGGTGCCGTCGAACTTGGACCCGACGTTGGCGGCGGCGCCGGGCGATAAGGCGCCGGTGTTCGTCAACGGATGCATGCGGTCCTGGCGCGAGGTGGGTCAGAGCGAGTGCGCCTCGGCGGACACCGCGTCGCCGACCACGGTGGCGCTGATTGGTGACTCGCACGCGGCGATGTGGAATCCGGCGTGGGAGCAGGTGGCCGGACAACGGCACTGGCGGCTGGAAACGCTGACCAAGGTCACCTGCCCGTTTCTGGACCTGCCGATCGTCAGCCCCTACCTGGGCCGCAAGTACACCGAGTGCGAGCAGTGGCGCGCGCAGATCGTGGACCGATTGCGGGCCAAGCCACCGAAGCTGGTGGTGCTGAGCATGAGTCGGCGCTACCACGGCGACTTCAGCTTCGCCTCGTACGACCCGGCGTGGATCGACAAGTTGGGGGCCATCGTCGCCTACCTGCGCGGCATGGGTTCCACGGTGCTGGTGCTGGGGCCGGTCGCCGATCCGCAATCGTCGGCTCCGACCTGCCTGTCGGCCCACCTCGACGACGCCGGCGCCTGCGCACCGATGCGCTCGGTGGCGGTCGACGGCGACGGTATTGCCGCCGAGCAACGGGTGACCACCGCGGCGGGCGGCTCTTACGCCGACCTGACCGACCTGTTCTGCACGCCGGAACGCTGCCCGATGATCGTCGGCAACACCCTGGTGTTCCGGGACGACAATCACGTCACCACCGAGTACGCCCAGCTGTTGTCACCCGTCATCGGCGCCTCGGCCGACCACGCGTTGCCCGGTGCCTGAATCGCGTCGATTTCGTAGCGACACCGTTGCCGAATGAACCACGATGCGCCGACGAACGTGGTACGAATATAAGGGTTTTGGAGGTTTGAGATGAGTCCGATGTTGATGGTGCTGGTTACGGCAGCTGCGCCAGTCGCCGGGCTCGGTGTCTGGCAATTACAGACTCGCCTCGAACGTTGGGATTACGAGCGGCACGCAGAGGATTAGAGCCGCAACGGTTTTGGGTCAGCGTTAGGGGCTCGGTCGGCGCCCCGTGCCTTCCGGGCCCCGGAGCATCTCGAGGGACAGAAATGTCATCGGGCCCTTGTCTTCGAACTTGTCCGCAACCTTGCCGGAGATGCCGCCCTCGACCGCGAGTTCGCTGATCAGATCCAGCTTGAGTTGGGCAGTGCCCTCGGTGAAGTCGAGGTCGGCCAGGTCGACCCACACGATGTTGGGGCGGGTGGTGGATTCGTAGATGTAGCGCTTAGTGGTCAGATCGAGCACGACCTGCCAGATGGTCTGCGAGGCATCCGGTTTGCCCGGATCCGGGATGCGGAAAGGTTGCGCTGCATTGCGGATAACCGAGAACATGGCCGCGACGGCATCGACCTGGCTGTCCGGGGCGGGCAACCGCTCGAGGTAGTAGCTCGCGCGCGCGAACCGGTCACGGGCGTCGGTACTGCCGGGCAGTGGGAAGTCACCGCCCAGACCCGTGAACGATTTCACCAGCTCGAGTTGCTGATCGAAGGTCGGTGAATTGGTCATCACCCGGTAGTCCTTCGAGTGGTACACCTGCGCGTGGCCGTCGATGTATTCGATGATCGCCGAGTCGCCGGCGGCGTCGTCGAGGGCCAGATGCAAGCCGGGGCGTTTGCCGCCGGTGGGGTCGTCCATCTGCACCACTTGTACGTCGGTCTCGGTGATCCACGCGGTGGCCTCTGCGACGGTAGCGAAGTTGTCCAGGAAGTACTGCAGCCAAATTGCCTGCCCGAGCTGCGTGCGCGAATCGTCCGGCTCCCCATAGCTGGATTCGGCGAGCCACAGAATGTGTCCCGCCAGACCCGCTTCGTTCATACCGTCCACGGAGGTGATGTCGTAGGCGGTGGCTACGACACTGCCGTACTTCGATGTCCAGGTGAGTTTCCCGGCCACTGTGTCGTCGCGTCGTACGCCGCGCGGTTGCTTCCACAGGTTGGTCATCAGGTCTGTGTGAAAGTCCATGTTCCGGCCTACCAAAACCAAGTGGCCGGTCTTGTCGCCGGTGTCCGGCCAGAGGACTCGTGTGCACACGTGACGCCGCCTTCTTCGATTCGTTGTTGTATCGACTACGTTTCTGAAACCTTGCCGCCGAACTCATCCCACACCAGGCGATAGATCGTATTTACCAGCTGTGCCTTCCGGACGGCCGGGCCCACACCGGTGACCTAGTCGCTGCGATCTCGGGGCGACACCTGAACCCGTTACGGATAGAAACGACGGGACGACGAGCGGCACTCGGAGGACTAGTGCGTCGTTGAGGACTGCGGTCAGCCTCCCCCGGAAGTCCAAAAGGCCCAACTCGCCGGGCGAGCTGAACGTACGGTTGACAACGATGTCGTACCTGCTGGTCGCCCCCGACGCTCTAGCGGGTGCCGTGGGGAATCTGGCGGAGATCCAGTCCGCCCTGCATGGCGCACATTCCAGCGCCTCGCTTCGAATTCTCAGTGTCACCGCCGCCGCCCAGGACGAAGTATCGGCGGCCGTCGCCGAACTGTTCAGCTCCTTCGGCCAGACTTATCAACAGGCGAACACGCAGGTCGCGCGGTTTCATCAGCACATCGCTGACGCGTTCGCGGCCAGTGGCGTCACGTACGCCGGCGCCGAGGCCGCCAACGTTGATGTGTTGGGGACGTTGAATTCACAGGCTGAGGCGTTGTTTGGCCGTGCGTTGATCGGCGACGGGGCCGACGGCACGGCGGCTAGTCCGGATGGTCAGGCCGGGGGTCTGCTGTACGGCAACGGCGGTGCCGGATACAGCCCCACCGGCGGCGCAGTGAGCCAAGCCGGCGGCGCCGGGGGTTCCGCCGGGTTGATCGGTACCGGTGGCGCCGGCGGCCGGGGCTGGCTGGGCGGCGCCGGTGGGAGCGGCGGCCACGGCGGTTACCTGTTCGGCCACGGCGGAGCCGGCGGCGCCGGTGGCGACGCCGCACCGGGCAGCCCCGGCTTCAACGGCGCCAACGGTGCCACGGGCGGGGCCGGCGGCCGGCCGGGACTGTTCGGGGACGGCGGGACCGGTGGTCACGGTGGCCGGGGCGGTGCCGCCGGCGGCTCGGACAACATGTCCCGCGTCGGCGTTGCCGGCGGCAGCGGTGGCGTCGGTGGAGCCGGCGGGGCGGGTGGATTCCTCTACGGCACAAGCGGCGCCGGTGGCACCGGTGGGACCGGCGGCGATGGCAACGCCACTGCCGGAGGTCTGCACGGCGGGCTGGGCGGGGCAGGTGGCGTCGGCGGCGTGGCAGGAATGTTCGGGGCGGGTGGAATCGGCGGGACCGGCGGGACTGGTGGGACCTCCGGTCTGTCCAGCGCAGGTGCCGGTGGCACCGGCGGCGCCGGAGGCACCGCAGCGTTCCTCGTCGGAACCGGCGGGCAGGGCGGGGCCGGCGGCGCCGGTGCGAGCGCCAACCTGCACGGCGGCTACGGTGACGGCGGGGCTGGCGGAGGCGGTGGCAACGGCGGCGCTGGGAGCTGGGTGTACGGCACTGGTGGCGCTGGCGGAGCCGGCGGCGTAGGCGGTGACACCTACCAGGCCGGCCATTCCGGCGGCAACGGCGGCAACGCCGGAAACGGCGGAGCGGCCCGGCTTTTCGGCGACGGCGGGATCGCCGGGCAGGGCGGCACCGGGGGGCGTGGCGCGCCCGCCGACACCGCCCTCGGGCCGGGCACCGCCGGGCTGGGCGGACTCGACGGTCTCGCCGGAGCCGGCGGCCTGATCTACGGCACCTCCGGCGCCCAAGCAGGTTCCTGGATCGCCCAGCACGACGTGTTGGGGACGTTGAACACTCGGGCGCAGGAGCTGTTCGGGCGTGGGCTGATCGGGGACGGCGCGGACGGGACGGCGGCCAGTCCGAATGGTCAGGCCGGGGGGCTGCTGTACGGCAACGGCGGTGCCGGATACAGCCCCACCGGCGGCGCAGTGAACCAAGCCGGCGGCGCCGGCGGCGCGGCCGGCCTGATCGGTACCGGCGGCGCCGGCGGCCGGGGCTGGCTGGGCGGCGCCGGTGGGAGCGGCGGCCACGGCGGTTACCTGTTCGGCCACGGCGGAGCCGGCGGCGCCGGTGGCGACGCCGCACCGGGCAGCCCCGGCTTCAACGGCGCCAACGGTGCCACGGGCGGGGCCGGCGGCCGGCCGGGACTGTTCGGGGACGGCGGGACCGGTGGTCACGGCGGCCGGGGCGGTGCCGCCGGCGGCTCGGACAACATGTCCCGCGTCGGCGTTGCCGGCGGCAGCGGCGGCGTCGGTGGAGCCGGCGGCGGTGGCGGATTCCTCTACGGCAACGGCGGGACCGGCGGGGCGGGCGGGACCGGCGGGGACGGCAACGCCACTGCCGGAGGTCTGCACGGCGGGCTGGGCGGGGCAGGTGGCGTCGGCGGCGTCGCCTCGTTGTTCGGCGCCGGCGGGGGCGGTGGGACCGGCGGAAGCGGCGGCGGCTCCGGCCTGTTCAGTGCAGGTGCCGGTGGCACCGGTGGCACCGGCGCTACCGGCGCACTGCTGTTCGGGACCGGTGGACTGGGCGGGTCCGGCGGCGCCGGCGGCAGCGGAAACCTGCACGGCGGCTACGGCGACGGTGGTGCCGGCGGGGCCGGCGGGTACGGAGGCGATGGCGGCAGCCCCAACAGCGGCGGGGCCGGCGGAGTCGGCGGGACGGGCGGCAACACCTACCGGGCCGGTCATTCCGGCGGTAACGGCGGCAACGGCGGGAACGCCGGAAACGCGGGTTTGATCGGCAGCGGCGGACCCCCTGGCCGCGCCGGGTCCGGTGGGCCGGGCGGGCCGGGGGACGCCAACCATGATCCAGGCACTGCCGGACTCAGCGGACTCGACGGCCTGGCCGGCGGCGGCGGCCTGATCTACGGCTGACCCGCCAATCATGTTGGCAACGACTGAATGAAAAATTCGACAGCGCAACAATGATTGCAGTGTCTGATTTGCCCTGACCGTCGCATTCCTCAGCTTCTTAACCGCATGGTGTCTCGCGATGCAGCAGCTCTTGAATCATTCATATAGAGCCGTCCGCCAGCGAATGCTGTGAACGGGTCGCTAGGCCAACTAGTCTAGCGTGAACTCCTCCTTTCACGTCGGGCTTCGATGCCGGAACTCGTTGTTGCACAACGTTTTAAGTGACATCGGTGGCACGGTCTATGGTTGCAAATCCGCTTACTCTGCTTGCGGAGCAGGTCGTAGAGCGTTGCCGAGGGTGTGGGCTGTTGCCCTTTGACGCATTGAGGCACCGGGTTTGGCCACATGCCCACGGTGGCTACAAACTGGTGCAGGTTGCGCTCATCTCGTCCCGACCGCTCACACGCCTGGTGGGGCTCTCTCGGCTCAGATTCGTGCGCCTTTTTCGAGATTGCATTTACGGCATAAGATTTGCAGGTTGTCGACGCTTGTGGCGCCGCCGAGGGCGAGCGGGATGTTGTGGTCGTATTCGAGATAGTGTTGCGCGCCACACTGCCTACACATGCCGCCGTCGCGCTGCCAGACAGCCACTTTCACGTGTTGTGGGATTGCGCGGGTATCCCGCCGGCCGGGATCGAGTATGAGACGTTTTGCGACTCGCAGCGTTCCTGCCATAACCGCGGTCACATAAGCACTATCGTCCACCACATAGGTGGCGCTCCCTCGCCCCGTGGTCGCCTCGATGACAACGGTCCTGTATTCGCTACGCACCGAGATCACCTTCGTCCAGGGCAACTCGATGCCACTCCCGACGCCGACGAATCGAAGCTTGCGGCTGCTGGCGACCAGCCGACCTGGGTTCTGTTTCGGCCCACTGGCGAGGTAGCGGATCTGTGTCGCCGGCACATCGAGGTGCACGGTTTCGCCTATGTCTAGGTGCAGACTTCGGGCCTGAATGCGAGGGAGATTACCGTCGCGGATGCGGGAAAGCTCCAGGCCACGAAGCAACCGGTTGCGCATGGCGTCAATGGAGGGATCGGCGATCCCCAGTGCCGCGACGCTAGTTTCGAATTCGTCGAATTCGTGTTGTTCGATCACGCCGTCCGCGAAGGCGAACGTAACGACACGTTCCAGGTGGGCTAGTCCGAGCGGGCGTAGGATTGCGCGCCCGGACTCCTCAGCGATCCGAGCCCGCCGAAGTGTTGTCCAGAGAGAATCCCAAGGCGGTCCGTGGGGTCCGGTCGTGGCGAGCACATTCGTGGCATCCACCCGCCACTGGCTGAGGACGGCGTTGTCATGGTTTTCACAGGTCCGACAGGGGCGGGGCGCGCCGAATCGGCGCTTCTTTCGTGGTTGGCCGCAGCGATCACAGATGACCGGGTCGTGCTGTGCCGGTAGGCGGTGGGATTCGCCGGTGAAGCGGCTACCGTCCCACCAGTGTTGAACGCTCCCATCAGCAGGATCTGGGTACCAGTCGGCGCGTCGGCCTAAGGGCGGCAGTCGGATATCCGGATTCGATCCACCGGGTGGGGCAATACGTTGGACCAGCGGTTCCTCGTTGACCGTGATGCCGTAATCGATGGCAAGGCCCTTTAACCCGCTGTCCCATCCTTGGCCGACGGCACGGAACTTCCAACCGTCGTTTCGACGATATATCTCGCCCAATACCATCGCCGAAATAGCCTGAGGATTTGCGAGCTGGAATTCGACCAGTGCTCCGGCGACCGACCCAACGGTGATAGAGACGAATCGGGTGTCCGCGAATGTGCCGGAATCCACAGAACCTGCGATAACAATCGCGTCGATACCGGACTCGACCGCACGAAGATCAACCACCATCGTGGCAGCGGTAGATGTCGTTTCCTGAAGCGCCACTGCGCCGGATTGGTGTCGGGGCGCGTTATAGAACACGAAATCGTGATCAGATCGCACTTTCCGCGTCGAGGTAACCAAAAGCGCCTCAGGGTCGACGCGGATACCTGATCCCCATCGGAGCCGGATCGTCAGCTGAGCAGTCGGCACCGGAGTATTGGCACCGCGTACTAGTTGCTTTGGGTTAGGGCTCACTTGCGGCCGATCCTATCCCGCCACTTTCGATGACTGGGCGGCCGCCCGCAGCCGGGGACTTCGCCAAACTGTATCCCCTCTTTGCTATGCAGAACGGGGCTGCAGCCGCTCCCGGCAAAATGAGTTGCTGATCGAATTCAAGCAGAGTACGGCGGCATCGCCCTCAGCGTCGACTCACTGCGTTAGCAGGCGTCGGCTCCAGTCGGCAACCCGTCCCTCACCTGGCCAACTGATCCCGCACCAGCGGCGCGATCTTGCGCGCCATATAAGCGTGTCCCGTGTCGTTCGGGTGCACACCGTCGGTGCCGATCAGGTCCGGTCGATCCACGAACCAGCGGCGCTCGATCGGGTCGACGAACGCCGCCCCCGCGTCGCGTGCCGCCGCGTGCATGATGTCGCGGATCTGCAACACCGCACCGGGCACGTCGGCGGTCGGCCAGGGCGGGCCGATCACCAAAAACCGTGCCGCAGGCGCCAATCGGCGCGCGATGTCGAAGGTGACGCGGACCCGGTCGGCCAGCAGCCGTGGCTCCACACCCTGGTCGTTGCGGGAGCCGAAGAACATCACCAGCACGTCGTCCGGCTTGACCGCCCGGGCCGTCAGGTCCGCGAAGACGCTGCCGCGGTTGCCGACCGTGCCGTAACCGGCGCGACCTTCGGCCGCCACGTCGGCGTCGATGCGCAGCCCGCGCTGGGCGAGCAGCTGCCAGGCGCGGCACGTCCACGATGTGGCGCCCAGGCCGCCCTCGTCGGTGCCAGTCGTGTACGAATCGCCGATCACCGCAATGCGGCTCGGGCGGAAATCGAAGCTCGTCAGACGCACCGGCTGCGCCGGACTGTGAACCGTCGCAGCGGCCAACAACGAGAGACCAATGATCCACGTGGCCAGCCGACCCACCACGACACGCCTCCAGGAAAACCGGCCACCTTCACGGGGCATCAGACTCCCCCGAGTTTAGGTCGCTCTGGATCCGAACCCGCGTCGAACGCGCGGTGTTTCCGGTCTCAATTGAGTCAGCGCACGGCGGCGCGCGCCGAAATGCTTTCCGGGGCAACGCTGATGGGATCGAGATTGGTGCCGGGCGAATCGTCGGGTTCGTGCCCCGCCGGCGTGGGCCGCGCGTCGACCATCCGGCGCATCCAGCGGCGGGCCGGCTCTTCGACGAAGTGGTACAGCAGGATCGACAGTCCCACCGCGACGGCCAGCAGGCCGAAGATGTTCCAGCGCCATGGGCTGTCCGGCAGCCACGGGTGCAACCCGAAATTCACCACCGCCCACGTCCACGGGGTGTGCACCAATTCGTGCACCATGTACAGGCAGAACGAGATCTCGCCGCCGTACACCATCACCCGCGTCGACAGCAGCCACGGCAAGCTGCCGATGCCGACGGCCAGGGTGATCACCAGCGGAACGAACAACAGGTCGACCACCCCGCTGCTGTCGTACACCCCGGTGATCGGGAACGCATCGAGCAGGTACAGGATCCCGACGATGGCCACCACGAGCAGCAGGGATAAGTACCCGGCGATGCGTCGCCCCCGCTCGGTCAGCCGCAGCCTGCGCACCGCGGCACAGGCGATCGCTCCGGCGGCGAACTGGGTGACGATCCGGGGCAGCCAACTCCAGGGGGTGTAGAACACGCCACTGGCCAATAACAACACCACCGGCGGCAGCGACGCCGCGACAGCCATCAGCATCAGGCCCCGCGCCCGCGTCGCGTGCTGGATGCGGAAGATCACCAGCACCAGGCCACCGAACAGCAGATACGCCAGCCATTCCGCGCTGATCGACCAGGCCGGCCCGTCCCAGCTGGATAGGTCGAAATACGGCTGAAACCAGAGCTGGACCAGCAGGAGCTGCCGTACATAGCTGATCGCGGTGAGCCGGCCCACGTCGGGCATCGGCGTATGTCCGATGTGCAAGGTGAGAATGAACCACGCGGCGGCCAGGTGCAGGGTGACCAGATACACCGGCCACACCCGGGCCAGCCGCAGCCACAGGAAGTGCACCGTGGCGCGCAGCGAGAACGAGTGACCCATCCGGTCCAGGTAGTTCCAGGTCAACACGAATCCGCTCAGGATGAAGAACAGGTCCACACCCTGCGCGCCGCAATTGAGCACCGGGGCCAGATTTTCCCGCAGATCGGGCGACGCGTCGGCCACCATGGGCCGGAAGTGGAAGAGCACCACCCATAGGGAGGCGACGATGCGGAGTCCGGTCAGGGCCTTGATCTCGCCTTTGATCTGGCTCCTGAGTTCACCGCTTTGCACGAGGTTCTTTCCGCCTGGACTCCGCTGCCGGCCGGCAACCGGCCGCTGAGGCAGCCTAACAGCGGCGTCGGTGGGCCGGGCGTCGCGCCACTTCTTAGCAAAGAATTAGTCGTGACTAGCGGTGCCATTAAGTTTTGCGGGCACTTTAAAGGCAGGTTTGGTGGGCAACAGGGAAATGGGGCTGTTCATGACGATCGCGATGCCGGTTTCGAGCACGATCGACTGCGGGGGCGCCCAGATCCGCGCGCACTGTCGTCATCTGGCGACGGTGGTGACCATCCGCGGCGAAATCGACGCCGTCAATGTGGAGCAGGTCGGCGACCACGTTCGCCGCTTCGTGCAGGCCGACAACCCGGTGGTGCTGGACCTGAGCGGCGTCAGCCACTTCTCCTCAGCAGGTATCGCATTGCTGTGCGCCATGGACGAAGAGTGCCGCGCCGCCGACGTCGAGTGGATGCTCGTCGCGAACCAGACCGTCGCCACGCTGCTCGACGATTCGTTCCCGGTTGCCCACTCGGTGCACCAGGCCCTGCGCGGCCTGGCCGACGCCATCACCTGGCGGCGTCAAATGGTTCTGCCGCTGCTGAAGAAGTCGGCCTGAGCGTTCTGTCCCGTCGCCACCTGGCCACCGCGATCACCACCAGGATCCCGGCGACCGTCACCAACGACAGCGTCAGCACCAACAGCTGCGGGTCGTAGACGACCGATGAAGTGGCCGGTTGCCCCTCGATGATCGGCGCGACGGCGATCGTGGAACGGGTATGACCCCAGCTGACGGCGGCAGCCACCAGCGCCAGACCGGCCAGCACCAACTCGGCGAATGTCCGCCCGGTCACAGCGACGACTCGTCGTCGGAGACATCCAGCTCGTCGGCGATGTCCGGCACGTAAGGACCCATCCGTTTCTCCACCAGCGCGGTCAGCGCGTCCCGGAAATGCCGGTGCCGACGCGCCCAGGCCTGCGCAGTGCGATCACCGGTGAGCTTCAGGCCGATCCCGTACCGGCCGCGCGGCACCCCGACGAGTTCGCCGAGCGCCCGCGCCGACTGCCACCTGGCCAGCGGTTTGCCGGATGCCACCGAATTCTCGGCTTCGGGGAAGACCTTGACGATCTCGGAGACCAGGATGGTCTCGGTGCCCTGGCGCAACGCGTCCTCGGTCAGCTCGACGGAGGTGTGCACCCGCGCCGCATACACCTGCAGCGCCACGAACGCCGTCACCAGCACCAGGAAGATGAACGGGACCAGCAGCGAGATCGGCACGTGGTTGGCCCACTGGATATAGATCAACGACGCCGCCGACAGGGGACCGGCCAGCACCCAGTACCAGCTGGCACCGGACTCGTAGAACAGCCGCGTCTCGTCGGGTTCCCCCGCAGATGTCATGTGCGCCTCCGTCACGCCAGCCAACCCGCCACGTCGGCCGCCCAATAGGTCAGCACGATATCGGCCCCCGCCCGCCGGATCCCGGTCAACGACTCCAGCGCTGCGGCGCGTTCGTCGATCCACCCGTTGGCCGCCGCCGCACAGATCATCGCGTACTCCCCCGACACCTGGTACGCAGCCACCGGGACAGCTGACACGCTGGCCGCTGCCGCCACCACGTCCAGATAGCTCATCGCGGGCTTGACCATGACGATGTCGGCGCCTTCGGCGAGGTCGAGCTCAATCTCGCGCAATGCCTCGCGGGCGTTGCCGGGCTCCTGCTGATAGGTGCGGCGGTCCCCGGACAGGCTGGAGGCCACCGCCTCGCGGAACGGACCGTAGAACGCCGAGGCAAACTTTGCCGCATACGCCAGGATCACCACGTCGGTGTGGCCGGCTGCGTCCAGCCCGTCCCGGATGGCGGCCACCTGTCCGTCCATCATGCCGCTGGGACCGACCACCTGTGCACCCGAATCTGCTTGTGCCACAGCAAGTTTCACGTACCGATCCAGGGTCTTGTCGTTGTCGACCCGGCCCCGCGCGTCCAGGACGCCGCAGTGCCCGTGGTCGGTGAACTCGTCCAGGCAGGTATCGGCCATCAGCACGGTCGCATCGCCGAGATCCTTGGCCAAGTCGCGCAGGGCGACGTTGAGAACGCCGTCGGGGTCGGTCCCGGCCGAGCCGTGCGCGTCCTTGTCGTCCTCGTCGGGCACCCCGAACAGCATCAACCCGCCCACCCCGGCGGCCACCGCGGCTGCGGCGGCGCTGCGCAGCGAGTCGCGGGTGTGTTGCAGCACGCCCGGCATCGACGAGATGGGGCGTGGCTCGCCTTTCGCGTCGGCCTCAGCGCTGATGAACATCGGCAGCACCAAATGCCGTGGCTCCACCGAGGTTTCGGCCACCAGACGGCGCAGGGCCGGGGTAGAGCGCAGCCGGCGCGGACGCTGCCGTGGGTAGACCATCAGCGCTGCCCCTAGCCGCCAGTCATCGCCGGCGGCTCTTCTTCCGCGGCGGCGGCAACGCACCCTCAGCGCGCAACCGGGCGGCGTGTTCGGCCAGCGCATCGACCAGCGGACCCACCGCAGCGGTCTCCGGCTGCACATCCACCCGCAACCCGAATTCGGCTGCGGTCTCGGCGGTCTTGGGGCCGATGCAGGCGATGATGGTGCGCGCATGCGGCTTGCCGGCGATGCCGACCAGGTTGCGCACGGTCGAGCTGGAGGTGAAGCACACCGCGTCGAAACCACCGGTCTTGATCATTTCGCGGGTGGACGCCGGCGGCGGTGCGGCGCGCACCGTCCGGTAGGCGGTGACGTCCTCGATCTCCCAGCCCCGCTCCCGCAGACCCTCGGCCAGCGTCTCGGTGGCGATGTCGGCACGCGGCAGCAGCACGCGGTTCACCGGGTCGAAAATGCTGTCGTAGGGCGGGAATTCGTCCAGCAGCCCCATCGATGACTGCTCGCCGGACGGCACCAGCTCGGGGCTGATCCCGAACGCGCGGACCCGGTCCGCCGTCGACTCGCCGACGCAGGCGATCTTCACCCCGGAGAACGCCCGCGCGTCCAGGCCGAACTCACCGAACTTCTCCCACACCGCGCGCACGGCGTTGGTGGAGGTGAACACCACCCACTGGAAGCGGCCGTCGACCAGTCCCTTCACCGCCCGCTCCATCTGCGCGGGGCTGCGCGGCGGCTCGACGGCGATGGTGGGCACCTCGATGGGCAGGGCACCGTAGGAGGTCAGCCGCTCGCTCATCTCGCCGGCCTGGTCCTTGGTGCGGGGCACCAGCACGGTCCAGCCGTACAGGGCGCGGCTCTCCCACCAGTTCAGCTTGGCCCGGCTGGTCACCGTCTTGCCGATGGTGACCACCAGCGGTCCGGTCAGCGGGCCGGCCGGGTCGCTGCCGCCGCCGAGCACCGCCGGGTCGGTCAGACCAAGCAGCGTGGATTCGACCGACCGCTGCTGGCAGGTGGTGCCCTGCGCGGTCACCACGCACGGGGTGGTGTCGGCCAGCTCGTGGTCGATCAGGGTGCGTGCGGCCTCGGCCAGGTGCGACGCGGTCGCCTGCAGGATCAGCGGTCCGGGTGCGGCGGCCAGCGCCTCCCAGTCCACGTCCCCGCGCACGTCGGCGACGGTGTGCGCAGAACCCAGCGGCAGGCCGGCATAGGTCGGCACGGCGCTGCTGGGCGCCAGGCCCGGCACGATCTCGACGTGCAGGTGGGTGCGCGCGACCGCGTTCACCTCGGTGATCACCGCGTCCACCGCAAGCGGGTCGCCGGCCACCAGCCGCACCACATCGACGCCCAGGCGGGCCTCGTGCGCCAGGGTCTTGGCGACCTCGGCCGGGTCGCCGAGCGCCGGGCGGACATCGGGCTCACCCGACACCACCGCAGGCGCGGCGTGGCCGTCCGGCGGGCTGTCCGAGGACGACCCGTCCGCGCTGCCCGGCGCAGGTGCGGCGGGCACCGGCCCGGACACCGGCGGCAGATCCTTCCCGATCAACGCCAGCACCGGCTCCGGCACATCGGGGTCGGTGAGAACCAGGGTGGCATTCGCCAGCACCGTGGCGGCTCGGGTGGTCAGTAGACCGGGGTCGCCAGGACCGGAACCCACAAAAGTAATGCGGCCCGGCCTCGGCTTACGCCCTCGCGTCATCGTTGTCGCTCCCACGTGTTATCGAATCCCACTCAATTTCCTTGCACGGGGTCTTCCCGCGCTCCCCTCATCAGCTCTCGTGCGCCCAGCTCGAACAATTCCGCGGCAACTGAGAGCCCCAGTTCGCGGGCCCGGTCGACCGTGCCGATCCCGGACGCGCGGATCACGTCGGATCCGTCCAGCGCCGCCACGCAGCCGCGCAGCGACACCTCCTCGAAGATGCGCCCCTCCTCATCGATGGACTCGACCACCTCAGCGATCGCGCCCACCGGTGCGGAGCAGCCCGCCTCCAGTTCGGCGAGCAGAGTTCGCTCCGCGGTGACCGCTACCCGCGTGTCGGCATCGTCCAACTCCGCCAACACGGCGACCAACCGGCTGTCGCCGGCCCGGCATTCGACTGCGAGGGCGCCCTGAGCAGGCGCTGGCAACATTTGCACGGGCTCCAACGTCTCGGTGACGTCATTGAGACGACCCAGTCGGGCCAGACCGGCCCGGGCCACCACGACGGCGTCAAGATCACCACTGCTTACCCTGTTCAACCTGGTATCTAGGTTGCCTCTTAGGGGGCGGATTTCCAAACCGAGACCCAGTGCTCTAAGCTGTGCGGCCCGTCGCGGCGAGGACGTCCCCACCAGCGAACCGGCCGGCAATTCGCCCAGCACCAGCCCGTCGCGTGCCACCAGCGCGTCGCGGGGATCGTTGCGCGGCGGTATCGCCGCGATGGTGAAGCGCGGGTCGTCGGCGGTGGGCAGATCTTTGTGCGAATGCACGGCCGCGTCGACCCGGCCGTCCTGCATGGCCTCGCGCAGCGCGGTGGTGAACACGCCGACGCCGAGTGTTTCGATCGGCGCCGACGACCGGTCACCCACCGTGCTGATCGTCACCAACTCCGCGGGGTGACCGTTGGCGATCAACGCGTCCCTGATCGTCGCAGCCTGGGTGGTGGCCAGCAGACTGCCCCGAGTGCCTATCCGGATCACGTGCGCCAAACTACTCGGCGGACTGCTTTGAGCTATCGAAACCGCTTGGTAGAACTGGCAATTCGCCTGCGGCGACCGCATCCACCGCAGTCTGGTCGAGTTCGAAGAGCTCCCGCAGGGCCTCGGCGTAACTGTCGCCCCCCGGGGCGCTGGCGAGTTGCTTGATGCGCACCGTGGGCGCGTGCAGCAACTTGTCGACCACCCGTCGTACCGTACGGGCCACCTCTTCGCGCTGAGCGCTCGCCAAGTCGGGCAACCGGTTGTCCAGGCGCAGCAATTCCGCCTCGACCACGTCAGCAGCCCGCTGGCGCAACGCGGTGACAGTGGGGGTGACCTCGGCCATCCGCTGCCCCGCCAGGTAGGCAGCGACCTCGGCGGCGACGATGAGGCGGGCGGCGTCGACGTCGGCGGCAGCGGCGTGCGCCGACGGCTCATGTTGCACCCGGTCCACGTCGACGACCAGGACACCGGGCAGGCCGGCCACCGCCGGGTCGACGTCGCGGGGCATCCCCAGATCGCAGATGACCAGCGGCTTTGCAGTTTCGTCGCGGCGCACCCCGGCCAGCGCGTGGTGCACGTCGGCCAGCGACACCACCGGGCTCACCGCCCCGGTGCAGCTGACCACCACGTCGGCCGCGGCCATCGCGTCGGGCAACTGCTCCAGGGCCATCGCTTCGGCCGGCACGCCGGATTCGCTGAGCCGGGCCGCCAGCCGCCGCGCCCGGTCCACCGACCGGTTCAACACGAACACCCGGCCGATCCCGGCGCGGGTCAGGTGGGCGACCGCCAGCCCACCCATGGCCCCGGCACCGACCACCGCGGCGGTCTTGCCGGCCAGGGTGCCCAGCTTGCGTTCGGCGATACCCAGCGCCACCGAGACCACCGAGGCACCGGCGGCGTCGATGGCGGTTTCGCTGTGCACCCGCTTGCCCACCGACAGGGCCCGCTGCGCCAGTTCGTGCAGCACCCGGCCGACCGTGCTGTGGGTCTCCGCGGCGGCGTAGGCGCGCCGGACCTGGCCGAGCACCTGCTGTTCGCCCACCACCGCCGAATCCAGGCCGCTGGCCACCGCAAACAGGTGCTCGACGGCGGCCTCGCTGTACCGGACGTAGGCGTGCTTGGTCAGATCGCCCATCGACATCCCGGAGAACTCGGCCAGCGCCTGCCCGATCACCGACAGCCCGCCGTGAAACGCTTCCACCACCGCGTACACCTCGACGCGGTTGCACGTCGAGAGCACCATGGCCTCGGTCACCAGCGGCGATTGCAGCACCTGGTCGACGATCTTGAGCTGATCGGACTCGTCGATGCTGAGTTGTTCCAGGACGGAGACCGGCGCACTGCGGTGCGAAACCCCGAAGAGCAGGATGCTCACGGCAGCATCACCTGGCCCGCTCCCTTGCCTCTGTGAAAGTGAACTCCTTCCCAAGGTAGTCGGTTCTGCGGCGGGCTACCAAATGAGCGACCGAGGTCACCGGGCGGCGTCGAGACTGTACTGAGGGCACCGAAGCTGCGCTCAGGCCGTAACTTCCGGCCCAGACACGGCCTGGTTACCGGCTCGGCTCACAGCACCGCCCAGCGCGTCAGCGGGCGGCGAGATCGGCCCGCAGCCGCGGCTCGTCGACCTCCCAGTAGCTGTGCTCGCGGCCGTCGAGCAGTACCACCGGCAACCGGTCCCCGAATTCGGCTCGCAACTCGGCGTTCCCGGCCAGTGCCGCGGCGTCGACGTCGACGCTGGCCAGGTCGAAATTCAGCTCGCCGGCCAGTTCGGTCAACCGGGCCTGCACGCGCAGGCAGATCGCGCACCCGGCGCGGGTCAGCAACTGCACCTGAGGCCGGCTCGTCGTCATGGCCATCAGTGTGGCATCTCCGCCGCCGGTGGCAGGCGGCGTCACAGTCCGGCCGGATAGGGTTGGCGGGCAGGGACCGGCAACCGGGCCAGACAGTGACATGGGAGGTTTGTGATGGCTTCCTCCGACCCCGGCGAGGACATCGTCTACACCGGCAACCCGGACCTGGAGGCGCTGGCCGCCAATGCCAGCGCCGAACGCGCCCTCGAAGACCTGCACGCCGCCCCGACGGGCGAGCGTCCGCCGCCGCCCGTCGATCTGACCGCCGCCGCGTTCTTCGACGTGGACAACACGCTGGTGCAGGGCTCCTCGGCCGTGCACTTCGGCCGCGGACTGGCCGCACGCGACTATTTCAGCTATCGGGATGTGCTCGGATTCGTCTACGCGCAGGCCAAGTTCCAGATTCTCGGCAAAGAGAACGCCGAGGATGTCGCGGCCGGCCGCCGCAAAGCGCTGGCCTTCATCGAAGGCCGGTCCGTCGACGAACTGGTGCGCCTGGGCGAGGAGATCTACGACGAGATCATCGCGGACAAGATCTGGTCGGGAACCCGGGAGCTGACCCAGATGCACCTGGACGCCGGCCAACAGGTGTGGCTGATCACCGCCACGCCCTATGAGCTCGCGGCCACCATCGCCCGCCGGCTGGGCCTGACCGGCGCGCTGGGATCGGTGGCCGAATCGGTCGACGGCGTGTTCACCGGCCGGCTGGTGGGCGACATCCTGCACGGGGTCGGCAAAGCGCACGCGGTGCGGTCGCTGGCCATCCGGGAGGGACTGAACCTCCGACGCTGCACCGCCTACTCCGACAGTTACAACGACGTCCCGATGCTGTCGCTGGTAGGCACCGCGGTCGCGATCAATCCCGACGCCCGGTTGCGCAGCCTGGCCCGCGAGCGCGGGTGGGAGATTCGCGACTTCCGCACCGCCCGCAAGGCCGCCCGCATCGGCGTTCCGTCCGCCCTGGCGCTGGGGGCGGCCGGTGGCGCGCTGGCCGCGCTGGCCTCCCGCCGGCAATCACGCTGATAAGCTGCGCCGCTGAGCATCGTTTGAGCGGAGAGCGGCAGCATGACACTTCCCGAGGGCGCCGAAGGAATCATCGGTAAGCACTACCGGCAGCTGGACTATTTCGAGGTCGGACGCGAGAAGGTCCGCGAATTCGCGGCCTCGGTGCAGGACGACAATCCGCTGCACTACGACGAGGCGGCGGCGGCCGAAGCCGGCTACTCGTCCCTGCCTGCCCCGCTGACCTTCCTGGCCATCGCCGGGCGCCGCGTTCAGCTGGAGATCTTCACCAAGTTCAGCATCCCGATCAACATTGCCCGGGTGATGCACCGCGACCAGAAATTCTTCTTCCACCGCCCGATCATGGTCGGCGACAAGCTGCACTTCGACACCTACCTGGACTCGGTGATCCAGTCCCACGGCACGGTACTGGCCGAAATCCGAAGCGAAGTCACCGACGCCGAAGGCAAGCCGGTGGTGACCAGCGTGGTCACCATGCTTGGCGAGGCGGCGAACCATGACGCCGACGCCGAGGCGACCGTCGCCGCAATTGCATCCATCTGATCGAAGCAGGTAGCGTCTTTTTAATGACATCACAAGGCAATACGGGCAGCACCCAGCTGAAGCCGCCCGTCGAGGCAGTGCAGTCGCACTACGACCGGTCCAACGAATTCTTCAAGCTGTGGCTCGACCCATCGATGACCTACAGCTGCGCGTACTTCGATGAGAACCCGGACATCGATGCGCCGCAGACCAAGACGCTGGAAGAGGCGCAGTTCGCCAAGCGCAAGCTGGCGCTGGACAAGCTCAACCTCGAGCCCGGGATGACGCTGCTCGACATCGGCTCCGGCTGGGGTTCGACCATGCGGCACGCGGTCGAGCACTACGACGTCAACGTCATCGGCCTGACGCTGAGCGAGAACCAGCTCGCCCACTGTGAGCAGAAGTTCGCCGAGATGGACAGCCCCCGCCGCAAAGAGGTTCGCCTGCAGGGCTGGGAGTTGTTCGACGAGCCGGTGGACCGGATCGTCTCGCTGGGCGCCTTCGAGCACTTCGCCGACGGCGCGGGCGACGCCGGCTACGAGCGCTACGCCGCCTTCTTCAAGAAGTACTACAGCCTGTTGCCCGACGACGGCCGCTTCCTGCTGCACTCGATCGTGGTGCCCACGGCCGAAGAGGGCAAGGCGATGGGCCTGAAGACCACGATGAGCCTGCTGCGCTTCATCAGCTTCATCCTCAAGGAGATCTACCCCGGCGGTAAGTTGCCGCAGGTCGAGCAGGTGGACCGGTATTCGACCGAGGCCGGTTTCAAGATCGAACGCCACCACTACATCGGCAAGAACTATGTCCCGACCCTGAACACCTGGGCCGATGCGCTGGAGGCGCAGAAGGACAAGGCCATCGAGCTCAAGGGCGAGCAGGAGTACGAGACGTTCATGAAGTACCTGCGCGGCTGCTCGGACCTGTTCCGCGACGGCTACACCAACGTCTGCCAGTTCACGCTGGTCAAGTAACGACGACGGTCCAACGACAGACCCCCGGCGGCTGTGCCTCCGGGGGTTTTTCGTGCGCTGCTGTCAGCCGAAGAAAACGTTGCGGCGGCCGGCCAGCAACCGGTACAGCGTCTGCTGGATGGTCTCGCGAACCTGATCGGTCAACTCGAAGGTCACCATCGGATCGTCGGCGTCGCTCGGCGCGTAGTCGGCGGTCTGGATCGGCTCACCGAACGCGATCCGCCACTTCGACGGCAGCGGCACCAGCCCGGCGGGCCCGGCCAGCGGGAACAGCGGCGTCACCGGGAAGTACGGCAGACCGAACAGCCGCGCCAGCAACTTCACGTCGGTCAGCATCGGGTAGATCTCTTCGGAACCGATGATCGAGCACGGCACGATCGGCGCTTTCGTGCGTAGCGCCGCCGACACGAACCCGCCGCGCCCGAACCGCTGCAGCCGGTACCGGTCTTCGAAGCGCTTGCCCAGCCCCTTGTATCCCTCCGGGAAGACCGCGGTGAGCTCGCCAGAGGCCAGCAACCGGTGCGCATCGGCCGTGCAGGCCATGGTGTGGCCCGCCTTGCGGGCCGTCGAGCCCACCACCGGCAGGTCGAACACCATGTCGGCGGCCAGCAGCCGCAGGTCCCGCTCGGCGGGGTGCTCGTCGTGCACCGCCACCGACAGCATCAACCCGTCGAACGGCAGCACCCCGGCGTGGTTGGCGACCACCAGCGCGGCGCCCTCGGTGGGAATGTTCTCGATGCCACTGACCTCGACCCGGAACCACGACTTGAAGAAGAACCTCAGCAGCGGCCGCACGATCGCGTCGTTGAAGTGCGGATCGAAGCCGAATTCGTCGACGCTGTAATCACCGGTGAGTCGTTGCCGGAGGAAGCCGGCCACCGCGGCGACGCGCTGGGCGAGGTCGTTGAGCGGTGGCTCGCCACCGGACAAACCACCCGCGGCGCGCCGGTGCTGATCGATCTCGCGGACGACTGCGGCGATCTCGTCGGCTGAGGCGCGACCACTTGGATCCGAGAGCAACGAGGGGTGCTGATGCGAAGCGTCCGCACGCTGACTGGCAGCGCGGCGGCGCGCCGCTACCCGCCCCCGATTGCTGTGCAGTGGAATAACATTCGCTCTGGTTTCGCCCGCCACGTTAAATGCCCAAACCTATCTGACCCCGATGCGCGGAATTGAATTTCGGCTACCCCAGCGCTGCGCTACCGCTATAGCACGACCCTCCAAGGAGCGTACCCGATGCGGGTCGATTATGGGAGTCAGGCTACGGCCGCGAACGTAGTCGTCGAAGGCTTCCGCGGTCGTCCATTTCGGCTGATAGCCGAGCTCGGAACGCATGCGGGTGGTGTCCATCACCCGGCCGTAACTCAGGTAGGCGAACTGGTCGCGACTGATCTCGTTGTACCGGTTGGCGCGCCGCAGCGAGTCGAGTGCCCATACGCCAAAACCGGGCACTGGCAACGGAATTCGTCCCGTACGACGGATCGCCTGGGACAACATCATGATGCCGTCGGCGCCGATGTTGAACGTTCCGGCCTTGCCCACCATCGCCGCGCGTTCCAGCGCGCCCAGCGCATCCTGCTCGTGCAGCAGTTGCAGTCGGGCGTCGCGGCCGAACATCGTCGGCACCAAAGGCCCTGCGAGATAACGCGACAGCGTGGTGTCCATCGCCGGGCCGATCATGTTGGCCAGCCGCAGGATGGTCACGGCGATGTCGGGCCGGCGCCGGCCCAGTCCCCGCACGTAGCCCTCGATGTCGAGGCTGTCCTTGGCGAATCCCTCGCGGAATGGCCGGCGGCTGCTGCTGTCCTCGGTGAACATCACCGGATCGCGCGGACTCGACCCGTAGATCTCGGATGTGGACTTCAGCACCACCCGGCGCACCGACGGCGCCTTCTGGCAGGCGGCGAACAGCTGCATCGCCCCCATCACATTGAGCTCTTTGAGTGCCGCGCTGCCGCCGGAGCGCGGCGCGTAGGACGCCGCCGCGGCGTGTACCACGGTGTCGACGTCGCCGTTCCGAATTACCTTGGCAATGAACGGGTTCCGGATGTCGGCGCGCACGAATTCGGCGCGGCCCATCCGGCGCAGCATGTCCTTGCTGGGCGCGATCGCATCGACCGCGATGACCTGATTGATCAGCGGGTTCTGCGCGAGCCGCGCGGTCAGGTAGCCGCCCAGGAACCGGCAGGCACCCGTGACGAGCACCACCTTGGGGTAGTGCACGGTGTCGGCATCGGTAGGCCGGCCGCCGGTCCCCCCGCCATCCGGACTGGACGAATCCACCTCGACAGCCTATCGACGAGGCGAAACGGGAGTGTTACGGACCGGTGACGGTACGCGCGGCCAGGACTTACTTGCCAAGTTTTCTGCGCTGCACTCGAGTGCGACGTAGCAGCTTGCGGTGCTTCTTCTTCGACATACGCTTGCGCCGCTTCTTGATTACTGAACCCATGAACTCCGCTATCTGACCTGTACCGGCTCTAACTGAATGACCGGGACACTTTACCCAACCGTACGCACGCAACGCCAAACCGGCTTCCGACGGCCTGCGGGCGTAGAGCGGACGGCTGTGGTGGGACGTGCAGTGCGCGGATCAGCCCGCGTCGAAATATGACGTCTCCAACATGTCGTGTACGGCTTTGGCGTGCACCCGGAAGGAGCGCCCGACGCGAACGGCGGGCAGCTCGCCGTTGTGCACCAACCGGTAGACCGTCATCTTGGACACCCGCATCAGCGTCGCGACCTCGGCGACGGTGAGAAACTGCGTCCGGGATCCGGCGGCGTCGGCCGAACCACCGTCCCGTGCCGCTTTACCTGCTGAATTCCCTGCCGACGGCCCGTTCGTAGACGTCATCGCAACCCAATCGTGTCAGGCACGCGCAATGCCAGCGGCTTCCCCTCCGCTGGCACTAACACGTGCGTACAAAGAGGAGAATAGCGGGACTAGTGGGGTTACTGGTACTGGTGAGAGACAATCAGTCCAAAATTGGTGAATTATTCTGATGTAATTCTCAGCTGCTCAGAGCGGGTTTTGGCGGCCTGAACGGCGGCGTCGACCGCCACCCGGAATCCGCCCCGCTCCAGCGCCCGCAGCGCCGCGGCGGTGGTCCCCCCGGGTGAGGTCACCGACGCGCGCAACTGCGCCGCCGAGGCGTCCACCTTCAGTCCCATCGGCTCGCCGTCGACCGGGCGCCGCTCGGAGTCCATCCGCTCCAACAGCATCGCCGCCGAACCGGCCATGGTCTGAGCGGCCAGGTCGGTGGCCACCTGGCGGCTCAGCCCCACCGCGACACCCGCGTCCACCAGTGCCTCGACCAACAGCAAGAAGTAGGCCGGGCCGGAACCCGACACCGCGGTCACCGCATCCAGCTGCTGTTCGGGCACGGTGAGCACCCCGCCGACCGCGTCGAACACCGCAGAGACCTCGTCGAGCTGCTGCGCGGTGACGAAACGGCCCTTGGCCAGCGCGGTGACGCCGGCCCCCACCAGTGCCGCCGCGTTGGGCATGGCCCGGACCACCGGGGTACCGGCCGGCAGCTTGGACTCGAAGAAGGTGAGGGTGACACCAGCGGCCACGGTGACGAAAACCTGCTCGACGCTGTCGTTGTCGGCCGCCCCGGTCGCCTCGGCCAGCTCGTCGACCACCGCTTCGACGTCGGCGGGTTTGACCGCAACCACCACGAACGAGGCGTTTTCCACCGCCTCGCTGATCGAGGTCTGCACCAGCACGCCATAGGTGCTGGACAGGTACTTGGCCCGATCCGGCATCCGTTCGGCCACCACCAGGTCCTTGACCTGCCGGCCGGCCCGCAGCAGACCCGACAACAGGGCTTCGCCGATGCTGCCGCCGCCGATGATCGCGATTCTTGCCATGCCGCAAAGCATCGCAGACCCGGCGACCGGGTCACCCGGGAGGTGTGAGTGCCAATTGGCGGGATTGCACCACGATGCGCCCGGCGGAGTCGACCACGGTGTGGTCCTCGTCGAACCAGTCCTGCCCGATTTCGACGCAGGTGCTGATGACCCGCAGCCAGCCGTCGACGGGCAGGGCCCGCAGGTAGGCGGTGAACTGCACCGTGGGCGCCCAACCGGTGCGGTCCACCGCGAACGTCACCGGGGCCGACAGGTCGCCGCAGAACAGGGCGAACAGCGGGTCTGGCGACACCCCTCGCGGCCGCGCCCACATCTGGAACACCGGCGGCCCGCCGTCGGCGCCGCGCCCCTGAGTCGACAGCAGCGGCCGGATATCGCAACCCGCACCCAGATGCACCAGACCGGCCGAGGGGTGGCCGGGCCCGATCGGCGCGACGTCAGCGGGCGGCTCCGGGACCATCAGCTCGATCACCGGATTGACCGACAACAACGGCGCCGCCTCGTGTCCCGGTTCGCCCAGGGTGACCACCGCGTGCACGGCGGTGCGCTCGCCCTGGACCAGCTCGACGTCAGCCACGGTGATCCGGCGGCCCCGCTTGCGCAGCGTGGTCTCCAGGCGCATCGGTCCCGGATCGGGCGCGGACAGGAAGTTCACCGAGACCGCGACCGGTTGCTGGCGGGGGCCGGCGAACGCGGTCCGCGCGGCGTTGGCGCACAGCGCCACCATGGCGCCGCCGTGCACCTTGGGACCGATGGTCCAATGCTGGTCCAGCGCGCCTTCGAAGACCGGCCCGCCTGGTCCGGATCCGATTTCGCGCAGCGCCATCGCGGCGGTGAACAACGCGTCCATGTCAGCGCAGCAGGTTGGTGCGGGCGAATTGGAGCGACTCGACGAGCATCGCTTCGCGCTCGGCGGCCGATCGGGCACTCGAGGTCGACACTTCCAGCACCACGTGGCCGGTGAAATCGCCGGCGGCGAGCATCTGGCACACCTCGACGGTGGGCTGGGTGCCGCGGCCGGGCACCAGGTGCTCGTCGGCGGGCAATCCGCTGCCGTCACACAGATGCAGGTGCACCAATCCCGAACCCATCTGTCGCGCCATCTCCAACGAGTCGGTGCCGGCGGTCGCGGTGTGCGAGAGGTCCAGCGTGTAGTGCGCGTGGTTGCCGTCCAGCGGGTTGTACGACGGCGCGAACGCCGAAACGCCGGGGCCCGGCCCGCCGCCACGCCTGCGCATCCGTTCCCGGGTCTGGTCGAGTCCGAAGAACCGGTCGGTGCGAAACGGGAACATGTTCTCGACCGCCACCAGCACATTGCTGGTTTCTTCCAGGGCCTTGACCTGGTCGCTGAAGCCCTCGGCGTACCGCCGTTGCCACCGGAACGGCGGGTGCACCACCACCGTCTGGGCGCCCAACTGCTCGGCGGCCCGCACGCTGCGGTCCAGCTTGAGGATCGGGTTGGCCCCCCACACCCGCTGCGAGATCAGCAGGCAGGGCGCGTGCACGGACAGCACCGGCACGCGATATCGCTGCGACAGCTTGGCGACGGCGTCGATGTCCTGGCTCACAGACTCGCTCCAGACCATCAGTTCGACGCCGTCGTAACCGAGCCTGGCCGCATACTCGAACGCGGCCTCGGCCCGCAACGGGTACACCGAGGCCGTCGACAGGCCGACTTTGATCGCTGGGCGCACAGTCTCCTCTGGGGGCGCCTAGCTCGTCTGCAACAGGGCCATCGGTCCCAGGGTGATCAACGCACCCACGGCGACCGCGATCAACGTGCTGGCAATGTCCTCGGTCTTGCGTACCACCCGGACACCCACCACCAGCCCGAGGATGACCAGCACCGAGAGCACCAGCGCCACGATGGGGTTCCACCGCCACAGCTGGTCGAAAGCGATGAACAAGCCGCCACCGAACGCGACCGCCAGGATCGACTGCAGCACGGTCAGCAGGGCGCGGCCCAGCGCCGCCATCCTGCCGTGCGAACGCCGGGCACTGCCCTGGTCGGCTTCGGGTGCGTCGTCGGCTGCGGCCGGCAGGGGGTCGCTGCGCCGGCGGGCGACCTCGTCGGCGAGGGACTGACCGCCGAACAATGTGTCGTCCGGGGTCTCGTCCGCGTCGGCGCCGTGCAGGTAGGAGCGCACATACGCGGAGTCTTCGACCACCGATTCCGCGTCGCGCACCTCGCTGTCCATCACGTCGACCGACGCGTCGGTGTAGTGACCCACCGGATCCGGACTCATGTGCTCGGCACCCGACTGCTGCTCGGCGTCGGTGACGCCGGATTGGCGTAGCGGCCGCGGGTACTGGCTGCGCTCCGGACCGGGTTTGCGCGGCGCGAGCGGTTCCGATCTGGGCCAGCGCGGCTCGGGCTCGGCCCAGTAGGCCGCCGGAACCTCCGGTTCGGGATCGACGGCGGGGGTCTCGCGGACCTCGGGTTCGGCGGCGGGCGCGGCCGCCGGTCGCGGTTCAGGTGACACCTTCTCGCGAGGCTCGTCACGGATGACCGGTATCTCACCGGTCAGCTCGGCGACGCTGATCGAGTCGTCGCCCCGACGACGACGGCGCCGGCGGGTGGCCGTGGGCGTACCGCCGGTTCCGTTCCTGGCCAGCAGCTCGGCCACCGAGATCTGCTTGGTGTCTTCGGCGTCGGGGTGTGGTCCAGTCATGATTTGCCTCTCGACCGGTTTGACGCTACCCGATCAGCTGCCTGACCTGCGGAATCACGCGCCGACGTCTGCACGGTCGACGTCTCCATGAAGGCGGTTCCGTCCGCTTCGCTGTCGAGTTTGCGCAAGATCAGACCCTCCCGTAGCGCCCACGGGCAGATGTCCACCGTTTCTATCGACAGCGCTCGCATACTCGCCTCCGCCACCAGAGCACCCGCCACGATCTGCGGCGCACGCTCGGCGCTGACTCCTTCCAGTTCTGCCCGGTCAGCGGTCGTCATCCTAGAGATGAAAGATATGAGTTGTCTGAGGCCATTCGCGGTGAGGGTCCGCCGCACGTTGGGGCCGGCCGCCGAGGGGGCGGCGCCGGTGAGGCGCGCCAGCGACCGGAAGGTCTTGGAGGTGGCGACCGCGAGGTCGGGCTCACCGGCGTCGAGCAGGGTCGCGCTGGCATCGGCCAGCTCGGCATCCAGCCAGTCGCGCAGCATTGCGATCCGGCGTCGCCCGGGCGGGTCGTCGGGCAGCCATTCGCGGGTCAGCCGTCCGGCGCCCAGCGGTAGCGACAACGCCACCTCGGGTTCCTCGTCGACGCCGCTGGACACTTCCAGCGAGCCGCCGCCGATATCGAGGTTGATGATGCGTCCCGCGCTCCAGCCGAACCAGCGCCGCACCGCCAGGAAGGTCAACCGGGACTCGTCGACCCCGCGCAGCACCTGCAGCTCGACCCCGGCTTCCTTGCGTACCCGGGCCAGCACGTCGTCGGAATTCTCGGCGTCGCGGACCGCGGAGGTGGCGAAGGCCATCAACTCGGCACAACCGGAGCTGACCGCGATCTTGGCGAACTCCTCGACCGTGGCGATCAGCTTGTCGGCGCCGCGCTTGGTGATCTTGCCCGAACTGTCGGTCGCCTCGGCCAGCCGCAGCGTGGCCTTGGTCGAACTCATCGGGGCCGGACACCCGCCCCGATGCGCATCGACCACCAGTAGATGGACCGTGTTGCTACCCACGTCCAGCACGCCCAATCGCACGGAATCAAAACTAGCGGGGCTGACCAGGCACTCGCCTGTCGACCCGTGCTATCGCGCTGCGCGCGGGAGCCGGTCGCCGGCCGGCCGGAGGACTAATGTTGCACCCGTGGCTAACTCGCGACCGGGACAGGAGGTCGAACTGGACTTCGCCCGTGAGTGGGTGGAGTTCTACGACCCCGACGATCCCGAGCACCTGATCGCGGCCGACTTCACCTGGCTGCTGTCGCGCTGGACGTGCGTGTTCGGCACGCCGGCCTGCCACGGCACCGTTGCCGGCCGCCCGGACGACGGGTGTTGCTCGCACGGGGCGTTCCTGTCCGACGACGACGACCGCGCTCGGTTGGACGACGCGGTCCGCAAGCTGACCAAGGACGACTGGCAGTTCCGCGACAAGGGCCTGGGCCGCAAGGGTTACCTGGAGCTCGACGAGCACGAGGGCGAGCCGCAGTACCGCACCCGCAAGCACAAGGACGCGTGCGTGTTCCTGAACCGGCCCGGCTTCGCCGGTGGTGTCGGCTGCGCGCTACACAGCAAAGCCCTCAAGCTGGGGGTTCCACCGTTGACGATGAAACCCGACGTGTGCTGGCAGCTGCCGATCCGGCGCAGCCAGGAGTGGGTGACCCGGCCGGACGGCACCGAGATCCTGAAGACCTTCATCACCGAGTACGACCGGCGCGGCTGGGGCTCCGGTGGCGCCGATCTGCACTGGTACTGCACCGGCGATCCGGGCGCCCATGTCGGGGCCAAGCAGGTGTGGCAGAGCCTGGCCGACGAACTCACCGAGCTGCTGGGCGAGAAGGCGTACGCCGAGTTGGCCGCAATGTGCAAGCGCCGCAGCCAATTAGGGCTCGTTGCGGTGCACCCGGCGACGCGGGCCGCCGAGTAGGCGACAGCGTCGGCGAGTCAGACGCTGTTCCTTCTGGTGTAGACCAGGACCATGCGCAGCGCACTGGCGTTCAGGTAGGCCGCCACGCTCGCCGCGGCGGCATCCGCGTCGTGCGCCAGCACTGCGCCGGTGATCGCCTGCAGGTCGGCGACCACCGGCTCGGCATCGTCGTAGGCCTCGGTGAGTTCGTGTTCGCGACCGCCGAACGCCTGTTCCACCCAGCGATACAGCAAACCCAGCGCGCGGTTGCGGGTGCTGTGGATCAACACCTGGAAGTAGGCCAGGTCGGCCGCCTGCCGGGCGGCGGCCGTATCCGCCCCGCGTAACCGGTCCAGCGCGGCGGTGAGTTCCTCGGCATCCGCGGTGGTGCTGCGCTGCGCCGCCAGCCGGCCGATCAGCGGGCCCAGGGCGCCGCGGATCTCCAGCAGCTCGACCAGGAACTCCGGCCCGAGCTTGCGCACCAGCGCCTCGACCACCGCCGGATGGGTCAGGCCCTCGGGATCACGAACCACGCTGCCGCTGCCGTGCCGGACCTCGATCAGTCCCATTTGCTGCAGCCGGGCCAGACCCTGCCGCAGGGATGTCCGGTTGACCCCGAGTTGATCAGCCAGTTCGCGCTCCGGCGGCAGGGTCGAGCCGGGCGGGAAAACGCCGTCCAGGATCGCGTCGGCCATCGACGCGGCGATCTGCTCATCGACTCGCTGTCGATCCGGCGGGGGTATCGGACTTGACTGGTTCATTGGCTCAACCAATTATAGAAGGCGACCGGACCGCGCCGGCGTATTTGACCGCCGCGTGTTCCCGACCGGAAGGCACGTGATGGATGACGCGATGCGCTCAGCCGTGGCCCCGCGCTGGCGGGGCGACCCGGGGCGACTGGAGGTGTGGTACGCCACCCTCTCCGATCCGGACACCCGCGCCGGACTGTGGGTGCACTGTGAGACCGTCGCACCGACGCACGGGAGTCCGTACGCCCACGGCTGGGTGACCTGGTTCGCGCCCGAAGGCCCACCGCGCACCGAGCGGTTCGGTCCCGCACCCGTCGAACCCGCCGGCGGCACCGCGTGGTTCGCGGCAGCCGGCGCTCTGGTGGCGCCGGAAACGCTTGCCGGCCAAGCGGGTTCGATCGGTTGGCAGCTCGCCTGGACGGACACCGCGGCGCCGCTGTGGACGTTTCCGCGCGTGCTGTGGGAACGCGAACTGCTACCCGGCGCCCAGGTGGTGGCAGCGCCCACCGCGGACTTCACCGGTTGCCTGACCATCGACGGCACCACGTCGCGAGTGGACCGCTGGCGCGGCAACGTCGCGCACATCTACGGGCACGGCAACGCCAAGCGGTGGGGCTGGCTCCACGCCGACCTCGGTGGCGGCGATGTCGTGGAAGTCGTCACCGCACAGTCGCACAAGCCGGGACTCAACCGTCTGCCGCCGTTGGCTTTCGTGCGCTTCCGTATCGACGGAAAAGACTGGCCGGCAGTGCTTTCGCCCTCGCTGCGGCTGCGCACCACGCTGGGCCTGTGGCATTGGCAGCTGGAGGGGCGGATCGGCGGCCGCGCGCTGTTGATCCGGGTCGACCAGCCGCCGCAGCGCTGCGTGAGCCTGGAGTACACCGATCCCGACGGTGGCCGATGCGTGTGCACCAACACCGAGCAGGCCGACATTCACATCGAACTCGGCGAACGGCGGTGGTCGGTGCTGGGCACCGGCCATGCCGAGGTCGGGTTGCGCGGCGACCAGGCACCACCGGTCAATGAGAGGACACCCTGATGAGTTTCGCCTTGGACCCACCGCTGCTGTTCGCCTCCGGCGTGCTGATCGAACGCCGCTTTCCCGCGCATCGCCGCGACCTCGTGGAGGCCGCGGTGCTCGGCGTATTCTTCGCCGGGTCATTCGGCCTGTACCACAACGTGCCCGGACTGGGCTTCCTGTGGCGTCCGTTCCGCGCCCGCAACGGACGCGACTTCATGTGGAACAGCGGCTTTTTCGACGTTGCCACCGACGAGCTGGACTGGCCCGCGCACGCCACTGCCGGCGGCATCTTCGCGACGTATCCGTTCTTCCTCAAGCTGGGCCGCGCCCTCGGGCGGCAGGTCGCTGCGCGCTCGTGAGCCCCCGGTTGGCGGCACGGGCGACGGCATCCTTCGGCACTGCGCTGCTGCCCGAGGAGCACGGCGGCCCTGCGCCGGCGCAGTTCGCCGAACGCGTCGACCGCTACCTGGCGCAGCTTCCCGGCCCCTCGCGGCTGGCGGTACGGGCCGGGCTGCTGTCGCTGGCGGCGGCGAGCTACCTGACCACCGGCCGGTCCCTGGCGCGCCTGCGGCCGCCCGAGCGGGAACGGGTGCTGCACCGCGTCGCCGCGCTGGGCGCCGACGTCCGGGCGGCGGTCGAGGGCATGAAGGTGGTCGGCCTGTTGGCCAACGGTGCCGACAGCTACGCGGCCGAACTGCTGTCCCGCGCCCAGCACGAAGGCGCGGTGCGCCCGGATGCGCCGCTGGCTGTCACCCCGGCGGCCGAGAGCGCCTCCGTTGTCACCGCCGACGTGGTGATCGTCGGCTCCGGCGCCGGTGGCGCGATGACGGCCCGCACGCTGGCCCGTGCCGGCCTCGAGGTGGTGGTGCTCGAGGAGGGACGCCGCTGGACGGTGGAGGAATTCCGCACCACCCACCCGATCGACCGCTACGCCGGCCTGTACCGCGGCGCCGGGGCCACCATCGCGCTGGGTCGCCCCTCGGTGGTGCTGCCGATGGGCCGCGCGGTAGGCGGTACCACCGTGGTCAATTCCGGCACCTGCTTTCGCCCACCGGTCGCGGTGCAGCGGCGCTGGTGCGACGAATTCGGTCTCGGCCTGGCCGACCCCGACCGGTTGGCCGGCTACCTCGACGAGGTGGAGCGCACCCTGCAGGTGGCTCCGTCACCACGAAATATGTTGGGCCGCAACGGCGATCTTCTGCTGGACGCCGCCGACACGCTGGGTTGGCGGGCGGCACCGATCCCCCGCAACGCGCCGGGTTGCGGGGGCTGCTGCCAGTGCGCGATCGGCTGCCCGCACAACGCGAAGTTCGGCGTCCACCTCAACGCCCTGCCGCAGGCGTGTGCAGCCGGGGCACGGATCGTCTCCCACGCGCGCGCCGAACGGGTGCTGCACCGGAACGGACGGGCCCGGGGCGTCCGTGCACGTCGTCCCGACGGCACCGCGATCGACGTCCTCGCCGCCACCGTCGTGATCGCCGCCGGCGCGACCGAGACACCAATGTTGTTGCAGCGCAGTGGGATCGGCGGACATCCGCGACTGGGCCGCAACCTCGCACTGCATCCCGCGACGTTGCTCGCCGGCCGCTTCGAGGACGACGTCTACGCCTGGCGCGGTGTGCTGCAGAGCGCGGCCGTGCATGAATTCCACGAGTCCGACGGCGTGCTGATCGAGGCGACGTCCACGCCGCCGGGAATGGGGTCGATCGTCTTCCCCGGCTTCGGCGCCCAGTTGCTGCACTGGCTGGACCGGGCAACGCAGATCGCCACCTTCGGTGCGATGGTGGCCGACCGGGGCGTCGGATCGGTGCACTCGGTGCGCGGCCAGACGCTGGTGCGCTACGACATCGCGCCGGCCGATGTCGCCAAGTTGCGGGTGGCGCTGACCGCGATCGGTCGCCTGTTGTTCGCTGCCGGCGCCGTCGAAGTGCTCACCGGCCTGCCCGGCGCCATGACGGTGTCCTCGGCAGCCGAGCTGCAGCAGGTGCTGGCCAGGGCCGATCCCGGCAGTCTGCACCTGTCCGCGTTTCACCCGACCGGGACCGCGGCCGCCGGCGCCGACGATCAGCTCTGCCCGGTCGATCCCGCCGGCCGACTACGCGGCGTGCACGGCGTGTGGGTGGCCGACGCCTCGATCCTGCCCAGCTGCCCTGAGGTCAACCCGCAGGTGTCGATCATGGCGCTCGCGCTGGCGGTGGCCGATCAGATCGTTGGACGTTGACCGGACGCTAGGGTCGGCTGATGCGCAGGACCATCGACTGGGACGGCGATGCCGTCACGATCATCGACCAGACCGCCCTGCCGACCGACTACCGGGTGTTGCGGCTGACCAGCGTCGACGAGCTGATCGACGCGATCCGCCGGCTGGCGGTGCGGGGAGCGCCGGCACTCGGCGCGGCGGGGGCCCTCGGCGTTGTGCTCGCTGCCCGCGAAGGGGGTGACGTTCCGGTCGCGGCCCGACGGGTCGCCACGGCCCGGCCGACCGCCGTCAACCTCAGCTGGGGTGTCGCCCGGGCCCTCGCCAAACTCGACCAGGGCGGCGCGGCCGTGCTGGCCGAAGCGCTGGAGATCCTCGACGAGGACGAACGTCTCAACCGCGCCGCATCGGCCCACGCCGCGCAGATCCTGCTCGAGGTATGCCCGCGGCGGCCGTTGCGGCTGCTCAGCCACTGCAATGCCGGCCATCTCGCCACCGTGGCCTGGGGCAGCGCGCTGGGCGTCGTCTGGCACCTGCACGAACGGGGCCTGGTCGAGTCGGTGCTGGTCGACGAGACACGCCCGCTGCTGCAGGGCGCCCGCCTCACCGCCTGGGAGCTGGCCCAGGCCGGCGTGCCCTACCGGGTGCAACCCGACGGCGCCGCGGCCGCGGCGATGGCACGGGGCCTGGTGGACTGTGTGCTCGTCGGCGCCGATCGGATCGCGGCCAACGGCGACGTCGCCAACAAAATCGGCACCTACGGCTTAGCCGTCGTGGCGCACCATCATCGGGTGCCGCTGATCGTGGTCGCCCCCTCGTCCACCGTCGACACCGCGCTGGCCAGCGGGGCCGAGATCGCCATCGAGGAACGCGCGCCCGAAGAACTGCGCACGTTCGGCGGCGCCGCCATCACCCCGCCGGACGCCGACGTTTTCAATCCGGCCTTCGACGTGACCCCGGCCGAGCTGATCACCGCCGTCGTCACCGAACACGGCCGATACCGGCCGCCGGATCACCCCTCGAGCTTGTAGCCCAGCCCCCGCACCGTCACCAGATGCACCGGGTTGGCCGGATCGGACTCGATCTTGGACCGCAACCGCTTGACGTGCACGTCGAGAGTCTTGGTGTCGCCGACGTAATCCGCACCCCAGACCCGGTCGATCAGCTGGCCGCGGGTCAGCACCCGCCCGCTGTTGCGCATCAGGTACTCCAGCAGGTCGAACTCCTTGAGCGGCAACGTGATCGTGTCCCCGTTGACCGACACGACGTGCCGTTCGACGTCCATCCGGACCGGGCCGGACTCCAGCACCCCGTCGCTGATCTCGGAGTCGTCGTCGCCACCCCGGCGCAGCACCGCCCGGATCCGGGCGATCAGCTCGCGCGCCGAGTAGGGCTTGGTCACGTAGTCATCGGCGCCGAGCTCCAGACCGACCACCTTGTCGATCTCACTGTCGCGCGCGGTCACCATGATCACCGGCACCCCGGAGCGGGCCCGCAGCTGCTTGCAGACGTCGGTCCCGGACATGCCCGGCAGCATCAGGTCCAGTAGCACGATGTCGGCACCGGTCCGGTCGAACTCGGCCAGCGCCGAGGGTCCGTCAGTCACCACGGTGGCCTCGAAACCCTCTTTGCGCAGCAGGAAGGCCAGCGGATCGGCCAGCGATTCCTCGTCTTCCACGATCAGCACGCTCGTCATTTGCGCCACTCTCCTTCATCGCTTCCCACTGCATGGTCGTAACCGCGGGTCATCGACTCAGCTCTTCCTCTCGTTGTGCTCTGCCCGGCCTCAGGTCCCGGCCCAGCGGCTTCACCTTGTCCTGGGTGTTCACCGCGGCGGATTCGGACGCCGGGATCGACAGCGTGAATGTCGATCCGGTCCCCGGCTTGCTCCAGACGCCGATGCTGCCGCCGTGGTTGGCTGCGACGTGCTTGACAATGGCAAGTCCCAGCCCGCTCCCCCCGGTGGCGCGCGACCGCGCTTTGTCGCCACGGAAGAACCGCTCGAAAACCCGCTCCTGATCCTCCAGCGCGATCCCGATGCCCCGGTCGGTGACCGCGATCTCGACGTTGTCACCGCGCCGGCGGCGACTGATCGAGACCAGCGACCCCCGCGGCGAATAGGCGATCGCATTGGACACCAGATTGGCCAGCGCGGTCACCAGCAGCGTCTGGTCCCCCACCACCTGCAGCCCACTGGCCGCGTCGGTGCGAACTTCGATGTCGGCATTGTCGGCGGCCACCTTGTGGCGTGAGATCGCCTCGGAGACAACGGCATCGATGTCGACGTCGGTCTCGTTCGTCAGTCGCTCGGCACCCTGCAGCCGGGACAGCTCGATCAGTTCGGCGACCATGTCACCCAACCGGTTGGCCTCGATGAGCACCTTTTCGGCAAACCGTCGGACCGTCTCGGTGTCGTCCGCGGACGCCAGCAGCGCCTCGGCGAGCAGGGTCATGGCTCCGACCGGGGTCTTGAGTTCGTGGCTGACGTTGGCGACGAAGTCCCGCCGGGTGGCCTCCATCCGGGCGTAGTCGGACTGGTCCAGCACGAAGACCACCGCGAAGCGGCGGTCCTGCTCGCTGAGCAACCGGGCGTGGCCGTGCACGCACAGTCCGGACTTGGCACCTGCGCGCTTGTCGGTGGCCAAGTCGAATTCGACGTCATCGCCACCCAGGGCCTGCTTGGCGGCCTTCCAGGCGTCGTCGTCGAGCTGGCGGTCGCGGACCAGACCGAGCTCGCGGGCCCGGTCGTTCAGATAGACGACGTCGCGGTGGGTATCCACCACCGCAGCACCCATCGGCATCAGTGCCACGATTCGCTGCAGCATCTGCGCGACGGTGATACCCGTCCACTCGGCGGGCTGCTGGCTGGGCTGCCGCACCCGCCGCGCCAGCCGGAAGCCGACCGCGACACCGACGGCCAGGGCCAGCGCGGACAAGACCCCGGCCAGCAACAGTGCCGAGAACACAGTCACAGCCCAAATCCTACAAATCAGGTGAACGGCGCCCTAGCGGAGCGCGGCTAAAACCAGACAAGTCACATGCTTCGGCGCAGGTGTTCCGCTCGCGTTTACGCGATGTTCAGCAAGCTGTTCTTTACCGGCCGGATTCAGCCCTTCGACGCACCCTGACCGGCCACCGCGGCGGCACCGGCCTCGGCCGCTTCGGGATCCAGGTAGGTGCCGCCGGCAACCGTCGGCCGCAGGTCGGCGTCCAGGTCGTAACGCAACGGAACGCCGGTCGGGATGTTCAATCCGACCACGTCCTCGTCGGACATCTGATCCAGGTACTTGACCAGGGCCCGCAGCGAGTTGCCGTGCGCGGCGATCAGCACCGTCTTGCCGGTCCGCAGGTCCGGGACGATCACGTCGGTGAAGTACGGCAGAAACCGGTCGACGACGTCGGCCAGGCACTCGGTCAGCGGCCCGCCACCGATGTTGGCGTAGCGCGGGTCGGCGTCCTGGCTGAACTCGCTGCCCTTCTCGATCTCCGGCGGCGGGGTGTCGTAGCTGCGCCGCCACGCCATGAACTGCTCCTCGCCGTACTTCTCTTTCGTCTTGGCCTTGTCCAGCCCCTGCAGCGCCCCGTAATGGCGTTCGTTGAGCCGCCAGCTGCGATGCACCGGGATCCACAGCCGGTCGGCCGCGTCCAGGGCCAGGTGCGCGGTGCTGATCGCGCGGCGCAACAACGAGGTGTAGAGCACGTCGGGCAGCAGGTCCTGTTCGGCCAGCAGCTCGCCGCCGCGGACCGCCTCGGCCCGGCCCTTCTCGGTCAGCCCGACGTCAACCCAGCCGGTGAACAGGTTGCGGGCATTCCATTCGCTCTCGCCGTGCCGCAGCAGCACCAGAGTGGCAGTGTCTCCCATGCCGCAAAGTCTCTCACGCGTCGTCGTCGATCAGGTGCGCGAACGCCTTGAGGTTCTTCAGCGACTCCCCGCGCGAGACCCGCCACTCCCATTCTTTCTGGATCGACGTGCGAAAACCCAACTCCAGCAACGTGTTGAAGTCCGAATCCACCGCCTCCAGCACCTGCCCGAGCACCCGGTCGATCTCGTCGGCGTCGACCGACGCCAGCGACATCCGACCGACCAGGTAGATGTCGCCGACATTGTCGATCGTGTAGGCGACGCCGTAGAGCCGACGGTTGCGCTTGAGCAGGAACCGGTAGACACCCTCGTGGTTTTCGTCGGGCTTGCGGCACACGAAGGCCTCGACCCGCACCGAATGCTCGCCGATGCTCAGGATGGTGTTGGTCTTAAGCCTGCGCTCGCCGGGGAGTTCCACGATGAGCCCAGGCAGCCCGCCGTGCGCGCCGGCGTGCGCCGAGTACGTCAGATCGCTGGCCTGCAACGCATCCTCGATCAGCCGCTGCACCTGCGCGGTCATGCGCCCACCCCGCGGCGGGCCGTCCAGCGCCGCGGCCTGCGCTTGGCAACCAGATCGCGGCGCCGACGCTGACGCTCGGCGGTGAAGCCGCCGATCGCACGCCGGTAGCTCCGCAGCAACGCGTCGGTGGTGTGCTCCCAGGAGAACGTGCCGGCGTGCTGGACCGCGGCCCGGCTCATCGCCCACCCCTGCGGGCCGGCGCCGATCCGCAGCAGGTGATCGATGGCATCAGCCCACTGCCCGACGTCGTGGCCGGACACCAGGGTGCCGGTGATGCCGTCGCGCACCGCGACCGGCAGTCCGCCGACCGCGGCCGCCACCACCGGCGTGCCGCAGGCCTGGGCCTCGATCGCGACCAACCCGAAGGATTCCGAATAACTGGGTATCGCAACGAGATCCGCGGCGTGGAACAACCGGGCCAGATCCGTGCGGGACTGCGGCGGCAGGAACGTCACCCGCTGGGCGATACCCAGTTCGCCGGCCAGTCGCGCCAAACCGTCCGGTGACGCCAGGCCGCTGCCCGACGGTCCACCGGCGACCACGATGCGCACCCCCGGCAGCCGCGCCGCCGCCCGCAACACGATGTCGGGGGCCTTCAACGGCTGGATACGCCCGACGAAGGCCACCACCGGCTCGTGCGGCGCGAGCCCGAGCGCGCTGCGGGCCGCCGCCCGGTCACCCGGCCGGAACACCTCCAGATCGACCCCGGGGTGCACCACGTCGATGCGTGCCGGATCGGCATGGTGCAGTGAAATCAGTTGGCGCGCTTCATCATCGGTATTCACGATGAGCCGGTCCGCCTCGTCCACGACCTGCTGCTCACCCACCGTCCGCAACGGCGGCTCGGCCGCGTCGCCGTCGGCCAGCGCGGCGTTCTTAACCGCGGCCAGGGTGTGCGCGGTGTGCACCAGCGGAACGGCCCAGCGGTCGCGCGCCAGCCAACCGACCTGACCGGACAGCCAGTAGTGCGAATGCACCAGGTCGTAGTAACCCGGTTCGTGGGCAGCCTCGGCGCGCAACACCCCGGCGGCGAACGCACACAGCTGGGTCGGCAGGTCGTACTTGTCCAGCCCTTCGAACGGCCCGGCCACCACGTTGCGCACCAGCACCCCCGGTTCCACCCGCACGATCGGCGGGTCCGCGGACGCGGTGGCCCTGGTGAAGATCTCCACCTCGACGCCGCGGCGGGCCAGGTGCAACGCGGTCTGCAGTACGTAGACGTTCATCCCACCGGCGTCGCCGGTGCCCGGCTGGGCCAGCGGCGAGGTGTGCACCGCCAGCAGGGCGACGCGGGTCAGCGCGCTCTCGTCGTCGCGAACAACTGGGTACCGCACCCCTTCATCTTTACAGGACGCGATCGCGCGGACCTGGTGGCGCTACTTGGCGATCGCCTCGGGCTCGGCGTCCGGCAACTGGGTGGTTAAGGCCCCCGACCTGCGCATCGCGCCCAGCGGGTCGGCGTAGAGCCCGTCCAGCGACACGATTCCCGCCCCCGCTTCCTGCACCCGGTTGCCGAACGCGGTGACGCGGATGTCGCGCGGGGCGAGCACCGACCGGGCCGCGAACGCTTCCTCCACCTGCGCCATGCCCTCGGGGTACTCGGTGAAAGCCTGGCCGCCGACCACCACCTCGTCGGGATTGAGCAGGTCGCGCAGCAGGGCGACGGCCTCGCCGAGCACCTTGGCCCGCTCCCCCAGCAGCTCGCGGGCCTGCTGGTTGCCGTTGCGCGCTACCCGCAACAGGTCCGCCATCGCGGCGCTCGAGGCGCCGGTGCGGTTCGCCGGGGCCACGCCGGGCAGGATTCGCAGCGTGCGGGCAGCTGCCAGCACCGCCTCGTCACTGACCGTGGACTCCAATTGTCCCGAACCGCCCAGCAACTCCGATTGCACCGGCAACGGCGCGATGGTGCCCGGGCCGCTGGTGGGGCAGTGCACCCGCCCGTCGATCACCAGCGCGTACCCGACCGTCTCCCGGGCGTAGACGTACAGGCTGGTCGAGGAGTTGGCCGCAAACCGCCGCATGCCCAGCAGCAGCTCGGCGCCGGCCATGGCGTCGACGTGCGAGGCCACCGACACCGGCAGTCCCAGCGCGTCAGCCAGCACCGGCCCGACCGGGGCCTGACGCCAGCCCAGCCGGTGGTGGTCCACCAGACCGCTGGCGTTGTCGACGGTCCCGCCGATCGCCACACCGACCCACAGGGCCCGACGACGGTGCCAACGCTGCAGATAGCGGCGGGCGCTGTGCGCCAGCGTGGTGAGAGCGGGGCCGGCGGCGCTGAGCGGGGTGGGGGTCTCGACGGTGTCCAGGGTGCGGCCGAACAGATCGGTGGCCACGATGCTGGTGGTCCGGGCGCCGATGTGGATGCCCAACGTCACGAACGGCTCGTGGTTGACCTCCACCGGCACCCGCGGACGTCCGATCGCCCCGGACACGGCCAGGTCGGCGCGTTCCCGTAGCAGCCCGGCGTCCAGCAGCGCGATCACCTGGCGGTTCACCGTGGCGATGCTCAGCGAGGTGACGTTGGCGATGACGTCGCGGCCGACCGGTCCGCGCAGTCGCACCGCCCGGAACACCGACGCCGCCGCGGAGTCGGACAGGTGCAGCGCTGGGGGCACCACCTGACGATACGAGCGCAGCGGTCCGGCCGGGCCGGCGATACGCCCGCGGCGATGGGATTGGTGGGTGAAAGTAGTCGAGTGCACTGGCAGTCCTTGTCCGAGTTGCGATGGCCGGGTCCCTGGCCACACCCGTGACTTGCGTCAGTTCAGGCGCGGCGAGTTGCGCGACAACAACACGCGCCCGCGTAGAAACACGCGGCCGCGGTGCGGAACAAGACGCTTTGGTGCACACCGAAAACTTAGCACCGTTTATTAGAGTTGTCTCGATGACTGTCCCCGACCCAGGCCAGCGCGTCGCGGTGATCACCGGAGCCAGCTCCGGAATCGGCGAGGCCACCACCAGAACCCTTGCCGCACAAGGCTTTCACGTAGTGCCGGTGGCACGCCGGGCAGATCGCGTGCATGCCCTGGCCGCCGAACTCGGCGGCACCGCCGTGGTGGCAGACGTCACACGCGACGCCGACGTCGCGGCGCTGGCCCGGGGCCTGGACCGGGTGGACGTGCTGGTCAACAATGCCGGGGGCGCCAAGGGGCTGGCGCCGGTGGCCGAGGCCGACCTGGAGCACTGGCGCTGGATGTGGGAGACCAACGTGCTGGGCACGTTACGGTTGATCCGCGCTCTGTTACCCAAACTCATCGAGTCCGGCGACGGCCTGATCGTCACCGTGACTTCGATTGCCGCACTTGAGATTTACGACGGCGGCGCCGGTTACACCGCCGCCAAACACGCCCAAGGGGCGCTGCACCGCACGCTGCGCGGCGAACTGCTGGGCAAGCCAGTGCGACTGACCGAGATCGCCCCCGGTGCGGTGGAAACCGAGTTTTCGCTGGTCCGGTTCGACGGGGATCAGGAGCGCGCCGACGCCGTCTACGCCGGCATGACCCCGCTGGTGGCGGCCGACGTCGCTGAGGTCATCGGGTTCGTCGCGTCCCGTCCGTCGCATGTGAACCTGGACCAGATCATCATCCGGCCGCGCGACCAGGCGTCGGCGACGCGAAGGTTCAACCACCTGGCCTAGAGCCGGGCGCCGTCGTCGTGGTCGTCGTCGTGGTCGTCGTCGTGGGCGTGCCCGACAGGCTGGGCGCGGTGGACGGCGTGGCGGGTGCGGTGACCGGGATCTGGGAGCCCGGCGGACGCGCTGCCGGCGGCGGCAGCGCCGACATGCCCACCCAGGTGTCCCAGTCCACAGCCCAGTCCCAGATGTCGCCGTCGGCGTAGGAAAGCTGGATCGAGCTGCCGGTGACCTCGACCGGGTCGCCGTACATCGCCGTCGGGAAATACTCGGCGGCGTCCGACGTCGACAGGTTGATGCAGCCGTTGGTGACGTTGCTGTTGCCCTGCGCGCCGGCGCTGGACGGGTTGGCGTGGATGAACTCGCCGTTGTTGGAGATCCGCACCGCCCACCGCTCGTGCACGTTGCTGTAGCCGGCGGCCGGGTTGGACATATAGAAGTCGGCGTACTTCTCGGTCACGACGTGGATGCCGTTGCGGGTGACGTTGCGGGCCTTGTCCGCCTCGCCGTAGCTGCACGGGAAATCCATGATGACGCCGGCGTCGGTGACCACCTGGATACGGTGCGAGGACACCTCGGCCTTGACCACCTGGCGGCGTCCGATCTGGATGTTCAACGAGAAGTCCTGGGCGCCGTACGCGCCGTCGCCGAACGGCAGGCCGTAGAGCTTTGCCTCGACGTTGACGGTGGTGCCCGCCGGGTAGTACTCGCGCGGCCGGTAGTGCACGCGAGCGCCTTTGGCCTCGTCGGGCAGCCATGCCCAGCTGCCTTCGACCGGCGGATTGGTGGTCACCTTCAGGGCGCGCTCGACGGTGGCCTTGTCGCTGATGGGCGCGTCGAACTGGATGATCACCGGCGCCGCGATGCCGACGGTCTGCCCGTCGGCGAGCTGGAATCCGCCGTCGATCTTCTTCTTCGGCGACACGGTGGTGAACTTGCCCGCCACCGGGACCGCCTTGCCGTCGTGGCCGACCGCCGACCCGGTCCAGGAGTAGGAGGAGTCGTAACCCAGCGGCTCGGTGGTCATAAAGACGGTGCGGTCCTGGTTGAAGGTGCCAGCGACCGGCTTACCGGCCGAGTTCGTCAGCGCCACCCGCTGAAACCAACCGTCACTGACCTGCACGCTGATCGGTGCGACCGGCACCACGTCCTGCGCGGCATCAGCGGGCTGGAAGTTCAGCCGCGCCGACGGCGGCGCCTTGCGCTCGGCCTGAGGATTGGTGACCTTGCCCCCGCAGGCTGCCAGCGCGCTGGGCGCCAGCACGCCGAGCCCGAGGGCCGCCAACGCCATGCGGCGATTGATCGGCCCCGGCTTGGCGGGGTTGCTGGACGACGTCACGAGATCCAAAGATACCGGGCGAAACACAGGTGGCCCCACCGCAACAACGCGCGGCGGGGGAACTGTGCACGAAAGTAGCAGTTACAAAACGCAACCGACCAGGACAGGTTCGGGTTTCAGTGTGATACCAAACACATCACGCACCCCGTCCCGAACGGCGCGGGCCACTACCATCACGTCTTCCGCGGTGGCGCCGCCCCGGTTGGTCAACGCCAACGCATGCTTGGTGGAGAGCCGGCACGGCGCTTCGGCCCCCGGATAGCCTTTGCTGAATCCGGCCTGCTCAACCAGCCAACCCGCGGCCAGCTTCACGCCGTCCGGCGCCGGATAGTGCGGCACCGGGGTGTCGCTCGCAGCGGCCAGCCGTGCGTAGTCCCGCGGCTCGACCACCGGATTGGTGAAGAACGACCCCACGCTCCAGGTGTCGTGATCGGCCGCGTCGAGCACCATGCCTTTGCGGGCGCGCAGCGCCAGCACCGCGGCACGGACCGCCGGCGGATCGCCGCGTTCGCCGGGCTGGGTGCGCAGGGCCGCAATCAGCTCCCCGTACCGCAACGGCGCGCTGCGTCCCGCGGGATCGAGCGCGAACTCCACCTCCAGGACCACCGCCGGCACGTCGAGGCCGTCGGCGCGCTTGAGCACGCTGCTGCGGTAGCCGAATCCGAGTTCATCGGCAGGTACCCAGCGGGCCTCGCCGCTGCCGCGATCCAGCAGCCGGACCCGGGTGATCGTGTCGGACACCTCCACCCCGTACGCGCCGACGTTCTGTACCGGGGTGGCCCCCGCCGAGCCCGGGATGCCCGACAGGCATTCCAACCCACCCAGACCTGCCTCGATGGATCGCCGCACCACGTCATCCCACACCGCGCCGGCCTGCGCGCGAACCAGGTGCCCGTCGACGACAACGCCGTCGTTGGCCAGCCGCACCACGGTCAGGTCGGCGACCGCGTCGCCGATCACCACATTGGAACCGCCGGCAAGCACCAGCACCGGACCGCCGCCCGACGTGTCGAGCCGGTGCAGTACCGCGATGACCTGATCGCTGCTGACGCAGGTGATGACGCGCCGCGCCACCGGCCCCACCCGCAAGGTGGTCAGCGGCGCCAGCGGGACCGATTCGGCGACGCGCGCACCGGCGAACAGCGCACCGGAATCGGCCGAATTCATCGCTGGTAACGGTAGCCTGGGCAGCTATGCCGCGTTCATTCGACATGTCGGCCGACTACGAGGGCAGCGTCGAAGAAGTTCACCGGGCCTTCTACCAGGAGGCCTACTGGCTGGGCCGGCTGGCTGAAACGCCGGTCGACATCGCCACCCTGGAATCCCTGCGGATCGGCGGGGAGTCCGGCGACACCGGCACCATCGAGGTGGTCACGGTGCAGACGGTGCTGAACGAGAACCTGCCCGCCCTGATCACACAGCTGCTTCGGGGCGATCTGTCGGTGCGGCGCGAGGAGACGTGGACTCCGATCAACAACCGGGTCGCCACCGCGTCGATCGCGGCCCTGGTGGTCGGCGCCCCGGTGAACGTGTGGGGCACGGCGGTCCTGGCGCCCGCCCCCGACACCCGCGGCTCCCGCATGTCCGTGCAGTTGTCCATGCAGGTGCGGGTGCCGTTGATCGGCGGCAAGCTGGAGCGGCTGATCGGCACCCAGTTGGCGGAGCTGATCAATATCGAGCAGCGCTACACCACGGATTGGATCGCGAAAAGCGCGTAGTCGCCCGCCGCGCGCCCGGAACTAAACTCGCGGCCATGCGCATCGCACTGGCCCAGATTCTCAGCGGCACCGACCCGACGGAGAATCTGCAGCTGGTGCGCGAGTACACCGAGCGGGCCGCCGAGGCGGGCGCGGCGCTGGTGGTGTTCCCCGAGGCGACCATGTGCCGGTTCGGGGTGTCACTGAAACCGGTCGCCGAGCCGCTGGACGGCCCCTGGGCCGACGGGGTCCGCCAGATCGCGGCGAGCGCCGGCATCACCGTGGTCGCCGGGATGTTCGCCCCGTCCGGCGACGGCAGGGTGACGAACACACTGATCGCGGCCGGGCCGGGCACCGACGCCCGCTACGACAAAATCCACCTTTACGACGCGTTCGGCTTCACCGAATCACGCACCGTCGCGCCCGGCCAGCAACCGGTGGTGATCACCGTCGACGGCGTCGGCGTGGGTTTGACGACGTGCTACGACGTCCGGTTTCCGGCGCTCTACACCGACCTCGCCGACCGCGGCGCCCAGCTGATCGTGGTGTGCGCGTCCTGGGGATCGGGCCCGGGCAAACTCGAGCAGTGGACGCTGCTGACGCGGGCCCGCGCGGTGGATTCGACCTGTTATATCGCCGCCGCCGGCCAGGCCGACCCGGGTGACGGCGCCGGCGGTTCGGGCGCCCCGACCGGCGTCGGCGGCAGCCTGGTGGCCTCTCCGTTCGGCGCGGTGGTGGCCTCGGCGGGCGCCGAACCGGAACTGCTGGTCGCCGACCTCGATCTCGACACGGTGGCCACGGCCCGGGAGAAGATCGCTGTCCTGCACAACCGGGCAGACTTTGCGGCCCTCGATAGGGCAGAATCTCGGGAGTGACGACTCCGCAGGGACCACGCAACGACGGCCCGTCGGGTTGGGCGCGTCCGGGCGACCAGGGACCGCTCGGCCGACCCCCGGCACCGGGCAGCCCCTACGGCGGGAGGCCGCAGTCCGGCGATCCCCGCGGCGGACCACAGAATCCCCCACCGTCGTCGCAGCCGACCGAGAACTTCGCGCTGGGCAACGCCAGTACGCGCCGGCTCAACCAGCCGCAGCCGCCCGGTCCGACGGCCGGCCAAGCGACCCCGACCGCCACCCCGACGGACGGGCCGGCCGAGGTCAAAAAGAAGAAGCGGTCGTTGCGCGACCCGCTGTCGATCGTGCTGGTGCTGATCATCGTGCTGGCGCTGGTGGTGGCCGGCGGCATCCTCGTCGAACTGATAGTGCGTAACAAAGCGAACAACAAGATCGCCGCGGCGACGGCCTGCAAGGTCCAGGACCAGGCCACCGCGTCGTTCGGAGTGACCCCGCTGGTCACCTGGCAGGTGCTCACCGACCACTACACCAACATCTCGATCGAGACGGCCGGCAACCAGATCAAAGATGCCAAGGGCATGAAGCTGCAGATCGACATCAGAGACGTCAAGCTCGACAGCACGCCCGATTCCAAGGGCACCATCGGCGCGATCGACGCCACCGTCACCTGGACCTCCGAGGGCATCAAGGAAACGGTGCAGAACGCGATCCCGGCGGTGGGCGAGTTCGTCACCCGCAGCGTGACCACTCATCCCAACGACAAAACGGTCGAATTGAAGGGCACCCTCAACGACATCGTCGCCAAGCCGACGGTGTCCAACGGCGGGTTGAAACTGGACATCGTAAGTTTCAATGCGCTGGGCTTCAAGCTGCCCAAAGAGTCGGTGCAATCATCGCTCGACGAATACACGTCCGACTTCACCACGAAACTTCCGCTGGGAATCAAGGCCGACAGTGTGGACGTCACCGACAGCGGCGTGATCGTCCACTTTTCGTCGCGCAACGCCACCATTCCCGCCGGCGAGACCGATCCCTGCTTCGCCGACCTGTGAGTTAATCCAGCCCGTCGAGCACCGCCCGGGTGCCGGACAGCCCGAGGCGGGTGGCGCCGGCGTCGAGCAGCGCAATCGCGTCGGCGGCGGTGCGGATGCCGCCGCTGGCCTTGACTCCGAGGCGCCCGCCGACCGCGGCGCTCATCACCTCGACGGCACGCACCGTCGCCCCGCCGGCCGGATGGAACCCGGTCGACGTTTTGACGAAGTCGGCGCCGGCATCTTCGGCCGCCCGGCAGACGGCCGTCAACGCGCCCTCGTCCGCGCTGCCCAGCAGCACGGCCGATTCCACGATCACCTTCAGCACGGCGTCGACGGCGGCCGCCCGCACGGTCGCGATATCGGCACGCACCGCATCGAAGTCGCCGGTCAGGGCCGCACCGACGTCGATGACCATGTCGATCTCGGTGGCGCCGGCGTCCAGGGCTGCGACCGCCTCCTGCGCCTTGACTGCGCCCAGATGCTTGCCCGACGGGAAGCCGGCCACCGCGGCGACTCGCACGCCGCCGGCGCGCACCGCAGCCGGCACCAACGTCGGGGAGACGCACACGGCGTAGACGCCCAGCTCGGCGCCTTCTGCGACGAGCGCGGCGACGTCGGCGGGGGTCGCCTCGGGTTTGAGCAGGGTGTGGTCCACCAGTGCAGCGAGCTGGCTGCGGGTCGGCGGGCTGGGCATCAGAACGGTTCCTCCTGTCCGCCGGGATTGCACGCCGCCGCGACCATGGCCGCGTCGTCGACCACCGGTCGCCACGGCTCCAGATTCCAGCTGGTCTTGCCGGGCCGGGCGAGTTCGGCGAACTGCCAGTGGCAGTCGAACTGGGCGCGCATCCCGGGGGTGTCGGCCTGCGGCGAGCGCGCCAGCACCTCTGCCCAGGCCTGACCGGCGGCGGGCAGATCCGAGGCGCGGGCCGCGGCACGACCCGACGGCGTCGGATAGACGCGCAGGCTGGCAGGTCCCCAGGACACCCATTCGGTGTGGTCGATGTAGGGCGGCGGATTCACCGGTGCGGCGCCCGCGGGACCCGCGCCGGTCAGCGACAGCAGCGCCGCCGCCGGCGCGACGATCAGGATTTTCATCCGCTAGTGCGACTTGCCCTGCACTTCGAGCAGCTTGGGCCGCACGTCGGCCAGGTAGACGCCGGTGGCGACCGCGGCCAGCACCGTCCCCATGATGCCCAGGAAATAGCTGAGCAGCGCACTGAGGCCAAGGATCACCAACCACACCGGCTTGGTCAGCTTCTCGGCGGCGATATAAGCGTCCGACCTCTGCAAAGCCGCGTGCACAAAGGCATAAACCGCGGTCAGGGCGACAGCGATACTCAGAACGATCAGGATGAGGTTCACCATGTGCACGTCCACCAGCCTATGCGGGGTGCCTGGAAAACGTCGACTCCGAGTCACCCCAGGCGAGGGCGACTCGGAGTCGAGTTGTTCGTGCGGTTCCCGGACGGACTACTTCTGGGTGACCTTCTTGGCCGGGGCCTTCTTGGCGGGAGCCTTCTTGGCCGGAACGGCCTTCTTGGCGGGAGCCTTCTTGGCCGGCGCGGCCTTCTTCACCGGGGCGGCAGCCTCTTCGGCCTTCTTGGGCAGCTCGATGCCGACCAGCTTGGCGGCCCGCTCGCCGACCGCGCGGGTCTGGGTCGCCACGGTGCCCAGCGCCTCCTGGGTCAGCTCGACCGCCTGGTCCACGTAACCCTCGGCCCGCGCGGAGGCGTCCTCGAAGGCGGACTGGCTGCGCAGCCGGCCCAGCGCTGCCTCGCCACGCTCGACCAGCTCGTTGTAGCGGGTCGTGGCGGCTTCCAGGTAGCCCTCGGCTGCCTTACGCAGCTCTTCGGCGGTGAAGCGGTCACGCAGCTCGGTCAGCTGCTCGGGCAGGTCCTCCTGCAGCTTGGACAGGCGGGCGCGGCTCTCCTCGACCCGGCTGCGGGTGTCGGTCCGGGTCTCCTCGGCGCGCTCGCGCAGGTTGCTGCGGGTTTCCTCGGCACGGTCCCGCAAGTTGGTGCGGGTCTCCTCGGCACGGTCCCGGAGGTTGGCGATCAGGTCGTTCACGGTGGCCAACGCCAGGTCGGCCGCACCGAGCGCGGCGAGCAGCGGGGCGCGGAGGTCTTCGATGTTGTTGGTGTTCTCAGCCATTGCTAATTCCTTTCACTGTTGCGATATCAGAGCATTGAGTTTTGATTTGGAAGTTGGCGCAAGCGGCGGCTCCTGCTGGGGAGGTGGTCAAGACCCGCGGATTGACGTCGGTCACGCGGCTTGCTGGAACCTCCTGGTTGGTCGGGTCGGCGGGAAGTTGTGAGTGGTTCGTCGCGGCCCACCGATCTCGGTTGGCTAGGCCAGGTCGGCTTCGTTCTGCTGAACGAACGAGGCGTATGCATCCAGCAAAGCCTGCTTCTGCGACTCGGTGATGGCCGCGTCGGTGACGATCGCGTCCCGCACCTGGCTGGCGTCGCGGGGCTCGAGAATCCCGGCCTGCACATAGAGAACCTCAGCGGAAACCCGCAGCGCTTTGGCGATCTGGCGCAGTACGTCGGCGGACGGCTTTCGCAATCCGCGCTCCACCTGGCTCAGGTAGGGATTGCTGACACCGGACCGCTCGGCGAGCTGCCGCATCGACACCTGTGCCGTCTCGCGCTGCGACCGGATGAAGCTGCCGATGTCGGAGGCCACGTCGGAAGCCTTGGTGGACACTTTGGTGCCCAGCTTCTCCTCCGCCGGCATGGTTGCTCCTTGATCGGGGTGGTCACGTACACCATCCAGATTACGAAGGAGTGCTTGCAATTGCAAGCGGTCGGCCGTCCGCTCAGAACAACAGCTGCGCGACGGCGTAGATCACCAACCCGGCCAGCGCACCGACGACCGTCCCGTTGATCCGGATAAACTGCAGGTCACGGCCCACATGAAGCTCGATGCGCCGGCTGGCCTCCTCGGCGTCCCAGCGCTCGATCGTCTCGGTAATGATCGCTGTGATCTCTACCCCATATTGCGAAACCAGGTGCTGCGCGGCCCGCACCATCCACCCCTCGACCTTGTCGCGCAGGTCGGCGTCGTCCCGCAACGACTCCCCGATCCGGATCACCGTGTCGGCGATCCGGGTGCGCAGCGTGCTCGACGGGTCGTCGACACCCTCGAGCACCAGCCGCTTGAGCGTGGCCCACGCCGTCGCGGCAGCGTTCGCCACCTCCTCCCGCGCCATCAACTGCTCCTTGACGGCGTCGGCACGCGCGATGGTGTCGGGATCGTTCTGCAGGTCGTCGGCGAACTCGAACAGGAAACGGGTGGCTGAGCGGCGCAACTCGTGATCAGGGTTGCGGCGCACCTTGTCGGTGAAGTCCATCAACTCCCGGTGAATGCGGTCGCCGACCAGATGGTCGACGAAGCGCGGCGACCAGGTCGGGGAATCCCGCTCGACTACCCGCTGGATGACCACGCCGGCGTTCAGCGACCACTGAAAAGCCCGGTCGGCCAGCAACTGGATCAGCGCCTCCTGCCGATTCTCGGCCAACAGCGTCTGCAACACCCGGCCCACCGGCGGACCCCACTGCGGCTCGGCGATGCGGCGCACGATCATCCGGTCGATCACCTGCTGGACGTCGTCGTCGCGCAGCAACTCCACTCCCACGCGCAGCACCGTCGACGCTTCGGCGGCCACCCGCTGCGCATGCGCGGGCTCGGCCAGCCACTTGCCCAGCCGGCTCGGCACCTGGGCGTCGCGCAGCTTGTTCTCGACGACCTCGGCCGACAGGAAGTTCTCCCGCACGAAGGTGCCCAGACCCTCGCCGAGCTGGTCTTTCTTGCGCTTGATGATCGCGGTGTGCGGGATCGGAATGCCCAGTGGGTGTTTGAACAGGGCCGTCACCGCAAACCAGTCCGCCAGGGCGCCCACCATGCCCGCCTCGGCGGCGGCACCGACGTAGCCGACCCACGCGGGGGCGTCACCGTGCACGTTCGCCCACCGGCACAGCAGGAACACCACTGTGGCGCCGAGCAGAAAGCCCAGCGCGACCGCCTTCATCCGGCGCAGGGCGGTGCGCCGTTCGGCATCGGCCTGCTGATCGGCGCCGGCGAAGGATTCCGCCAGTGAGGTGCGCGACGGCCGCGGCTCGGGCGGCCGCGCGCTCAACCCGGTCCCCACTGTTGCGCCCGAACCATCAGCCCTGTGCGTCATCACAACCATCATGCGCCATCTCGACCACCGGTCAGTGTTACCCACACTGGTGGGAGCCCTCACGCAGGTGCGGGCATGTCCGCCGAACGCGCCACCCGAAGCCGTAGTATCGATGCGACTAAACGATTGGGAATCGGCGAAAGTGGCACAGCAAATTCCGGCTCGCAGCGCGAAGACCGATGGTCGCAAGCGGCGCTGGCACCAACACAAAGTGGACCGCCGCAACGAGCTGGTCGACGGAACCATCGAGGCGATTCGCCGGCAGAGCCGGTTCCTGAGCATGGACGAGATCGCCGCCGAGATCGGGGTGTCCAAAACCGTCCTGTACCGCTACTTCGTCGACAAGAACGATCTGACGACCGCGGTGATGATGCGCTTCGCGCAGACCACCCTGATCCCCAACATGGCCGCGGCACTGTCCTCCAATCTGGACGGCTACGAGCTGACCCGCGAGGTGATCCGGGTGTACGTGGAGACCATGGCCGCCGAACCCGAACCGTACGGGTTCGTGATGGCGAACAGCTCGGGCAGTAAGAGCAAGGTGATCGCCGATTCCGAGCGGATCATCGCCCGGATGATCGCGGTGATGTTGCGCCGCCGGATGCGCGAGGTCGGCATGGATGTCGGCGGCGTGGAGCCCTGGGCCTACCTGATCGTCGGCGGCGTGCAACTGGCCACCCACTCGTGGATGTCGGACCCGCGGATGAGCAGCGACGAGTTGATCGACTACCTCACCATGCTGAGCTGGAGCGCGCTGTGCGGGATCGTCGAGGCCGGCGGCTCACTGGAGAAGTTCCGCGGTCAACCGCACCCGTCCCCCATCGTGCCGCCCCGGGACCAGTGAGTTAGGGCACGTAAAGCCCCCTTCACCTGCGGCATTACCTTCAGTGGGCTATCGGGGTGCTGGACAGCGGCTAGCATGCAGGGAATGCATCGGGGCGGGGTGCAGGCTTTCGCTCCGATAAAAGAAAGGCAGACATCGTATGGCCGTGCAGCTCACGCCGCATTTCGGCAACGTGCAAGCGCACTACGACCTCTCCGATGATTTCTTCCGGCTCTTCCTCGACCCCACGAAGACCTACAGTTGCGCCTACTTCGAGCGCGACGACATGACGCTGGAAGAGGCCCAGCTCGCCAAGATCGACCTGGCCTTAGGCAAGCTGAACCTCGAGCCGGGAATGACGTTGCTGGACATCGGCTGCGGCTGGGGCGCCACAATGCGGCGCGCCATCGAAAAATACGACGTCAACGTCGTGGGCTTGACGTTGTCCGAGAACCAGGCCGCCCACGTGCAGCAGAAGTTCGACGAGCTGGACACGTCCCGGTCCCGGCGGGTGTTGCTGGAGGGCTGGGAGAAGTTCCATGAACCCGTCGACCGCATCGTTTCGATCGGCGCGTTCGAGCACTTCGGCCGCCACCGCTACAAGCGGTTCTTCAAGATGGCGCACGAGGTGCTGCCCAGCGACGGCAGCATGTTGCTGCACACGATCGTGCGCCCGACGATGCGCGAGGCCCGGGCCAAGGGCCTGCCGCTGACCCGCGAGATCGTGCACTTCAGCCAGTTCATCCTGGCCGAGATCTTCCCGGGCGGCGACCTGCCCACGGTTCCGGTGGTCGAGGAGCAGGCGGCGGCCGCGGGCTTCACGATGAAGCGCATTCAGTCGCTGCAGCTGCACTACGCCAGGACGCTGGAGATCTGGGCGACCGCGCTCGAGGCCCAGCGCGAGCGGGCCATCGCGATCCAGTCGGAGAAGGTCTACAACCGCTACATGAAGTACCTGACCGGCTGCGCGAAGCTGTTCCGCCAGGGCTACACCGACGTCGACCAGTTCACCCTGCAGAAGTAGCTCAGTAGGTGTAGAAGCCCTTGCCGGATTTCTTGCCCAGCAGGCCGGCTTCCACCATCCGCAGCAGCAGCGGCGGCGGTCCGTAGTGCGGCTCTTTGAACTCCTCGTACAGCTTGTCCGCGATCAGCTTGAGGGTGTCCAGGCCGACGAGGTCAGAGAGCCGCAGCGGCCCCATCGGATGGGATAATCCCGCGACGACGGCCTTGTCGACGTCCTCGACGGTGGCGAAGCCCGCCTCCACCATCCGGATCGCCGACAACAGGTAGGGCACCAGCAGGGCGTTCACCACGAAGCCGGAGCGGTCCGAGCAGCGCACCACCTGCTTGCCCAGCACGGCGCCGGCGAACTCCTCGGTGCGGGCGGCGGCGGCCTCGTCGGTCACCAGGGTGCTCACCAGCTCCACCAGCGGCAGCACCGGGACCGGGTTGAAGAAGTGCAGGCCCAGCACCCGCTGCGGGTTCTGGGTGGCCGCGGCGATCTTCATGATCGGGATGCTGGAGGTGTTGGACGCCAGCACCGCCTCGGGGTCGGTGATCACGCGGTCCAGCTCGGCGAAGATCTTGGCCTTCACCGTCTCGTCCTCGATGACGGCCTCGATGACCAGCTGCCGGTCGGCCAGGTCGCCCAGGTCGGTGGTGAACGTCAACAGCCCCAGTGCGCGGTCGCGCTCGCGTTCGGTGACCTTGCCGGCGCTCACACCCCGTTCCAGCGACTTGGTGATGCGGTTACGGCCCGCGGTGATCAGCGCCTCGGTGGTCTCGAACACGGTGACGGCGACACCCGCACGAACCGACACCTCGGCGATACCGGCGCCCATCTGCCCGGCCCCGACCACACCTACCCGCTGGATTGCTGCATCGCTCACTGTCTTCTCCACTGATCGCCCGAATTGTCCTGCACCGCAATAGGCCCCGCCCAGGGTTGCCGGGCGGGGCCTATGCTACTTCAGCGCGAACCGGGGGTCGCCCGGCTCCGCACTGGCCTCATCCTCAGTGAAACTGGCCCTCTTCGGTCGAGCCGGCCAGCGCCGTCGTCGACGAAGTGGGGTCCACCGTGGTGGCGATCCGGTCGAAGTAGCCGGCACCGACCTCGCGCTGGTGCTTGGTGGCGGTGTACCCACGCTCCTCGGCGGCGAACTCGCGCTCCTGCAGCTCGACGTACGCGGTCATCTGGTTGCGGGCGTAGCCGTGGGCCAGATCGAACATCGAGTAGTTCAGCGCGTGGAATCCGGCCAGCGTGATGAACTGGAACTTGAAGCCCATCGCACCGAGTTCCTTCTGGAACTTCGCGATCGTCGCGTCGTCGAGGTGCTTGCGCCAGTTGAACGACGGCGAGCAGTTGTAGGCCAGCATCTGGTCGGGGAACTCGGCCTTGACGCCCTCGGCGAACCGCTTGGCCAGCGCCAGGTCCGGAGTACCGGTCTCCATCCAGATCAGGTCGGCGTACGGCGCGTAGGCCTTGGCCCGGGCGATGCACGGCTCGAGACCGTTCTTGACCCGGTAGAAGCCCTCGTTGGTGCGCTCACCGGTGATGAACGGGCGGTCCCGCTCGTCGACGTCGGAGGTGATCAGGGTGGCGGCCTCGGCGTCGGTACGGGCGATGACGACCGTCGGGACACCGGCGACATCCGCGGCCAGGCGGGCGGAGGTCAGGGTGCGGATGTGCTGCTGAGTCGGGATCAGCACCTTGCCACCGAGGTGGCCGCACTTCTTCTCCGAGGCCAGCTGGTCTTCCCAGTGCGACCCGGCGACACCGGCGGCGATCATGGCCTTCTGCAGCTCGTAGACGTTGAGCGCACCACCGAAGCCGGCCTCGCCGTCGGCGACGATCGGGGCCAGCCAGTTGTCCACCGAGCGGTCGTTCTCGACCTTGGCGATCTCGTCGGCGCGCAGCAGCGCGTTGTTGATGCGACGCACCACCTGCGGCACTGAGTTGGCCGGGTAGAGGCTCTGGTCGGGGTAGGTGTGCCCGGAGAGGTTGGCGTCACCGGCGACCTGCCAGCCGGACAGGTAGATCGCCTTGAGGCCGGCGCGCACCTGCTGGACGGCCATGTTTCCGGTCAGCGCGCCCAGCGCGTTGACGAAGTCCATCTCGTGCAGCTGCTCCCAGAGCACCTCGGCGCCGCGGCGGGCCAGGGTGTGCTCCTCGACGACGTGGCCCTGCAGCGCGACGACGTCCTGCGGCGTGTAGGTGCGGTTGACGCCCTTCCAGCGGGGGTTGTGGTCCCAGTCGTGCTGGATCTGCTCAGCGCTCTTGGGGGTTCCAACGACAGACATTGGACAGCTCCTTAACGGTTCACTCACTACTGAATTGCTGGTGGCTGCTTGCCACCCAGCCGGAAGCTTCGGGTTCGACTTCCATCTTCACTGCTGTGCTAACACGACCTTGGCACAGGGCATTCCTGCTGGTCTACCCATTTCACTTGCCAATTTCGGCTATGACCTGCGGTCATTTTGCAAATCTTGCGAAGCCGCAAATTTTCTGAACCGGTTCAGAAGCTACCGCCCGGTAACAAGAACCGCAGGTCAACACTAATTTAACAGAACGCTTGTCCTGTTAGAGAGCGAACAGCGCCGCGACGGCCTTCGTCTCGTCGCCGACCGCATATGTGAGCGTTGTAACAGCCCGGTCGACCAGGTCCGGCCCGAACTTGTCGGTCGATCCGGCCGGGTGGACGTGCGAAATGATCTCCAGCTTGTCGCCCAGCGCGACCGGCGCCTCGTGTTCGATGGTGACCCGCAGCGGGCCGTCCAGCAGGTCGGTGTGGGAGGCCAGGTAATCCTCGACCACGCTCCAGTACACGGAGTTGTTCATGTGGTCGAACAAGTCGATGTCGGTCACCCGCACCGGAAACTCATGGATTTCCGCCGCGTCGTCTCGGCCGCCGGGCTTCAGGTAGCCCTTCCACCGCAGCCGATCCACCGACGTGGTTTTGTGCAGTCCGGCCAGGAAGTCGTCGGCGATCCGCGCCGGCATCTCGGTTTCCTTATTGACGTGGATCCAGAACGCCTCCGACTCGATCAGCCCGCCCTTGCGGCCGTCGATGCGCACCCGCATCTCGCACCAGCGGTTGGATGTTCCCGAGCACCAGCGCCGACACCGCAGCATGTCGCCGAACTCGATGGGCCGGATCAGGTCGACCATGGTGCGCCGCACGATCCACAGCGGGTGCGTCTCCTCGAAACCCATCTCGCGCAGCTGGTCCTGGCCGATGTCCTGAATATGCCGACAGGCCGCGTCCAGCCGCAGCCGGCCGGTCCGGTCGATGTCGCCGACCCGCAACGGCCACTCGCGGTCGAAGACGTCAGGGTGCCCGTCCGGAACCGGCATTAACTTCTTGTCAAGGCTCACGGTGCTGCTCCCCGTCCCCATTTTCACTCGGTGCCCCCGGGTTTACCCAGGAAGGCCGATGCGAATCATGCCAATGGCCGGCCCGAAACACCAACCTGCCAACTCTGCTAACTGAGTCTTAGCAACAAGCGTAGGCTCCTGGAGTGTCCAAGACGTTCGTCGGCGCCCGGGTCCGCCAGCTCCGCAACGAGCGCGGATTCAGCCAGGCCGCACTGGCCCAGATGCTGGACATCTCGCCCAGTTACCTCAACCAGATCGAGCACGACGTGCGCCCGCTGACGGTGGCCGTGCTGCTGCGGATCACCGAGTTGTTCGGGGTGGACGCCACCTTCTTCGCCTCCCAGGACGCCACCCGGTTGGTCGCCGAGCTGCGCGAAGTCACCCTGGACCGCGATCTGGACATCGACGTCGACCCCACCGAGATCGCCGAGATGGTGAACGCGCACCCGAGCCTGGCCCGCGCAGTGGTCAATCTGCACCGTCGCTACCGGCTCACCACCGCGCAACTGGCCGCCGCCACCGAGGACCGCTACTTCGACGGCAGCAGCGGCAGCGGGTCCATCACCATGCCGCACGAAGAGGTGCGCGACTACTTCTACCAACGTCAGAACTACCTGCACGCGCTGGACACCGCCGCCGAAGACCTGACCGTCCAGATGCGGATGCACCACGGCGATCTGGCCCGCGAACTGACCCGCCGGCTCACCGAGGTGCACGGGGTGCGTATCACCCGGCGCATCGACCTCGGCGAGAACGTGCTGCACCGCTACGACCCCGCGGCCAAGACGCTGGAGATCAGCAACCACCTGGCCACCGGCCAGCAGGTGTTCAAGATGGCCGCCGAGCTGGCCTACCTCGAGTTCGGCGACCTGATCGACGGCCTGGTCGAAGAGGGCAAGTTCACCAGTGCCGAGTCGCGCACGCTGGCCCGGCTCGGACTGGCCAACTACTTCGCCGCCGCCACGGTGCTGCCCTACCGCCAGTTCCACGATGTCGCCGAGAATTTCCGCTACGACGTCGAACGGCTGTCGGCCTTCTACCTGGTCAGCTACGAAACCATCGCGCACCGGCTCTCCACGCTGCAACGGCCGTCGATGCGCGGCGTACCACTGTCCTTCGTCCGGGTCGACCGCGCCGGCAATATGTCGAAACGCCAGTCCGCCACGGGTTTTCACTTTTCCTCCAGCGGCGGGACGTGCCCGCTGTGGAACGTCTACGAAACGTTCGCGAACCCCGGCAAGATCCTGGTGCAGGTCGCCCAGATGCCCGACGGCCGCAACTACATGTGGGTGGCCCGCACCGTCGAGCGGCGCGCGGCCCGATATGGTCAGCCCGGTAAGACCTTTGCGATCGGGCTGGGTTGCGAGCTCCGCCACGCGCACCGGCTCGTCTATTCGGAAGGACTCGATTTGTCCGGGGACGTCTCCACTCCGATCGGCGCGGGCTGCCGGGTCTGCGAACGCGACAACTGTCCCCAGCGGGCGTTCCCCGCGCTCGGCCGCGCACTCGACATCGACGAGCACCGCAGCACCGTGTCGCCGTACCTGGTGCAGCAGGCATGACCGGCGACCAGGTGGTGCGCATCCCGCCCGGCCGGTTGCGCCAACTGGGTCCGATCAACTGGGTGATCGCCAAGCTGGCTGCGCGCAAGGTGCGCGCGCCCGAGATGCACCTGTTCACCACCCTGGGTTCCCGGCAGACGCTGTTCTGGCTGTGGGCGATCTATTCCGGACGTCTGATGCGCGGCCGACTCCCGGCGATCGACTCCGAACTGGTCATCTTGCGGGTCGCGCACCTGCGGTCCTGCGAGTACGAGCTGCAGCACCATCGTGGGATGGCCCGCACGGCGGGGCTGGACGCCCTGGCGCAGGCCGCGATCTTCGCCTGGCCGGAGTCCCCGGACGGCGACGGGCCCCGCGCGGTGCTCAGCACGCGGCAGCAGGCGTTGCTGCGCGCCACCGACGAGCTGATCAAGGACCGCACCATCAGCACCGAGACCTGGCAGCAGCTGGCGTCCCACCTGAACCGGGCCCGGTTGATCGAATTCTGCCTGCTGGCAACGCAATACGACGGATTGGCGGCCACGATCACCGCGCTGGGGATCCCGCTGGACAACCCGCGCTGACATTGGCCGCGCGCTCGCCCCGGGGCGTCACTCTGGCGTGACGCTCGGCGCCGACAGCCACTCTGGCGTGACGCTCGGCGGCGCCGGTGCGGGAGCTACAGGTACAGGTTGGCCAGCACGGCCAGGCTCAGCACCACCGGCAGCACCGGCACCGCGAACGCGAACGCCGACCAGCCGGGCCTGCGGCGCCAGCGCATCAGCAGGCCGCCCAGCGCCGCGCCGACCGCCAGGGCGACCGCGCCCAACAGCACCAACTGACTCCAATTGCGCACCGTGGTGACGTCGTCACCGACGGTGATGGCGGCCAGCCACAGGACGTAGCCGACGACCAGCCCGCCGATCGTTCCGACTACCGTCTCGGCGGTCGTGGTTCGCATGCTGCTCAGAAGTTGATCATGTGACCGATGAGCCCGTGGAAGCATTCCTGCAGGGCCTCGGACATGGTCGGGTGGGTGTGCACGTTGCGGGCCAGCTCGGTCGCGGTCAGGTCCCACTTCTGCGCCAGCGTCAGCTCGGGCAGCAGCTCGGACACGTCGTGACCGACCAGGTGGCCGCCGATCAGCTCGCCGTACTTGCCGTCGGCGATGAGTTTGACGAAGCCGCTCGGGTCGCCCACCCCGTGCGCCTTGGCGTTGGCGGTGAACGGGAACTTGGCCACCACCACGTCGTAGCCTTCGTCGCGGGCCTGCTCTTCGGTGAGACCGAAGCTGGCGACGTTGGGCTGACAGAACGTGGCGCGCGGCATCATCCGGTAGTCGCCGAGGGCCAGCGTCTCCGCGCCGCCGATGGTCTCGGCCGCCACCACGCCCTGCGCCTCGGCGACGTGGGCCAACTGCAGCTTGCCGGTGACGTCGCCGATGGCATAGATGTGCGACGTGGAGGTCTGCATGTAGTCGGTGATTCCGATCGCCTTGCGGTCGGTCAGTTCCACGCCGGCCTTGTCCAGCCCGTAGCCCTCGACGTTGGGGGCGAACCCGATGGCCTGCAACACCTTTTCGGCCTTCAGTTCGTCGGACTTGCCGTCCTTGCTGATACTGACCGTGACCTCGTCGCCGTCGTCGGTGATGGACTCGACCTTGGTACCGGTGAGGATCTTGACGCCGAGCTTCTTGAACTGTTTCTCGATCTCCTTGGAGCAGTCGGCGTCCTCATTGGGCAGCGCGCGGGGCAGGAACTCCACGATGGTGACGTCCACGCCGTAGTTCTTCAACACGTATCCGAATTCCATGCCGATGGCGCCGGCGCCGGCGATCACGATCGACGCGGGCAGCTCGCGGGTCAGGATGAGCTTCTCGTAGGTCACCACGTTCTCCGACAGCGAGGTGCCGGGCACCAGGCGGGTGCTGGCGCCGGTGGCGATGATGGCGTTGTCGAAGGTGACCTCTTCGGTGCCGCCGTCGTTGAGGTCCACCGAGATGGTGTTGGCGTCAGTGAACTTGCCGTAGCCGTGGATCTCGGTGATCTTGTTCTTCTTCATCAGGAAGTGCACACCGGCAACCCGGCCCTCGGCCACCTTGCGGCTGCGGTCATAGGCCACCCCGAAGTCGAAGGTCGCCTCGCCGCTGATGCCGAACACCTTGGCTTCTTTGGTGAAGATGTGGGCGAGTTCGGCGTTGCGCAGCAGCGCTTTGGACGGGATACATCCGACGTTCAGACACACCCCGCCCCAGTATTTCGGTTCCACGATCGCGGTTTTCAGCCCGAGCTGTGCTGCGCGAATGGCCGCTACGTATCCACCGGGGCCGGCTCCAAGGACGACGACGTCATAGTGAGAAGTCACGAGCCCACCCTAGTAGGGCACGACGTTCATCAGGCAGGGCGTGGCGACACGTTCGCAGTAGAAGTAGCCGTAGAGCGGCGCCGCGGCGGCGACCGAGGCGAACGGCGCCGACATCACCGCGATCGCCAGCGCCGCGATCAGTGGCCTGGCTTCCACCATCGCCAGAATCAGCCCCGCCACGGTGCAGGTGGCGACGTACCCGAACACCACGAAGACCGACGGCGTCTTGTCCAGGTCGTGGTACCACCAGTAGTACAGGCTGAGCCCGAACACCGCGGCGACGAACCACACGCCGAACAGCACCAGCGCGAACTTCCACCACTTCAGGTACAGATACCGGCCCGGGACGGTCACCGGTCCGGGCGGCTCGGCCGAGGTGTCCGGTTCCGCGCTGTCCGGTGCGGAATCGTCCGGTTCCGGGACGTCCGCCGCGGGCTGCACGGACTTCTTCTCCAGCTGCTGCAACCCGGCCAGTGGCAGGAACGGCTGGGAGTCGGTGTCGAAGTCCGGCACGAACGGCACCGACGGCTCGCCGGCATCGTATTCGGGCACCGGTGGCTGCGCACCGGTGTCGAAATCCGGCACGAACGGTTCGGTGCCCGGGCTCGACTCCTCGTCGACCTTCTTGTCAGGCACCCGACACCACCTGCAGGGCGACCAGCATCCCGAACCAGCCGGGGGCCAGCGCGAGGACCGCGGCACCGAGCATGGTCACCCAGCGCCGCCCGGAGACCAGGATCAACGACAGGCCGAGCACGCTGGGCACCCCCACCACCAGCGCGATCACCACATCGGGACGCATCCGGGTGTCCACCAGCAGACGCGCTGCCACCGCGAGCAGTTGCCCGGCCACGCACCCGACGAGCATGGCGCTGGCCAGCAGCCACGCACGCGGAAGGGGAATCACGCTGTACGACCTTACTGAGTCAGCGCTGCCGGGCCGGGCACGTTCGCGGCGCGTTGCCGGTCACAACATGACCACGAATCGACCGCCGGTCACGTTGCCGCAGTGCGGTTTCCGCGCCCCGGCGGGGCCGCGATCAGAAGAAGCCGAGCGCCTTGTCGGAGTAGGAGACCAGCATGTTCTTGGTCTGCTGGTAGTGCTCGAGCGCCATCTTGTGGCCTTCGCGGCCGAACCCGGACTGCTTGTAGCCGCCGAAAGCCGAGTGCGGTGGATACACGTGATAGCAGTTCACCCACACTCGTCCGGCCTTGATCTCGCGCCCGGCCCGGTAGGCGGTGTTGCCGTCGCGGCTCCACACCCCCGCGCCCAGGCCGTACAGGGTGTCGTTGGCGATGTCCATCGCCTCCTGGTAGCTGTCGAACGGGGTCACCGCGACCACCGGGCCGAAGATCTCCTCCTGGAACACCCGCATCTTGTTGTTGCCGGTGACGATGGTCGGCTGCACGTAGAAGCCGCCGGCCAGGTCACCGCCCAACTCGGCGCGCTCCCCGCCGGTGATGACTTTCGCGCCTTCGCCCTTGCCGATCTCGATGTAGGACAGGATTTTTTCGAGCTGGTCGTTGGAGGCCTGGGATCCGATCATGGTCTCGGAGTCCAGCGGGTCACCCTGCCGGACGGCCTTGGTGCGGATCGCCGCGAGTTCGAGGAACTCGTCGTGGATCGCGGACTGGATCAGACTGCGCGACGGGCAGGTGCACACCTCGCCCTGGTTGAGAGCGAACATCGTGAAGCCTTCCAGCGCCTTGTCCTGGAAGTCGTCGTTGGCGGCCATCACGTCGTTGAAGAAGATGTTGGGACTCTTGCCGCCGAGTTCCAGGGTGACCGGGATCAGGTTCTGGCTGGCGTACTGCATGATCAGTCGCCCGGTGCTGGTCTCGCCGGTGAATGCGACCTTGGCGATCCGGTTGCTGGAGGCAAGCGGCTTACCGGCTTCGGCGCCGAAGCCGTTGACGACGTTGACCACGCCGGGTGGCAGCAGGTCGCCGATCAGCGACATCAGGTACAGGATCGAGGCCGGGGTCTGCTCGGCGGGCTTGAGCACGATCGCGTTGCCGGCGGCCAGCGCGGGCGCCAACTTCCAGGCGCCCATCAGGATCGGGAAGTTCCACGGGATGATCTGCCCGACCACCCCGAGCGGCTCGTGGAAGTGGTAGGCGACGGTGTCCTCGTCGATCTGGGACAGCGCGCCTTCCTGGGCACGGATGGCTGCCGCGAAGTAGCGGAAGTGGTCGGCGGCCAGCGGGATGTCGGCGGCCAGTGTCTCCCGGACCGGTTTGCCGTTGTCCCATACCTCGGCCACCGCCAGCGCCTGGGTGTTCGCGTCGATGCGGTCGGCGATCTTGTTCAGGATCGCGGCCCGCTCGGCGGGCGCGGTCTTGCCCCAGCCCGGCGCCGCGGCATGCGCGGCGTCCAGTGCCTTCTCGATGTCGGCCTCGTCGGAGCGGGGGATCTCGCAGAACGACTGGCCGGTCACCGGCGTCGGGTTCTCGAAATAACGGCCGGACGCGGGCGCGACCCACTCGCCGCCGATGAAGTTTCCGTACCGGGACTCGAAGGTCATCACCGCATCTGCGGAACCCGGGCGTGCGAAGACAGGCATTTCTCGGCTCCTCGTCAGTTCGTGTAATACAGCTCACAGTACCGCCGGGACCACAATGGGTTCATGTCAGCTGAAGCTCCCGACGACCCCTACCTGTGGCTGGAAGACGTCACCGGCGAGGAGGCGCTGGACTGGGTACGCGCGCGCAACGAGCCCACCACTGCCGAATACTGCACCGGCGACTTCGAGACGATGCGCGCCGAGGCGCTGGAGGTGCTCGACACCGACGCGCGCATCCCCTATGTGCGCCGGCGCGGCGAATACCTCTACGACTTCTGGCGCGATGCCGCCAATCCCCGGGGGCTGTGGCGGCGCACCACGCTGGACAGCTACCGCACCGACGCACCCGACTGGGACGTGCTTATCGACGTCGACGAACTGGGCCGCGCGGACGGTCGGAACTGGGTGTGGGCCGGGGCCAACGTGATCGAGCCCGAACTCACCCGCGCGCTGGTCAGCCTGTCCCCGGGCGGTTCGGACGCGGTGATCGTGCGCGAATTCGACATGCTGACCCGCGAATTCGTCACCGGCGGGTTCGAGCTGCCCGAAGCCAAGTCGCAGATCGACTGGGCAGATCCGGACACCGTCCTGGTGGGCACCGACTTCGGTCCGGACTCGATGACCGAATCCGGCTACCCGCGCATCGTCAAGCGGTGGCGGCGCGGTACCCCGTTGGCGGAGGCGGAGACCCTGTTCGAGGGCGAACGCACCGATGTCAGCGTCGGCGGATCCACCGACCGCACCCCCGGCTTCGTGCGCACCTTCGTCGGTCGCTCCCTGGACTTCTGGAACCGGCAGCGATACGAGCTGCGCGGCGCCGAGCTGCTGCCCATCGAGGTGCCCAGCGACGCCAGCAGCATGTCGGTGCACCGCGAATGGCTGCTGATCGACCTGCGCAGTGACTGGACGGTCGGCGACACCACCTACCGGGCCGGGTCGCTGCTGGCCGCCAGGTACGACGAGTTCCTCGCCGGTACCAGGGATCTGAGTGTGGTGTTCGAGCCCGACGAGCACACCTGCCTGTACCACTACGCATGGACCAGGGACCGGCTGCTGATCGTCACGCTGGCCGACGTCGCCAGCCGCGTCGAGATGGTGACACCACCCTCGCGTGACGACCCGCCGCGCCCGGCGTCGCCGCCCTTGCGATCGTCACCGGGCAGCTGGCAGCGCGAACCGATCACGGGCATCCCCGACTCGACCAATACCGTGGTCGTGGCGGCCGACGACACCGGCGCCGAATTCTTTCTGGATTCCAGCGGGTTCACCGCACCATCGCGGCTGTTGCGCGGCACCGGCCCCGCCGAACTCGAACCGATCAAGTCCGCGCCGGCCTTCTTCGACGCGGAAAACCTCACGGTGACACAGCATTTCGCGACCTCGGCGGACGGGACGGCCATCCCCTACTTCCTGGTGCGACCCGCCGGGATCGACGGCCCGGGCCCGACGCTGCTGTACGGCTACGGCGGTTTCGAGACGGCCAACACGCCGGGCTACAGCGGCGTACTGGGCCGGTTGTGGTTGGCCCGCGGCGGAACCTACGTGCTGGCGAACATCCGCGGCGGCGGCGAGTACGGCCCCGGCTGGCACACCCAGGCGATGCGCGAGGGGCGACACAAGGTGGCCGAGGATTTCGCGGCGGTCGCCGACGATCTGGTGCGCCGTGACATCACCACCGTCGGCCAGCTCGGCGCCCAGGGCGGCAGCAACGGCGGGTTGCTGATGGGGATCATGTTGACCAAGTACCCGGAGAAGTTCGGTGCGCTGGTCTGCAACGTGCCGTTGCTGGACATGAAGCGCTATCACCTGCTGCTGGCCGGCGCCTCGTGGGTGGCTGAATACGGGGACCCGGACAACCCGGACGACTGGGCGTTCATCTCCGAGTATTCGCCGTACCAGAACATTTCGGCCGACCGGAGCTATCCGCCGATCCTCTTGACGACCTCGACCCGCGACGACCGGGTGCACCCCGGACACGCCCGCAAGATGACCGCCGCGCTGGAGGCCGCCGGTCACCGGGTCTGGTACTACGAGAACATCGAGGGCGGGCACGGCGGGGCGGCCGACAATGAGCAACTCGCGTTCAAGTCGGCGCTGACCTACTCGTTCCTGTGGCGGATGCTGGGTTGATCAGCGGTGCTCGGGCACCCGGTTGTCCAGGTCCGCCTCGATGCGCTTCAGTTCGGCCGCGACCTCGCCGTGCCCGTTGTCGCCGAGCGCCCGGCCCAGTTCGCTCAGGGCATGCTCGAGTTCCGCGGTGCGCGGGTGCTGCGCGACGGTCGTCAGCGTGTTGCGCACATGCTGGGCCGCGGTGCGCTGGTGCTCAGCGGACAGCGTCGGTAGCGCCTTGGCGTAGACGTTGAGCACCTGGGCGCACGTCTGATGCTGACCGCCCACGATGGCGGCGGCCGCGACGCTCGACAACGCCTTCAACACCTCGCAGATCGTGTCGTACCGGTACACCACCGCCAGGTCGTCGCCCTTCGGGCCGGGGGTTTCCTCCTGCGCCCAGTGGGCCAGCAGCGCATGCAGCCCGTCCACCGTCACCAGGGCCGCCTCGGAGTCCCGCTGGGTGGCCGCGCCCCATCCCATGCTGGACAGCTGGTGCACCCCGTAGGAGGGCTCCCGGGTGAGCTGGCGCTCCCGGCCGCAGCACAGGGCGTCCAGGACGACATCGGCCAGCCGCTCGCGCTCGTCGTCCCGCGCGGCACGCACCGTCGCCAGGTCGGTCCCGGTGACCATGTGCGATCCCAGCTTGGCGTTGAACTCGATCTCGGCCGGTCCCTGGGCGGACTGCAGGGCGCGGTCGAGCAGGTCCAGGTCGATGTCGACCAGGTATCCGGTGCAGCCGGAGCGGACGGTGCGGCCGGGCAGGTGCGCGAGCAGCGGTTGCGACCGCACCCTGCGCAGCCAGTACAGCTGGTGGGCGCGGGTGGCGATGGTGACCTGCACGATGCGCTCCACCACCGACGGCGGCCGCAGTTGGTCGAGCACCAGGTAGCCGAACACCACCAGCCCCATCAGGGCCAGCACGCTGAGTATCAGCGCCGCGACGGTGCTGAACACGGCCTGTTGCGGATCCACCAGCGTCAGCACCACGACGTAGTACGCCGACAGGCCGGCGAAGTAGCCGAAGAAGGTCTGGTTCACCCGACGGCTGAGAAACTGTTCCACCACCACCCAGGTGAAGACGTCGGACATCCGCTGCACCAGGGTGAGCAACAGGACGAACGTGATCGTCATCAAGGTGAGCATCCCGGGCGCCACCGTGCGCAGCATCGACTGGTTCTCCTGCGGCGGTGCCACTTTGGCCAGCAGGTGTTTGGCCGGTTGCAGCCAGCTCACCTCGTTACCGTCCAGGACGCTGTTGAGGATCGCCAGCACGATGAAGCCGGCGATGATGGCCAGCGGCACGCCGAGGAATTCATGCAGCGCCCGGCGCACCCCGCTCTCCCGCCGGGGCCGGGCGTTGTTCGAAGTACGGCGCATAAGTCCTAGTCACCCCTGTCCGAGCGCGGACATCCTGCCTGTGGCTGGTACCCGGTCGAGGGCCCGGTGAACCAGGCATCGTGAGGTTCGCCTCTACCGCCACACGTCTAACACCGCGGCTCTTTGGGCACCCTGGAAGTCATGTCATCGCAGCTGCCGGGTGTCTTCGAGTCGCTCGGCCCCACGTTGGACAAGTTCGGGTACGCGGCGGTGATCGTGCTGGTCGGGCTGGAGGGCGTGGGCATCCCCCTGCCCGGTCAGATCATCCTGATCACGGCCGGCATGTACGCCGGTGCCGGCCACCTGCACGTGGCCCTGGTCATGGTCGCGGGATTCCTGGCCGCCGTCGTCGGCGACAACGCCGGATACGCCATCGGGCGGTTCGGGGGACGTGAGCTGGTGCTGCGGTTCGGGCGCTATGTGTTCCTGACCGACGAGCGGCTGGCCAAGGCCGAGCGCTTCTTCGAAAAGCGCGGCCCCATTGTGGTGCCGCTCGGCCGGTTCGTCGACGGGCTGCGCCAGGCCAGTGGCATCGTCGCGGGGCTGGCCCGCATGCCGTGGCGGCGCTATCTGGGCTACAACGCGGTCGGCTCTGCGGTGTGGGTGGTGATCTGGGTGCTGGCCGGATACCTGGCCGGCAACCACATCGCAGCGCTCTACGAGTACTTCCAGCCGTACGAGAAATACCTGCTGGTGGCGGCCGGGGTGCTGTGCATCGCGGCGGTGATCGGGTGGGCGCTGCGGCGCCGGGCCCGCGCCGCTGCCGAATGCTGAGGTTCTTGACATCGGCGTCCGGCACCGGCTTCGCTTCGCGCTATGACACCCGAGTTCCAGACGCTGCTGTACTCCACCGCCGGTCCGGTGGCCACGATCACGCTGAACCGTCCGGAGCAGCTCAACACCATCGTCCCGCCCATGCCGGACGAGATCGAGACCGCCATCGGCCTGGCCGAACGCGACCAGGACGTCAAGGTCATCGTGCTACGCGGTGCCGGCCGCGCGTTCTCCGGCGGCTACGACTTCGGCGGCGGTTTTCAGCACTGGGGCGAGGCGATGATGACCGATGGCCAGTGGGACCCGGGCAAGGATTTCGCGATGGTCAGCGCCCGCGAGACCGGCCCCACGCAGAAATTCATGGCGATCTGGCGCGCCTCGAAACCGGTGATCGCGCAGGTGCACGGCTGGTGTGTCGGTGGTGCCAGCGATTACGCGTTGTGCGCTGACCTGGTCATCGCCAGCGAGGACGCGGTGATCGGCACCCCGTACAGCCGGATGTGGGGCGCGTACCTGACCGGCATGTGGCTGTACCGGCTGAGCCTGGCGAAAGTGAAGTGGCATTCGTTGACGGGCCGGCCGCTGACGGGTGTCCAAGCCGCCGAGGTGGAGCTGATCAACGAGGCGGTGCCGTTCGAGCGACTGGAGGCGCGGGTCGCCGAGATCGCCGCGGAACTGGCGCAGATCCCGCTCTCGCAGCTGCGGGCGCAGAAGCTGATCGTCAACCAGGCTTACGAGAACATGGGCCTGGCGTCCACCCAGTTGCTGGGCGGCATTCTCGACGGACTGATGCGGAACACCCCAGATGCACTGGACTTCATCCGGACGGCACAAGCGCAGGGGGTGCGCAGCGCCGTCGAGCGCAGAGACGGCCCGTTCGGCGACTACAGCCAGGCGCCGCCCGAGCTGCGGCCCGATCCCTCACACGTGATAATTCCTGATCGCAGTGGGTAGTGAGATGAGCTACAGATTCTCTCCCGGCATCCCGTCGGCCTCCTGGAAGTGCTACGGTAATCAATATGTCTCGGCTCAGTAACAGCCTCCGCACCGGCGCCTTGGCGCTACTTCTCGGCGTGGCCGCCGCGGTGTCCCCTGCGACCGCGTCCGCCGACTCCACCGAAGACTTCCCGATCCCGCGCCGGCAGATCGCGACCACCTGTGACGCCGAGCAGTACCTGGCGGCGGTCCGCGACACCAGCCCGGTGTACTACCAGCGGTACATGATCGACTTCAACAACCATGCGAACCTCCAGGAAGCGACGATCAACAAGGCGCACTGGTTCTACTCGCTGTCGCCGGCAGAGCGCCGGGACTACTCGGAGAACTTCTACAACGGCGACCCGCTGACCTTCGCCTGGGTCAATCACATGAAGATCTTCTTCAACAACAAGGGTGTCGTCGCCAAGGGCACTGAAATCTGCAACCAGTACCCGCGTGGCGACATGTCCGTCTGGAACTGGGCCGGATAGCGGTGCGCAAACTCGTCGCGCTCGCGGTATCGGCGGCGGCCGTTCCGGTCGCCCTCCTTGTCGGGAGTGCCCCGGCGCACGCCGACAGCGATCTGGGCAAAGCGTGCTCGCCGGAGGGCGCCAAAGTGTGGGGAAAACCCGGTCCCATCTACTGCCAGCGGCAGGCAGACGGACAACTGCAGTGGGTGTCCATTCCCGCGTCGGCGATGTGTGTGGCGTTCTGCGTGATCGAGCCGACAACCGGACCCTAGCTTCACGGCGTTGTCCCCCGATCGGGGGACCCGGAATTCATCCTGTCGGTGACCGTTTGGCGGATGTTTCGAACCTCTGACCAGCGGGAAGAATCGTAGTGGTCAGAAAAGTACGGTTTTCTTAGGGTGCCATAACTAAGGGAACGCGGATAATCACATGCGGCCGACCCTTGCCCGGACGGGTTGAAGGTACCCATAATGGACACTCCGGCCCAGCCAATTTCCGCAATACGTGCAAACGACGGATGCAACTGTGGTACGGGAGCTGGAGGTCATCATGAGCCAAACGACTGGCAACGGGATCCCTGGCACGCTCGCGGCCCTGGACTGGCAAACGATCACCTGTCAGTCCGACTCCGGGTGCACCAACCGGGCCAGCTACGTTGTGCACCGGCACGCGGTGGACGAATGCAACCATCCGCAGGTCGACCCGTTCGGCAATGTCGTCGAAATCCTGTGCATCGCCTGCCTGTGGCACGCCGAGGCCGAGGTGCTGGTCCAGGTCGGCCAGCTCGCGCGCACGTCCGGCACCTACTGCCTGACCTGCGGCGCCCCGGTGTCCGAGTTGCGCGACATCATGCGCGACGTCGCCGCCCTGTAGGCGCGGCGGCGCTCGGGCGTATTCAGCGCTTCTTGACCAGCCCGCCCGGCGGGTGTTCGTCGACGTCGTTGAGGATCAGCTGGCGCACCGCGCGACGCGGTCCGTACGGGCGCAGCATGGTGCTGGCCGGGCGGGGGCGCACATGTTGCGGCCACCAGAACCAGCGCCCGAGCAGGGTGGCCACGGACGGCGTCATGAACGACCGCACGATCAACGTGTCGAACAACAGACCGAGCGCGATCGTCGTACCCACCTGCGCCATGACTTTCAACGGGCTGAAGGCAAACGTCGCCATCGTCGCGGCGAAGACCAGACCCGCCGAGGTCACGACGGAGCCCGAACCGGCCATCGCGCGGATCGTCCCTGTCTTGAGCCCGGCATGGATCTCTTCCTTCAACCGCGATATCAGCAACAGGTTGTAGTCCGAGCCGACCGCCAGCAGCAGGATCACCGCCATCGCCAGCACCATCCAGTGCAACTTGACGCCGAGGATGTACTGCCACAAAAGGACCGAGAGTCCGAACGAGGCGCCCAGCGACAGCAACACCGTGCCGACGATCACAATGGCCGCCACGACGCTTCGGGTGATCACCAGCATGATGATGAAGATCAGGGTGGCCGCGGCGATTGCCGCGATCAGCAGATCGATGTTGGACCCGTCGTGCATATCCTTGAATGTCGCGGCGGTACCGCCGAGGTAAACCTTGGCGCCCTCCCAGGGCGTGCCCTTGATCGCCTCGTGCACGGCCTGCTTGATCGGCTCGATGTGGCGGATGCCTTCCGGGGTCGCCGGGTCGCCCTCGTGGGAGATGATCAACCGGACCGCATGCCCGTCCGGCGAGATGAACTGTTTGAGTCCCCGCGCGAAGTCGGGGCTCTGGAACGCCTCCGGCGGCAGATAGAACGTGTCGTCGTTCTTGGCCCGGTCGAACGCATCCCCCTGGGCGGTGGCGTTGTCGGCCTGCGCCCTCGCCTGCTGATTGAGACCCATGGTGGTCGCGTAGTTCGACATGATGGTGTCGAGATTGCGTTGCTGGCTCTCGATCTGCGGCGGGATCAGCTCCACCAGCTTGGGCTGGATCGCATCCAGCCGGTCCAGGTTGGCGCTGAGGCTCAGGATGTTCTGCGCCACCTGGTCGATCCCGTCCAGCGCATTGAAGATGGACCGTAGCGCCCAGCAGATCGGAATGTCGTAGCAGTGCTTCTCCCAGTAGAAGTAGCTGCGAATCGGCCGGAAGAAATCGTCGAAAGTGGCGATGTCGTCGCGCAACGCTTCGGTGATCTTCACGGTTTCTTTGGTGAGCTTGGTGGTCTCGTGCGTGGTGTTGCTGAGGTCCTGGGTGACCTGCATCTGCTCGTGCAGGGTCGCCATCGTCTTGCGCAGCTCGTCGGCCTGGTTCAGCAGGTTTTTCGCCTGCTCGTCCTGATAGTGCTGGGTCTGCAGGCGGCTGGCGGCTTGCGCACCCATCTGGAATCCGAGGGTGCTGTGGTCCAGCGGCGTGCCCAGCGGCCGGGTGATGGTCTGCACCCGGCCGATGCCGGGAATGTGGAAGACGGCCTTGGCGACTTTGTCCAGGACCAGGAAATCGGCCGAATTACGCAGGTCGTGGTCGGTCTCGATCATCAACAGCTCAGGATTGAGCCGGGCCTGGTCGAAGTGCCGGTCGGCGGCCGCGTACCCGACGTTGGCCGGCGTGTCCGCCGGCAGGTAGTGCCGGTTGTCGTAGTCCGTCTGGTAGCCGGGCAGCGCGAGCAGACCGACCAGCGCGACCGCGATGGTCACCGCGAAAACCGGTGCGGGCCAACGGACGACGGCGGTGCCGATGCGACGCCAGCCCCGGGTCTGCAGCGTCCGCTTCGGATCCATCAGCTTGAAGAACGACGCGACGGTCAGCAGTGCCGGGCCCAGCGTCAACGCCGCCAACACCGCGACCAGCATGCCGACCGCGCACGGCACGCCCAGCGACTGGAAATAGGGCAATCGGCAGAAGCTGAGGCAGTACATGGCGCCGGCGATGGTCAGTCCTGACCCCAGCACGACGTGCGCGGTGCTGTGGAACATGGTGTAGAACGCGTCTTCGCGACTCTCGCCCAGCCCACGGGCCTCCTGATAGCGGCCCACCACGAAGATCGCGTAGTCCGTACCGGCGGCGATGGCCATCAACACCAGCATGTTGTTGGCGAAGGTCGACAGCCCCATGATCCCGTAGTTGCCCAGCGTCGCGACGACACCGCGGGCCGCGGCCAACTCGATGAAGACCATGGCCAGCATGATCAGGACGGTGGCTATCGACCGGTAGACCCACAGCAGCATCACGATGATCACCACGAAGGTGATGAGCGTGACGACCATGACGCCCTTTTCCCCGGCGTGGGACTGGTCGGCGAACAGCGGGCCCGCGCCGGTGACGTAGGCCTTGATCCCCGGCGGCGCGGGCACCGAGTCCACCATCTTGCGCAGGGCTTCGGCCGACTCGTTCGCCAGGCCGCCGCCCATGTTGCCGGCGAGGTACACCTGGACGTACGCGGCCTTCTGGTCGTGGCTCTGGGAGCCTGCCGCCGTCAGCGGATCGCTCCAGAAATCCTGGACGTGCTGAACATGTTTCTTGTCCTGCTCGATGCGCCGGATGATGTCGTCGTAGTAGCGGTGCGCCTCGGCCCCGAGTGGCTTGTCGCCCTCCAGCAGGATCATGGCCGAGTTGTCGGAGTCGAACTCTTTGAACTTCGATCCGACCTTCATCATCGATTGGAAGGACGCTGCGTCCGTCGGACTCATCGACACCGAGTGGGTCTTGGCGACCACCTCCAGCTGCGGGGCCACGGTGTTGGTCACGAACACGATGCCCAACCAGATCAGCACGATCGGCAGCGCCAGCCGGTGGATCATCCGCGGCAGGAACGGCGGGATCAGCGGCTGTTCGACCCGCGGCGGCGCTTCGGTGGTCTCGCTCATGCGGACTTGTCCAGGCAGTAGACGAACGCATTCACCGTCTGCTCGGGAGGCGAGTGGTTCGGCGCCTTGATGACGTCACCGCGGCCGTCGTTGTTGTTCACCAGGAAGCGGCAGGCGATCCAGCTGCCGGTCCCCTGCGCTATCAAGTTGGCCGGGATCCCGGGCTTGGTCGACTTCAATACCGTATTCCAAGGTAGGGGCACGTTGAGCGCCTGCTGGGGGTGGGAGTTCTCGTCGAGATAGTTGATGGTCGCGGTGCTGCCCGGTGCACCCCAGACCTCGAGGGTGATCGTCTTGGGGTTGAACTGGTCGATGACGTCACCGGAGGAGCCGCCGCCGAAGGAACCCTTGTGGACGCCGAAGATGCCGTGCAACCGGTGCACGACGAAGCCCGATAGGGCCACGACGGCCAGCACGGTGAGGACGAGCCAGAACCGGGTGATGAGGCGGGCCAGACGTCGGCGCTTGGGCGGCCGCTGAGTCGCCGTCTTCTCGTTGCGAACGGAGTCCGGGGTCGTCATCTGGTCAGTCCTTGGCTCGGTCGTCGTCATGGGCGCTGTCCTAACCGATACGAGAACCGCCAACTGATTAGCCTGAGAGTCAACTTAGGTACCCTAACCTAATGGAGGCCGTGGCCTTCGCCAATACGAGCGACGACGTCATCGGGACCCCGTGAGGGTGCCGATGCAGGTCGCGGTGAGAACCCGGGTGAGCGCCGAGGCGAAGTCGATGTTCCATTCGGGCGGCAACACCTCGGGCTCCTCTGCGTAGACGTCGGAGATCTTCGCCGGCGGGTTGGCGATCTGCCAGAACGCCGCGGCCAACGAGTAGGCGGCGATCAGGATGTCGAAAGCTCCCGGACGCCCGAGCGCCGGCAGTGCCTGTTCGATCGCGTCGGCCAGGGCGATCGCGGCGGCCGAAATGGTCCGCCGGATCTCGATGACCCGTTCGATCTCGACCTCGTGCTCGAGATGCAGGTGCAGATTGGCCAGCAGGTCGCAGAACAGCGGGTCGGCGGCCAGTCCGTTGGCCAGCGTCTCGGCCACCCGGTCCGGCGTCATTGCCCCGGGCTGGGCCAGGTTCTCGCACACCGTGCCCGACCACCGCACCCATCCCTCCGCAGCCAGGTGCAGCAATACCTCTTTGTGTGAGGTGAAATAGCGGCGCACGGCGGAGTAGTGGATGCCGGCCCGGCTGGCCACGGCGGTCAATGTCACCGATGCGACACCGGTTTCCAGGGCCAGCGACCGCGCGGCCTCTACCAGCGCCGCCGCCCGTTGGCGCTTGTTCTCCTCGGTGCGGGCGCGCCGAAATGCGAGTTGCGCCACCGGCAGAGGATAACGCACGACATGTGATTTGCATAACGCACGTAGTGTGATTTGTGCAGGTGGCAGGCATCGGACCCGCCTTGTTACGCACGTGATATGCGTTACAATCCAGTGCGCGAGGGGAAGGAGTGGACAGTGCCGTCCGTCGCCGTGATTTACTTAGGCAAGGCTTAGTAGTTCCGCTCGACAGGGCCGCCCCGGGACATGCGGCGTCGAGGCGGTGGGCCGCCGCCGGTCGCGGTCGCCGAAATTCACATACCAACGGGTGAAGGGGATCTGCGATGTTCAGACTGCTGTCGCGCGCGTGGATTCCACTGGTCGTGCTGGTGGTGGTGGCGGTGGGGGCCTTCGTGGTCTACCGGGTACACGGTTACTTCGGCTCGGAGAAGCGCGAAACCTACGCCGACAGCAACCTCAAGAACCCCGAGCCGTTCAACCCCAAGCGCATCGTTTACGAGGTGTTCGGTCCGCCGGGTACCGTCGCGGACATCAGTTACTTCGACGTCAACAGCGATCCGCAACGGGTCGAGAATGCCCGGCTGCCCTGGTCGCTGCACATCAGCACCACCAAGGCGGCCATGGTGGGCAACCTTGCGGCACAAGGCGATAGCGACAGCATCGGCTGCCGCATCCTGATCGACGACGAGGTCAAGGCCGAGCGGGTCAGCAACAGCGTCAACGCGTTCACCTTCTGTCTGGTCAAGTCCGCGTGACCACCACCTACGCCCCCGGCGCGCCGGCGCCGGGGCCCGCCACCGACACCCATCGGCCGTTCATCCCGCGGATGATCCATGCCCTCGCGGTGCCGATCATCCTGTTCTGGCTGGTGGTCGTGGTGCTGCTCAGCGTCTTCCTGCCGTCGCTGGAAGTCGTCGGGCAGGAACGGTCGGTGTCGTTGAGCCCGGGTGACGCGCCGTCCTTCGTGGCGCTCAAGCACATCGGCAACGCCTTCAAGGAGGGCGACACCGACAGCTTCGGGATGATCGTCCTGGAAAGCGACAAACCGCTGGGCGCCGAGGCGCACAAGTACTACGACGAGATGGTCCGCAAGCTACGCGAGGACAAGAAACACGTCCTGAGCATCCAGGACTTCTGGGGTGACCCACTGACCGCCGCGGGCGCGCAGAGCAACGACGCCAAAGCCGTCACCGTCCAGCTCACCCTGGCCGGCAACCAGGGCGAACCCCTGGCCAACGAGTCGGTCCTGGCCGTGCGCAAGATCGTGGACGGCATCAAGGCCCCGCCCGGTCTCAAGGCCTACGTCACCGGCGCGTCGGCGCTGGCCGCCGACCTGCATGACAGTGGCGACAAGTCCATGGCCAAGATCACCATCACCACGGTCCTGGTGATCACGCTGATGCTGATGTTCATCTACCGCTCGTTTCTCACCGTCTTCCTGCTGTTGATCTCGGTCGGTATCGAACTGAGCGCGGCACGCGGCGCGGTGGCACTGCTCGGACACAACGGGTTGATCGGGCTGTCCACGTTCTCGGTCAGCCTGCTCACGTCACTGGCGATCGCGGCCGGCACCGACTACGGCATCTTCATCATCGGCCGCTACCAGGAGGCGCGTCAGGCCGGCGAGGACCGGGAGTCGGCGTTCTACACCATGTATCACGGCACCGCGCACGTGATCCTGGGCTCCGGGCTGACCATCGCCGGCGCCCTGTTCTGTCTGCACTTCGCCCGGATGCCCTACTTCCAGACGCTGGGCATCCCCTGCGCGGTCGGCATGCTGGTGGCGGTCCTGGTCGCGCTGACGCTGGGCCCGGCCATCCTGGTGGTGGGCGGCAAGTTCGGGGTGTTCGATCCCAAGCGGGTGCTGTCGGTGCGGGGCTGGCGCCGCATCGGCACGGCCGTGGTGCGCTGGCCGCTGCCCATCCTGGCGGTCACCCTGGCGATCGCGATCATCGGCCTGCTGACGCTGCCGGGCTACAAACCCAGCTACGACGACCGCGCCTACCTGCCCCCGTCCATCCCGGCCAACCAGGGCTTCACCGTCGCCGACCGGCACTTCTCCCAGGCCCGCATGAAGCCGGAGATCCTGATGATCGAATCGGATCACGACCTGCGCAACCCGGCCGACTTCCTGGTGCTCGACAAGCTGGCCAAAGGCATTTTCCGGGTGCCCGGCATCTCCCGCGTCCAGGCCATCACCCGGCCCGACGGCACCACCATGGACCACACGTCGATCCCGTTCCAGATGAGCATGCAGAACGCCGGTCAGGTGCAGACCATGAAATTCCAGCGCGACCGCATGGACGACATGCTCAAGCAGGCCGACGAGATGACCAAGACGATCGCGCTGATGCAGAACATGTACGCGCTGATGACGAAGCTGGTCGGCCTCACGCACAAGATGGTCGGCGACACCGAGGCGATGCAGCAGATCACCAACGACCTGCGCGACAAGATCGCCAACTTCGACGACTTCTTCCGGCCCATCCGCTCGTACTTCTATTGGGAGAAGCACTGTTTCGACATCCCGGTGTGTTGGACGCTGCGGTCGATCTTCGACGCGTTCGACGGGATCGATCAGCTCACCGAGCAACTGAACGTCCTGGTCGGCGACATCAAACAGCTGGACACACTGATGCCGCAGATGATCGCCACCTTCCCGCCGATGATCGACACCATGGTGAGCATGCGGACCATGATGCTGACGATGCACAGCACCATGTCGGGGATCTTCAGCCAGATGGACGAGATGAGCGAGAACGCGACGGCGATGGGCCACGCATTCGACGCCGCCAAGAACGACGACTCGTTCTACCTGCCGCCCGAGGTGTTCAAGAACGAAGACTTCAAGCGCGCCATGAAGAACTTCCTGACCCCCGACGGGCACGCGGCGCGGTTCATCATCCTGCACCGGGGTGATCCCGCGTCGCCCGAAGGCATCGCCAGCATCGACCAGATACGCACCGCGGCCGAGGAATCCCTGAAGGGGACGCCCCTGGAAGACGCCAAGATCTACCTGGCCGGCACCGGGGCGGTGTTCAAGGACATCTCCGACGGCGCCAAATGGGATCTGCTGATCGCCGGCATCTCCTCGTTGTGCCTGATCTTCATCATCATGCTGATCATCACCCGCGCCTTCGTGGCCGCCGCGGTGATCGTCGGGACGGTGGCGTTGTCGCTGGGCGCCTCCTTCGGCCTGGCCGTGCTGGTCTGGCAGCACATCTTCGGCATCCCGCTGCACTGGCTGGTGCTGGCGATGTCGGTCATCGTGCTGCTGGCCGTGGGATCGGACTACAACCTGCTGCTGGTCTCCCGGTTCAAACAGGAGATCCACGCCGGTCTGAACACCGGAATCATCCGGTCGATGGGCGGCACCGGCAAGGTGGTGACCAACGCGGGTCTGGTGTTCGCGTTCACCATGGCCTCGATGATCATCGGCGATGCCCGCATGATCGGCCAGGTGGGCACCACCATCGGGCTGGGTCTGCTGTTCGACACGCTGATCGTGCGCGCCTTCATGACGCCGTCGATTGCCGCGCTGCTGGGCCGCTGGTTCTGGTGGCCGATCCGGGTGCGGACGCGCCCGGCCCGCAGCCCCGCCCTGGCGCGCATCGAGCGGCCGACCGAGCGGATACCGGCGCTCAGCGGCGACCGTTAGTCCCGTCGGTCCGGCCATCCGGGCAGCCCCGGGCTCCGAATAGCAGGTGTGCAACCAAGGGGCGTTAGGCTACCGATCGATGACCGGCCCGCCCCCCTCCAGCAACGACCTGGACGCCTTGCTGCGCCGGGTGGCCGCAGGCGACGACGCCGCGTTCGCGGCGTTCTACGACCAGACGAAAACCCGGGTGTACGGGCTGGTGACCAGGGTGCTGCGTGACTCCGGCTACAGCGAAGAGACCACTCAGGAGATCTACCTCGAGGTGTGGCGCACGGCGTCGGACTTCGACACCGCCAAGGGCTCGGCGCTGGCCTGGTTGATGACCATGACGCACCGGCGCGCGGTGGATCGGGTGCGCAGCGAACAGGCCGGGACTGAACGCGAATCACGCTACGGCACAGCGAATTTCGAGTCGGCAACCGACGTCGTCGCCGATTCGGCGATAGCCGGCGACGAACGCCGCCGGGTGGTCGGGTGTCTGGAGGGGTTGACCGAAGCGCAACGACAGTGCATCGAGCTGGCCTACTACGGCGGACTGACCTACGCCGAGGTGTCGCAGCGGTTGGCGGCGAACCTGTCCACGATCAAGTCACGCATGCGCGACGCGCTGCGCGGGTTGCGCAACTGTCTGGACGTGTCATGACCGCCCCCCACGGCTTCGACCTGCTGGAGCTGGCGGCCCCCTATGCCCTGCACGCGTTGTCCGACGCCGAGCGGGTCGAGGTCGACGCCCGGGTCGACGCCGCGCCGGCGCCGGTCGCCGCGGCCTTCGCCGACGAGGTCCGCGCCATCCGCGAGACCATGGCGGTGCTGTCGTCGGCCAGTGCGGCCGAACCGCCCGATCAGTTGCGCGCCGCCGTGCTGGCCCGGGCCACCCCCGCTGCGACACCGCTGCGCCGGATGCCGCAGCGGCGCACCGCCCTCATCGCGGCGGCGGCGACCATCGCGATCGGCCTGGGGGCGTTCGGCCTCGGTGTACTGATGCGGCCGTCGCCGACGATGGCCGAGCAGGTTCTGGCCGCACCCGACGTGCGGACCGTGTCCCGGCCGCTGGGGCCGGGAACGGCGACGGTGATGTTCTCCCGCGACCGCAACGCGGGCGTGTTGGTGATGAACAACGTGCCGCCGCCGCCGCCGGGCAGCGTGTATCAGATGTGGCTGATCGGCACGAGCGGCCCGACGTCGGCGGGCACCATGGGCGTTGCGGCGGTGGCGCCGTCCACGAAGGCGACGCTGGACAATCTGGGCGGCTCGACCGTGCTGGCGTTCACCGTCGAACCCGGCACCGGGTCGCTGCAGCCGACCAGCCCGGTGCTCGCCGAATTGCCGCTGGGCTGACGCGCCGGCCCTACTTCACGATGCCCCGCAGGTAGGCGGCCTGGCCCAGGTGTTGCGCGCAATCGTCGATGATGCTGACCAGCCGCCCGCTCGCGGTGACCGGCGGATCCCAGTTGGTGTCCACCACGCGGGCCAGCTCGGCGGCCGTCACCGTCGCGACGTACTCCAGGGTGAATTCGTGCACCGCCCGGTAGTAGCCGGCCAACAGGTCGGCGGGCGCGTGCACCTTGGCGACGTCGTCGGGACCGTGCCCGTACCCGATGTCGCGCCGCGGTAGGTCCAGCCCGAACCGGTCCACCCAACCGTCGCGGGTCCACACCTCCTCGACCCCCGCGATATCGGCGAGCTGCAGATCCTGCACGCGGGCGCTGTGCCAGACCAGCCAGGCGATGCTGTTGGCTTCGGGAGTCGGCCGGTAGTCGGCGACCTCAGCGGTGAGCCCGTCGGTGATTTCGTCGGTGTGCTCGATCAATCGGGTGAATGCATCGCGCAGCAGTTCCTGCACGGCGGCGTCGGGATTTGTCACCAGGCCGACCCTACGGGCCGCCGTGCCAGACCGCCTCCACGTTGTTGCCGTCCGGATCGCGCACGAAGGCGCCGTAGTAACCGGCGTGATACTCCGGCCACCGCCGCGGGGCGTGCAACGGCTCCGCACCCAGGCTCACCGCAGTCTCGTAGAAGGCGCGCACCGCAGCCTCGTCCTGCGCCTGGAACGCAATGTGGACCTCGCGATTCGGGCCCGAACCGGCGCCGTTGCCGACGCCGTCGGCGATCCAGAAGTCCGGCTTACCGTTGCGGCCGTACCCGATGGCCACACCGAAATCCAGCTGCCGGGAGTAACCCAGCACACCGAGCACGGTGTCGTAGAAGTTCTTCGAATCGGCATAGTTGGCACAGTTGATGCCCAGGTGATCGATCACGATGCGATCCTGGCACGACCCTGCGCCCGGTCGTAGATTATTCAGATGACCTACGACCTGCTGATCCGCAACGGCACCATCGTGGACGGACTCGGAGGTGAGCCGTACGTCGGTGATGTCGCGGTGCGGGACGGTGTGATCGCCGCGGTCGGGTCGGTGATCGGGGGAGCCGAGCGGGAAATCGACGCGACCGGACTGCTCGTCACGCCGGGCTTCGTCGACCTGCACACCCATTACGACGGACAGGCCATCTGGTCGGACCGGCTGACGCCGTCCTCGGCGCACGGGGTGACCACCGTCGTGGTCGGCAACTGCGGAGTCGGCTTCGCGCCGTGCCGACAAGAGGACCACGAGGTGCTCGTCGACGTGATGGCCGGCGTGGAGGACATCCCCGGTGTCGTGATGACCGACGGTCTGCCGTGGACCTGGGAATCCTTCCCGGAATATCTGGACGAACTGGACGCCCGCCGCCGTGATATCGACGTCGCCGCATACCTGCCGCACTCCCCGCTGCGGGTCTTCGTGATGGGCCGACGCGGCGCCGACCGCGAGCCCGCCACCGCCGACGACCTGGCCAAGATGCGGGCGCTTGCCAAGGAGGCCACCGAAGCCGGGGCGCTGGGCTTCGCCTCCTCGCGGCTGATGATCCACAAAACCGAGAGCGGCGCTCCGATCCCCAGCTACGACGCCGCCCGGGAAGAGATCGAGCAGATCGCCCGGGGCGTGGTCGACGGCGGCGGCGGCCTGCTGCAGTTCGTGCCCGACGTGCCGGCCGGCGGCTACCAACAGGTGTTGCAGACGGTGTTCGACGTCGCCGAGGACGTGGGATTGCCGCTCACCTTCACCCTGATCGTCGGCAACTCCGGGGACCCCACCTGGCCGGAGGCCATCACCATGATCGATAAGGCCAACGCGGCCGGTGGTGACGTCAGCGCGCAGCTACTGCCCCGTCCGATCGGGCTGATCATCGGGCTGCTGCTGAGCGCCAACCCGTTCGTGCTCTACCCCAGCTACGGCGAGATCGCCGACCTGCCGCTGGCCGAACGCGTCGCCGAGATGCGCAAGCCGGAGGTACGCGCCCGCATCCTGGCCGACAAGCCCGGCACCGGGCACCCGATCCTCTACGTCGCCCAGCTGTGGGACTGGATCTTCCCGCTCGACGACAACCCCGACTACGAGCCGGACCCGTCGACCAGCATCGGCGCGCGCGCCCGGGCCCGCGGGGTGGACCCGATGGCGGAAGCCTACGACCGGCTGCTCGACGACGACGGCCGGGCGATGCTGCTGGTCGCCACCAGCAACCTGGAGAACAACTCGCTGGACACCGTGGGCGAACTGCTGCACCGCGACGACGTGATACTCGGACTCGGCGACGGCGGCGCGCACTACGGCATGATCTGCGACGCCAGCTACTCGACGTACTTCCTCACGCACTGGGCCCGGGACCGGGCGACCGGTCGCTTCACCGTCGCCGAAGCGGTCCGCGAACTCACCTCGGTGCCGGCGCGGATCGCCGGACTGGCCGACCGCGGCCGCATCGCCGTCGGCTTCAAGGCCGACCTCAACGTCATCGACCACGCGGGGCTGCGGCTGCACAAACCCGTCATCGCCTACGACCTGCCGGCCGGTGGGCGTCGGCTGGACCAGACCGCCGACGGCTACGTCGCGACGGTGGTATCCGGCCAGGTGATCGCCGAGCACGGTCAGCCCACCGCGGCCCGGCCGGGTCGGTTGATGCGCGGCCGGCAGGCCGCACCCGCGGCGGTCTGAGCGGGTTACCCGATAAGCCCACGGTGGCCAGTCCCAGCCGGGTAGGTTTGGGTGGTGACAAGCCCGCATTTCGCGTGGTTGCCGCCTGAGATCAATTCGGCACTAATGTTCGCCGGTCCCGGCGCGGGACCGTTACTTGCTGCTGCCGCAGCATGGGGCGGATTGGCCGAGGAGCTGGCGTCGTCGGTGGCGTCGTTCACCGCTGTCACCCAAGAATTGACCACCTCGTCCTGGCTGGGACCGTCCGCCGCGGCGATGATGGAGGTCGCCACCCAGTACATGGCCTGGCTGAGCGCGGCGGCGGTGCAGGCCGACCTGGCCGCGGCGCAGGCCGTGGCGACCGCGGCGGCGTTCGAGGCCGCGGTGGCCGCCACCGTGCAGCCGGCCGTGGTGGCCGCCAACCGCGGCCTGGTGCAGATGCTGGCGTCCACGAACTTCTTCGGGATGAACTGGCCCGCCATCATGGACACCGAATCCGCCTACGAAGCGATGTGGGCCGCGGACGTGGCTGCGATGGTGAACTACCACTTCGACGCATCGAAGGCGGCCGCCCAACTGGCCCCCTGGCAGCAGGTGCTGCGGAACCTGGGCATCGACGTCGGCAACAACGGGATCAACTTCGGCTTCCGCAACACCGGCAGCGGCAACATCGGCAACAACAACGTCGGCAACTACAACCTGGGCAGCGGTAACAGCGGCATCGGCAACGTCGGCGCCGGCAACACCGGCAGCTACAACCTGGGCTTCGGCAACACCGGCACCAGCAACATGGGCATCGCCAACTTCGGCAGTGGCAACCTCGGCTTCGCCAACACCGGCAGCGACTCCTTCGGTTTCGGACTGACCGGCGACCACCAGTTCGGCTTCGGCGGGCTCAACTCCGGCAGCGGCAACACCGGCTTCGGCAACTCCGGCAGCGGCAACAGCGGCTTCTTCAATTCCGGTACCGACAACATGGGCTTCGGCAACTCGGGTTCCCTCAACGCCGGGGTCGGCAACTCCGGCGACGCCGGACTCGGCGGCCCGCTGAGCCACTGGAACTCGGGCATGTACAGCAGCGCGGCCGGCCTGGACTCCGCGGTGGCCGGCAATGCGCACTACGCGACGGGCGGTCTGGGAACCGCGGCGCTCGGTTCGGGCCTGCTCGGCTCGGCGTTGGCCACCACCGGGGGGCTGCATCCCGGTCTGGCCGGCGCGCTGAACTCCGGCATCAGCGGACCCGTCGTCGCGTCGGCGCCCCCGCCGGCCGCCGCCGGCGAACCGGGCGGCCCCAGTCCCGTCTCGGCCAACCCCACCAGCAGCCCCGCCGCCAACTCAGGCCTGCGCACCAACGGCGGCAGCCCGACCGGCTTCTACCCGTCCGGCGATCCCGGCGCGCGCCCCACGCTGGCACGCGAGTCGGTGCTGAGCAGCCTGAGCCTGCCCAGCGACCCGATCCCCAAGTCCGGGTTCCATCCGCCGTCTGAGCGCGACACCGCGGATCAGAGCCGGGTGATCAAGTTCCCGGTGCGGTCGCAGTAGCGCGCCTATCCTCGGTGCATGGCTGCAAAGACCGCGAAAAAGGTTGACTTCCAGCGGCTGGCCGCCGCCCTGCCGGACTTCCCGTTCGCCTATCTGATCACCGTCGACGACAACTATCGGGTGCACACCGTGACGATCGAGCCGGTGCTGCGCGATCAGACCGTCGAGGTGGGCCTGGTCGGCGGCGGCACCCGGGCCAACCTGGCCCGCCGCGTCGAGGTCACCCTGCTCTGGCCGCCGCCGGTACCGGGCGGCTACTCGCTGATCGTCGACGGGCGCGCCGAGATCGCCGACGCCGGCACCGACGCCGCGCGCTGCACGGTGGTGCCCACCCGCGCCCTGCTGCACCGCAATGCCGAGTCCGCGACCGCGGGCTGTCTGCACGACTGCGTCGTGTTCAGCGTGCCGGACGCATGAGCCGCATCGAACCTCTCGCACCGCCGTGGAGCGACGCCGACGCCGCCGGTATCACCAGCTGGGGCCACCCGACCGCACCCTGATCGAGGCCGTCGACGAACTGGAGCGCACCGGATCGTGGTCGGCGCAGACATGGACGGCACTGGGCCTGGAACAGGCTCACCTCCACCCGGACCCGTCGGAGAGTTCGTCCGCCAGCTCGCGCAACCGGTCTTCGCGGCGAGCGACCAGCGTGACGCCGTGACCGCGGCCGGCCAGTTCGCGGGCGATGTCGGCGCCGATGCCCGACGAGGCCCCGGTCACGACGGCGGTGCTGGCGGGGGATGGAGTCGGGAGAGCCACGCCACCGAAACTACCGTGACCGCACCCTGAATTACGCTGTGGGCAACTGGAGGAGCGGCGCGTGATCACGCTGGATCGCCTGGTCAACGTACTGGGTAGTTACGGGGTGCGACTGCGGTGGTCGTCGATTCCGCGATCGACCGAGCTGCGCAACGTCGTGATGCACGAGACCACGCCGCGCGGCCCGGTGACGGGCGACGTGCTGCTCGCCATCGGTGCCACCTCGCTCGAGGAGGCGATGCGGTGGGCCGACGCGGCGCATGCGGTCGTGACGTTGCTGCGCGCCGAGGTCGAGCCGTCCTTCGACGGTGAACCCGGCGCGGTGCTGCTGGTCGACGAGGCGCTGTCGTGGAGCGAGCTGGCCGCGGTGGTCTACGGGCTGGTGTTGGAGGGCCGCGAGACCGAATCCGGGCGAGGACCGACCGATTTGTTCGCCCTCACCGACAGTCTGGCCGACGCGATCGGTGGCGGCGTCGTCATCCACGACCGGTTGATGCAGGTGCTGGCATATTCCCGACAGCAGCAGCACGCGGATTCCGCACGGGTGCAGACCATCCTGGCCCGCCAGACACCGGAGCGGTTGCGGGCGTTCTTCGACGAAGACGGCGTGTTCACGCATCTGGCGGCTTCCGATGAACCGCTGTTCATTCCCGAGGACGCCGAGCACGGCGTGACGGGACGGACGGTGGTCGCCGTGCGCTCCGGGCGCGAACTGATGGGATCGGTCTGGGTGGCGTGTGCCCGCCCGCTGGACGGTGCGGCCCGCGTCGCGCTGGTCGACAGCGCCCACACGGTGGCCGTCCACCTGTTGCGGTCACGCGCAAGTGCCGACCTCGAGCGCCAGGTGGAATCCGAGCTGGTGATCCGGTTGCTGGAAAGCACAGCCGACGCCGCGACGGTGCTCAGCAGACTGGGACTACCGCGCACTCCCCTGCGGGTGATCGCGTTGCAACCGTCCGTCGCTGCCGATCGGGACGCGGTACTGCTGCTGGCGTTCGAGCGTGCCACCGCCGGGTTCGGTTGGTCCCGGCCGGGCCGCAGCGCCCTGGTCGGCAGCACCGTCTACACCCTGCTACCCGGCGAGGCAGCGGAAACGGCCCGGCAATGGGTTGCCGGGCTGAGGGCTGCACTGCCCGAGGGGGTCACCGTGGTGGCCGGCATCAGCGGCGCAACCGAGCCGACCGACCTGGCCGGCGCCCGGCAGGAGGCCGACGAGTGCCTGGCGTTACACGAGGCGTCGCCGTCGGCCGCCGTCCCGGTGTACGACGAATGCTGGGACGAGATTCTGCTGCAGCGGTTGCGCACGGCGTCGCGGTCCGGCCGGCTGCCGGACCGGGGTCCCGTCGCCGATCTGCGTCGCCACGACGACGCGCACGGCACCACGTACGTGGCGACGCTGCGGGCATGGCTCGCGGCCCAGGGGGACCCGGCCGCCGCCGGTGCGCGGTTGGGAGTGCATGAGAACACCGTGCGAAACCGGATGCGCAAGATGGTCGAGGTCACCGACCTCGCCCTGGACGACGCCGAGAAGCGGCTCGCGATGATGATTCAGCTGGCGGCCACCGATTTCGACTGAGCCGCTGTGCGGTGTCGAGACGCTACAACGTGAGTCGGTGCGATTGTGCGGCTGGGCCAACAGGTGCCGGGGCCGTCCGGGTCATCCTGGAATTGCCGCCGAAGTTTGGCGGCCCATCGATAGGAGACCGCCGATGACCCGCCGGCACGCCGATCCGCAGCAGCGGTCGGGCGACGGCGCCGCCTTCACCGTGCGCGCGCCGCTCTGGTTGCGGGTGCTGTTCAGCCGCAACCCGCTGATCCGCGTCAGCGATCGACTCGAAGCGTTCGCTCTCGTGTTGACCGTCGCGGTGTCGCTGCTGGCAGCTCCCGCCGCCGGCGCCATCGGTACCGCGGTCTACGGCTCCCGCACCCAGTTCCATGCCGCGCAGGCGCAGGGTCGAACCGAGGTCACCGCGACCGTGCTCGATGTGCCCGCCCGCAGCGATCTCACCCAGGTGCACGCCAGGTGGTTCGCCGCCGGGGTGGAACACACCGGCAAGGTCCACGCGCGCACGGCACCGAAACCGGGCGAGACCATCGAGATCTCGGTGAATCGGGACGGCTCCTACGCCGGCGCGCCGCAGATGTCCGCCGCGCGCGAAGCGGTGTTCGCGGCGCTGGCGGTCTGGCTGAACGTGACGGTTGCGGCCGGACTGATCTTCATCGGAGTCCGCAAGCTGCTGCGCCGGTCCCGCTACGACAGCTGGCGACCGGAGCTGGCCGATGTGACCGGCGAGGGCCGCGGCCACATCAGTCGACCCTGACAACACCGAAAGGACACCGAATGACTCTTGCCGATGCTCAACGCGTATGGATCTCCAAGCGCGGCTATGACCGGTTACAGCGGGAACTCGCCGCGCTTCGCGAGTCGGGTCGCACCGCGGCTCTCGACGGCGACGCCGAGGCGCAGGCCGACGAGCTGCAACGGCAGCTGCGCATCCAGCAGATCCACGATCTGCTGACCGACGTCACGGTGGGGCAGGATCCCCCGGACGACGGGATCGCCGAACCCGGCATGGTGCTGACCGTCCGCTTCGACGACACCGGTGCGGTCGAGACGTTCCTGCTGGGCGTGCGCAGTGCCGAACACGGTGACATCGAGGTCTACTCCAACCAGGCCCCGTTGGGCGCCGCGCTGGAAGGCGCGCGACCTGGGGAGCGCCGGGCGTATCGCCTGCCCAACGGCGCCGCGGTGACGGTCACGCTGCTCAACGCGGTGCCCTACGGCATCCACACCGCCGGCACCGCGTCCCGCTGAGACGAAAAAGGCCCGGTCCCTGTTGCCAGGGACCGGGCTCTTTTCGTACCCGGACTTAGAAGTCCATACCGCCCATGCCGCCGGTCGGGTCGCCCGCCGGAGCGGCCGCCTTCTCCGGCTTGTCGGCGACGACCGCCTCGGTGGTCAGGAACAGGCCCGCGATGGACGCCGCGTTCTGCAGCGCCGAACGGGTCACCTTGACCGGGTCGGCAACGCCGGCCTTGAGCAGGTCCTCGTACTCACCGGTGGCGGCGTTCAGGCCGGTCCCGGCGGGCGAGTTGCGCACCTTCTCGGCCACCACGCCGGGCTCCAGCCCGGAGTTGAAGGCGATCTGCTTGAGCGGCGCCTCGAGCGCGACGCGCACGATGTTGGCACCGGTCGCCTCGTCACCCTTGAGGTCCAGCTCGGCCAGCGCGGGCGCCGACTGCAGCAGGGCCACGCCACCACCGGCGACAATGCCCTCCTCGACGGCCGCCTTGGCGTTGCGGACGGCGTCCTCGATGCGGTGCTTGCGCTCCTTGAGTTCCACCTCGGTGGCAGCCCCGGCCTTGATCACCGCAACACCGCCGGCCAGCTTGGCCAGGCGCTCCTGCAGCTTCTCGCGGTCGTAGTCGGAGTCGCTGTTCTCGATCTCGGCGCGGATCTGGGCCACCCGGCCGGCGATGGCGTCGGAGTCACCGGCGCCCTCGACGATGGTGGTCTCGTCCTTGGTGATGACGACCTTGCGGGCCTTGCCGAGCAGCGCGATGTCGGCGTTCTCCAACGAGAGCCCGACCTCTTCGCTGATGACCTGACCACCGGTGAGGATGGCCATGTCCTGCAGCATCGCCTTGCGGCGGTCACCGAAGCCCGGAGCCTTGACGGCGACGGACTTGAAGGTGCCGCGGATCTTGTTGACGACCAGGGTGCTCAGCGCCTCGCCCTCGACGTCCTCGGCGATGATCAGCAGCGGCTTGCCACCCTGAATGACCTTCTCCAGCAGGGGCAGCAGGTCCTTGACGGTCGAGACCTTGGAGCTGACCAGCAGGATGTAGGGGTCCTCCAGGACGGCTTCCTGACGCTCGGCGTCGGTGACGAAGTAGCCCGAGATGTAACCCTTGTCGAACCGCATGCCCTCGGTGAGCTCGAGCTGCAGGCCGAAGGTGTTGGACTCCTCGACGGTGATGACGCCCTCGTTGCCGACCTTGTCCATCGCCTCGGCGATCAGGTCGCCGATCGACTGGTCACCGGCGGAGATGCCAGCGGTGGCCGCGATCTGCTCCTTGGTCTCGACATCCTTGGCCGAGTCGAGCAGGGTCTGGGTCACCTTCTCCACAGCCTTTTCGATGCCGCGCTTGAGACCCAGCGGGTTGGCGCCGGCGGCCACGTTGCGCAGGCCCTCCTTGACCAGCGCCTGGGCCAGCACGGTGGCTGTGGTGGTGCCGTCACCGGCGACATCGTCGGTCTTCTTGGCGACTTCCTTGACCAGCTCGGCGCCGATCTTCTCGTACGGGTCCTCCAGCTCGATCTCCTTGGCGATGGAAACCCCATCGTTGGTGATCGTGGGAGCGCCCCACTTCTTCTCCAGGACGACGTTGCGACCCTTGGGGCCCAACGTCACCTTTACCGCGTCGGCGAGGCTGTTCAGGCCCCGCTCGAGGCCGCGACGGGCCTCTTCGTCGTACGCAATTGTCTTGGCCATTGCGAAGTTATTCCTCCGGATTGGGGATGAAACGGGCGCTATCGGGTGACGGCAGTCCCGTTACTTACGCTGGCCGGGCGCAGTGCCCGCGACGGACGACCGAATGGCCTCACCGTCCCGACCTAGCACTCGCCGGTCGCGAGTGCCAACGTCATTTTTAGCACTCGCCTATGCCGAGTGCAAGAAGGCCCCGGCCCAGTTGGGTATGTTCGGGCCATGGCCTCCAACGGCGACGGTGACCGCACCTGGGCAGCCGGCGACATCCCGGATCAGAGCGGGCGCACCATCGTCATCACCGGCGCCAATACCGGGCTGGGCTACCACACCGCCGAAGCCCTGGCCTTCCGCGGCGCGCACGTGGTGCTGGCGGTGCGCAACCTGGCGAAGGGCAACGCGGCACTGGCCCGCATCGCCGCCGCGGCGGGCCGCGAAGACCGCCCGGCCGACGTCACGCTGACCGAGCTGGACCTCAGTTCGCTGGATTCAGTCCGCCGCTGTGCGGACCGGCTGCGCGACAGCTACCCCCGCATCGACCTGCTGATCAACAACGCCGGGGTGATGTGGACGCCCAGGCAACTCACCGCGGACGGCTTCGAGCTGCAGTTCGGCACCAACCATCTGGGGCATTTCGCATTCACCGGCCTGCTGCTGGAGCACCTGCTGCCGGTGCGAGGTTCCCGGGTGGTGACCGTCAGCAGCCTCGGTCACCGGCTGCGCGCAGCCATCCACTTCGACGATCTGCAGTGGGAACGCGGCTACAGCCGCGTCGGCGCCTACGGACAGTCCAAGCTGGCCAACCTGTTGTTCACCTACGCATTGCAGCGCCGGCTGGCAGCGGCGGCCGCACCCACCATCGCCGTCGCCGCGCACCCGGGTGGCTCCAGCACCGAGCTGGCCCGCAACGTGCCGTGGTACCTGCAGCCACTGCTGGTGCTCGGACCGGTGTTGTTCCAGAGCGCCGAGGCCGGGGCCCTGCCGACGCTGCGCGCGGCGACCGACCCCGCGGTGCAGGGCGGCCAGTACTACGGGCCGGACGGCTTCGCCGAGCAGCGCGGCAATCCCACCGTGGTCCAGTCCAGCGCCCAGTCGCACGACGTCGAGCTGCAACGCCGGCTCTGGGACATCTCCGAACAGCTCACCGGGGTTCGGTTCCCCGTCTGACATGCGCTCGGTCACCGAACATCAGCGGATCGTCGCGGACCTGATCCGGCCGCGCCCGGCGGTCGCAGTGTCGCTGCGCGACGCCCTGGGCCTGACGCTGGCCGAGGATGTGGTTGCGCCGCTGTCACTGCCGGTGTTCGACAACTCCGCGATGGACGGCTACGCGGTGTGGGCGCAGGACACCGTGGCCGCCACCCCCGACCATCCGGTGCAGTTGCCCGTCGCCGAGGACATTCCGGCCGGGCGCACCGACCCGCTCGAACTGCGACCGGGCACCGCCCACCGGATCATGACCGGCGCGCCGCTGCCGGCGGGTGCGACGGGCATCGTGCCGGTGGAAGACACCGACGGCGGCGTCGAGACGGTGCGGATCCGCCGGCCCGCCGGCCCCGGCCGCCACATCCGCCGCGCCGGTGAGGACGTCGCCGCCGGAACCACCGTGTTGTCCGCCGGCCGAGTGGTGACCCCGGCCGCGCTGGGCCTGGTGGCGGCGTTGGGACTGGCCGAGTTGGCGGTGCTACCGCGACAGCGGGTGCTGGTGATCTCCACCGGCTCGGAGTTGGCGCCGCCGGGCGCTGCGCTGCTGCCCGGGCAGATCTACGAGTCCAACGCGGTCATGCTGGCCGCCGCCGTCCGGGAGGCGGGCGCCGAGGTGGTGGCCACCGCGACCGCCGGCGACGACGTCGCCCAGTTCAACGCGGTGCTGGACAGTCACGCCGCCGCCGCCGACCTGATCGTCACCAGCGGCGGGGTCAGTGCCGGCGCCTATGAGGTGGTCAAGGACGCCTTCGGTGGCGATCGAGGCGTGCAGTTCGTCAAGGTCGCGATGCAGCCGGGCATGCCGCAGGGCGTCGGACGGGTGGGCGGCACCCCGATCGTCACCTTGCCCGGCAACCCGGTCAGTGCGCTGGTGTCCTTCGAGGTGTTCATCCGGCCGGCGCTGCGCACCGCCATGGGGCTACCGGATCCGCGCCGCCCACTGCGCGCGGCGGTGCTGACCGAGACGGTGTCCTCACCGCGGGGCAAACGCCAGTTCCGCCGGGCGGTGCTGGACGCTGAGACCGGGCAGGTCACCAGTTACGGCCCGCCGGCTTCGCACCACCTGCGCTGGCTGGCCACCGCGAACGGGCTGCTCGACATCCCCGAAGATGTTGTGGAGGTGCCGGCCGGCACCCGGTTGCAGGTGTGGGATCTGCGCTAGGCGGTCGAACCGGCCGGATCCCGGTGAAATTCGTCGGCGACCTTGAACGCGGTGGTGCCGCCGATGGCCACCGCGGCCACCGCGAGCACCACCGGGATGGTGAGCAGCGCCGCGGACAGCCCGAACCACTCGGCGAGGTGGCCGATCAGCGGCGGACCGAGCAGGTTGCCCAGCCAGCCGGTCGCAGCCACCAGGGCGATCGCCGAGCCGCCCTGGCCGGCGGAGTAGGCGGCGCTCAACGCCGTCGGCACCAACAGCGCCACCCCGGCGCCCACACAGGCGAAGCCGATCACGCTGACCGCGACATTGGCGGACGCGAGCGTCACGCACATGGCGACCGCGGCGAACAGGGCCAGCGCCGGCAGCAGCCGACGTGCCGGCAATCGCGCGTGCAACCGCATCGCGCCGAGCCGCACCGCCACCATCGCCGACGTGTAGGCGGCGTAGCTCAGCGCCGCCACACCGGGACCGGCGCCGACCACGTCGTGCAGATAGTTGGCTGACCAGTCGGTGGCGGCGCCCTCGCACAGGAACGACGCAAAGGCCACCGCAGCCAGCAGCGCCACCGTCCGGGTCAATCGAGCCCGACCCGGCTGCTTGCCGTCCTCGCAGGCGACCACGGCCTCGTCCGGGAACAGGCGGCGGGTGAACGGGCCCACGGCGACCAGCACCACCGCCCCGAGCACCGTCAGCTGCAGGCCCAGTCCGACCCCGATGCTGACACAGCCGGCGCCGATCAGCGCGCCCAGCAGGGCGCCGACACTCCACATGCCGTGGAAGCGGGCCATGATCGGCGCGCGGGCCAGCCGCTCCACCGTGCCGGCCTGGGTGTTCATCGCGACGTCCAGGCCACCCTGGAACATCCCCCACAGCGCGAGTGTGCCGAACAGCCACAGCCCGGAGGTGGCCAGCCCGACCGTCATTCCGGCCAGCGCGTAGCCCACCACCATGACCGGCACCAGCCGGTGACTGCCCCAGCGCGGCAACGCCCAATGGCTGAACACCGTCGCCGCGACCGACCCCAGCGGCGCACCGAACAGCGCGGTGCCCAACGCGGCGTCAGACAGCCCCAGGTCCGCCTTGACCTGCGGGATGTGCGCCGCCCACGACGAAAACACCACAGCGTGCAAGATGAACACTGCGGTGACACTCAGCTTCGCGCGGCGCAGGCGGGCCGCGCGCGCGTCATCGGTGGAAATCAGAGTGGGCCCTCAGGGACGGGTGCGAATTCCAAACGTTCTCCTGCCCGTTCCCCTTCCGGGCCGGAACGAACCACGACGGCCGCACCCGCTTACGTAAGATGACCCGCGTGGCAAAACGCCCTGGCTCCGCCGACGGTCCTGCACACCTGCTCGAATTGGTGCGCTCCACCATTCCCCCGATACACCCGGCCGGCCTGCCGTTCGTCGCGACCGGCCTCGCCGTGGCGGCCGGCGGTTACCGTTACCGCTGGCTGCGCCGGACCGGCCTGCTCGCGGCCGGCGCCTGCGCGGGATTCTTCCGCCACCCCGCCCGGGTACCTCCCGGCCGGGACGGCGTCGTGGTCGCGCCGGCCGACGGCACGGTCGCCCTGGTCGATTCCGCCGCCCCGCCCGCCGAGCTCAGCCTGGGCGACGCCCCGCGGCCACGCGTCAGCATCTTCCTGTCGATTCTGGATGTGCACGTGCAACGGGCGCCGGTGAGCGGGAAGGTGATCGCGGTGCAGCACCGCCCCGGGCAGTTCCTGTCCGCCGATCTGCCCGAGGCCAGCGCCGCCAACGAACGCACCAGCGTGCTGCTCCACACCGCAGCGGATGCCGAAGTGGTGGTCGTGCAGATCGCCGGGCTGGTCGCCCGTCGCATCGTGTGCAACGCCCACGTCGGCGACCACCTGACGATCGGCGAGACCTACGGTCTGATCCGGTTCGGCTCGCGGCTGGACACCTACCTGCCGCCAGGTGTCGAACCACTGGTCAAGGTCGGCCAGCGGGCCGTGGGCGGCGAGACCGTGCTGGCTGAGCTGTCATGATCGACAAGCCTCGCATCCGGCGAACGGTGGATCTGCACCTGCTGCCCAGCGCCATGACCGTGCTGTCCATCTGCGCCGGCCTGACCTCCATCAAGTTCGCGCTCGACGACAAGCCGATACCGGCGATGGCGCTGATCGCCGTCGCCGCCATCCTCGACGCCCTGGACGGCCGGGTGGCGCGCATCCTCAACGCCCAGTCGCGGATGGGCGCCGAGATCGATTCGCTGGCCGACGCGGTCAACTTCGGGGTGGCACCGGCGCTGGTGGTTTACGTGACGCTGCTGGAGAAGTCGCCGATCGGCTGGATGGTGGTGCTGCTGTACGCGGTGTGCGTGGTCTTGCGGTTGGCCCGGTACAACGCGCAGGCCGACGACGGCAGCCTGCCGCCGTACGCGAAGGAGTTCTTCGTCGGCATGCCCGCGCCGGCCGGTGCAGTGTCCATGATCGGCACCATCGGCCTCAAACTGCAGTTCGGGCACGACGGCTGGTGGTCCAACCAGTGGGTGCTGGCCGCCTGGATCACCGGGACGTCGCTGCTGATGGTCAGCGCCATCCCGATGAAGAAGGTCCACACCTTCGCGGTACCGCCGAACCTGGCGGTGCTGTTGCTGGCCGTGGTGGCGATCGTGGCGGCGGCCGCGGTGGTGGTGCCCTACATCCTGATCTGGGTGATCATCATCTCCTACGTGTGCCATATCCCGTTCGCGGTGCGCAGCAAGCGCTGGTTGGCCAAACACCCTGAGGTGTGGGACGACAAGCCCAAGCAGTGGCGGGCGGCGCAGCGCGCGACCCGTCGGGCGGCGCCGCACCGCCGCTCGATGGCACGGCTCGGGTTGCGCAAGCCGGGCCGGTAACGTGACCCGCCCCGACCAGCTCGCCCTCACCGCGCGGCTGAATACGTCCGCGGTCGACTCACGGCGCGGGGTGGTGCGGCTGCATCCCAGTGCCATCGCGGCGTTGGGCATCCGGGAATGGGACGCGGTGTCGCTGACCGGCTCACGCACCACCGCGGCCGTCGTGGGCATGGCCGCCGGCGACATCCCCGTCGGCATCGCGCTGCTCGACGACGTCACGCTGTCCAACGCCGGACTGCGGGAAGGCATCGAGGTGATCCTGCGTGCGGTCACCGTCTACGGGGCCCGGACGGTCACCCTCAGCGGCTCGACGCTGGCGGCCCAATCGCTGTCGTCGGCGACGCTGCGCCAGGCGCTGCTGGGCAAGGTGATGATGGTCGGCGACGCGGTCTCGTTGCTGCCCCGCGACCTGGGCCCGGGCACCTCGACCTCGGCGGCCACCCGGGCGCTGGCCTCCTCGGTCGGGATCAGCTGGACCTCGGAGTTGTTGACCGTCACCGGTGTGGATCCGGACGGGCCGGTCAGCGTGCAACCGAACACGCTGGTCACCTGGGGAACGCTGGTCGCGCAGCGGCCGGCCGCGTCGGAGACGGCCGAGGTGGTCAGCCCGCAGATCCAGGTCGAAGAACTCAAGGGCGCGGGACCGCAGGCCGCCAAGCTGACCGAATGGCTCAAGCTCGCCCTGGACGAGCCGCACCTGCTCAAGACCCTGGGCGCCGACACCAACCTGGGTGTGCTGGTGTCCGGACCGGCCGGGGTCGGCAAGGTGACGCTGGTGCGTGCGGTGTGCGCCGGACGGCGGCTGGTGCAGGTGGACGGTCCCGAAGTGGGCGCCCTGGCCGCCGAGGACCGGCTCAAGTCGGTGACCGCGGCCGTGACCGCGGCGACGAGCAGCGGCGGGGTGCTGCTGATCACCGACGTCGACGCCCTGTTGCCGCAGACCCCCGAACCGGTGGCGTCGCTGGTACTGGCCGAGTTGCGCACCGCGGTGGCCACCGACGGCGTCGCGTTGATCGCCACCACCGCGCGGCCCGACCAGATCGACTCGCGGTTGCGGTCGCCGGAGTTGTGCGACCGCGAGCTGAGCCTGCCGCTGCCCGACGCGGCGACTCGCCGGGCACTGCTTGACGCGCTACTCAGAGAAGTCCCGGCCGGTGCTCTCGATTTGGACGAAATCGCAAGCCGGACACCGGGATTCGTGGTGGCCGACCTGGCCGCGTTGATCCGGGAAGCCGCGCTGCGGGCCGCCTCGCGGGCCAGCGCCGACGGGCGTCCGCCGCAGCTGAGCCAGGCGGACCTGCTGGGGGCGCTGACCGTGATCCGCCCGTTGTCCCGGTCGGCCGGCGAAGAGGTCAGCGTCGGGAACGTCACGCTGGCCGATGTCGGCGACATGGCCGAAGCCAAACAGGCGCTGACCGAATCGGTGCTGTGGCCGCTGCAGCACCCGGACACCTTCTCCCGGTTGGGGGTGGACCCGCCCCGCGGGGTGCTGCTCTACGGCCCGCCCGGTTGCGGCAAGACGTTCGTGGTGCGCGCGCTGGCCAGCACCGGCCAGCTCAGCGTGCACGCCGTCAAGGGCTCCGAGCTGATGGACAAGTGGGTGGGTTCGTCGGAGAAGGCGGTCCGCGAGTTGTTCCGCCGGGCCCGCGATTCCGCGCCGTCGCTGGTGTTCCTCGATGAGGTGGATGCACTGGCGCCGCGCCGCGGCCAGAGCTTCGACTCCGGCGTGACCGACCGGGTAGTGGCCGCGCTGCTGACCGAGCTGGACGGGATCGACCCGCTGCGCGACGTCGTGGTGCTGGGTGCGACCAACCGGCCCGACCTGATCGACCCGGCCCTGCTGCGGCCGGGCCGGCTGGAACGACTGGTGTTCGTCGAGCCGCCCGACGCCGACGCCCGGCGCGAGATCCTGCGCACCGCCGGCAAGTCGATCCCGCTGAGTTCCGACGTCGACCTGGACGCGGTGGCCGCCGATTTGTCCGGGTACAGCGCCGCGGACTGCGTCGCGCTGCTGCGCGAGGCCGCGCTGGCTGCGATGCGGCGCTCCATCGACGCCGCCGACGTCACCGCCGCCGACTTGGCCACCGCCCGCGGTAAGGTGCGCCCCTCGCTGGACCCGCTACAGGTGGAGTCGCTGCGCGCCTTCGCCAAGGCGGTCTAGCCGCGTTTGCCCGACCCCGCACCGGGTATCGCTGCTCGGTGGGGCGGGGGTAATCAGCGGTGACGACGGCGATCTCGGAGGTCAGTGCGGCCAGGCGCTGGTCGATGCTGACGGTCTCCCAGCTGGCGACGCTGTCGGCCAACGTGTTCATCAACGGGGTCGCCTTTCTAATCCCCACCCTGGGCAATCGGGGCGTGAGCCTGGTGCAGGCGGCCCTGCTGGCGTCGATGCCCAGCGTCGGCATGATGTTGACCCTGATCCCGTGGGGCCACCTACTGGACCGCGTCGGCGAGCGGATCGTGCTGTCGGCGGGCCTGGGGCTCACCGCGGCGGCCGGCTTCGCCGCGGCGTCGGTGCATTCGATGCTGCTGGTCGGCACGTTTCTGGTGCTCGGCGGCATGGCCGCGGCCAGTTGCATCACGGCCAGCGGCCGGCTGGTCACCGGCTGGTTCCCCGAGCATCGGCGGGCGCTGGCCATGGGGATACGGCAGACCGCGCAACCGCTGGGAATCGCGGTGGCCGCACTGGTCATTCCCGAACTCGGTAGACACCACATGTCGGCGGCGCTGTTGTTCCCCGCGGGTCTGTGTGCACTGGCCGCGGTGGCCAGCGCGTTGGCCGTGCGCGACCCGCCGCGCGAACACAGATCGCACGTACCGATGCGCGAGTTGGCCGACCTGTACCGGGGAACCTCGTTGTGGCGCATACACTTTGCCTCCGCGCTGTTGATGGTGCCGCAGCCGGTGGTGCTGACCTTCATGCTGGTCTGGTTTCTCCAGGAGCACCACCTGTCGATGGCGTGGGCCGGTGTGCTGGTCGGCGCTTCGCAACTGCTGGGCGCGGCGGTGCGCATCGCTGCCGGACGGTGGGCGGATGCCATCGGGTCGCGGATGCGGCCGGTCCGGTGGATCGCCGTGGTCACTGCCGCGGTGATGATGCTGCTCGCGCTGGCCGATCAGCTGAACTGGCCGGTATCGGTGGGCCTGATGGTCGTCGCGTCGGCGATCACCGGCGACAACGGTCTGCCGTTCACCAAGATCCCGGAGATAGCCGGGCCGTTCTGGAGCGGGTGGGCGTTGGGGAAGCAGAACACCTTCGAGCGGTTGGTGGTCGCCGTTGCGCCCCCGGTGTTCGCCCAGCTGATTGTGGTGGCCGGGTATCCGCTGGCCTTCGCGGTGTCGAGTGTCTTTCCGCTGGCAGCGTTGCCGCTGGTGCCGGTCACCGACCCCGCGGATTCCGACGGCGACTACTCGGAGAGCTGAAACTCGATCACCGCGGTCACCGAGTCCACCGCTTCGAGCAGGGCGGCCAGCCGGTCGGCCGCCGACGGCGCCGCGAGCACCGCATACCGATCGGCCGGACCCATCGGGACGCGAGTTGCCAAGGCGTACAACAGCTTTGCGTTGTCTCTGGGCTCTGCACCCGGATAGTCGAACAGCTCGGCGCGGTCCGGTAGCTGCACTCCCTGCACCGCGGCGATCCGCTCGAACAATGCCAGCACCCGGTCCTCGACGTCGCGGAACAGTGCCGCCGTCACCGGCGGCCCCGATTCGTCGGGCCAAATCTCTACGCGCGCACGGGGATACGGATCGTCCGGCAGCCATTCGCGCACCCGGATCCGGTCGCCGATCCGGCACCGCAACACATAACGGCCCGAGTCGGCAGCGGCGTAATCGGTGATGGTGGCCACCACCCCGATGTCGCTGCGCGCATCGCCGCCACCGACCTCGCGCCCGCGCGAAATCAGCACCACCCCGAAGCGGGGATTCTGACTGCCCATGCAGTCCTGCACCAGCGCGGTATAGCGGGGCTCGAAGATACGCAGCGGCAGGATCTCTCCGGGCAGCAGCGCCGATTCAAGCGGAAACATGGGCATTACCACCGGTTCACGATTCATCGCGCCTCACCCCCGGTTCAGCATAGCCACGCAGCAGCGACCGGGCGGCTGCCGCGACATCGGCCGCCAGCCACTCGGGCAGCGGATCGTCGTAGGCGTGGCGGCGCACCACCGCGTAGGGCAGGTCGACCACGGCGCGATTGACCGCGTCCACGGCGCGCGCCGCACCGCTCCCGTAGAGTCCGATCGCCAACTCGCGCACCCGCGCGGCCAGCGGCGCGTTCATCGCGGCGAGGGTGTGCTGAAACTCCGCACCCGGCCGGCCGTCGACCAGGTCACCGGGCCGGACCGTCAGCAGCAACCGGGCGTCGTCGGGCAGGTCGCGGGCGAAGTCGATCGCAGCGGCCGCCATTGCCACGGCCGTCCCCTCCGGGGTCGGCGCCGTCGCCGCCATCGCGCGCGTCTGGAAGCGCTGCAGTGCGCGCAACCAGGCCGCGATCACCACCCCGTCGCGGTTGCCGAACCGGTGGTAGAGGGTGCCGGCCGGGGCGCCGCTGGCTTTGGCGATCGCCGCGACGCTCGCCGCCCGCGGTCCGTGCCCCAGAATCAGGGACCGCGTGGCATCGAGAATGACGTCGGTCTCATGCTTCCGTGGCGGCGCCATGATCTAGTACAGTCCTTCTATATGAAACGATTACCCTATATTGATGAGTATGGTATCCCGGTGCGGGCCTCGGCCGCTGACACCTGGTCGGCGCTGCTGCGCACCATGTGCCGCGATCCCCTCGACCCGACCACGGTTCCGGTCGGTTTCCAGCTGGACGAGGCGACGCCCCGCAGCGGCTGGCACTCAAGGGCCGCCATCCGTTCGCCATCTATCGGCTGGTGTTCGAGCTCGATCCGGACGGAGACGCAGTACGGTTGCGGGCACTGACGTTTGCGGAGTTTCCCGGCCTGCGCGGCAAGGTGTACCGCGCACTGGTCATCGGTTCCGGCGGCCACCGCGTCGCGGTGCGCCGGATGCTGCACCGGGTGGCCGCGGCCGTCGACCGGGATCGGGTGCGCGCCTAGATGTCCAACTCGGCCACCAGCGCGTCGACCACTGCGCGCAGGTCGCCGTCGTGCTCCTCGGCCACCCGCCGCTGTCGCTGGTAGGACGCGCCCAGGCGGGGGATGTCGGCGACGGCAGCCAACTCGTCGGCGCACCGCAACGACTTGGCGATCGGCTCCAGCCGGGTCAGCACCTCGTCGAGATCCTCGGTGACCAGCCGCTCGTTGCTGTCGGCGTCCAGGATGATCACTGCGTCGAGCCCGTAGCGGGCGGCCCGCCACTTGTTCTCCTGCACGTGCCAGGGCGGCATGGTCGGCAACGGATCGTCGGCTTCCAGCCGACGGTCCAGATCCACGATCAGGCAGTGCGTCAACGCCACCAGCGCACCCAACTCACGCAGGTTGGAGACACCGTCGCAGATGCGCACCTCGATGGTGCCCAGGTGCGGGGAAGGCCGGACGTCCCAACGGACCTCGTCGACGTGATCGATGATCCCGGTCTTCTTCTGGTCGTAGACGAAGCCCTCGAATTCCGACCACGCCTGAAATTGAAACGGCAGACCGGCCGTCGGCAACTGCTGGAACATCATCGAGCGATTGCTCGCATATCCGGTGTCCACGCCACCCCACCACGGCGACGACGCCGACAACGCCAGCAGGTGCGGATACTGGTTGAGCAGCGAGGAGATGATCGGCATCACCTTGTACGCCGACGAGATCCCGACGTGCACATGCACACCCCAGATCAACATCTGGCGGCCCCACCACTGGGTGCGCTTGATCAGCTCCGCGTAACGCGGTGCGTCGGTGAGCTTCTGACTGGACCACTGGGCGAACGGGTGGGTGCCGGCGCAGAACAGCTCCATGCCGCGGTCGCGGACGATGCGCCGGGCCGGGCCCAGCGTGTCGCGCAGGTCGTGCATGGCCTCAGCGGCGTTCTCGCAGATGCCGCTGACGACTTCGACGGTGTTGCGCAGCAATTCCTTGTGCACGCGCGGGTTTTCGCCGATCTCGGCGATCACCGCGGTGGCCTCGTTGCTCAGATCGCGGGTCTGCGCATCGACCAGCGCGAACTCCCATTCGACGCCGACCGTCGGACGGGGCGAACGAGCGAAATCGATGCGGTTGCGCGCCCGGCTTCCCTTACCCGGACCCGATGACACCGCACGCCACCCGCTTGCCGGCGTCACCGGTAGTCATCGTCGTCTCGTCGGGACCGGGTGCCCCGTTGACCTGGTAGCGATTCGGGATGTTCATGAAGTTGTCCGGGCCCTCGTGGATGATGATCGACGTCTTCGCACCGCCGACCAGGTCGTCCATGGTGAAGCCGTCGGTCGTGGTCACCAGCAGCGCCGCCCCGTCCTTACGCACCTGCAGCGAGGTCAGGTCTCCGCTGGAATGGCCGGTGGCGCCCGGCACCTTGAGGTGCCCACCGGCGGAGGCGAAATCGCCCTCACATTTGCCGACGCTGTGGACGTGCACGCCGTGGAATCCCGGCGCGAGCCCGCTGCTGCTGGTGGCCGTGATCGTCACGGTCGCATAGCCGTTGGCGAAATCGAACTTCGCCGTCGCGACCTCCTGGCCGGACGACCCCTTGAGCACAGTGGTGATGGTCTGCCCGGACGGCGGCGCCTCCTGGGTGCTGGGCGCGGGCTCGGCGTGGCCGGAGGTCGACGGCGCCGGGGTGCCGGTCCAGACCGTCGGCGGGGTACCGGTCGTGGTCGCCGCTTGCTGCGGCGACGAGCACGCACCTAAGACCGCGACGCACGCGGCCGCGACCAGAGCGGACTTGGCGGCAGCTGCGGACGTGCGACCTGCGGGACGGACAACGGGACCGGCGGGCTTTGACATAGCCGTGAGCCTATCTTGACGACCCGTCGAACCGGGCCTCAACCCGTCACTAAAACGATGACGCCGGGGGGCTGGTCGGCGAGTGCGGCGATGCGCTTCTCCACCGGGGCGTTCAGCTTGGTCCCGACCGCTTCGGCGGTGGCCTTCTCGCTGTCTTCGCCGTAGTACACCGTGGTCGCCGTCACATCGGCGACCGCGAGGTTGGTCACCTCGGTCACCTTGAAGCCGGCCGCTTTGAGATCGTCGGCGGCAGTCTTGGCGATGCCCTCCCGCGAGGAGATGTTGTACACCCGCACCTCGGCCTGGTTGGCCGCCGGTTTGGGACTGGTCGAGGTCGGCGCCGACGTGCTGGACATCGTGGTGACCGCCGACGACGACTCCTCGTCGGCCTTGCCGGCCGAACCCAGGGCCTGCCAGCCGAGCAACAGGAAAATCACGCCCAGGAAGAGCAGCACCATCACCATGGCCCGCAGCGGAAGCCCCGTCGAGTCGGGTACGCGCTCGTTCATCGAAGCCACTGTAACCAGCGCACGGCCAGAACCCGCAAAGGGCGCGGACCGGTCAGGTGACCTCGAAGCCCAGCCGCCGCGCGGCGCGGGCCTTCTGACGACTGGCCCGCAGCCGCCGCAACCGCTTCACCAACATCGGGTCGGCGGCCAGCGCTTCGGGCCGGTCGACCAGCGCGTTGAGCACCTGGTAGTAGCGCGTCGCCGACATCGAGAACAGCTCCTTGATGGCGTCTTCCTTGACGCCGGCGAATTTCCACCACTGCCGTTCGAAAGCCAAGATGTCATGCTCGCGCCGGGTCAGCCCGTCTGCGATCTCCGAGTCGTCGTCCGCTCGATGTGCCCGCGCCATGGCGCTGTCCATATTGCTTCCCCTGGACCCTTTCGGCGAATGCTGGGCAATGTTGTGCGCGAATATTGAACCACGCCGCAATGTGTTGCGCCGGAATGCAGACCCGCGCGTCGGCGTAGACCTTTGCGGGACCGTTCGCGCAACTCGCCTAAGCTAGCCGACCATGGCAGTCGTACCCATCCGCATCGTGGGAGATCCGGTTTTGCACACTCCGACGACGCCTGTCCCGGTCGGCGCCGACGGGTCGCTGCCGGCCGAGGTGCTCGAGCTGATCCAGACCATGTACGACACCATGGACGCCGCCCACGGTGTGGGACTCGCGGCCAACCAGATCGGGCACGGCCTGCGGTTGTTCGTCTACGACTGCTCGGACGACCGGGGACTGACCAGCCGCCGGCGCGGGGTGGTGGTCAACCCGGTGCTGGAGACGTCGGAGATTCCCGAGACCATGCCGTCAGCCGGCCACGACGACGACGAAGGGTGCCTCTCGGTGCCGGGCGAGTCCTTTCCGACCGGACGGGCCGATTGGGCGAAGGTCACCGGCCTGGACGCCGACGGCAAACCGGTCAGCGTCGAAGGCACCGGGCTGTTCGCGCGCATGTTGCAGCACGAGACCGGGCATCTGGACGGATTCCTCTATCTCGACCGGTTGATCGGCCGGCACGCACGCGCGGCCAAGCGGGCGGTCAAGTCGCACGGCTGGGGCGTGCCGGGCTTGTCCTGGACGCCGGGCGAGGGGCCCGACCCGTTCGGTCACTGATGGTTGCCTGGCCGCCGCCCGGGACGCGGGTGACGCTGCGCTACCGCCGGCCGGCCGGATCGGTCCCGCCGCTGACCGACGCGGTGGGCCGGTTGCTGGCGGTCGATCCCGCGGTGCGCGTACAGACGAAATCCGGTGCAGTGGTCCAGGTTCGGCCCGACGACGTGGTGGCCCTGCGGGTCCTGACCGACGCTCCGGTGCGCACTGCCGACATCCGGGCGCTCGAGCGCCGGGCCGCCGAGGCCCGGCCCGGCGCCGAGGAAAGCCGGCTGTCGGGCTGGCTGCTGCGCGCCGGTGACGGCGTTGAACTGGCCACCAATTCTGCTGTGCCGCTTGATCTTTCGGCGGATTCAGCAGCCATCGGCGCGATCGCCGCCTGGTACACCGCGCGAGGCCTGCCGCCGCGGGTGGTCATCCCGGACCGGTTGCTGTCGCCGCCGGCCGGCTGGTGCTGCGAGCGTACCGAACGGGTCCTGGTGCGCGAGGCTGATCACGCGTACCGCTGCATACCCGACACCGAGCCGACCGGCACGGCCGAATTGCAGGGTTTCCGCCTGCACCATCGCCGCCGGTATTTCCGCGCAGCACCGGACTGGACACCGGACTAGAGAGGAGAACGCCATGCCCGACACCCCCGCCGGCGGCGACCGGCTGCGGTTGGCCACCTGGAACGTCAACTCGATCCGCTCCCGGCTGGACCGGGTCCTCGACTGGCTGGTGCGCGCCGAGGTCGACGTGCTGGCCATGCAGGAGACCAAGTGTTCGGATGAAAAGTTTCCGGCCCTGCCGTTCCACGAAATCGGTTACGAGGTGGCCCATGTCGGCTTCAACCAATGGAACGGGGTGGCGATCGCCTCCCGGGTCGGGCTGTCCGATGTGCAGGTCGGCTTCGACGGCCAGCCGACCTGGAGCGCCAAACCCGACGTGGCGGCGGCGGCCGAAGCCCGTGCGCTCGGCGCCACCTGCGGCGGGGTGCGGGTGTGGAGCCTGTACGTGCCGAACGGCCGCACCCTCGACGACCCGCATTACCTCTACAAGTTGAATTGGCTTGCCGCGCTGCGCGATACCGCTGCCGGCTGGATGCGCGAGGATCCCGGCGCGCCCATCGCGCTGGTCGGCGACTGGAATATCGCGCCCACCGACGACGATGTCTGGAGCACCGAGTACTACGCCGGCTGCACCCACGTCTCGGAACCGGAGCGCCGTGCGTTCGCGGCCATCGTCGACGCACAATTCGCTGACCTGGTAAGGCCTTTCACGCCGGGACCGGGGGTATACACCTACTGGGACTACACCCAGCTGCGCTTCCCCAAGAAGCAGGGCATGCGCATCGACTTCATCCTTGGCTCCCCGGCGCTGGCCGAGCGGGTGGTGGACGCACAGATCGTCCGCGAGGAGCGCAAGGGCAAGGCGCCCAGCGATCACGCGCCGGTCCTGGTGGACCTACGCCCCTGACCTTCCAAGATGCTGTGAAATTCGTTGTTGTTTCTGGTGAAGAACGCGGCCGGGGGGTATACAAGCAGAGTAGCCAAGGCCAGGGAGTGATCATGGGTGTCGTTGACGGAGCTTTTCGCACGGTAGGTCGGACACTCAGTCGGGCCGCGACGGCAACCACCGCCGCTGCCGGCGCCGTCGGCGGGGCGACGGTCAACGGCATCGTCGGCGGGGTCAAGGGCGCCGCCGAGGGGATTCAGCAGGGCATCGGCACCGGCAGCAAGTCGACTCCGGCCGCCGCGCTGGCGATCGGCGCGATCGGCGCCGCGGGTCTCATCGAGTGGCCCATCCTGTTGGCGGTCGGCGGTGGAGCGCTGTTGCTGCGCAAACTGAACAACGCCCCGGAACCGGCCGGCGTGCAGGCCCCGGCCAAGCTCACCCCGGTGCCGGACGAACCGGCCGCCGCCGAAGCACCGAAGACAGCGACAAAGACAGCCCGGAAGGCACCGGCCAAAAAGGTCGCCGGGCGCCGGGCCGGTAGCACCAGCCTGCGCAGTACGAACTGATTCCGTCGTCAGCCGGTTGCGCGCGAGCAATCACACCGCGACGCGCGGACCGTGACAGGGCGAGGAGTTTGATCCGAGACCACCTCCAGCACCCCCGCCCGCCACAGCAGGGCGTACAGCTCCGTCAACGGCCTCTGCAGCAACCGGGCGCACGACGCAGCCAGCGGGTCACGCAGTGCATCTGTCGTCGTCATACCTCGACGGTGACCGCCCCACCGGGCACGACGGCAAACCCTTCGTTACTGAAAGGCAAATGATGGCCGAAAAGAAAGATCGCTCCGTTACCTCCCAGCGCGAGGCGGTGTCCCAGATCCGGCAGGCCCAGACGTTCGTGATCAACCTGCCGATCCTGGGCAAGGTCCAGATACCGCCGCCCGAACAGCTGGCCTACTACGGCGGGATCGCGGCCCTGGCGGCATTCGAACTGATCGACTGGCCCGTCGCCCTGGTGATCACCGCCGGGCACCTGCTGGCCAGCAACCACCACAACCAGGTCCTCGAGGAACTCGGCGAGGCCCTGGAAGAGGCCGACTGATACCCGGGCCGGTGCGCGCTGCGCTAGCGTGGGAGCCATCCAACCGAAAATGACGCGGGAGCGCACGCCCGGTGCGCTGAGAGGACGGCTCGGGGCCGTCGACCGTACGAACCTGACCGGGTAATGCCGGCGTAGGGAGATAGCCATGACCATGACCGTCGAACCGTCCGTCACCACCGGCCCGATCGCCGGCAGCAGCAAGACCTACCGCGAGGTGGAGGGCGTCCCCGCGGCGCGGGTCCCGTTCCGGCGGGTGCACCTGTCCACCGGGGATCACTTCGACCTGTACGACACGTCCGGGCCCTACACCGACGCGAACGCCGTGATCGACCTGAACGCCGGCCTGCCGCCGCGCCCGGGTGTGGTCCGCGACCGCGGCACCCAGCTGCAGCGCGCCCGCGCCGGTGAGATCACCGCGGAGATGGCCTACATCGCGGTGCGCGAAGGCATGCCCGCCGAGCTGGTGCGGGACGAGGTGGCCCGCGGGAGGGCCGTCATTCCGGCCAACCACAACCACCCCGAGATCGAGCCGATGATCATCGGCAAGGCGTTCGCGGTGAAGGTGAACGCCAACATCGGCAACTCCGCCGTCACCTCCTCCATCGCCGAGGAGGTCGACAAGATGGTGTGGGCCACCCGCTGGGGCGCGGACACCATCATGGACCTGTCCACCGGCAAGAACATCCACGAAACCCGCGAATGGATCCTGCGCAACTCGCCGGTCCCGGTCGGCACGGTGCCCATCTACCAGGCACTGGAGAAGGTCAAGGGTGACCCGACCGAGTTGACCTGGGAGTTGTACCGCGACACCGTGATCGAACAGTGCGAGCAAGGTGTCGACTACATGACCGTGCACGCCGGTGTGCTGCTGCGGTACGTGCCGCTGACGGCCAAGCGCGTCACCGGCATCGTGTCCCGCGGCGGGTCGATCATGGCGGCATGGTGCCTGGCGCACCACCGGGAGTCGTTCCTGTACACCCACTTCGAGGAACTCTGTGACATCCTGGCCCGCTATGACGTCACGTTCTCCCTGGGCGACGGGCTGCGGCCGGGTTCCATCGCCGACGCCAACGACGCCGCCCAGTTCGCTGAGTTGCGCACCCTGGGCGAGCTGACCAAGATCGCCAAAGCCCACGGGGTGCAGGTGATGATCGAAGGCCCGGGCCACGTCCCGATGCACAAGATCGTGGAAAACGTTCGGCTGGAGGAGGAGTGGTGCGAGGAGGCACCGTTCTACACCCTGGGGCCGCTGGCCACCGACATCGCGCCGGCCTACGACCACATCACCTCGGCGATCGGCGCGGCGATCATCGCCCAAGCCGGCACCGCGATGCTCTGCTATGTCACCCCCAAGGAGCACCTCGGCCTGCCGGACCGCAAGGACGTCAAAGACGGCGTGATCGCCTACAAGATCGCCGCGCACGCAGGTGATCTGGCCAAGGGCCATCCACACGCGCAGGACCGCGACAACGCTTTGAGCACAGCACGTTTCGAATTCCGCTGGAACGACCAGTTCGCCCTGTCGCTGGATCCCGACACCGCACGGGAGTACCACGACGAGACGCTGCCGGCCGAACCCGCCAAGACCGCGCACTTCTGTTCGATGTGCGGGCCGAAGTTCTGCTCGATGCGCATCACCCAGGATGTGCGGGACTTCGCCGCCAAGCACGGACTGGAAACCGAGGCAGATGTGGACGCCATGCTGGCCGCCGGCATGGCAGAGAAGTCCCGCGAGTTCGCCGACCACGGCAACCGGGTGTATCTGCCGCTCGCCCAGCAGTGACCTACCTGCCCCTGCCGGCACCGGGCGCAACGCCGCTGCGGGTGCTGACGATCGCCGGGTCGGACTCCGGGGGCGGCGCGGGCATTCAGGCCGACATGCGCACCATGGCGCTGCTGGGCGTGCACGCCTGCGTCGCCGTCACCGCGGTGACCATCCAGAACACCTTGGGCGTCAAGGGTTTTCACGAGGTTCCCACCGCGGTGGTGGCCGGGCAGATCGAAGCGGTGGTTACCGACATCGGCATCCAGGCGGCCAAGACCGGGATGCTGGCGTCGTCGTCCATCATCGAGGTGGTGGCCGCCACCTGGCAACGCCTCGACCCGCAGGCGCCGTTGGTCGTCGACCCGGTCTGCGCGTCCATGCACGGGGATCCGCTGCTGGCCCGGGATGCGCTGGAATCGCTTCGCACCCAACTGTTTCCGTTGGCCACGTTGGTGACGCCGAACCTGGACGAGGTACGGCTGATCGTCGATATCGAGGTGGTCGACGCCGCGTCCCAGCGCGCCGCGGCCGAGGCACTGCATGCCCTGGGCCCGCGGTGGGCGCTGGTGAAGGGCGGGCACCTGCGGACCTCGCAGTCCAGTTGCGATCTGCTGTACGACGGTTGCGATTTCTACGAGTTCGACCAGCCCCGGATCGCCACCGGCGACGACCACGGCGGCGGTGACACGTTGGCGTCGGCGGTGGCCTGCGCGCTGGCCCACGGCTTTACCGTGCCCGACGCCGTGCGCTTCGGAAAGCGCTGGGTCACCGAATCGCTGCGGGCCGCCTATCCGCTGGGCCGCGGCCACGGTCCGGCCTCTCCCCTGTTCCGGCTGCACCGGTGAACCTCGACGACATCGCAGGTGTCGCGCATCGGCCCGAAGGCACCCCACATGGGGTGGTGGTGCTGACCCACGGCGCCGGTGGCAATCGGGATTCCGCACTACTGCAACAGATTTGCGCACAGTGGGCCCAGCGCGGCTGGCTCGCGGTGCGCTACAACCTGCCGTACCGCCGACGCCGCGCAGCAGGCCCGCCGTCGGGCTCGGCGGCCACCGACCGGGCCGGGATCATCGAGGCGATCGAGGTGTGCCGGCGACTCAGCGACGGACCGCTGATCGCCGGCGGACATTCCTACGGCGGCCGGCAGACATCCATGGTGGCCGCGGGGGGCCAGCCACTGGATGTGCTCACCCTGTTCTCCTATCCGGTGCACCCACCGGGCAAGCCGGAGCGTTCCCGCACCGAACATCTGCCGGACATCACGGTGCCGACGGTGTTCACCCACGGCACGTCCGATCCGTTCGGCACGATCACCGAACTGCGCGACGCCGCTGCGCTCATCTGCGCACCGACCGAGATCGTCGAGATCACCGGCGCCCGCCACGACCTCGCTTCGAAGAAGTTCGACGTCGCCGGTCTGGCGGTTGCCGCGGCGCTCCGGCTGGCAACCGCAGTGGGCTGAAACGCCCTGCTCCGCACCACCCAGACTACCGTCGTGCTGGAATGTCCATTAACATAGTGCACGTCCGTGGGGTAGGCCGACTGGTGGCGGGGCGTCGTGTTGGAAAGAATTCGCCGGGTGTTGAGCTTCGAGCTCTCCGTCGCCCAGCTGCTGGCCATCGGGATCGGGCTCGGTGCCCCATATCTGCTGGTAGGGGTGGTTTGGTCAGCGACGCACACCGATCATCTGCGCGATCTGCAGGGCGCCGATCTGGCCGTGTCGTTCCTGGGGTCGATCGTTTCATGGCCCGTCCTACTGTTCGCCAATGTCTGCATGACCTGAATTTCGACACCGTACCGACCATTAACATCGCCGGGAGCAAACGTGAGTCACCGTCAGTTCTACCTCGGAATCACCGGCCTGCTACTCGTGCTGATCGGACTGGCTGCGCTGTGGTTTCCGGTGTACCTGGGCCAGTACGACCAGTACGGCATCAGGATCAACTGCGGCAACGGTCTCGGCTTCCAGCTCTCTCAGGCCCCGCAGGCCGCCCCGGCCGCGACGTCGCAGTGCGGCAGCGCGTTGCTGATCCGTCGGTTATGGGCGATCCCCGCCGTGGCCGTCGGGTGGGTGCTGGTCTGCTGGGTAGCGATCAAGTGGATGCGGGAAGAGACGTTGAGCGACGAGCCCGAACACCTTGTGCCCCATCCCGAGATCGGGTGGTTCTAACAGGACACCGCCTGGGGAGTGCGGCTGATCGTCGCGGCGATCGCGGTCGAGTAATCGTAGTAGTCGCGGTGGTGGTAACGATGGCGGCGTGAGTCCGCCTGTGCCAGCAGCACCAGCGCGATCACGATGATCACCCCGGCCACCACGGTGAGCGCGCTGATGATGATGCCGGCAATCGCCATGCCGCGGCCCTGTTGCCCGCTGGTCTTGATCTGGTGGAGTCCGATGAACCCGAACACCAGCCCGAGAACGGTGGCCACGCCGCACACGAACGGTCCGATCACCGAACACACCAGTGAGGCGATCGCCATGCCGTTCGTGCCCTGCTGCGTCGGGTAACCGCCCATCGGCGGCGGATAACCGAAGCCTGGTTGCGGCTGGTATCCGTAGCCACCGGGCGGCGGCGGATAGCTCGGCGGCTCGTAGGTCACGAGACGAAACTCTACCCCGGGTAACGGGTATAACATCCGGCCATCTCGCCGCCGACGCCGGAGCGGAATGCGGCGATCCGGGTGAATCCGGCGGGCACGCTGACACCGTCGGCGTCACTGGCGACCATATGGTTGGTGAGCAGTCCGGCCACCGCTTCGTCGAGGTCACCGGCGGTCAAGACCAGCGAGTTACCCGACGGCAACTCGATGTTGTCGGACATCTTGCGGTGCGCGACGCCGGTGAGGCAGGCCGTGCGCAGCGCGGTCCACGGACTCTGCATCGGCAGGTTGCGCTCGTGCTGGACCGCCAGCGCGTACCTCGACATCACGATCGACAACGCGGTGTCGTCGCCCTGGGGCAGGCTGTGTTCGTTCTCGCCGGCGACCTTGCCCATCGTGGCCAGGGCAGGCAGGTCGACGGCGATGGTGTTGGTGGCCGGGCAGTACGACGCCGGCGGGCTGGGCTTGGCGTCGGCGCAACCGGCTTCCTTCAGTGACAGCTTGGGCGGGTTCTTCGGGGCGAAGATCTTGCCCATCAATTCCATCAAGGTGTTCAGGGTGTCTTCGTTGATCTGGACCTCACCGGTCTCCGTCGATCCGCTGGTGTCGACCCGCAGCGTCGTGGGCAGGTCGCCGCGGCGCCGCTCGATCTCGGCTTTGGTGATCGTCGCGCACGCCGACGTCCCGGTAACGAAGCCCATCTGAAAGGCGCTCACCCGGTCCAGTGCCGATCCGTGCTCGTCTTCGTTGGATTCGTCGGCGTCCATCACCGGGTCCCGGGTGGTGATGATCCCGGCCAGCACATGGTCGAGTCCGTCGCCGGTGCTCAGGGTGAAGCGCGGCGACTTACCCTCGGCCACGTAGTACAGGTACACCCCGGCGAAACAGTCCGCCTGCTGCTCGTAGACGATGGTCGGGTCTTTCCGGGTGACCAGCTTGGCCATCGCCTGCAGGGCGTGCCCGAACTCGTGGGCGAGCACGCCGTTGACCGACATGTCACCGAAGTACTGCTGCGCGGTCGGCATGAAAACCCCGCGGTCCCAGGCGATCAGGTTGCAGCGCGACGTGAAGAACGCGTTGACGTTGTCGTAGGTCTGGCTGCGGCAGACCCGTGGGCTGTTGCGGTCCTTGGAGTTGTAGGACACGAACTTGTCGACCGGCTTGTAGGAACCCTTCAGCGGTGCCTTGTAGTTCGCCTGCCAGAACTCTTCGATGTCGTTGATGGAGAGCAAGGACAGTTTGTCGATCGGTCCGTTGTCGGTGTTGACGACGGTGCCCGTCGCGGCGGGCGCGTTCGCTTTCACGCCACTCTTGCCGTTGGTCGCCGGCAGGCCACCCACCCGGAAAGGATCGTTGAGGATGGAGACCGCCCGGCCCTCGACCATGGTCGAACATCCCGCCACTATCAGCACGGCGCCGAGGCATGCCGTCACTGCCCGAAAGCTCATCGAATCAACCCCGTCCCGACCCGGCCGGACCCAACGACACCCATTCTAACCGGCGTCGTTCAGGTCACCGGAACGCGTCAGACTAGCGCAGCTCGCGAAAAGACCTGCGGGTCAACGGCAGTCAGCATCATCGAGACGGTGTCGTGGCTACTGCTGGTGGCCGCCATGATGGCGACGAAGATGAACCAGAGCACGATCATGACGATCGAGATCCCGCTGATGATCACGCCGGCCAGCGCCATGCCGCGGCCATCCTGCCCGGTCTTCTTGATCTGATTCAGCGCGATGATGCCCAATACCAGGCCCACGATCGGGCCGATGCCGCAGATCCACCCCACCAGCGAACACACCAGCGAGGCGATCGCCAACCCGTTGGTGCCGACGGGTTGCGGATAGCCACCGTACGGATTCGGTGCCGGCGGCGGATATCCGTATCCACCGGGCGGTGGCGGCGGATAGTGGGGCGGTTGCTCCGTCATGGGACCCTCCTACACCAATCACGATGCCGCCGCAGTTTGCCGACGTCAGCGCACACTCTACTTCCCGGCTCACGTCGTGACCAGCGTTGCGCTAAGACACCCGGGTGCGGTGACGTTTGTCATGGGGGGTAACGCCGTTGACACCGGTGACCGAGTCGGCATAGGTGCCCACCGCGAAGGCCACCCCAGACCCCATGACCGCCAACGCTTCCCGGTTCACGGCTTCGAGGTTGTCGCGTGCACTCTGGTAGCCGGGGTCGAATGCCACGCCCGGCTGACCACCCCAGAGTCGCGCCTGCACAGCGGTTTTCACTTGCGAAGCGCCGGTGTTCATGCCACCCACCGGGACGCCCGCGACGAGAAACGGGTGATAGTCGGTGCGGGTGTTCAGCGGCATGTCGGCCGGCCGCTTCCCGGCCAGGTTCAGGTATCCGGCCAGCGTCCGTTCGATTCCGGCCGATCCCTGCGGCACGTCGGCCGACGGCACATCCGGACCGGCCGGTCCCGACTGGTCACCGTCGTCGGTGAAGAACCCCGCGTTAGGCGAACCGAGCATGTCGAAGTTCAAATACAGTGCAATGTTGTTCAGCGCCTCGTTGTCGAGGCCGAAGACGTAGTCCATCGAACCGTTGGTGCCGTTCTCCTCGGCCCCCCAGAACGCGAAGCGCACCGCGTTGGTCACCGGCGGCAGGGGACCCAGCTGCAGCGCCGTCTCCAACACCGCGGCCACCCCGGTCCCGGCATTGTTCAGGCCCGGACTGTCCGCCGGGCTGTCCAGATGGGTGCCTACCATCACCACCTCGTTGACCGCGCCGGTCCTGGTCTGCGCCAACACGTTTCGCGAGGTGACCTTGACGTTCTCGGCGTCCAGCACCAGCCGCACCGGTCCGGCGCCGCGGGTCAGTGCGGCGGCACCGTTGGTGCCCACCACCGCGACCGGGACGGTCAGCTGGTTGTAGTAGCCGGGGTTGAACAGTGTGGGCGATGCCCCCTGGCCGCTGGGCTGGATCACGATCAGCGCGGCCGCACCCCTGGCCACGGCGCTGTTCTGCTTGTCCACCACCGAACAGCGGGTGTCGTCGACCACTGCGATCGCGCCCTTGGGCAGCGCGTCCGGATAGTCGGTCGCGGCACAACCGGCGGCTGCGGCGGGTCGCACCACCGGTCCGCTCAGGCCGCCGGCCGGCGTCCGCACCAGTAGCGAAGCCTGGTCGACGGGGAAGCTGCGACCGGCGACGGTGAGCGCCGGCTTGCCCTGCGAGGTGTTGCGCAGCCGCTCGAACTGGGGCGTCGCTACTTCGAATCCCTTGGCGCGCAGTGTTCTAGCCACATAGTCGACACTGGCGTCGTAGCCGGGTGTGCCCACAGCCCGACTCCCCTTGTTGGCGTCGGCGATGTCCTGCAGCGCCCGCAGATGGGCGAACATCGCGGCTGCGGTGACCTTCGACGCCAGCGCACGCGCCGGGTCCGGTGCGGCAACCGGCTGGGCCGGGTCATGCGAAGACGGCGTACCCGCGCATGCCGCGAGCAGCAACGTCAACAGCAGGGCGGCGATCCGGCCGGTCATGGCCTGGCGAGCACGTGACGGGTGCGATCTCCCATGCTCGGAACCCCGTTGCGGCCGCCGAGATCCTGCGCGTACAGGCCTACTGCATAGGCGACGCCGCCGCCCTGGATCCCCAGCGAGGTTCGGTCGATGTGTTCGAGGGTGTCGCCCTTCTGGTGATAGTTGGGGTCGAACGGCTGGTCGGCCGCCCCGCCCCACAGCTTGGCCTCCTCCTCGGACATCTTGGCTTCCGCTCCGGAGAACAGGCCGCCCGACGGGACGCCGGCCAGGGTGAACCCGTCGTAGTCGGAGCGACCGTCGAACGAGGTGTCCCGGGCGGCCTTTCCGGACAGTTTCAGGTAAGCGACCAACGTGCGCTCGATGCCGGCCGAACCCTCCGGCACCACCGGCTGGCCGCGGGCATCCATCGGCAGCGACTGGTCACCGTCGTAGGTGAAGTAACCGGGGTTGGGCGACGCCAGCATGTCGAAGTTGAGGTACAGCGCAATGTTCTTCAGCCCGTCGATGTCCAGTGACTCGACGTAGTTGCGCGAGCCGATCAGCCCGAGTTCTTCGGCGCCCCAGAAGGCGAACCGGACCGCGTTGTGCACCTGCGGCGAATTTCCCAGTTGCACCGCGGTTTCCAGGATCGCGGCGACGCCGGAACCGTTGTCGTTGATGCCCGGCCCCTCCGGCACGCTGTCCAGATGCGCACCGGCCATCACGACGTCGGTCGGCGAACCCGTCTTGGTTTGCGCGATGACGTTGCGGGCCTTGAAGTTCTGCGTGGTCGCCGAAAGTTTGATGGTCGCCAGCCCGGACTTGGCGCGCAACTGGAAGCCGACGGATTTGGTGACACTGACCACCGGAATCTTCACGTCGGTGGTCGCGCCGAGCGTGCCGCCCATGGCCTGCTCGTCGACGTTGTCGATGACGATCAGGGCCACGGCACCGCGTTGTGCGGCGGCGTCCTCTTTCTGGGCGAACTGGCAGGAGCCGCGGTTGACCACCACCACCGCGCCCTGCACCGGCAGCTTGTCGTAGTCGTCCGGCGTGCAACCCGGGCTCTCGCCGTCGGGCGCGAACAGCAGCGGGCCCGTCACACCCTCGGGCGGGGTGCTGCGGCTGTACTCCAGGGCGCGGGCGTCGGCGGTCAGGTCCCCGACGGCGACCGAACCCTTCTCGGCATGGAACACCCGCGCCGAGAATTCGGGGGTCTGTACGTCAAAACCGCTGTTGCGCAACGTTTCTACGACGTAGTCGACGCTGGCGTCGTAGCCGGGGGTGCCCACCGCGCGGGTGCCGTTGTTGGCGTTGGCGATGTCCTGCAGTTTGGACAGGTGCGCCAGCATCCCGTCGGTGGACACCTTGTTGCGCATTGCGGTGGCGAAGTCGGTCGCGGCCGGGCTGCCGCCTGCGGGCTGCGACTCCGTGGCGCACCGTCCGCAACCCGTGACGAGGAAAGCGACCGTCGCCAGCACGGCAAGGGCCGCGGCAAGCGACTTCGATTTGTGCACCATCGCGCCCAGACTAGACGGCCAGTCCCCGCAACGGCGCGACCGGGATGTTGCGCACCACGAACCAGACCACCCACACCCCCAGCGTCACCAGCGCCGCCCACCGGGTGTGCTGCCAACTCTTGATCCGCCGACCGACCACGTGGCCGTACGTCCAGGCGGCGTAGGCCCACACCAGGAGTACCACTGCGATCAGGGCGACGGCGTTGAATCTGGCCGCCGCCCACACGTTCCCGTGCAGCAGGCTGTACAGCATCCGCATGCTGCCACACCCCGGGCAGTCGATCCCCAGTAGCGCTTTGGTGGGACAGGTCGGCAGCGGGCCGCCCGGCGTGGTGGGGTCAGCCAGCCAGATGCCGGTACACACCGCTGTTGCTGCCGCAGCCACCAGCAGCGGCCGACCCAGCCGCAACGGCCGGCCAGCTCGGCGGGTGTCCACAGGATCAGCCAGTGCTCGGCCTCAGAACAGGATTGCGGCCATCGAGGTGGTCGTATCCGGAGCGTTCGACGCAAGCACGAATGCGAGGACCGCATAGAGGACGGCCGAGATCACCCAGGCAATGACCGACCACTTCACCCACTTCTTGGCCGAGTCGGCGGAGGCTTGCGCCTCGGCGTACTGACCCTGCGCCCAGAGACCCGAGACCTGACTGGCCTTGACGATCGCGACGATCCCGGTGGGCGGGAAGCAGAAGATCGTCGCCAAGATGGCCAACACCAGGTTGTTGTTCGGCGCCTGCCCGGCGGGCGGCTGCTGCGGCGGGTAACCGGGAGGTTGCGTCATGATTCTCCAGATCGAGAGAAGTTAGCTGGCGGGAAGCGAGGCTTACCATACCGGAGACTTGGCACGCTGGCACCACAAACTCGGCAGCCGCGATCGCGCCCCGGCAGCCCGCCCTTGCGCAATTTTCAGAACTTACGAAAAACACCGCGCCACAACGTATTTCAGTGCTACCCCGAGGACCGATGCACCGTCATTGGCACCCAATCAGACAGTGCCCCACAGAATGTATCGCCGCCGGGCAGGATGTCCGGTCACCCGAGCCGTGGATTCCTTTCGGAAAAGTCTGTTTTCTGCGGTGCCGCACAAATACACTCCCCGGTACCGGCACAGGCGCACCATCGGTCGCACCAAATAAAAGGAGTCAACAAATGTCTCACCTCACACAGTTGCTGCGGGCCGTATCCGCCGCGGCGCTGGTTGGCACTGTCAGCTATGCGGGCATGGCGACAGCGAATGCCGATCCCAACGAAACGCTCGTCAGCCTGCTGTCGAAGGGCTACTCCACGAGCAACTGTCACCAGGCGGACCCGTCCAGCGGCATGGTCGCCGTCATGGAGTGCGGCCAGAACTCGCTCGAGGGTGGACCCGTCGTCGCCAAGTACATGCTGTTCAGCAACTCCACCGACCTGGGCAGTGCGTTCACCGCCAGCATCAAGGACGACACCCTGGCCAACTGCGGGGACGCCAAGTCACCCACCACCTGGACCCAGGGCAGCTCCACCACACCCTCCGGCCAGGTGGCGTGCGGCACGTATCAGGGCCAGGCCGAGGTCATCTGGACCACCGACGCCAAGAACGTGCTGAGCTTCATCCGCGCGTCCAACACCGACACCGCGTCGCTGTACAAGTGGTGGCACACCAACGGCTGACCGTTTTCGTTGCCTTACAACGCTTTCCGGATAAGTTGTGCGACGGCCCGCATCCCGGCACCGTTCGGGTGCAGCGGTGCGGGCCGACCGGGTAGCGGCACACCGGGTTTGGTAGTCCAAGGCTGCTGGGACCACGCGTGATGATCGCGGCTGGCCGCCGCGGCCGGCACCACGGCACAGTCCGTCACCGCGGCGGCTTCGGCCGTCAGCTTTTCCAGGGCAGTGGCCAGATGCCGGCCCAGTTCCACATGTTCGCCGGACAGCGGTGGCGCGGGCACACCCGCCGGTGGCAGCACCGTCAGGTAGTCGACAAAGAAGATCTGCGCCCGCGGCGCTCGCTCGCGCAACGAATGTCCCACTGCGCAAAGCGAATCGAACACCTCGGACAGGGCGCGATCGCGCGTCTGCCGATCCAGCAGACCCGCGATGCGTCCGCCCAGCAGCGGCAGGTGCCGCACCACTGACGGCAGCGACGCCGCCATCAGCGCCGGGACATAGCCGACGTCGTTGCCGCCGATGGTCACCGTCACCAATGTCTCGGACCCGTCCAGTGCGGTCACCTGTGGCGGTGCGCCGTATTGACGTTCAGACAGCACGTGCGCCGTGGTGGCGCCGGAGAAGGTGACGTCGGTCAGATCCAGGCCGGCTTGTGCGGCGAGCAGGTGCGCGTAGTTGCGCGCCGATCGTCCCGCTCGCCACGGCGCACCCGCCGCGCGCGGCCGTATCCCAGGGCCGGCGGCCATCGAACTGCCCAGTGCCACATATCGTTTCATCGGGTGGGGCTGGACGCCTGAGCCCAGAAGCGCTTCGGGATGCGACCGGCCCGCCGGGCCAGATAACCCGCGTTGACGGCGGCCGCCATGGCCGCGGCCATCATCGGCGGATCGGCCGCGCGGGTGACCGCGGTGGCCAACAGGACCGCGGCACAACCCAATTCCATCGCCAGGGCCGCATCGCTGGCCGTGCCGATCCCCGCGTCCAGCACCACCGGGACACCGGCGCGGGCAACGATCATCTCGATGTTGTGCGGGTTGGTGATGCCCAGCCCGGTGCCGATCGGCGAACCCAGCGGCATCACCGCCGCGCATCCGGTGTCTTCCAGGCGTCGGGCCAGCGCCGGATCGTCGTTGGTGTAGGGCAGCACCACGAAGCCGTCGTCCACCAACTGTTCTGCTGCCCGGATCAGTTCGACGGCATCCGGCAGCAGGGTGCGCTCGTCCGCGATCACTTCGAGCTTCACCCAGTTGGTGTTGAGCGCTTCCCGGGCGAGCTGCGCGGTGAGCACCGCCTCGGCGGCGCTGCGACACCCGGCCGTGTTCGGCAGCGGTGTGATGCCCAGCCGGTTGAGCAGGTCGAGCAGGCCGGTGCCGCCCTCGGCGTCCACCCGGCGGATCGCGACGGTGGTCAGCTCGGTGCCCGAAGCGGTGAGCGCCTCCTCCAGCACCGCGAGGTTGCCCGCTCCCCCGGTGCCCATGATGAGCCGCGAGGAGAAACTGCGGTCCGCGATCGTCAGCTTGTCAACCACCCTGCACCGCCGTCACCACCTCGATACGCGCACCATCGGACAACGTTGTCGCCCAATTGGACCGCGGCAGCAACGAAGAATCCAGCGCCACCGCCACCCCCCGGTCCGGGAAACCCATCGAGCTCAGCAGCGCGGCCACGGTGGTCTGCTCACCGACCTCGACCTGTCGTTCGTTGACCATCACGATCATCAGTGCGCTCCCACCGGAATCAGTTGTGACACAATATGTTCGGCTGTCCACGGGGCTAACAGGAACCCGGACCGGCCGTGGCCGGTGGCGACCAGGGTCCGCTCGTCCAGTCGTCGCACAATGGGCAGGTTGTCCGGCGTCATCGGCCGCAGGCCGGCCGCGCACTCGGCCAACTCGTATTCGCCCAGCGCCGGCAACACCGCGCACGCGTCGTCGAGCAGGTCACGCACCCCCGAGACCACCGGGGCGGTGTCGCGGCCGTGCTCGTACTGGGTGGCGCCGACGACGACGCCGTCCGGGCGCGGCACCAGGTACACCTGCCTGCCGTGCACCCGGGCCCGAATCACCCGCTCCGGCAACGGCATACATCCCTTGCGCCAGCGCAACCGCAGCACCTCGCCCTTGACCGGCCGCACCGGCAACCCGGGCCACAATCCGGGAGCGTCGATGCCGTTGGCGATCACCACCGTTTCGCCGGCTGCGCCGGCCAGGTCGGTGACCGGTCCCGCCCAGTGAATTCCGAGCCGCGTACAGTCCCGGGCCAGGGCGTCGAGCACCGCGCGGTTGTCCACCGCCAGCTCGGTCGGCGCCCGGAAGCCGTGCCGGATGCCCTGCGCCAGCTGCGGTTCCACCTCCCGGGCGGCCGACTCCCAGACCACCGGGTGACCCTGCTGCGACAACCAGTCCGCCACCGTCCGCAGATCAGCGACGTCGGCCCGGTCGACCGCCACCACCAGAGACTCGCGGGCGGTCACCAGCTGCGGTTCCAGACCGTCCAGAAACCCGCCGTCGCGCCACAGCCGCAGCGACTCCAAGCCCAACCGCAGCAGCCGCTCCTCACCGGGCCAGCCTTCGCTGTGCGGGGCCAACATGCCGCCGGCCACCCAGGAGGCGCCGCCGTCGTCGCGGCGGTGCACGGTGACCGAGAGCCCGGCCTGAGCGGCCCGGCGCGCCACCGACAACCCGATGATCCCGCCGCCCACCACCGCGAGCGCGTCCGACATTCCTGCTCCCTTCGCCGGCATGACCCGGATCAGGTGTGACGGTAAGGGCAGGTCCATATCGGCTGTGCCCACTCTCAGCCCCGCCGGTAACCCGGGACTCCCGTGTGTTCTCCGTGTCCACGCTAGCGCGCTAACGTCGCGGTGTGCATCAGCCCCGACTCGCGACAGCACGGTTGTACCTGTGCACCGACGCCCGGCGCGAGCGCGGCGACCTCGCCGAGTTCGCCGACGCCGCGCTGGCCGGCGGGGTGGACATCATCCAGTTGCGGGACAAGGGGTCGCCCGGTGAGCAGCGATTCGGTCCGCTGGAAGCGCTCGACGAGCTGGCCGCCTGCGAGATCCTCGCCGAGGCTGCCCACCGGCACGGTGCCCTGTTCGCCGTCAACGACCGCGCCGACATCGCCCGCGCCGCCGGTGCCGACGTGCTGCACCTGGGCCAACGCGACCTGCCCCTGCCTATCGCCCGCGAGATTGCCGGGCCGGACCCGCTGCTCGGGCTGTCCAGCCACTCAGCCGCCGAAGCCGAAGCGGCCGCGGCCGGGCCGGCCGACTACTTCTGCGTCGGTCCCTGCTGGCCCACACCGACCAAGCCGGGCCGATCGGCGCCGGGCCTGGACCTGGTGCGTTTCGCCGCCGCGCTGGCTACCGACAAGCCCTGGTTCGCCATCGGAGGCGTCGACGTGCAGCGGTTGCCTGAGGTGCTCGGGGCCGGGGCACGCCGGATCGTGGTGGTGCGCGCCGTCACCGCCGCCGAGGATCCGACAGCCGCAGCGCAAGCGCTCAGCTCGGCGCTTGCAGCGGCAGCGTAGCCAGGACGCCGCGCAGATATTGCCAGCTGGCGGCGAACCCCGGGTGTAGCGGCAGGCTGGCAACCTCGTCCTCGCCGACCCAGCGCATCTCCGCGGTTTCGTGGTTGGCCACAGTCTCCAGCATTTCCTCGGCGTCGGCGACCACGGTCGTGTAGGTCCACTCGGTATCGAGTGGCTCAGCGGTGATCCGCGTTGTACGCACAATCACCCGCCGCGTGTCCAGACCCGCCTCCTCGTACGCCTCACGCAGCGCCGCCTGCTCCGGGGTCTCGTGACTGTCCAGGGCACCGCCGGGCAACCCCCAGGTCCCGCCCTGATGACTCCATACCGCGCGATGTTGCAGCAGCACCGCAGGGGCGCCGTCGTGCCGGGGCGCCCGCAGCAGCAGCCCGGCCGCACCGAATCTGCCCCAGTAGTGCCTGCCACCCTCGGATATCACCCATCCGTCACCGTCGCCCCGCACCGATTCAGGATAGGCAGGCGGCAATTCGTGCCGCCTCCCCACATCCTCGCCGAGATGCTCATAAACTCGACGCATACGGGTTGGTGAGATGGCCGAAAGATGAGGGCTGAGCAGAAGTGACGGTTGAGCTGGCGCATCCGTCGACCGAGCCACTGGGATCGCGCTCCCCCGCCGAACCCGCACATCCCCGCTGGTGGTTCGTGTCCACCACCCCCGGCCGCATCCTGACCATCGGCATCGTGTTGGCCGCCCTGGGGGTGGCCAGCGCGTTCGCGACTTCCACCACGATCAACCACCGCCAGCAGGTGCTGACCACGGTGCTCGAGCACACCGAGCCGCTGTCGTTCGCGGCCGGCCGGCTGTACACCACACTGTCGGTGGCCGACGCGGCGGCAGCCACGGCGTTCATCGGGCAGACCGAACCGCGGGCTGTGCGGTTGCGGTACGAGCAGGCCATCACCGACGCCGCGGTCGCGGTGACCCGGGCCTCGAGCGGTCTGACCGACCAATCGCTGGTGCAGCTGCTCGGCCGGCTCAACGCCGAACTGGCCGTCTATACCGGGCTCATCGAGATCGCCCGCACCAACAACCGGGCCGGTAACCCGGTCGGCTCGTCGTACCTGTCGGAGGCGTCCGGGCTGATGCAGTCACGGATCCTCCCCGACGCGCAGCGGCTCTACCAGGCGACCTCGAACCGGGTGGACAGCGAGACCACCGCCTCGACGCAGATCCCGGCCCCGGTCATCCTGGTCGTGGCCACCACCGTGGTGTTCGGCGCGTTCTCCCATCGCTGGCTGGCGCGGCGCACCCGGCGGCGGGTAAACCCGGGCCTGGTCGTCGGCGCGCTCGGTATTCTCGTCATGGTGGTGTGGGTGGGGACCGCGTTGGCTATTTCCACGACGGCGAGTCGTAGCGCGAAGGACACTGCCGCCGAGTCGCTCAAGACGGTGACCAACCTGGCGATCACCGCCCAGCAGGCACGGGCCGACGAGACGTTGTCGCTGATCCGCCGCGGTGACGAGGAGGTCCGCAAACAGGCCTTCTACCAGCGCATCGACGCCATGCATCACCAGCTCGACGCGTACATGGCCCGCAACGACGCCGTCGACAAGCCCGATCTGCAGGGTGCCGATCAACTGCTGGTGCGCTGGCAGCAGGCCAACGACCGGATCAACGCCTACATCGCGGTAGGCAACTACCGGGCCGCCACCCAGGTGGCGTTGGGCAAGGGCGAGGACGACTCGACCCCCGCCTTCGACAAGCTCGACGAGGCACTCACCAAGGCCATCGAGCAGAGTCGCAATCATTTGCGCACCGACGTGCTCAATGCCTACCGGGGACTGGCCGGGGCGCAGATCGGCGCGGTGGTGCTCAGCCTGAGCGCCGCCGTCGCGGTCGCGCTGGGGCTGTGGCCGCGGCTGAAAGAGTATCGGTGATGAGGCGCCGGGGCCGGATCCGACGAGTTGCCGGGCTGGTTGCGCTCACGGTCGGCCTGGCCGGTTGCGGTCACTCCGAACCACTGAAGGTCGACGCGGCGCCGACCCTGCCACTGCCGACGCCGGTGGGCATGCAGGAGCTGCCGATGGAGGCTCCGCTGCCGCCGGACAGCACCAGCCAGGACTGCAACCCCACCGCCAGCTTGCGGCCATTTCCCAACCGCGCCGACGCCGACGCCGCGGTGGCCGGCATCCGTGCCCGCGGCCGGCTGATCGTCGGCCTGGACATCGGCAGCAATCTGTTCAGCTTCCGCGACCCGATCAGCGGCGATATCACCGGATTCGACGTCGACATCGCCGGCGAGGTGGCGCGCGACATCTTCGGCAGCCCCAACCACGTCGAGTACCGGATCCTGTCGGCCGACGAACGCATCACCGCGTTGCAACGCTCGCAGGTCGACATCGTCGTCAAGACCATGACCATCACGTGCGAGCGGCGCAAGCTGGTCAACTTCTCCACCGTGTACCTCGACGCCAGCCAGCGCATCCTGGCGCCGCGGGACTCGCCGATCGCCAAGGTGGCCGACCTGTCCGGCAAGCGGGTCTGCGTGGCCCGCGGCACCACCTCGCTGCGCCGGATCCGCGAGATCGCGCCGCCCCCGGTGATCGTCTCGGTGGTGAACTGGGCCGACTGCCTGGTGGCGATGCAGCAACGCCAGATCGACGCGGTGTCCACCGACGACTCGATCCTGGCAGGTCTGGTCGGCGAAGACCCCTACCTGCACATCGTCGGGCCGAACATGGCCACCCAGCCGTACGGCATCGGGATCAACCTGGACAACACCGGCCTGGTCCGGTTCGTCAACGGCACCCTCGAGCGCATCCGCGGCGACGGCACCTGGAACACGTTGTACCGCAAGTGGTTGACCGACCTGGGTCCCGCCCCGCTGCCGCCCCAGCCGAAGTACGTGGACTGATGAGCAAGCAGGCATCCCAGGACCAGCAGGATGAGCTGGAGGGCACCGAACCGGCCCCCCAGCAGGAAGATGCGCAGACCGGCGCGACCGCGACGACCGGCCGCCCGCAAGCCACCCAGGCGCTGTTCCGGCCGGATTTCGACGACGACGATGACGATCTCGACAGCGACGACATCGCCTTTTCGCTGGGCTCCATAGACACCCAGCCGCAGGACCGGATCGCCGGGACGACGCGGTCGGTGCCGGCGATCCGGCAACTCGGCGGCGGGTTGGTGGAGATCCCGCGGGTGCCCGACATCGACCCGCTCAAGGCGTTGATGAAGAACCCCGTCGTCCCGGAAAGCAAGCGGTTCTGCTGGAACTGTGGCCGTCCGGTCGGCCGGTCCGGTTCGGAAGGCAAGGGCGGGGAAGGACCCAAGGAGGGTTGGTGCCCGTACTGTGGTAGCCCGTACTCCTTTGTGCCGCAACTGAATCCGGGCGATATCGTGGCCGGGCAGTACGAGGTGAAAGGTTGCATCGCGCACGGCGGGCTGGGCTGGGTCTACCTGGCGGTGGACCACAACGTCAACGACCGCCCGGTGGTGCTCAAGGGCCTGGTGCATTCCGGCGACGCGGAGGCACAGGCCATCGCCATGGCCGAGCGACAGTTCCTGGCCGAGGTCGTGCATCCGTCGATCGTGCAGATCTTCAACTTCGTCGAGCACAACGACAAGCACGGCGACCCGGTCGGCTACATCGTCATGGAGTACATCGGCGGCCAGTCGCTCAAGCGCAGCCGCAAGAACGGGAAGACGGAGAAGCTGCCGGTCGCCGAGGCGATCGCCTACATCCTGGAAATCCTGCCCGCGATGAGCTACCTGCATTCGATCGGCCTGGTCTACAACGACCTCAAGCCGGAGAACATCATGCTCACCGAGGAGCAGCTCAAGCTGATCGACCTCGGCGCGGTGTCGCGGATCAACTCGTTCGGCTACCTCTACGGCACCCCTGGCTTCCAGGCCCCCGAGATCGTGCGGACCGGGCCGACCATCGCCACCGACATCTACACCGTGGGCCGCACGCTGGCCGCATTGACGCTGAACCTGCGCACCCGCAACGGCCGCTACGTGGACGGCCTGCCCGACGACGACCCGGTACTTGCCGAGTACGACTCGTTCGGCCGGTTGTTGCGCCGCGCCATCGACCCGGACCCCCGGCGGCGATTCGCCAGCGCCGAGGAGATGTCCGCGCAGCTAATGGGGGTGTTGCGGGAGGTGGTCGCGGCCGACACCGGGGTGCCGCGACCCGGCCTGTCCACCATCTTCAGCCCGAGCCGCTCCACCTTCGGGGTGGACCTGCTGGTCGCCCACACCGACGTTTACCTGGACGGACAGGTGCATTCGGAGAAGCTGACCGCCAAGGAGATCGTCACCGCGTTGTCGGTCCCCCTGGTCGATCCGGCTGACGTGGCCGCACCGGTGCTGCAGGCCACCGTCTTGTCCCAGCCGGTGCAGACGCTGGATTCGCTGCGGGCGGCGCGCCACGGTTCGCTGGACGCCGACGGCGCCGACGTCTCGGAGTCGGTGGAACTGCCGCTGATGGAAGTCCGGGCCCTGCTGGACCTCGGCGATGTCAGCAAAGCCACGCGCAAGCTCAACGACCTCGCCGCGCGGGTCGGCTGGCGGTGGCGGCTGGTCTGGTACCGGGCCGTGTCCGAGCTGCTCACCGGCGACTATGACTCGGCCATCAAGGACTTCACCGACGTGCTGGACACCTTCCCGGGCGAGCTGGCCCCCAAGCTGGCGCTGGCCGCCACTGCTGAACTGGCCGGCAAACCGGACGAGCAGAAGTTCTACCGGACGGTGTGGAACACCAACGACGGCGTGATCTCGGCCGCTTTCGGATTGGCGAGATCGCTGTCCGCGCAAGGTGATCGGAGTGGGGCGGTGCAGACGCTCGATGAAGTACCGCCCACCTCGCGGCACTTCACCACCGCGCGGCTGACCAGCGCGGTGACGCTGCTGTCCGGGCGGTCGCAGAACGAGATCACCGAGGAGCAGATCCGCGATGCGGCGCGCCGGGTGGAGGCGCTGCCGGCCACCGAACCCCGCGTGTTGCAGATCCGCGCGCTGGTGCTCGGCGGCGCGATGGACTGGCTGCAGGACAACGAGGCGAGCACCAACCACATCCTGGGTTTTCCGTTCACCGACCACGGCCTGCGGTTGGGTGTCGAGGCGTCGCTGCGCAACCTCGCCCGCGTCGCGCCCACCCAGCGGCACCGGTACACGCTGGTGGATATGGCCAACAAGGTGCGGCCCATCAGTACTTTCTGAAGCCCGGGCGCCGAGCGTGAACCCTGGGCGCCGGGTGTGAACCCTGGGCGGGAATTCGCCCGGCGGAATCCCGCCCTCCGCTCACATTCAAAACCACTGTTGCACAATGGACGCCACCAGCTCACACCCAACGCTGTAGCTCCGAATCCGGCGCAGGCCACCCGCGCTCTACCATCGCCACCCGCACTCGCCGAGTAATGCTCGCCGGGCGGTCCTCGGCGACTACCCGCACCATCAGCCAACCCTGCTGCTGAACGTCCTCCAGTCGGTGGATGTCGTAGACGTAGCGCCCCCGCCCGGTCTGATGGTGCATGCCCTCGTATTCGACGCCGACCTTGAACTCCTCCCACCCGACGTCGATGTGAGCGAACGGAATCCCGTTAGCGCCCAATACGGGTATCTGGGTCTGCGGCCGGGGAAACCCGGCTTCGATCAGCAGCATCCGTAGATAGCTCTCCCTGGGCGACTGCGCACCCGCGTCGACGAGTTCGAGCGCCGTCTCCAACCGTCGCAGCCCCGGCGACCCGGGGTGCCGTTGCGCGATGTCCAGGACATCGTCGACCGTGAAAAACGTCGCGGCAGCCAGTGCGTCCAACCGCGCGACCGCCGAATGCAGGGCGCCACCCCGACCGATGTCGAAGGCGGTGCGCGCCGCGGTGGTGACGAAGCGGCCGTCGATCAGCTGCACCTCACCCTCCAGCAGCCGGCACCGCCGAGTCACGACACCGCGCGGTGGCCGGGAGTTGTTGCAGACCAGTTCGATTGGCACGTCACGCGGAACCCACCTGGCACCGTGCAACCCTGCCGCGGCCGCACCCGCGATGACGGCGGTACCTTTCGCCCATAGCCAGGCCGCCGCAATGCGCTGCTCAAACGAAGGTTCGCCGGCCGCAGGCAGATAGATTCCGGGCAGCACCGCCCGGTATCGCGTGCGCAATTGATGACGGTTCAACACTCCGCGCTGCAGCGCGTCGCTGCCGACGAATGGTTCCTGCACGCCGCGAAGAATCGCACGACCGGCGCATCCCCCGAATACGTTGATCCACAGCTGCTCCGCAGGCGGGCACCGCCCACGTCTATCCGTTCAGCAGGCCGATGCAGTCGCGCGCAATCGCCAACTCCTCGTCGGTCGGCACCACCAGCACCGCGATCCGCGAACCGTCGGCGGAGATCCGCCGCGCGCCGCTCCCGGTCGTGTTGCGCTCGTCGTCCAGCTCGATCCCCAACTCGCCGAGTCCGGCCAGCGCGTCCCGGCGCACCACCGCGTCGTGCTTGCCGATCCCGGCGGTGAAGCTGATGACATCGCAGTGCCCGAGCACCGCCAGATAGGCACCGATGTACTTGCGCAGCCGGTGGATGAACACGTCGTAGGCCAATTTTGCTGCGGCATCGCCGGATTCGATCATGGACCGCAGCCGGCGGAAGTCGCGTTCGCCCGCCAGACCCTGCACCCCGGACTGCTTGTTCAGCATGGTTTCGATCTCCTCGACACCGAGGTCCGCCGCGCGCCACAGATAGCTGAACACGCCCGGATCGATATCACCGCTGCGGGTGCCCATCACCAGGCCCTCCAGCGGGGTCAGGCCCATCGATGTCTCGACCGGCCGGCCGCCCACCACCGCCGAAGCGGACGCGCCGTTACCCAGATGCAGCACGATCTGGTTCACCTCGGACCACGGCCGGCCCAGGAACTCAGCGGCCTGCCGGCTGACGAATTCGTGTGAGGTGCCGTGGAATCCGTACCGGCGGATCTGCCACCTCTCGGCCAGCTCGCGGTCGATCGCATAGGTCTGCGCCGCCGCGGGCAGTTCGTGGAAGAAGGCGGTGTCGAACACGGCGACGTGCGGCACGTCCGGTAACAGTTTGCGGGCCACCCCGATACCCGCCAGCGCGGGCGGGTTGTGCAGCGGAGCCAGCGGCGAAAGTTTCTTCAGCTCCGCGATCACCTGGTCGTCGAGCCGCGTCGGCTCGTGAAACCGGTTGCCGCCGTGCACAACCCGATGACCGACCGCGACCAGCCCACAGTCGTGCAGGTCGATTCCGTCGTCGTCCAGCATGTCGAAGGCACGACGCAGCGCAGCTTCGTGGTCGGGGACTTCGGCGGATTTCTCCCCGATCTGTTCGACGACGCCGGCGGCCCGGGACGCCCCGGAGTCGGGATCGACGAGCTGGAACTTCAGCGAGGAGGATCCGGAGTTGATCACCAACACCGACCGGTCACTCATCGCTGCCCCTGCCCCTGAATCGCCGTGATTGCCACGGTGTTGACGATGTCTTCGACCAGCGCACCCCGGGACAGGTCGTTGACCGGCTTGCGCAGGCCCTGCAGCACCGGGCCGATCGCGATGGCGCCCGCGGAGCGCTGGACCGCCTTGTAGGTGTTGTTGCCGGTGTTGAGGTCCGGGAAGATCAGCACCGTGGCGCGACCGGCCACCGGCGAGTCGCGCATCTTGGTCGCCGCGACCGACGGGTCCACCGCGGCGTCGTATTGGATCGGGCCCTCGACCAACAGCTCCGGTTCTCGGGAGCGCACCAATTCCGTTGCAGCCCTGACTTTTTCCACGTCTGCGCCAGAGCCGGAGTCACCGGTGGAGTAGGACAGCATGGCCACCCGCGGGTCGATGCCGAACTGGGCGGCGGTGCGCGCCGAGCTGATCGCAATGTCGGCCAGCTGCTGGGGTGTCGGGTTGGGGACGATCGCGCAGTCTCCGTAGGCCAGCACCTTGTCCGGCAGACACATCAGGAAGATGCTGGACACGGTCGACACGTCCGGCACCGTGCGGATGATCTCCAGCGCCGGACGGACGGTGTGCGCCGTCGTGTGCACCGCGCCGGACACCATGCCGTCGACCATGTCGTGATACACCAGCATGGTGCCGAAATACGTTGCGTCATTCATGATTTCGCGTGCCTGCTCCAGGGTGACGCCCTTGGCCTCGCGCAACTCGGCGTACTTCTCGGCGAACTGCTCGTGCAGGTCGCTGGTGCGTGGGTCGATCACCTGCGCATCGTCGAGGCTGACGCCGAGTTCGGCGGCGCGCCCCCGGACCTGCCCCTCGTCGCCCAGGATCGTCAGCTCGGCGACCGAGCGCTGCAGCAGGCGTCCCGCAGAGCGCAGGATCCGGTCGTCCTCGCCCTCGGGCAGCACGATGCGCTTGCGGTCGGCTCGGGCCCGCTCCTGCAACTGGTGGGTGAACATCTGCGGCGTGGTGACCGTCGGGATGGGCAGGGCGAGTTGCTCGAGCAGATCGGTGACGTCGACGTGGCGGTGCATCATCGCCAGCGCGGTGTCGATCTTGCGCTGCGAGGCGACGGTGACCCGCCCGCGTGCCGAACCCGCCGCGCTGGCGGTGTCGTACGTGCCCAGCTTGGTGGCGATGATCGGCAGTCGCAGCTTCAGGCCGGCCACCAGCGCCGCGATCGAGGGGTGCAGGTCGAAGCCACCGTTGAGCACGATGCACGACAACGACGGAAAGCCTTCGGCCGCATGGGCACTCGCAACGGCGAGCACCACGTCCGAGCGGTCACCGGGGGTGATGACCGCCATGCCGTCGCGCAGCCGCTCCAGCACGTGGTCTGCCGTCATTCCGGCCACCATCACCCCGGTCACCTCGCGCTGGGCCAGCTGTTCGTCGCCGCGCACCGGCGTCCCGCGCACGGCGGTGGTGAGCTCGGCCACCGTCGGCGCGGCCAGCAGCGGCTCCTCGGGCAGCACGTAGCTGCGCGGGGTGAACCGCCGCAGCGCGTCCGACACCGCCGCCAGCTCGGTCGGATCGCAGCGGTTGGCCACCACCGCCGCGGTGTGCGCGCGCTGCGCGGACAGCTCGGCCAGACACACCTCGACGACGGCGGCGATCTCGGCAGGTGTGCGCCCCTTGCCGCGTACCGCAAGCAACACCGGGGCACCGAGATTCACGGCGATGCGCGCGTTGACGGAAAGCTCGGCCGGACTCGCCACGTCGGAGTAGTCACTGCCCACGATCACCACGACGTCGCATTTCGCGGCCATCGCGTGGTAGGTGTCGACGATGGTGGCGATGGCGGCGTCGCCGTCCTCATGCAGCTGCTGGTAGGTGACGCCGGCGCATTGTTCGTACGGCAGTCCCGCACTGCTGTGCGCCAGCAACAGCTCCAGGATGTAGTCCCGGCCGGCCTCGGCGCGCGTGATCGGCCGGAACACACCAACTTTGGCGACGGTGGCCGCCAACCGGTGAATCAGTCCGAGCGCGATCGTCGACTTACCGGTCTCCGACTCGGGCGCCGCGATGTAGATCGCCCTCGACGCGGTGTCAGCCAAGTTTGCGCAGCCTGGGCGCGAGGTCCTTATCGAACAGCTCCAGGAAGCGGCGCTGGTCGTGACCGGGAGCGTGGAAAACCAGGTGGTTGAGACCCCAGTCCACGTAGTCCTTGACCTTGGCGACGGCCTCGTCGGGGTCCGAGGCCACGATCCAACGCTTGGCGATCTGCTCGATCGGCAGTGCGTCGGCGGCCTTCTCCATCTCGATCGGGTCGTCGATGCTGTGCTTCTGCTCGGCGGACAACGACAGCGGCGCCCAGAAGCGGGTGTTCTCGCGGGCCAACTCCGGGTCGGTGTCGTAGGAGATCTTGATCTCGATCATCTTGTCGATGTCGTCGAGGTTGCGGTCGTTGATCTGCGCGCCTTCTTTGACGGCCGGGATCAGCTTCTCGGTGTAGAGCTCCTCGCCTTTTCCGGAGGTGCAGATGAAACCGTCGCCGGCGCGTCCGGCGTACTTGGCCACCGCGGGGCCGCCGGCGGCGATGTACACCGGGACGCCGCCCTCGGGTACGTCGTAGATCGAGGCGCCTTTGGTGCGGTAGTACTCGCCGTCGAAGTCGACGCGATCCCCGCGCCACAACTCGCGCATCAGCCGCACCGATTCCCGCAGCCGCGCGAACCGCTCTTTGAACTCCGGCCAGTCGCCCTCGTACCCGGTGGCGATCTCGTTGAGCGCTTCCCCGGTGCCGACGCCGAGGAACACGCGGCCGGGGTATAGGCATGCCATGGTCGCGAACGCCTGCGCGATGACGGCCGGGTTATACCGGAAAGTGGGGGTGAGCACCGAGGTGCCCAACTGCAGCCGCTCGGTGCGCTCGCCGACGGCGGTCATCCAGGCCAGCGAGAACGGGGCGTGCCCGCCCTTGTGCCGCCACGGCTGGAAATGGTCGCTGACGGTGGCGCTGTCCATGCCGTGCGCCTCGGCGAGAACGGCGAGTTCGACGAGCTCTCGGGGTGCGAATTGTTCGGCGGACGCCTTGTATCCGAGTTTCAGTTCAGCCACTAGTTCTTTCTACTCCTGACGGTCGCGACCCGCTGCGCCCGGCATCGCCGGGCTTGCGATCGCTCCTAGACTCACGACCATGACGGAGCTGGTGCAGATCACCGACAAGGTCCACCTCGCCCAGGGTCCCGCGGTCAACTGGACACTGGTCGCCGACGACACCGGCGCCATGTTGATCGATGCCGGTTACCCCGCCGACCGGGCGGAGGTGCTGGCCTCGCTGCGCAGGCTGGGCTACGAACCCGCCGACCTGCGCGCAATCCTGCTCACCCACGCCCACATCGACCATCTGGGCAGCGCGATCTGGTTCGCGCGCGAGCACGGCACCCCGGTGTACTGCCATGCCGACGAGGTCGGTCACGCGAAGCGCGAATACCTGGAGCAGGTGTCGATACCCGCGCTGGCGTTGCGGTTGTGGCGGCCTCGCTGGGCGGTGTGGACCGCGCATGTGGTGCGCAGCGGTGGCCTGATTCGTGCGGGCATCCCGACTGCCAGGCCGCTGACGGCCGACATCGCCGCCGGGCTGCCGGGTCGCCCGGCAGCGGTCTTCAGTCCCGGCCACACGAACGGCCACTGCTCGTATCTGGTCGACGGCGTCCTGGCCAGTGGTGACGCGCTGGTCACCGGGCATCCGCTGCTCCCGCACGACGGCCCCCAGTTGTTGCCGGCGATCTTCAGCTACAGCCAGCAGGAGTGCATCCGCACCCTGTCCGCGCTGGCCCGGGTGGAGTCCGAGCTGCTCGCCCCCGGTCATGGCCCGCTGTGGCGCGGCCCGATCCGCGAGGCGACCGATGCCGCGCTGCGCAAAGCGGGCTAATCGGCCAGCTGCTCGCGCAGCGTCACGCCGGTGTATTCGGTGCGGTAGGCGCCGCGCTCCTGCAGTAGCGGCACCACCCGGTCGACGAACTCGTCGAGGCCGTGCGGGGTGAGGTGCGGCACCAGGATGAATCCGTCGCAGGCGTCGGCCTGCACGTAGCGGTCGATCTCGTCGGCGATATGCGTTGCGGTGCCGACGAATTGCTCACGGCTGGTCACCGCGATGATCAGTTCGCGGATCGACAGGCCGTCGGCAGCGGCCCGCTCCCGCCAGCGACGTGCCACCGCGACCGGGTCGCCGTGCCGGACGCGCCCCTGGGAGATGTCGCTGTCGACGACGGGATCGACGTCGGGCAGCGGACCGTCCGGGTCGTAGTCGGAGAGTTCGCGGCCCCACACCTGCTCCAGCATCGCGATTGCGGTGGCGCCGCTGACCTGTTGGTGGCGGATGTGGTGAGCCTTATCGCGGGCGTCGTCGTCGGAGTCACCGAGCACGAACGTCGCGGCCGGAAAAACCTTGAGCTCGTCCGGGTTTCGGCCTTGCTTGCGGGCCCGGTCTTTGACGTCGGCGTAGTAGCGTCGGCCGTCGTCCAGGGAGCCGTGCAGGGTGAACAGTGCGTCGGCATGGCGGGCACCGAAGTTGCGGCCCTCATCGGAGTCGCCGGCCTGCAGCAGCACCGGATGCCCCTGCGGGCCGGCGGGCAGTGTCGCGAACCCCGTTACGTCGAAGTGGGATCCGGTGAATTCGACGCTGTGGATTTTGTCCGGATCGACGTAGGCGCCGTCGCGGCGCACCACCGCATCCGGGGCCCAGCTGTCCCAGAATTTGCGGGCCACGGTGACGAATTCCTCCGCCCGAGCGTAGCGCTCGGAGTGCGCCAGGAAACCGCCGCGGCGAAAGTTGGCCCCCGTGAACGCATCTGAGGAAGTCACGATGTTCCAGCCGGCCCGTCCCCCGGACAGGTGATCCAGGGTGGCGAATTGCCTTGCCACTTCGAATGGTTCGTTGAAGGTGGTGTTGATGGTTCCGGTCAGGCCGATTCGTTCGGTGACACCGGCCAGTGCCGCCAGCAGGGTGAACGTGTCCGGCCGGCCGACCACGTCCAGGTCGTAGATCTGCCCGCGATGTTCGCGCAACCGCAACCCTTCGGCCAGGAAGAAGAAGTCGAACAGACCGCGTTCGGCGGTGCGGGCCAGGTGCACGAACGAGTCGAAGTCGATCTGGCTTCCGGACGCGGGATCGCTCCACACGGTGGTGTTGTTGACGCCGGGAAAATGCGCGGCCAGATGAATGGGCTTGCGACTCATGGCGTCAGCCCCCAGCGGCGGGCGATCAGTTCATGGGACCGCAACCGGTCTTCGTGCCGGTGGGTGACCGAGGTGACGACGAGTTCGTCGGCGCCGGTCACCCGCTGCAGTGCCGCCAGGCGTTCGGCGACCTCGTCTGGGTTGCCGACGAATTGTGTTGCGAGCCGATCCTTAACCAGGTCGAACTGCGCTGCGGTGAGCGTTGGCAGGTGGTCCGATTCCGGGTAGGGCATGGCGCCCACCCCGGTGCGGATGGAGTACACCCAATGCCCGTAGCCGGCCGCCAGCCGCTGCGCGGTCTCGGTGTCGTCGGCAACCACGATATCGGCCGAGACCACCACATACGGCTTGTCCAGTGCCGCCGACGGCACGAACGTTTCGCGGTAAACCTCGATGGCCTCCAGCGCGGTGGCCGGCGTGATGTGGTAGCTGGCGACGAACGGCAATCCCAACGCGCCGGCGACGCGCGCGCTCTGCCCCCGGGTGCTGCCGAAGACCCACGGCCGCAGGCCGCTGCCCTCGCCGGGCACCGCGTGCACGTCGAACCCGCCGGCGCGGTAGCTTCCGTCCAGCAGCGCGAGAATGTCGCGGATCTGCTCGGCGAAGTCCGGCGAAATCGCTTCGGGTTGCTGCAGGATCGCCATGGTGGCCTGCAGCCGGTCGACATCGAGCAGTCCGCGCAGATCGAACGGGGTGGGGATCACGACGCCGTCAGTCTCATGCCAGACGCGCGGGGGCCGCGGCTGCCGGGGGCGCTTCGGTTTGCCTTCGTCGGAGCGACGTTGCCCGGACCGGCCGACGCCGAGATCGATGCGACCCGGGTAGAACGCATCGAGCATGCCGAAGTTCTCGACGACCGCGACCGCGGTGGTGTAGCCCAGCTGGACCGCCGCCGCGCCCACCCGAATCGTGTTGGTGGCAGCCGCAATCTGGCCGATCAGCACCGCCGGCGACGAACTGGCGACGCTGACGAAATGATGCTCGGCGACCCAGTAGCGGCGAAAGCCCCACCGCTCGGCCCGCTGCGCCAGGTCGATGGTGTTGCGCAGCGCGGTGGCTGCATCGCTGCCGGCGCTGATCGGCGCCAGGTCCAGGATCGAGAGCGGAATCATGTTGTCAGACCGATCCTTTCGCGCAGGGATTCGCCGTCGCGGTAGTGGGTGCGGAACCGGTCGGCGCGCTGCAGCAGCGGCACCACCTCGTCGACGATCACCGCCAGGTCGGTGGCATGCACCGCCGGGCGCAGTCGCACGCCGTCGAAACCCAGGCGCTGCCAGCCGAGCAACATCTCCACCAGTTCGGTCGGAGTGCCCGACCAGACCCAGGTATCCGAGCGGAAATCGTTCTGGCCGTGAAACGAAACCACAATGTCGGCAAAGACTTTCAGGTGTGCGCCGATGCCACGCACCTCATCGTGCAGTGCGCCCGCGGCGGCGTCGTCGCTGGGCGTGACGAACACGACATCGGCGGTAGCGGCCGCGAACTCATAGACGGGGGTCGCGTGGGCCAGCACGGCCACCACCGGCTGTCCCTGCGGCGGGCGCGGTGTGATCGAGGGCCCCTTGACCGAGAAGTACTTGCCGGTGAAGTCGATGTAGTGCAACTTGTCCCGGTCGATGAAACGACCGGTGGCCACGTCGCGGATCACCGCGTCGTCCTCCCAGCTGTCCCACAACCGGCGCACCACTTCGACGTAGTCGCGCGCCTCGTCGAACAGCTCATCGGGGTTGATGCGACGTCGGCCGAACAGTGCCGCCTCGTGCGCGGTGCCGCTGACCCGCGGCTGCCAGCCCGCCCGCCCGCGGGACACAAAATCAAGGGTGGCAATGGCTTTGGAGATGTGGAACGGCTCGGTGTGGGTGACCGTGGCGACCGGGATCAGGCCGATGTGTCGGGTGGCCGGGGCGATCCGGGCGGCGGTCAGCACCGCGTCACCGCGTCCGGTCAGCCGGTCGGGATGGATACGGGAGCTGCGCCCGATCTGCGGCATCAGTGTGTCGTCGATGGTGAGGAAATCGAGCAAGCCGCGTTCGGCGGTGACAGCGAGATCGGCCCAGTAGCCACCGCTGAGCACCGAACGCGATTCGGCGACCAGCGCCCACGCCTGCGGGTGCCAGCCATACCCGTCGAGCGCAACCCCCAGGTGCAGGGTCACTGCAACGCCTTCAAGAAGGCGATCGGGAGTACCGGCCCGCGCGTCGGCAGCGGCTCGGACAGCTGGGTGTAGCCCAGCGAGCGGTACAACTGCACGGCCTCTGGCTGACGGTCGCCGGTGACCAGATACACGCGGCGGTAACCGCTGGCCGCGATGTCGGCCTCCAGCGCAGCCACCAGCGCGGCCGCATACCCTCGGCGGCGGTGGTCGCGGTGCGTCCAGACCCGTTTGATCTCGGCGGTCTGATCGTCGTAACGACAGAACGCGCCCCCGGTCACCGACCGGCCGTCCACCAGGCCGATGAGCATGCCGCCGTGCGGGGCGGCGAACTCCCCGGCCGGTCCGTCGACCAGCCAGTTCCGGATCAGCGGGCGTTCCATCCCGTACCGAACCGAGTACTCGTCGGCCAACTCCTCCAGCAGCGGCTGCGCGTGCGGATCGTCGAGCGTGACCGGCACGAAGCGCAGCCCGGGGCGGGTTGAGGGGGTGGGCATCACGTAACTGTCAAACGCTTGTCGCGAGAAAGCATTCCGGTGAGATATCGGGGGCTGGCCGCGACATCGCGCGGACTCATCCGTCGGCGTCCCGCAAAGCCGCCGGCGGCGAGCAGCTCGAGGATGCTGCGATCGTTGACCACCCAGCGATGCGCCGCCAGGTTCTCCGGGACCGAGCGGAATTCGGCTGTGTAGGTCAATTTGGTCAGGTCGACATCCAGACCCTGATCACGCCACTGGTCGATGAACGCCCGCCCTTCGGTGAGCTGGACGGGGGTCCAGGGCAGATGGTCCGCGGCGAACCAGCTGCCCGGGGCGCTGACCTCACTGGCCTCGCGCAGCAACCGGTCCTGCGCGTGCGGCGGCAGATAGCCCACGAGCAGGTTCTCGGCGACCCAGACAGTGCGCTGGGCCGGGTCGAAGCCGGCGCGGCACAGCGCCGTCAGCCAGTCGCAGCGCAGATCGACGCCCAGCGCGCGCCGGTGCGCGGCCAGCTTGACGCCCATGTCGCGCAGTACTTTCCCCCCGAACTCGACCACGTCGGGCTGGTCGAGTTCGTACAGCGTGGTCCCCGGTGGCCACCACAGCCGGTACGCGCGAGTGTCCAGACCCGAGCCCAGGTTCACCACCTGGCGGATGCCGGCCCGCGCCGCGCCGGTGAGGAACTCGTCCAGGAACCGGCCGTGTATCGCGAGGACACTGATCATCCCGGACATCACCGGGTCGCCGCCGTCGGCCGCGTACTGCTCGTCCCCGATCAACCGGATGAAGTACTCCACCCCGGCGGCGCGGACCAGCGGCTCAGCGTACGGATCGTTGATCAACCCCTTGTTGGTGGCCACCGCCCGGGCGGTCGCCCCGAACGTCGCGGTCATCCCGACGCCGGTCGCCGGATCCCAGGTGTCGTTGTCCTCGCGCACCACGTGTCGGACCTGTCAGCCGCGACGACGTGCGACCGATTGGACGGCGGCCCGCCATCCGAGCAGCAACACCGCGGTCACCGTCGAGGCGACCGCCACGAAGGCCAGGGCCACACTGGCCGAACTTGCCTTGCGCAACAACATCCCGACCAGCACGGTCGACACCCAGACGAGCACCCCGGTGGGCGCCACCTCGGTAGGCCGCCGCCAGGCCCGGGCCACCAGCCAGCCCAGCACCGTCCCACTCAGAAACGGCCACGCCGTGCCGGCCAGGCCGCTGACGGTGACGCCTTCGTCGTGGCTGCGCCGGCCGAGGGCGCAGAAAACAAGCACGGCCACGACGTCAATGCCCAGCCAGACGGGCCCCCGCCGCGGTTGCATGCAGCGAGACTACCGGTCCCGGGCAGGATTGAGGCATGAACACCGACGCGCCGCCGACCTTTGATCCCACCGACCCGCTGGGGCTGGACGCATCCCTGTCCAGCGACGAGATAGCCGTGCGGGACACGGTCCGCGCGTTCTGCGCCGAGCACGTGACCCCGCACGTGGCCGGGTGGTTCGAGGACGGCGACCTGCCGGTGGCGCGGGAACTGGCCAAGCAGTTCGGCGAATTGGGCCTGCTGGGGATGCACCTGGACGGTTACGGCTGTGGCGGGGCGTCGGCGGTGCACTACGGGCTGGCCTGCCTGGAACTGGAGGCGGCCGACTCCGGCATCCGGTCGCTGGTGTCGGTGCAGGGGTCGCTGGCGATGTTCGCGATCTGGAACAACGGCTCGGAGGAGCAGAAGCAACAGTGGTTGCCCGGCATGGCGGCCGGGGAGCTGATCGGCTGTTTCGGGTTGACCGAACCCGATGCCGGCTCCGACCCGGCCGCGATGAAGACCCGGGCGCGCCGCGACGGGTCGGACTGGGTGCTCAACGGCCGCAAGATGTGGATCACCAACGGCTCGATCGCTGACGTCGCGGTGGTGTGGGCCGCCACCGACGACGGGATTCGCGGGTTCTTGGTGCCGGCCGAGACCCGCGGTTTCTCCGCCAACACCATCCACCACAAGTTGTCGCTGCGCGCCTCGATCACCAGCGAGCTGGTGCTGGACGACGTGCGGTTGCCGGCGTCGGCGATGCTGCCCGACGCCACCGGGTTGAAGGGCCCGCTGGCATGTCTGTCGGAGGCGCGGTACGGGATTGTGTGGGGCTCGATGGGTGCGGCCCGCTCGGCGTGGCAGGCCGCGCTGGACTATGCCCTGCAACGCACTCAGTTCGACCGGCCGATTGCCGGATTCCAGCTGACGCAGGCAAAGTTGGTCGACATGGCGGTGGAATTGCACAAGGGGCAATTGCTGTCGCTGCACCTGGGCCGGCTCAAGGACAGTGTGGGTCTGCGGCCCGATCAGGTGAGCTTCGGCAAGCTGAACAACACCCGAGAGGCCATCGAGATCTGCCGGACAGCGCGAACGATATTGGGTGGCAACGGCATATCGCTGGAGTACCCGGTGATCCGGCACATGGTGAACCTGGAGTCGGTGCTGACCTACGAGGGCACCCCCGAGATGCACCAGCTGGTCCTGGGCCAGGCGTTCACCGGTCTGGGAGCATTCCGATGATGGTCGCGTTTCGCGTTCTGATTGCCGTTGCGTTGTCGCTGGCTTTGGCGCCGGCAGCGCACGCCGATGCCGCGCTGCCCGCGATGACGTCCACCGGCAGCGGTCCCGTGGTGGGTGGCGGTGCCAACGCGGCAATCGCGCAGCAGCTCTTCAGCTTTCGCGATGCCAACATCCAAGAGGTCGACGGCTCCGACGCAGCCCAATTCATCACGGCCGCAGCCGGTGTCGCGAATCGCGACGTTGCGACGGTGTTCCAGCCGTTGCAGCGGGCGTTGGGGTGCCAGGTGAACGGGACCGGGTTCGGAGCACGCGCCTACCGCCGCAACGACGGGCAATGGGGTGGCGGCATGCTGGTCATCGCCAAGAGTGGCGTCACCAATATCGAAGCCCTGACAGCGTGCGCAAAGTCGAGTTGGCGCCGGGCGACGGTAGGCACGCCGACGTCGATGTGCAACAGCGGGTGGAGTTATCCCCCGTACAGCGACATCAAGCGCGGCGAGGGCTATTTCGTGCTGCTGGCCGGAACCAACTCGGATTTCTGCTCTGGTCCGAACGCGAACTTCCGGACGAACGCGAGTTCCTGGCCCACCTAGAACGGTGGGGGGTCGTCGTCTGGGTTGGGTGGTGGGTTGTCCTCGGTCCACCAGCCGGTGACCACTGCTTGGCGGGCTTGGGTGCGGGCTTGGTGGTTCTGGCGTCGTTCGGCGGCGACGCGGGCGGTGCGGTTTTGCGCGCGGGTGCGGCGGCGTTTGGGCATCATCGCGGTCCGGTCGCCGCAGGGGTCGTTTGGCGGTGTGGTGTCGGGGGTGGGCATTCCCCCGACCGGAGCGCACAAGCTGGGGAACAGCAGCGCGCTGCCGGGGGTGGTGACATAGATGTCCCCGGCGGGGGAGGTGAGTATCAGGGTGGCGTCGGCGAGTTGTGTGTCGGTCCAGCCCCAGAACGTCTTTACCAGATGATGCTGACGGCAGTAGCACTTGAGGTTGGCGGCGTGGGTGGGACCACCCTGGCTGTAGGGGATGCTGTGATCGAGGTCGCAATCGGTGGCGGGGACGTCGCAGCCGGGCCAGCGGCAAGTCAGGTCTCGGGCGCGGACGAAGTCGGCCAGGGTTTTGGACGGTGTGTAGCGGGGTTCGGGGTCGCAGCAGCCCGGGTGTGTCAGCGGTGTCAGCGTGGCTGTCTGGGCCAGTTCTCGCAGTAGTTCCGCGGTGACGAGTCCCTCAGCGCCGATCTGTACGGCCGGGGCGTCGTTGTGGCCGGTGAGAGTGGCGTGCTCGGCGATGAGATGGATCACCGCCGGGGAAGCCGGTTTGCGGTCGGCGGCGGTGCAGTCCGGCCGCGCGCAGCGACAGCTCAGCCGGTCGGCGCCGGCGGCTAACGCGCCGACCGCGTCGGCGCGGCGTTGTTCACGGGTGCGCGGGTCGTGCGGGCAGACGGTGGCCGCCAGTTTCGTCAGCCGGCTGTCCAGGGCGTGCGCATCCGTGCTGGCTAACTGCCCTCGGATCTCACAGATCCCGTCGCAGTCGTCGCCGATCGAGATGTCGCGATCCTGGCGGCGTTTCTTGCGGCGCCGCACGGCGTCGATGTCGATGCGGGTCACGATTTTGTCGACTTGGGCTGACAGCCGCCAGGTGGTCAGGGAGGGCCAGCGCAGGATCTGGGCCGCGACCAGTGCATCAACCCGGGCGAGCACCTGTGGTTCCACGATCAAATCGGTGCGAGAGACGACGGTGGTGAACGCCGAGATGTCGATGTCCCCGCTGCAGAACAACGCCGCAGTGCGGGGCAGGCGTTCGCGCATCGCGCGGGCGTAGTGGACCTTGCCCGCGGCCCAGGACTGGCTGATCTTGAGGCCCGCTGCGACCTCGGCGGCCACGGCTGCCATGGTGTCCATCGCCCAGTCTTCGGTGTCAGCACTGCGCGAAAGCCGGTAGCTGAACAATTCCCAGATCGCCATCAACTGCGCAGCCTCGCCCTGGTTGGCCACCCGACCCGACTCCTGGATACGACTCATCCAACTCGTGGCCGCCGGAGTGGTCGCTATCAGGCCCTCCCGGTGCGCGAACGCCGCCCCCATCGACCGGTCAAAGCGCGCCAACTTCTCCGCGGCGGTAACCTCCGATTGGGCGTATTCGCACATATGTTCGATAGTAGCACAGATCGGCCCTGGTGTAGCGGCCCGCGTCCAGCTAACGTCAACGCCTATGAAAGGCGCGGTCGCAGCTGCCGTCGCAATCGCGGCCGGTACCGTCCTGGCAACCCCGGCCACCGCCGATCCGGGCAGCCAACCCGTCCCCAACATGGCGGACAATGCCGTCCTGGGCCAGCCGTGCTACTCGAACACCGGGCGCTACATCTTCGGCTGGGACGCCAATGGCAAAGTTCTCAGATGCAGATCCGGAGTGTGGGCGAACGCCGGGACACTGCTCGGAGTGCGGCAAATCGGGGCGAAGTGCGTCGCGGAAGTTCACACCGCGTTCCCCGACGACACCGGTGGCCCCGTCGCTGCCCAATCGCCCGACGGCGTCGCGCTGTTCTGCGCCTATCCGACCGACTCCTGGGAACCGAACCGTTCCTGACTACGCTTTCGGCGCATGAAAGCTGTCGTGGTCGGCGCCGGGATCGCAGGGCTCGCGGTCGCCAACGGACTGCAACAGGCGGGATGGGACACGACCGTGCTGGAACGGTCGTCCGATTCCCAACCGCCGCGGGCCGGATTGTCCTTGTTCGGCAACGGGTTTCGCGCGCTGGACCAACTCGGCCTCGGCCCGGCCGTCCGGGCGATCTGCGCCGACGCGCCCCCGTACACCCGGTCCGGAATCCGCAAGCCGAACGGCCGCTTCCTGGTCACCTTCGCCCCGGCCACGTATGCGAACCTGCGCGCCGTGGACCGCACCGAATTGCACGCCACCCTGCTCGCCGGCCTCGCCGCGGGCACGGTGCAGTGGGGTCATCGGGTCGCCGCGGTCACCGACGGCGCCGTGCACACCGACCACAGCGACGTGACCGCCGGCGCCGACCTGGTCATCGGAGCCGACGGGATCCGCAGCCGCGTGCGCGCCAGCCTGCCGCAGGACCGTCCCACCCGCCGCAGCGGCTACGGCGTGTGGCGGGCGCTCACGTCCCGACCGGTAACCGTCGAGGCCGGCGGGGAAACGTGGGGCGCCGGGCAGAGATTCGGCCTGGTTCCGCTCAAAGACGGCCGGGTGTACTGGTTCGGCGTGGTGGCCAGCGCCCGCAACGAAACCGGTGTCGCTGCGCTGCAGGAGATCCGGGCCCGGTTCGGTGGCTGGCACGAGCCCATCGCCGAGCTGCTCGACGCGACAGATCCCGAAGCCGTTCACTACACCCACAGCGAGGAACTCGATGGCCCCCTGAGGTCTTACGTGCACCGCAACACCGTGCTGATCGGTGACGCGGCGCACGCGATGTCGCCGAACCTCGGCCAAGGCGCCAATCAGGCCCTGGAGGACGCCGCCACGCTGTGCGCCCTGATCGCCAGGCACCGCGACCTGAGCGCGGCGTTACGGGAGTACGACCGGGTGCGCCGCCCGCGCACCCAGCGCATTGCGCGGGAATCACGCAGCATCGGCGTCGCCGGCCAGTGGGGTCATCCGCTGCTGGTCTGGGCGCGCGAGACAGGCCTGACCCTGGCGCCAAACTGGATTTTCAGCCGTCGCACCAGCCGGCTGCAGGAATGGGAAACGCCCGCGTAAGAAATTGACGGTGTGTAAGGTTAGCCTGTCCTGCACTCAGTCTGTGCACCGCTAGCGCCCAGGGGCTTCCTCATGCTGATCGAGATCACTGCTGTGAGCAGGACTTATCAGCGGGGTCAGGAGCTGGTCAAAGCGGTCGACGATGTCACCCTGTCGTTGGGCAACGAGAAGCTGGTCGCCATCACCGGACAGTCCGGGTCGGGCAAGAGCACCCTATTGCACCTGATCGGCGGGATCGACCGCCCCGACCAGGGTTCGATCAAGGTCGACGGCGAAGAACTGTCCCAGAAGAGCGACGACGAACAGTCCGAGTACCGCCGGCGCAGGGTCTCCTTCATCTTTCAGTTCTTCAACCTGCTGCCCACCCTGACCGCCTGGGAGAACGTGGCGATGCCCCGGGTGCTGGACGGGTCGTCGATGAAGCTCGCCCGCCGGGACGCCTGCGAGTTGCTGGAGATGGTCGGCCTCGGCGACCGCATCGACCACAAGCCTTCGCAGCTGTCCGGTGGCCAGATGCAGCGCGTCGCCATCGCCCGCGCGCTGATCATGAAGCCGGGCGTGGTGCTGGCCGACGAGCCGACCGGGAACCTGGACTCAGAGTCCGGCAAGAACATTCTTACGCTGCTCCGCAAAATCGCCGACGACGGCGACTGCTCGGTGATCATGGTCACGCACGACCCGTCGATCGCGGCCGCCGCCGATCGCGAAATCGTCATGCGCGACGGCAAAGTCGTCGAAGACCCATGATCGCCCCCGCCGTCCGGTTCAGGCTGCTCAATCTGCGCTACGCGATCGCGCACTGGAAGCGATCGCTGAGCTGCGTGGCAGCCGTGATGATCGCGACCGCGCTGCTGGTGGCCATCGCCGGCATCTACACCTCGATGACCGAATCGGTGGCGACGATGGCCGAAGACCTCTACGGCAGAGCGGCTTTCGAGGTCACCGGTGCCGCCGACAGCGGAATGCCCGAATCGTTGGTCGCCGAGTTGCGCAGCGTCGACGGGGTGGCCGCCGCCGAACCGATCGTGAAGGCGACAGTCAACGCTCCGCGTTCCGGCACAACGCTTTTGGGGGTCAGCCCCAGCATCCGGGTGCTGGACAACAGGGTGGGCAACGAGCTGGTGCAGCAGGCCGACAAGGACAAGCTGGCCGGCGGGGCGATCGCCGGCCCGGGCCTGGGCACCGGTCCCGGCGGATCGGTGGAAGTCAACAACACCCGCGTCAACGTGGTGTTCGTACCCACGGGTGAGCTTGCCGAGAAATACAACGCGGGCGATTACCTGATCGTCCCGTTGCCGTTGGCGCAGCAGCTGTTACATCAGCCCGGTCGGGTGAGTTCGGTGTTCGTGGTGGCCAAGCCCGGGGTCGATCTGAAATCCCTGGGTGCCGATCTGGTGCGGGTGGTCGACCACCGTGCGGTGGTCGCCGAACCGCAGTTCCGGGTCGCCCAGACCGACAACTCCGTCTCGCTCACCCGCGACACCCTGCTGCTGGTCGGATCGATCGCGCTGGTAGTGGCGATGTTCATCGTCTTCAACACCATGAATATGGCTGTGGTGCAACGTCGTCCGATGATCGCCACGCTGCGGGCCCTGGGCGCCGAGCGGGGGCAACTGGCCAGGGACCTGCTGCTCGAGGTGTCCCTGCTGGGGCTACTCGGCGGCCTGCTGGGGGCACCGCTGGGCGCGGCCATGAGCTACCTCGCAATCAAGCGGCTGCCGCCGCTGATGCTGCAGTCCGTCGACGTCAAGCCGGACTATTTCTTTCCCGGCACCGCGATCGCGGTGGTGGTGACGGTGGGCGTCGTCGCTTGCGTCTTGGGCGCCGCCTGGCCGGCGATGGTGGTGTTCCGGGCGTCACCCATCGCGGCGATGCGGCCGGTGGAACTGGAGAGCCTGGGCACCGATCGGACCCGACCGCACTGGCTCGGGGTGGTGGTCGGTGCGCTGCTGATGTTCGCGGCGTTCTTCATCGCGCTGCGCCTGCACGATGAAAAGACTTTCGCCGGAGGCATTTTGGTGCTACTGGGGGTCCTGATTCTGTGCTGGGCGCTGGGGCCGACGCTGGTGGCGCTGGCCAGCCGGATCGCGGCGCTGATGGGGCCGAGCGGGCAGGTCAGCAGGTCGACGATGACGGCGGCCGCCAAACGGACCTGGGCGAGTCTGATGATCGTCACAATCGCGGTGGCGCTGGGCAGCGTGACCAGCGGCGTGTTGACCGACGTGGTCGACTCCACCGGCAACGCCTTCTCCTCCCTCGCCGGTGCGGACATGTACCTGTCCGCGACGTCCAAGGAAGTGGTGCCGATCAGCCCGCTGATCCCGGCGGGGACGGACGAGCAGGTGCGGGCGATCCCGGGTGTGGTCGCCGTCAGGCCGGTCCAGTACGCGTTCGTCAACGTCGGCAGCGACCGGGTTCTGGTGGTGGGCTCCGATCCGCAGACAGTGACGCCCGCCTTCGCCGCCATGCCGCCGTCGGTGCGGGCCGAGGTCGAAGCCGGTGCGGGTGTGGTGGTCTCCCGGCAGCTGGCCCGGCACCTGCACCGTGGGGTCGGGGACCAGCTGACGTTGAGCACCCCGTCCGGTGAGCAGACCGTGCAAATCCTCGGCATCGTGGACTACCTCACCACCGAACGCGGCATGATCGCGATGTCGCTGACGCACATGAAGACGTGGTTCCAGCGCGACGGTGCCACCTACCTGGAAGTCCACGTCGACAACCCGAAGAACGCCCCAGCTGCCCTGGACAGGCTCGAAAAGATCGCTGCGGCAACGGGTTTGTATGCGTTCAGCGGCCAGGACGCCGTCGACTCAGGTAAAGGCGCGGTCGCTCAAATCGGGTCGTTGGCGGTCTTCGTGCAATGGATCGTGGCGTTATTGGCCGCGATGGCGCTGTTCAACGCATTCATGATCTCGGTGATCGAACGTAAGCGGGAGATCGGCGTGCTGCGCGCGATGGGCGCGTCACGCAACTACATCACCAAGTCGATCCTGGTCGAATCGACCAGCATCGCGCTACTGGGCGGCGTGATCGGGATGCTGACCAGCGTGGTGGTGCACCGGCTGGGCACCCTGATCATGAGTTCGGTCACCGCCATCACGGTGCGGTATTCGTTCTCGCCGCTGGACTTACTCACCGTCGCAGTGGCGGTGATTCTTTGTTGGAGCGGGGCTTTGCTCCCCGCGTCTCGCGCCGCGAAATCGACAATCGTGGACGCATTGGAAGTGGAGTAGGCCATGGAGGAGCGTCAACTGAAGACCGACACCCGCCCATTCCTGGAACTGCCCAGCGAGCAACGGCTGGAACTGGTGCGCACCTCGCCGGGTATCGCCGCGCCGGCCAGCTGGCGGATCGCGCAGTTCGTCGCGTTCTCCCGGCCCCGGACGTGCATTCCGGGCATGTTGGGTTTCTATCTGGCCAGTGTCGTTGCCGGCGAGGTGAGTTCGCTGGCCCTGGTCGTCGGAATGGTGGTGTCCTACCACATCGCGGCGATCGCGAACCTGTACAACATCTACACCGACATCGCGGAGGACAACGAGAACATCCCGTCGCGGGTGTACGAACTCAGCCGGTACGGCCGGGACCGGCTGCTGCGCCACACCCACCTGCTGGCCGTGTTCAACTTTGCGCTCTCGTTGCTGGTGAATCCGTGGTTCGCCGGCTTGACCCTGCTGGCTTTGATTGGCTGCCAACAGTATTCATTCCGGCCGCTGCGGATGAAGGCGCGGGCACGGATCGGGATCCTGTACTTCGCCAATGCGGTGGCCTATCCGTATGTGAGCGCGGTGCTGGCCTCCGATCTGAGATGGGACGTGCTGACCGATCCGCAGTACTGCGCGCTGGCCCTGTACCTGTTCGTCTGGTTCTGCGCCAAAGGCCTGACCAAGAACGTGCCCGATTACGAAGGGGACAAACGAGTCCACGTCACCACCTCGGCGACGTTGAGCGCCACCAGACACCGTGCCGCGTTGATCGCCGCGGTGGCGACGGTACTGGTGTATGCCGCCGTCGTGGTTCCGGTTGTGCTCGGCTTCCTGGCTCCCACGTACCTGATTGCCCTGATCTGGCTTCCGGTGTCGTGCATCCAGGCGTGGCGCCTGGTGCGCACGGTTGACCAGAAGTCGTCCAACGACATGCTGCGCGACGACATGTTCGTCTCGGTGGGCTATCTGTCGACTCTCATCCTGATCGAGCGGATCTCGGTGGTGTCGGTCGCGGTGGTGGTTGCCGGATTCGCGGTCATGCTGATCACCGACCGGTTGCGTCTGGATACCAGACGAGCCGAAGACTTCGAATTGCCATGAGGGCCAAGCGCATTTCGATGCACGACCACGCCAGGAACCCGCTGCGGATCAGGTTCGACCTGTCCCGCAACGAGTTGGCGTTTGACCCGCTCCCGGAGGTGCGGGAGATCCTGTCCAGCAGTGCGGCCACCCTCTGCCACTACCCCCACAATCACCATGTCGCCGAACTGACCGCGGAGATCAGTGCCCTACACGGAGTTTCGCGAGACCGGGTCGTCATCGGTCCCGGCAGCGTCGGCGTCCTGGACGCCGTCCTGCACGCCGCACCGGTACGGGGGTCGACGGTCTTCGGGCTACCGGCCTTCGACGAATACGCGGTGCTGGTGTCGCGGGCCGGCGGTGTCCCGGCCGGGGTGGCCAGCGACCCGCCGGGAAACCAATCGCTGCAGGGCATCTTGTCGCGCGCCGATGCGTCGACCCGTCAGGTGATCGTCGGCGCGCCGCACAGCCCGACCGGCGCCACGGTGAGCGTGACCGACCTGACCGCGCTGCGCGACGCGCTGCCCGAAACCGTGCTGCTGGTGGTCGATCAGGCGTACGCAGAGTTCGACGAGACGTTGCCGGACGACGCGGTGCGGCGCCTGGTGAGCGGTCCGGACGACGTGGTGGTGCTGCGCAGCTTCTCCAAGGCCTACGGACTGGCCGGGCTGCGGATCGGATACGGCGTGTTCAGCAGCGCCGCCCTGGCCGCGCGCGCCCGGAACGCCGTCCCGACATACTCGGTGAACTCGATCGGCATCACCGCGGCCGCAGAGTCGCTGCGACATCAACACCAGCTGCAGCGCCGGGTGGCCGGCGTCATCGAGGACCGGAACAGGTTGGAAGAGTTCCTGATTCGTCACAACCTGCACTGCGGGACGCGGTCGCAGGGCAACTTCGTATGGGTACCTGCGCCGGATGCGCACGCCCTGTTTCAGCGGGCACTCAGCGACGGCATCCTGGTGCGCGAGTATCCCGGGCTGGGGGTGCGGATCACCGTTCAATCCGGCGCATCCGTGGACGCCGTGATCCATTGTCTGACCGAACACAGCCGGATCCATGCATAACCGGCACCTGTTCTCCAATGCGCTCGGGCGGCAACGCTTCGCCGACGAGCTGGTGGACTATCTGATCGCCCTCGGCGTGGAATACCTCTTCGGCATGCCGGCGGAGTCGGTGAACTCGCTGGTCCATGCGGCGAGCAAGCGCACCGAGATCCGGGTCGTCACCACCCGCCACGAGACCGCCGCGGCACTGATGGCGGTGGGGTACGCCAAGGCATCCGGCCGGCTGGGCGTGTGCTTCGGCACCGCCGGGCCCGGCGCGACCAACCTGGTGGCCGGAGCCTACGAGGCCTTCGTGAGCCGGGTTCCGTTGCTGGCCATCACCGGTCAGGTTCCGGTGGCCAGCATCGGCCGGGACTCGTTCCAGGAGATCGACTCCGAGGCGCTGTTCAGGTGCTGCACCTCGTCCTCGGTGCAGATCCATGCGGCCAGTCAATTCGAGCGATTCGCCCGCTCCGCGGTGCTGGCCGTACACGAGTCCACCGCCTGTCACGTCGCGATCCCCGGGGACGTGCTCTACGCGCCGATCGCCGCCGACAACACGAGCCTTTTCGTTCCGCGGCCGCCGGCACCGGCCCTGCCGAGCAAGGAGGAGTTCAGCTCGATCGCCGAGTTCCTGGAATCCGACGACCTGGCCATCCTGCGGTCCTGCCCGGACGCCACCTATGACGAACTGGCCCAACAGCTTTCGGTACGACTGGGCTGTCCGTTACATGACGTGCGGGATGCCGGTGTGATCCCGTCCGGAGACGTGCTGGTGCTGGGGCGATCGAGTCCGTTGCTGCGCCGGCGCGTGCAAGCGCACGCGAACCTGTTGGAACTGACCGACCGGCGTTTCACGGCCAAGCAGATGCCCTACACCCGTCAGATCGTCTGCGACGTCGCAGCCACCCTGAATACCCTCCTGGAATCGGAACCTGCACCGGACGACGACGCCGCCACCGCCCCCGAATCAGTGTTCACCGACCTGGCCGACGTGGCTGGATCATCCAGCCTGGCAGGCATTCCCGGTGCCGCCCTACCCCTGGGTATCGGCGCGGCGCTGGCCGGCCGGTCGCGGTGCAAGGTGGTCACCGACCGTGCGCAACTGAGCCAGTTCGCCCCGGATCTGTCCAGCCTGGCCGGTGCCGATCTCGACGTGGTCTGCACCGACGCCCCTGCGAATCTGGCCGGGATATCGCTGCTAGGCCAGGCGTTCTCATTGCCCGGCGGCATCACTGCGGCAGTTCGGGAGACCCGCCCGCCGGATCGGCCGCCGCGCCCCGGCGAGCGGTCACTGGCCGCCAGTCTGGCGGCGAATCTGGCTGCACCGGTGCAGATCAGCGAATTTTGCGCGCCGCTGCTGCCCGCGTTCGGCAGCGCACAGCGCAGCGCCAACGCCCAGGCGCCGTCGATGAGCGCGTCCGCCCTGCGCAAGGCCGGCAGCCCGTCAGCCGGGACCGTCGCGGCCACCGGTCCGGCGCTGCTGTTGCAGCTCAACGGCATCTATGACGCGGCGCTCGACCACGCCCGAATCCTGGTCACCACGGTGGAAACCGAGGAGTGGCTGGTCGATGCGGGCCGGGTGCTCGACGAGGTCAGTGTCGCGCGCTACGTCATCGACAATCCGGCGACGGCCGCAGCCATAGTGCGGCGGGCATGTGCTACTACAGCGGACTCCGGCACCGGCGTGGTGCACCTGCAGGTGCGGGCCGCCGCGCTCGCTGCGGAATGGCACGAAACCGGCGCTGCCCCAGTCGAATCAGTGCCGTTGCGGCCCACCGCGCCCGACGAATCCGCGCTCGCCGCGGCGATTGCTGCACTGCGCGACGCACAGCGGGTGGCCATCGTCGCGGGTCGCGGCGCGGCGGGCTGTGCGGAGTTACTGACCGCGCTGTCCGGGGCGCTGGGCTGCTCGGTGCACCTGACGATGGGTGGCGATTCGGTGGTCGACGACCCGGCACTGCGCACGCCGGGACGGGTCGGCGGATCCGGCGACCTGCGGGCATTCCGCGACGTCGCCCAGGCCGATGTGCTGCTGCTGGTCGGGGTTTCGAATCGGGGTTCGGCTTTCGATCTGGGCGCTACCGGTCGAACCGTGGTGGTGAATGTCGATCCGAACGCGATGCTGCGCCTCGGCGAGCAGGACGTCTGCGTCCTCGGTGACGCCATGGCCACGTTGGAGGCACTGGTCGGTGCGCTACGCGGGGAGGCTACCAACCACCAACGGCCACAACGCAAGCCGCGCATCCGTCGGCGTCGTCGGCGCGCCGAGCGTGCTCCACTGCGGGCGTCCGCACTGACCAAGGCGATCAACGAGGAACTGGCCCGCTTCGGTGGCTCGGCCACGGTGTGCGCGGATGTCGGCGTCAATACGCTGTGGGTGTACCGCTACATCACCGCGATGACGCGCAGCATCTGGTCAGCGTCCTTCGGCACCATGGGATTTGCGGTGCCTGCGGCGATCACGGTGGCGCGCAACACCGAAACCCAGCTGGCGGTGGCGGTGGCCGGTGACGGCGGCACCTCGGTGACGCTCAGCCAGATCCGGTCGGCAGTGGGGCTCACCAAGCCGGTGGTGTTCGTCGTCGTCAACAATCTGGCGCTGGCGGCGATCAAGTACGAAAGCGAAATCATGGGCTGGCCGGACCGCGGTTCGGCGATCCCGGACATCAACTTCGCGGACTACGCCGCGTCCGTCGGCGTCGCGTCGCGGCGCGTGCACACCCTGGGTGAGTTCCGGGCCGCGTTCACCGAGGCCATCGGCGCACCCCGGCCGTACCTGATCGACGCCCGCTGTGTGCTCAACGACGCCCCGGTGCAGGCCGGCCGCAAGCACTGGCGCCAGGTCGCCGGGTTCTTCGTGGCGTGGACGAAGGAGGGGCGCCAGGCCGGCGGTGCGTCGTTCCGCGAAGTACTGCGCGCCGTGGTGCGCGGCAAGCTGTACGAGGCGGGCCTGCGGCGCGTCGGGTGATTCACACTCGCGAAACCGTGGCCGGCAGACCGCCCTTGACCATCACCGAGAAGGTGAACTGCGGCTCGGGGTGCCAGCCGTCGGGCACGCTCAGCCGGTAGCGCTGGAACAGGATCGTCAGGAAGAACTGCGCGGCCAGGTAGGCCATGCTGGTGCCCAGGCAGAAGTGCTGCCCGGAGCTGAACGGCATGAACGCCAGCCGCGGCCGCTCCCGCACCTGGTCGGCATCGATGAACCGCATCGGGTCGAAGCGGTCCGGTTCCGGCCACCACCGCGGGTCGCGGTGCACCACCGACATCGACGCGCCCACCAGGGTGAACTTGGGCAGCCGGTAGCCGCCGAGCTCGTTGTCGGTCATGCAGAACCGCGGGAAGAACGGGTGGCCCTGCATCCGCTGGCCCTCGTCGAAGCACGCCTTGGCCCAGGTCAGGCGGGACAGGTCGTCGAACGTGGGCAGGGCGCCACCCAACGCGTCGACCTCCGCGTAGAGCCTGGCCAGGCTGTCGGGGTTCTTCAGCAGCAGCGCCACCGTCCAGGTCAGCGCCGCACCGGTGGGGTCGTATGCACCCCCGAGCAGACCGACGATCTCGGCTGCCAGGTCGGCCCGGTTGATCGGCGACCCGTCCTCGTAACGCGCGTCCAGCAGGGTGTCCAGGAAGTCCGGCGTCTCCAGGGGGTTCTTCCTGCGGTCCTTGATCAGCCGCCCGACCAGCCGGTAGATCCGCGCCAGCGCCGGGAACAAGCTCGACTTACCTTTGCGCGGAAGCACATTGGGGAACGGCACCATCAGCGTGGTCAGGCCGAGCAGGCCGGTGATCGCTCGCATGTCGGCGTCCAGCCGGCGCAGTTCCTGCTCCCCGATCGAAGCGGAGAACAGCGTCTTGAGGTACACCTTCAACGTCAGCAGAGTGATCTCGTACTGCAGGTCCACCGGACGCCCGGCGCCGACGAACGACGACCAGCCGGCCAGGCGCTCGTCGAACTCGCTGCAGAAGATGTCCGCCATGGTCGTCATGTGCCGACGGGTGAACATCGGCATCAGCATCTTGCGTCGTTCCCGCAGCTTCGGGCCTTCCAGCATGATGCTGTTGGCCCCGATGACCTTGAGCAGCGGACCGAGCAGGTCGTAGCGGCTGTACCGGCCGTCCTGGTCGTCCATGAACTCGCGCAGCAGGTCCGGGTGGGTCACCGCGACCATGTCGAGCAGCGGCATCGGGATCCGGAACATGTCGCCGTAGCCGGCCGCGCCGCGACTGATCAGCTCGAACGGGTCCCGGCGCAGCTCGAAGAAGGAGCCGACGACGGGCAACCCCCTGGGCCCCGGCGGCAGCGGCAGGGGGCGGCCGTAGCCGCGGGCCGCGCCGAGCAAGGTGGGCACCGAGAGCCGGGTGGGCCAGAGGGGGTCTTCGCGCAGCGCGCCGACCGCGCTGAGCCGACCGGACGCCAACTTCCCGGCATCGCCCTCCTGCGGCTCGACCGGCCGGTACAGCGGCTCTTCCGCAGCGGTCAACGCGTCACACCCTTTCGGTTAGGCAGGCCTAAGTTACCGCGCTGGCCAAGTCGGTCGCGAATCGCGTCGCCATCCTGCTGGTGACGGTCGACGAGGTGATCCGGATGCCGTACCGGGGCCGGTACGGGTCGACGGCGAAGATGTCACCCGGCTGCACCGCCCACCCGGCCCGCGTCAACCGGCCCACCGTCGCATCCACCGCCTGCGCATCGGCAAGGTCGACCCAGAGGTTCAGACCGTCCGGACTGCCCAGCGGCGAAATACCTTTGGCCACCAGAGCTTCCGCCAGAATATGACTGCGCCTGGCGTAACTGCGCCGGGCCCGGCCGAGTTGCGCGGCCGTCCCCGGATCGGTGAGCAGGTGCGCCGCGGCGGCCTGCAGCAGATGACTGACCCAGGTCTTGCCCGCGCGCAGCCGGGCACCGATCAGTTGAGCGGTCTGCGGATTCGCGGCCACCATGGCTACCCGCAGGTCCGGACCCAGGAATTTGGCGACGGAACGTACCAGCGCCCAGTTGTTTGTCGACGGCGGAGTCACCCGGCAATACGGCGCCGACGACACCAGCGAGAAGTAGTCGTCCTCGATCACCAGCACCTCGGGATAGTCGGCCAATACCGCGCGCAACGCGGCGGCGCGGCGGTGGTCGATGCTCACTCCGGTCGGGTTGTGCGCCCGGGGGGTGACGATCACGGCACGGGCACCCCGGTTGGCGATCGCGTTGCGCAGCCCGGCCACCGTCATGCCGCTTTCGTCGACCGGGACCGGGACCCGCTGGTAACCGTTGAGCCGCACGGTGCCGATGCTGGCCAGGAAACACGGATCCTCGACAGCGACCGCGTCCCCGCGGGCCAGACAGGTACTCAGCACGCGCTCGACGGCGTCGACCGCGCCGTGTGTCACCACGATCTGCACCGCGCCGGTTCCGCAAGCGCCGACATCCGGCGTGAGCAACCGCTCGGCCACCGTCATCAACCGGTCTTCGACGGCCGGCGCCCCGTACATCGTCGGGTGGTAGCGGGCCCGGCGAATCGCCGCGAGCGGGTCCGGCAGCAACCGGGGGTCGGGATTTCCACTGGCCAGGTCGACCAGCCCGGAACCAGGGGTCTGCTCGGCGCCGAGATCGGGGATCTCGGCGATCGCGGTGCCCCGCCGGCCGCCGGCCTGCGCCACCCCCGCGGAGACCAACTGCCGGTACGCCGCGGCCACGGTGTTGCGGTTGACCTGCAACTCGGTCGCCAGCGTGCGGATCGGGGGCAGCAGCGCACCGGGAGCCAGGTCGCCGCGCGACACCAGGTCACGCACGCTGTCGGCGATGGCACTGGCGGTCGACCCGGATATCGGCGGCACGGCAGTCAATGTACCGGCCGACCGGTGATCAACAGCGTGATTTTGTCCTATGACAAACGATGCTAGATTTAATTTCACGATGAGAGGAAAGCTGCCAATGGTGGATCAACTGGTGCGGCCCCACGAGGGGATCGGGAAACGAGTTCTTACGTTCATCGGACGCCAGGAGTGGCTGGACAGACCCAGCTACCGTCTCGAGAACGTGCTCAGCTTCGTGTTCAATTCCTTTGGCGCGGCGCGCAATCGGGTCACAAACCTGCTCAACGGCGTCTGGCTCGGGCATCCCGCCCATCCGCCGCTGGCGTCGCTGGCCAGCGGCGCGATCGGCACGACCGTGGCCCTCGACGTCCTGCATGCGCTGCCGCGCCGGCCCGCCACCGAACGGCGCGACTCGGCACGATTCGCCCAGCGCGCGCTCGGCATCGGCATCCTGGCCAACCTCGGCTCCGCCGTCACCGGCGTCACCGACTGGCAACACACCCATGAAGAAGACCGCCGGGTCGGACTGGTGCACGGCGTGCTGAACCTGCTCGCCACCTCGCTGTACATTGCATCGTGGCGCGACCGGCAGCAGGGCCGGAATCTGCGCGGCATGGTGGTCAGCGCGGTCGGCTACGGCATCGCATCCGGCAGCGGCTACCTCGGCGGGTCACTGGTGTTCGGCTCCGGCATCGGCATCGACCAGTCCGGCCCACGACTGGACCTGCCCGACTGGACACCGGTGCTGGCCGAGACGGAATTGCCGCAGGGAGCGCTGCAGCGCGTCGAGGTGGACGGTGTCGGCGTGATCGTCTGCCGCACCGGTGATGACGAGGTGTCCGCAGTCGGCGAGTTCTGCCCGCACCTGGCCGCGCCGATGTCCGACGGCTGGCTGGACCGCGGCCGGATCGTCTGCCCTTGGCACGGTTCACAATTCGACGTCGAGTCCGGACACGTGGTGCGCGGGCCCGCGGCCGCGTCGCTGCCCTGCTACCAGGCTCGGCTGAACGAGGGCAAGGTCGAAATCCGATGAACGCCTACGACGTACTCAAAGACCACCACAACCTGCTCCGCTCGTTGGGCTCCCGACTGCGCGAGGCCCCGGTGGGCACGCCCGAGCGGCAGAAGTGCATCGACGATCTGCTGCTCGAGTTCGACATCCACATGCGCATCGAGGACGACCTGTACTACCCCGCGATGGCGGCCGCGACCACCCTGATCGCGATCGCGCACGCCGAGCACCGGCAGATCTACGACCAGCTGGCCGTGGCGCTGCGCACCTCGCCCAAATCGCCGGACTACGAAGCGGAATGGAACTCCTTCTTGACCGTGCTGGAGGCGCACGCCGACGAGGAGGAAAGGGACCTGGTCCCGCCGCCGGCACCGGTGGATCTGAGCGACGAAGAACTCGATCGGCTGGGCCGCGACATGTCCGAACGGATGCGCCAGCTCCGCAACTCCAAGATCCAGCGAATGCACGTCAGAGGCAGGGCGGCACTGTTGCGGGCGTTCTGATCGCACCGATAACGTTTACCGGATGGAGTCGTACGGTATAGGAGGACCATGACGCCATCCAGCGAGGCCTCGACTGCCGACAAGCGCCACCACGTCGTCATCATCGGAAGCGGGTTCGGCGGCCTGAACGCGGCCAGGAAGCTCAAGCGGGCCGACGTCGACATCACCCTGATCTCCAAGACCACCACCCACCTGTTCCAGCCGTTGCTGTACCAGGTGGCCACCGGCATCCTCTCCGAAGGCGACATCGCCCCGACCACCCGGTTGATCCTGCGCCGGCAGAAGAACGTGCGGGTCCTGCTGGGCGAGGTCAACGCCATCGACCTGAAGGCCCAGACGGTCACGTCGAAATTGATGGACATGGAGACGGTGACCGGGTACGACAGCCTCATCGTCGCGTCCGGCTCCCAGCAGTCCTACTTCGGCAACGACGAGTTCGCCACCTTCGCGCCCGGTATGAAGACCATCGACGACGCGCTGGAATTGCGCGGCCGCATCCTCGGCGCGTTCGAAGCCGCCGAAGTCAGCACCGACCACGACGAGCGGGAACGCCGGCTGACCTTCGTGGTGGTGGGTGCCGGGCCCACCGGCGTCGAGGTGGCCGGGCAGATCGTCGAACTCGCCGAACGCACGCTGGCCGGGGCATTCCGGACCATCACGCCCAGCGAGTGCCGGGTGGTCCTGGTCGACGCGGCGCCGCTGGTGCTGCCCCCGATGGGCGAGAAGCTGGGCGGCAAAGCGCAACGCCGGCTGGAGAAGATGGACGTCGAGGTGCAGCTCAATGCGATGGTGACCGCCGTCGACTACAAGGGCATCACCATCAAGGAGAAGGACGCCGGCGAGCGCCGCATCGAATGTGCGGTCAAGGTGTGGGCGGCCGGCGTGCAGGCCAGTTCGCTGGGCAAGATGGTCGCCGAGCAGTCCGACGGCACCGAGACCGACAAAGCCGGCCGGGTGGTCGTGGAGCCCGATCTGACCGTCAAGGGACACCCCAACGTCTTCGTCATCGGCGACCTGGCGTCGGTCGAAGGTGTGCCCGGCATGGCCCAGGGCGCGATCCAGGGCGCGAAGTACGCGACCACGGTGATCAAGCACATGGTCAAGGGCAAGGACGACCCGGCCACCCGCGAACCGTTCAAGTACTTCAACAAGGGCAGCATGGCCACCATCTCGCGGTACAGCGCGGTGGCGCAGGTCGGCAAGCTGGAATTCGGCGGTTTCATCGCCTGGCTGGCGTGGCTGGTGCTGCACCTGGCGTATCTGGTCGGCCACCGCAACCGGATCGCCGCGCTGTTCTCCTGGGTGATCTCGTTCCTGGGCCGCACCCGCGGGCAGATGGCCATCACCAGCCAGATGATCTACGCCCGAGTGGTGACCAAGTGGATGGAGGAGAGCCAGGGGCTCTCCGCCGCCGAGAGCCAGGGCGCACTGGCCGCCGCCGAACAAGCGGAGAAAGCCGAGCAGAAAGCCGGTTAGCTCAGGGCCTGGTCGATATCGGCGATCAGATCGTCGGTGCCTTCCAGTCCGACCGAGATCCGCACCACGCCGTCGCCGAGACCGATCGCGGCGCGGCCCTCCGGTCCCATCGCCCGGTGCGTCGTGGTCGCCGGGTGTGTCACCAGGGATTTCGTGTCGCCCAGGTTGTTGGAGATGTCGATCAGCCGCAGCTTGTCCAGCACCTCGAAGGCCCGCTGTTTGGCGGCATCCGCTGCGGCGTCCAGTGCGAACGTGACAACCGTTCCGCCGCCGGTCATCTGGCGCTTGGCCAGATCGTGCTGCGGGTGCGACGGCAGGAACGGGTAGCGCACCCAGCTGACCGCGGGATGACCCTCCAGGAACTCGGCGATGCGCTGCGCCGAGGAATTGCTGTACTGGACCCGGACCGCAAGTGTCTCAAGGCCTTTCAGCATGACCCAGGAATTGAATGCACTGAGCGCCGGGCCGGTGTGCCGCATCAGCTTCTGCACCGGGCCGTCGATGTACTCCTTATCGCCCAGGATCGCCCCACCGAGCACCCGGCCCTGGCCGTCGATGTGCTTGGTGCCCGAATACACCACCACGTCGACGCCCAACGGGAAACCCTGCTGCAGCAGTGGGGTCGCAAAGACGTTGTCCAGCACCACTTTTGCCCCCGCCGCGTGGGCCAGTTCGGTGACCGCGGCGATGTCCACCAGCGACTGCATCGGGTTCGACGGGGTCTCGAAGAACACCGCCTGGGTGGGCACCGACAGCGCCTCCTCCCACTGGGACAGGTCGTCACCGTCGACGAAGACGGTCTCCACCCCCCAGCGCGGCAGGATCTCGTTGCACACCACGAAGCAGGAACCGAACAGGCTGCGGGCGGCGACCAGCCGGTCGCCCGCGCCCAGCAGCGCACCGAGTGAGACGAACACCGCGGCCATGCCGCTGGCCGTCGCGAACGCCGCCGGGGCGCCCTCGATCAGGCGCAGCCGCTCCTGGAACATGCTCACGGTCGGGTTGCCGTAGCGGGAGTAGACGTAGTGCTCGACCTCGCCGGTGAACGACTGCTCGGCAACCGCTGCCGACGGGTAGACATAGCCGGACGACAGGAACAGTGCCTCGGAGGTCTCCTCGAAGCCGGTGCGCGTCAGGCCGCCGCGCACCCCCAGGGTTGCCGGGCCGACACCGTCGGGCAGCTCAGCCATCTAACCCTGTCTCCAGGGCAGCCCGACCGCGCGCCAGCCCGTCGCACCCCGGTGGCCCTGGGCGTCGAGCTGGCCTTCGAAACCGTCCAGCACGTTGTAGGACGGCGTGATGCCGGCCTCGGTGGCGACCTCCGCGGCGCCGATGGACCGGTTGCCCGACCGGCACAGGAAGACCACCGGGCGATCTGGCGCCCCGGCGGACGGGAGCTGGTCGCGCAGCTCGGTCAGGAAGTTCTCGTTGTGCTGCCCGTTGGATTTGTTCCACTCGATGAACAGCACCTCGCGGCCCAGACTGGACAGATCGGGGACGCCGACGAAACTCCACTCGGCGTCGGTGCGCACGTCCACCAGCACGGTCTCGGGGTTCTGCACGATCATGTCCCAGGCCTGGCGGGGCGTGATGTCTCCTGCGTAACTCACCCGCGAGAGTCTCGCATATTCAACCGGGTCGCGACCTGCCGGGCGCGGTCGCGGGCGGCGGCCACCTCGGGCGCGGTGGCCAGCGCCAACACCCGATTCGGCGTGGCAATGCCGGGTGCGTCGGCGGCGGCCGGATCGAATATCCGCAGGTCGCTTTCCGGGACACTGAGCGCGGCGGCGAGCACGTCGGCACCGGGGGCCGCGGGCCCCCGGTCGAGCAGAACGGCAGCTCCCGGCGAGACCATCATGGTGTCGACCGCCACCCCCAGAATCGCGCGGGCCTGCAACTCGAACACCGAGAGTCGCTGACTGCGCAGGGTGACCCAGGCGCTGTCCGGCGGACCGGTCGTGACCTCGGCGAAGTACACCTCGTCCCCGTTGATCATCAGTTCGACGCTGAACACGCCGCGCCCGCCCAGCGCCTTGACGATCCGCGCGGCGATCGACTTGGCCGCGTCCAGGGCGGCGGTGGTCAGCTGCTGGGGTTGCCAGGATTCCAGTTCCCCGGCCTGCTTGCGGTGCCCGATCGGTGAGCAGAACTCGATGACCGGGCCGTTCGGGCCTTCGGTCCGGACCACGATCAGGGTGACCAGGAATTCGACGTCGACCACCGTCTCGGCCCAGACCCGGCCGACACCACCCTCGGTGGCGCGTGCCCACGCAGCTGCGATCTCGTCGCCGGCACGAACCAGGGACCGCCCGGTGCCGGCGGCGGACTTGACCAGGATCGGGAACCCGGCGTGGGCGCCGACCGCTTCGAGTTCGGCGGGCGTTTCGACGAACCAGAACGGCGCGGTGGGCAGGCCGAGTTCGTCCGCGGCCAGCCGGCGCAGACCCTCCCGGTCGGAGGTCAGCTGCACGGCCTGCGCCCCGGGCACCAACTCGATGTCCGGATCTGCCAGACCGGTCACGGCCGCCCCGGTGAGCGTCACCACGAAATCCGGCGCCAAGGCCTGCGTGGTCGCGGTGAGCTCCTCGGCGTCGGTCCACGTCTCGGCATCGGCGGTGAACACTTCGGCACCCAGCCGCTGCAACGCGACGGTCAGCTCCTGAGCCGCTTCGTCGGCACCCAGCAGCAGAACTCGCGGCGGCCCAGCCTCCTCGGCCTGCTCTGTGGTCACGGGTCAAGGATAGGGGCGGCCGCCGCAACCACGCTTCTCGCCTCATATTTTGAATTTTCGTGAAACTCTTGTGAAACTCTGCTGAGTCGCTGTGAGTTCTGGCCTAGGGCCGAGGGAGGGTGCATGTCGTTCGTGACGACCCAGCCGGACGCGCTGGGCGCAGCCGCGCACGACCTGGCGTGTATCGGGGCGGCCATGCGTGCTCTCAACGATGCATCGGCCGCCCTCACCACCGCGCTGCCGCCCGCGGCCGCAGACGCGGTGTCGGCAACGACGGCACTGCGGTTCGCCTACCACGCGAACATGTATCAGCTGGTCAGTGCGCAGGCCGCGGCCGTGCACGAGCAGTTCGTCGCTGCGCTGGCATCCGGCGGTGGCTCGTATGCGGCCACCGAGACCGGCAACGCCGCCGCGACCGGTTCGGCCGGGGTGTAACGCGATGCAGGGCCTGGACTTCGGCGAGCTGCCCCCCGAGATCAATTCGGCCCGTATCTACGCCGGACCCGGATCGGGGCCATTGATGCAGGCCGCGGCTGCCTGGGAGCGGCTGGCCGGCGAACTCAACGCGGCCGCGGAGTCGTACGCCGCGGTGATCTCCGGCCTTACCAGCCAGGAGTGGTTGGGGCCGTCGTCACTGTCGATGGCGGCCGCGGTCACGCCGTACCTGACGTGGATGCGCGGCACTGCCGTCCAAGCCGAACAGGCCCGCGCCCAGGCGCTGGCCGCTGCGAACGCCTACGAGGCGGCCTATGCGGCCACGGTGCCGCCCGCGGCGGTTGCGGCCAATCGCAGCACGGCGATGTCGCTGGCCCGGACCAATATTTTCGGGCAGAACACCCCCGCCATCGCGACCACCGAGGCCAACTACGGCGAGATGTGGGCGCAGGACATCGTCGCGATGGACGGTTACGCCGGCAACTCCGAGGCCGCCTCGCAGTTGGATCCGTTCACCTCGCCCCCGGCCACCACCGACGCCGCTGCCGCCGCGGCCGCGCCGGCAGCCACGGTGGGTGACGTGATCGGCGACCTGATCGCCGGCCTACCGAACCCGTTCGAGGACCTCGACCTGCTGGTGCTCGGCACGCTGGGCCTCTCGGCTGCCAGCCTGGTCGTCGCGCTGGGGCAGTTCAGCGAAGAGGTTCGCAGCGACGAGGTCGAGGAGCAGGAGCTGCAGGCCGGCAACGAGCTCGAACAGAACGAGCTCCAGGCCGGCCAGGCGGGGTTTGCCGAGGAGCCGTACCTCGGGCGGGCCGCATTGGCGCCGCGACCGATCGCAGCGGGGGCCGCCGCGATCTCCGGCAATTCGGCCAGCCTCAACGGGCTCTCGGTGCCGCAGAGCTGGTTCCTGCCCCCGGCGGTGCGTCAAGTCGCCGCGATGTTCCCCGGCACCACACCGCTGTTCACCGGCGGCGAAGGTGGCGGCTATGTGGGCTTGGCCGCGGCCGGTCTGGCCGGCACCGGTCTGGCCGGGCTGGCAGCGCGGGCCGGTGCGTCGTCGACGCCGACCCAGGCGGCCCCGGCCGCCGGTGCGGCCGCCACCCGGCCCGCGGCCAACACGCCCGCGATCCCGGCCGCCGCCGCGGGCGTGCAGTTTCCGGGGTTGCCGTCCGGGCTGCCGCCCGGCGTGGTGGCCAATCTGGCGGCGACGCTGGCCGCCATCCCCGGGGCGACCATCATCGTGGTGCCGCCGGATCCCCAGCAGCAGTAGCGATCAGGGCTGACCGGGCAGCAGCCGCACCATCAGCCCGTTGCCCTCCGCGAGCAGGTTCTCGTCGGCATCCACCAGCTCCGCGGACACGAACGCTTTGCGCCCCTCGGTGCGGGTGACCCGCCCGCGGATGGACAGCGGCTCATCGATCGGGGTGACCTTGCGGTAGTCGACGTGCAGGAAGGCGGTCCGGCTGATCGGCCGGCCGGCTGCGTGCGAGATCATGCCGAACGTGTGGTCGAACAGCAACGGCAGCACTCCCCCGTGCACCGCCATGTTGCCGCCGACGTGGAAACGGCTGAAATGACCGGTCATTTCCACGCCGTCGGGACCGTAACGGGTCAGGTCCCACGGCGGCAGCAGCAAACTGCCCATGCCGGGCAGATCCGGCGTCCGGCCGGCAGGTGAGATACCTTCGGCGGCCTGAAACGGTCCCAGCAACTCGACCAGCGCGGCGGCATGCTCGGCGGCCCTGTCCCACACGTCGTCGTCGGGCGCAGCGGACACCGCAAGATCCTGGACCCGGCGCATGGCGGTGACGAAGCGCCGGAAACCCGCACCGGGATCGGCCGGCCCGAATTCCGGGAAGCCGCCGTGGTGCTCGTATTCGGGGTCGAGGTCCTTGGGGTCCGGGTCGGTCACGGACGCGCCGCCAGGACGTCCCGGCGCACGATGGTCTGGTCGCGCCCGGGACCCACGCCGATGCACGAAACATGCGCTCCGGCAAGCCCTTCCAGCCGCAGCACATAGTCGCGGGCCTTAGCGGGCAGGTCGTCGAACTCGCGGGCGGTCGAGATGTCCTCCCACCAGCCGGGCAGCTCCTCGTACACCGGGGTGGCGTGACACAGGTCGCTCTGGGTCATCGGCATCTCGTCGGTGCGTTTGCCGCCGACCTCGTAGCCGACACACACCGGCACCGTCTCCAGGCTGGACAGCACATCGAGCTTGGTCAGGAAGTAGTCGGTGATCCCGTTGACCCGGGTCGCGTATCGCGCGATGACGGCATCGAACCAGCCGCAACGGCGACGCCGGCCGGTGGTGACACCGAACTCGCCGCCCGTCTTGGACAGGTATTCGCCGTTCTCGTCGAACAGTTCGGTCGGGAACGGGCCCGAGCCCACCCGGGTGGTGTAGGCCTTCAGGATCCCCAGCACCGTGCCGATGCGGGTCGGGCCGATGCCCGAACCCACCGCCGCGCCACCGGCCGTCGGATTCGACGAGGTGACGTAGGGGTAGGTGCCGTGATCGACGTCGAGCAGGGTGCCCTGCGAGCCTTCCAGCAGCACCGTCTCGCCCGCGTCCAGTGCGTTGTTGAGCAGCAGCCGGGCGTCGGCGATGCGGTGCCGGAAACCTTCGGCCTGCTCCAGCAGTGCCTCGACCACCTGGCCGGGTTCGAGCGCTTTGCGGTTGTAGATCTTGACCAGCACCTGGTTCTTGAACTCCAGTGCCGCCTCCACCTTGTGGGTCAGCTGGTCGGGGTCCAGCACATCGGCGACCCGGATTCCGATCCGGGCGATCTTGTCCTGGTAGCAGGGTCCGATGCCGCGGCCGGTGGTGCCGATCTTCTTGCTGCCCATGTAGCGCTCGGTGACTTTGTCGATGGCCACGTGATAGGGCATCAGCAGGTGGGCGTCGGCGGAGATCAGCAGCCGGGAGGTGTCGACACCGCGGTCTTCCAGGCCTTTGAGCTCGTCGAGCAGGACGCCCGGGTCGATCACCACGCCGTTGCCGATGACGTTGGTGACCCCCGGGGTCAGCACGCCGGACGGGATCAGGTGCAGCGCGAAGTTCTCACCGGTCGGCAACACGACGGTGTGCCCGGCGTTGTTGCCGCCTTGGTAGCGCACCACCCACTGCACGCGTCCGCCGAGCAGATCTGTGGCCTTGCCTTTGCCTTCGTCGCCCCATTGGGCGCCGATCAGCACGATTGCCGGCATGACGTGCTCCCACCTCGTCTGGCGGGTTATGCCCGCTTATTGTGGTCCAGCCGGTGACCTACCCTATCCTGCGGTGCGCAAGGAGTGTCATGAACGCGCCTATTAACCGGGCGGAAACCGCGGTCAGCGTGGCGGTTCTGCCGTTCGACGAGGGACCGCTGCCGCCCGCGTTGCGAGGTCTGGATGTCGGCGGAACCGACATCATTGCCCTCCCGGGCCGCTATCGGCGGCTCGTTGTCGTCGGCGCCGACGCCGACCTGGCCGCCGTACTGACCCGGCTGTTGCGCGTCGACCGGCTGGACGTCGAAGTGGCGTACGTCCCGCGCCGGCGCACCCGCGCCAGCCGGGCCTACCGGTTGCCGACGGGATCCCGGGCGGCGCGACGGGCCGTCGGTGGCACCGCGCGCCGGGTCCCGCTGATCCGCGACGAGACCGGGACGGTGCTGGTGGGACGGGCCAGCTGGGTGCCGGCCGAGGGGTCGCCGGCGATCCGTGGCGAGGCGATCGTCGACGACACCGTGCTGTTCGACGGGGACGCCGCCGAGGTGTGGATCGAGCCCACGGCGGCGATCCCGGGTCTGCGGGCGGGGTTGGCGGGCCGCTGGCCGCGCTGGGTGAGCGGGCGTGCCGCCCAGCTGGGCACCCCCGGCGCCCGCGTGCTGCGTGACGGTGTGCCGGCCAAGCGTCCGGTGCGTCGATCGACGTTCTACCGCAACGTCGAGGGCTGGTTGCTGGTCCGGTAGCTTCGACCGGTGAGCGATCGGCGGGTGCACGAATCGGTGCGGCCCAGCCCGATCTTTCTCGGCCTGGTCGGGTTGACCGCAGTCGGCGCCGCACTGGCCTGGGCGGCCGGATCCACGGTGCGGCCGCTGGCTTACGCCGGCGTGTTCGTCTTCGTCATCGCGGGGTGGCTGGTGTCGCTGTGCCTGCACGAGTTCGGGCATGCCTACACCGCCTGGCGATTCGGTGACCACGATGTCGCGGTGCGCGGTTACCTCACGCTGGATCCCCGCCGCTACAGCCATCTCGGCCTGTCACTGGTGTTGCCGATGGTGTTCATCGCCCTGGGCGGTATCGGGCTGCCGGGGGCCGCGGTCTATGTGCGGACCGGGTCCATGTCTCCGGCGCGGCGCACCATGGTGAGCCTGGCCGGGCCGGTGATGAATCTCCTGCTGGCCGTGTTGCTGTTGACGACGGTCCGGTGGTGCTACCAGCCGTCGCACCGGGTGCTGTGGGCCGGAGTTGCGTTTCTGGGGTTCCTACAGATCACCGCGGTGCTGTTGAACCTGCTGCCCATCCCGGGCCTGGACGGCTACGACGCGCTGGAGCCGCACCTGAGCCCGCAGACCCAGCGCGCGGTGGCCCCCGCCAAGCAGTGGGGCGTCTTCTTTCTGCTGTTCGTGCTGTTGTCGCCGGTGACGAGTCAGTGGTTCTTCGGGCTCGTCTACGAACTCTTCAGCTTGTCGGGGGTGTCGCCGCGGCTGTCGGGGATGGGCGCCGGGCTGACCCGGTTCTGGGGTTCGTTGTTCTAGGCGTGCCGGCGTGCTGGCCACCGAGCCGGTAAGCACGCCCACCCCGTCCGGCGTGTCGGGTGCGTGGATTCAGTGTCGCGGCGCTGGCACTGTTGCGATATATGCGTGATTGCGCATATATTACTCGCCATGGGCGCCGGACACAGTCACACCCCCGCCGAGGCGGACGCCTCGCGGATGATCCCCAAGATGATCGGCGCCGCCGCGATCCTGGCGACGTTCTTCGTCATCGAGCTGACCACGTCGTTGCTGATCAACTCCATCGCGCTGCTGGCCGACGCCGGCCACATGCTCACCGATGTGGTGGCCGTCTTCATGGGACTGGCCGCCGTCGTCCTCGCTCGCAAAGGCAGCTCGTCGCCGAACCGCACCTACGGCTGGCATCGCGCCGAGGTGTTCACCGCGGTGGCCAACGCCGCGCTGCTGGTCGGGGTGGCGGCGTTCATCCTCTACGAGGCGATCGACCGGCTCGGCGGCGCACCGACCGTGCCAGGCCTGCCGATGATCGTGGTGGCGCTGGCCGGAGTGGCCGCCAATTTCGCCGTGGCCATGCTGCTGCGCTCGCACTCCGAGGACAGCCTGGCCGTCAAGGGCGCCTACATGGAGGTGGTGGCCGACACCGTCGGCAGCATCGGGGTGCTGATCGCCGGGATCGTCACCGTCACGACGCACTGGCCCTACGCCGACGTGGTGGTCGCGGTGCTGGTCGCGCTGTGGGTGCTGCCGCGGGCGATCGCGCTGGCCCGGGCGGCACTGCGCATCCTGTCCGAATCGTCTCCCGCGCACATCGACGTCGACGAGTTGCGGTCGGCCCTCGGTGCGGTGGACGGGGTCACCGAGGTGCACGACCTGCACGTGTGGACGCTCTCCCCCGGCAAGGACATGGTCACCGCACACCTGACCAGCGCAAGCGACTCGGCCCGGGTGCTGCACGAGGCACGCGCGGTGCTGTCGGCGCGCGGGTTGGAGCACGCCACCGTCCAGATCGACTGCCCGGACGGCCACTGCGAAGAGACGTTCTGACTACAGCCCCAGGGCGGGCCGCGCGCCGGGGTCGCAGTCGTCGAGCAGATCCAGGCAGCGCCGGAACTCGTCGGTCTCCCCGATGGCGTCGGCGGCGCGCGCCAACGCGGCCACGCAGCGCAGGAAACCCCGGTTCGGCGGGTGCTGGTAAGGCACCGGCCCGAACCCTTTCCAGCCGTTGCGGCGCAGCTGGTCCAGGCCCCGGTGATAGCCGGTGCGCGCGTAGGCGTAGGCGGTGATCGCCCTGTCCTCGGCCAGCGCCTCTTCGGCGAGTGCAGCCCAGGCCACCGACGCCGACGGGTGCGTCGCGGCGACGATGCCCGGCTTCTCGCCGGCCAGCAACTCGGCTTCGGCTTCGCTGTCGCCGGGCAGCAGGATCGGATCAGGTCCCAGAAGGTCACCCATCGGTGTCATGCGGCCCATTCTGCCAATTCGGCTGCCGCGGTGAGCACACCAGCCGCGGTTGGGTCGCTAAGCTCCTTCTATGCCCAACGCACCCGAGCCAGGCCGCGACCGCACCGGTTTCCGCGGCAAACCGGGCAGCCAGCGCGACCCCGGCGAAACCCAGAACCCACCGCCGGCATCCGGTGAGGCCGAAACCGAGACGCTGAAACTCGCCAAGCAGCAACCGGTGGCGGCCAGCGAACCGGCCGAGGCCGAAGAACCGGAACGGCGCTTCACCGCACCCGGCTTCGACGAGAAGGAAACCCAGGTGATCGCCACGGCGCCGGAGGCGGCCACCGAGGCGTTCCAGACCCAGCCGCCCGCCGCCCAGCCGACGCCACCCGCCAAAGCGGCCGTGCCCCAGTCGATCCCCGGGCGGACCGGGGGCAAGGCGTCGTTCAAGAACCGCAACTGGGGCTGGGTGCTGGCCATCGTGGTGATCGTGCTGGCACTGGCGGCGATCGCCATCTTCGGCACCGTCCTGCTGACCCGCAAGGACCATCCGAAAGCTTCGCAGGAAGACCAGGTCAAGCAGACCATCCAGAATTTCGACATCGCGATCCAGCGGGGCGACCTGACCGCGCTGCGCAGCATCACCTGCGGGACCACCCGCGACGGTTACGTGGAGTACGACGAGAAAGCCTGGTCAGAAACCTACCGGCGGGTCTCGGCGGCCAAGCAGTTTCCGGTGATCGCCAACATCGACCAGGTGGTGGTCAACGGCCAGCACGCTGAGGCCAACATCACCACGTTCATGGCCTATGACCCGCAGACCCGCTCGACGCGCAGCCTGGACCTGCAGTTCCGCGACGACCAGTGGAAGATCTGCCAGTCCAGTTAGCCCGCGAGGGACTTGCCCGCGCAGTGCAGGTCGTTGCAGGCCTCCACCACCCGCTCGGCCATTGCGGCTTCGGCCTTCTTCAGATAGCTGCGCGGGTCGTAGACCTTCTTCGAGCCCACGTCGCCGTCGACCTTGAGCACGCCGTCGTAGTTGGTGAACATGTGGCCCGCCAGCGGGCGGGTGAACGCGTACTGGGTGTCGGTGTCGACGTTCATCTTCACCACGCCGTACCGCAGGGCCTCCTCGATCTCGGACTTCTCCGAGCCGGACCCGCCATGGAAGACGAAGTCGAAGGGTTGGGCGTCGTCGGACAACCCGAGCTTGGCGGCCGCCACCTTCTGCCCCTGCGCCAGGATGTCGGGGCGCAGCTTCACGTTGCCCGGCTTGTAGACGCCGTGCACGTTGCCGAACGTCGCCGCCAGCAGGTAATGACCATGTTCGCCGTGCCCCAGCGCGTCGATGGTCTTCTCGAAGTCCTCCGGCGTGGTGTACAGCTTGTCGTTGATCTCGTTGGCGACGCCGTCCTCCTCGCCACCGACCACCCCGATCTCGATCTCGAGGATGATCTTGGCCTCGGCCGCGTGCTTGAGCAGCTCGCGGGCGATTTCCAGGTTTTCGTCGATCGGGACCGCCGAGCCGTCCCACATGTGCGACTGGAACAACGGATTGTTCCCCGCGCGCACCCGTTCCGCGGAGATCGCCAGCAGCGGCCGCACGTAGGTGTCGAGTTTGTCCTTGGGACAGTGGTCGGTGTGCAGGGCCACGTTGATCGGGTACTTCGCCGCGATGACGTGGGTGAACTCGGCGAGCGCCACCGCGCCGGTCACCATGTCCTTGACCCCGAGGCCGGACGCGAACTCCGCACCGCCCGTCGAGAACTGGATGATGCCGTCGCTGCCGGCGTCGGCGAACCCTTTGATGGCGGCGTTGACGGTCTCCGACGAGGTGCAGTTGATGGCCGGGAACGCGTAGGCGTTCTTCTTGGCGCGGCCCAGCATCTCGGCGTAAATCTCAGGGGTTGCGATGGGCATGGAACGGCTCCTCCTACAGAGACTCTTCTCAAGACCTAGAGACTGGGCCTACTCAGTATTACAACGCCGGTATGTTGAAGCATCATGAGCACTACCGTCGTAGCCTCCGGCAGCATCCTGGACCCGATGTTCTGGATCGGCCCGGAGGGTCTGTTCGCCTCCGCGGTACTGCCGACCATCCTGGTCATCGTCTTCGTCGAGACGGGTCTGCTGTTCCCGCTGCTACCCGGCGAGTCGCTGCTGTTCACCGGCGGATTACTGGCCGCCAAAGGGACGCTGGACATCTGGGTGCTGGCACCGGCCGTCGCCGTGGTCGCGATCCTCGGTGACCAGACGGGATATTTCATCGGTCGGCGCATCGGCCCCGCGCTGTTCAAACGGGAGGACTCCCGCTTCTTCAAGCAGCACTACGTGACCGAGTCGCACGCGTTCTTCGAGAAGTACGGACCGTGGGCCATCATCCTGGCCCGGTTCATGCCGTTCGTCCGGACGTTCACCCCGGTGGTGGCGGGCGTGTCCTACATGCGCTACCCGGTGTATCTGGCCTTCGACATCGTCGGCGGCGTGCTGTGGGGCGGCGGCGTCACCATCGCCGGTTATTTCCTGGGCAACGTGCCGTTCGTGCACCAGAATCTGGAAAAGATCATCCTGGGCATCCTGTTCGTGTCGATGATCCCGGCGTTCATCGCGGCGTGGAAAGGCTTTCGCGGCCGACGCCGGGCCGCTGCGGCGGCGCCCGAAGACGAGGCCGATCCGCTAGTGCTTCCCGACTGACGCGACGCTGTGGGCGGCTTCCATCAGCATCCAGCCCGACAGTTGCACCGACAGGTCTCGCTCCGGGATCTCCGAGCTGTTCACCGCGCCCGCCACGAACTGCGCCTCTTTGCCGGCGGCGACGGGTATCTCGGCGTCGCGGTCCCAGAACGCGCCGAACACCGGTAGCCCGTCCACCGTCTGGCGGTTCTCCCACGCCGACTTCGCCGAGGACAACACGATCTTGGCAGCGGTGTCCCGGGCCGCCACGTCCTCGGCGGCGTCCCCCGGCAGGTCGGTGGCGACCAGCGCCAGATAGCGCGCGGTGATCCCGGCGAACAGGCCGCCGTCGCCGCCCCCGGCCCCCCGCAGCACACCGGCGGGCGCCATCTCGCTGTCAACCGCGGCAACCAGGCGGTGCACCCGCGGCCGGTGCCGGTCGTCGTGGGTGCGTTTGGCCAGTTCGGTCTCCAGCCCCAGCACCACACCCTGGCAATAGGTGTATTGCGCGCGGACCAGTGAACCTTCTTTGATGCCGTCGAACACCAGGTGGTTGTCAGGGTCGATCAGGGTCTCGTCGATCCAGTCGGCCAGCTGCTGCGCCCGCCGCAGGTGCCCTTCGTAGCGGGCCAGGAAGATGCCCGCCGGACCGTTGGCGGGTGCGTTGAAGAACCGGTCCTGTTTACGCCACGGGATGCCGCCGCCATGCTCGGGCATCCAGGCGTTGACGAACTGCCTGGCCAGCTTGGGCAGCGCGCGGCTGCGCTCCACCCCGACCAGGCGGGCCGCACGTTCCAGCGCCAGCGCCAGCCAGGCCATGTCGTCGTAGTAGCTGTTGGTCCAGCGCAAGTTGTTGCGCAACCGGTGCGAGCGGACCTGCCGGTTGATCCGGGTGTGCCGCTCCGGCTGCGGGTCCCGCAACTGCGCGTCGATCAGGCAGTCCAGCAGGTGGGCCTGCCACCAGTAGTGCCAGGTGCCGAACAGCCGGTCGTGCCGATTCGACGGCCAGGCCACCACCCCGAGCTGGGTGACGGGCAGACCCCACAGCCGGGTCAGATTCCGTTGCGTGACGGCGGCTTCGGAGCTGGCGGCGCGGTTCGCCCATACCTGGTCCATACCTGTCGATCCTGCCCTACCAAGCCTGGGAGAGATCACCGTGCTGGCGGATCCAGGTGTGCATCGCGATGCCCGCAGCCACCCCGGCGTTGATGCTGCGGGTCGAGCCGAACTGGGCGATCGACACCGTGAGCGCCGCGCCGCCGCGGGTGTCGTCGGTGATGCCCGGCCCTTCCTGGCCGAAAACCAGCAGACAGCGGCGCGGCAGGGTGGTCCCTTCCAGCCGGGCGGCACCGGGGACGTTGTCCACCGCGACGACGGTCAGCCCGGCGCCCGCCGCGAACTCCATCAACTCGGCGGTGCTGTCGTGGTGGCGCAACCGCTGGTAGCGGTCGGTCACCATGGCGCCGCGCCGGTTCCAGCGCCGACGGCCGACAATGTGCACGGTGTCGACGGCGAACGCGTTCGCGGTGCGCACCACCGACCCGATGTTGGCGTCATGGCCGAAGTTCTCGATCGCGATGTGCAGGGGATGCCGCCGGCGGTCGATATCGGCGACGATCGCCGCCCGGGTCCAGTACCGGTAGGCATCGACGACATTGCGGGTGTCGCCGTCGCGCAGCAGCTCCGGGTCGTATCTGGGGTCGTCGGGCAGGTCCCCGGACCACGGTCCGACTCCGGCGGCCGGCACACCCCATTCGGTGGGCCCCGGCTCGGTCACTTGGTGGTCCACACCGCGGCGTGGGTGCCGACGATCGCGACCGTCGCGTACAGCAACGCCTGGTTGATCTCGCCCTGCGTGCACAGGGATGCGTTGACCTGCACCGCATCCCGTGAGGCGTCCGGCAGCAGCAGCACCGAGGACCCGTAGGCCGTGCACCCCGGGTTCAGCCCCTTGCCGGGTAGCGTCGGCGCGGCCGTCAGCATCAGCGGCCCGCCCCGCGTTGCGGAGTCGTCGCGATACCGCGCCCCTTCGGCGTCGGCCTGCAGGCCCAACAACATGTAGCCGTTGCCGTTGAACGCCGCGGGGTTGCTCAATTGGGCCTGATTCACCGGTACGCCGTCGGCGCGCCAGGCCGACACGCTGGTGGTCTTCACCACCAGGCCGGTGTCGCTCTCCTTGGTCGGCAGCAGGCCCACCGGGAACGCCGCCGGGTAGGCGGCCGCGGTGCCGGCGATGCGGTCGTGCGGCGAATACAGGTACACCCCGCGCACGGCGCTGCGGTCCTTCGTGGGTCCCAGGCACGCGGTGCCGGTGAGCCGGTCCGGTGGCGCTCTCAACGGCGAGACGATGTCGGACACCTTGGTGACCGCTTCGTCGCAGCTGCCCAACCCGGTCGACTCCATCGGATGCGACAGCGCGCCGTAGAGGCCGAAACGCAGTTCTTCGGCCCTGGCGTGCGGCTGGTGCGGATCGGTCGGCGACGCGTCGACGTCGAACAGCACATAGTCGTCGGACCAGCGCAGGTTGGTGACCGACACGTTCCAGCCCAGCACCGCCTGCGATTCTCCGACGTGGGCGCGGAACGCGCCGTAGATGCGACCGGAATGATCCGAGCCCGAACAGCCGAGCACCGTGGCCAGCACAGTGGTCAGCACGAAGGCCAACACCACCGGGACGCGCACGCAGCGACCCTAGCCCAGCCCCAGGTCAGCTAGGCCCAGCACACTGCGGTACGGCAACCCCTCGGCCCGGATGGCTTCCGCGGCACCGGTTGCCCGGTCCACCACGGTGGCCACGCCGACCACCTCACCGCCGGCATCCTGGACGGCGCGCACCGCCGTCAGCGCCGAACCGCCGGTGGTGCTGGTGTCTTCTACCACCAGCACGCGTTGACCGGACACCTCGGAACCTTCGATAAGCCGTTGCAGGCCATGGGCTTTCGCCGACTTGCGGACCACGAATGCGTCGATCGGGCGGCCCGGCGCGTGCATGACGGCGGTGGCCACCGGATCGGCCCCCAGCGTCAGGCCGCCGACCACCGCGTAGTCCCAGTCGTGGGTGAGCTCGCGCATCAGCCGGCCGATCAGCGCGGACGCGCGGTGGTGCAGGGTGGCGCGGCGCAAATCGACGTAGTAGTCGGCCTCCTTGCCCGACGACAGCGTGACCCGACCGTGCACCACCGACAGCCGGCGCACCAGGTCGGCGAGTTCGGCGCGCTCAGGTGCGGCCACGGCCACCGCCGATCCGTCGATTGACCGCCGCAATCACGTTGCGGGGTGAATACCGTCCGGTGGCCGCGCGCAACACCCCACGTGGCACCACGCCGCTGGCACCGATCAGAGCCTTGTATCGGAGGCTGGGAACACTGACCGCCTTGCCGCGAGCGATGTCGGCGAGACTTTCGCGTACCACGTCGTCGACCTCGAGCCATAGCAGCGCGGGGACCTTTGTCACGTCCGCCCCGGCCCGAGTGTGGAATTCGGTGTGCACGTAGCCCGGGCACACCGCATGCACCCCGACGCCGGTACCACGCAACGCGTCGGCCAGGCCCTCGGTGAACGAAACCACCCAGGCTTTGGACGCGGCGTACATCGATCCCCGGCCGGGCAGCAGCCCGGCCACGCTGGCGATGTTGATCACGGTGCCGGCGCCGGCGTCGAGCATGGCCGGCAACGCGGCACGGGTCAGGTGCATCACCGCGGTGACGTTGACGTCGAGCTGCTGTTGCAGGACTGCGGGGTCGGCGTCGCAGAATTCGTCAGACGTGGCGAAACCGGCGTTGTTCACCAGCACCCGCACCCCGGCGGCCAGCCGTTCGGCGACCTTGGCACGGTCGTCGGCATCGGCCAAGTCTGCTTGCAGGATCTCGACCGCGCCCGGCTGCGCGGCCAATTCGTCGGCGAGTTGCTCAAGGCGCACCGCGTCGCGGGCAACCAGGACCAGGTCGTAGCCGTCGTGGGCGTACCGGCGCGCGTAGCCCGCACCGATTCCGGACGTGGGCCCAGTGATCAACGCAACAGGTCGAGGCATGAACTCTCAGTGCTGGTAGTTGCTGGCCTGCTGGCCGTTGCGTCCCGCTCGCGGCGGACGCGGAGCGCCTTCGGGACGGCTCTCCTCGCGGCGGACGGGCTCCGCCGCCCGACGTCCCAGATCAGACATGATCCCGGCGGCCGGGTCGGCTTGCGTACGCCGCGACGGCAACTCCGCGCGGGCGGCCGAAGCCAACGGACGGCCCGGAGCACGCAGATTCTCGGGTTCGCCGGGCTCCTCGGCTGCGTCGGCGGGCAGCGGCGGCAACACCCGCAGCAGGTCGTTGAACTGACGGACGGTGCGCAGGCCCTCGTCCCACTGGGCACGGGTGCTGGCGATCGGCATCGCGACCAGCGTCCAGTGCTGCTCGTTCCACATGATCTCGGCGCAATCGGGGGCAGTGTGGGCGAAAGTGACCATCCGCCGGTCGCAGGCCCGCCGGGCCGCATCGAGGTTGGTGGAGTAAACCATCCGCGGCCCGATCGCACCGAGCAGCCAGATGTCGCTTTCCCGTGGCTCCTTGAGTCCCTTGAGCCGCAGGTCCACCACCACGTTGGTGCCGACCTTGCGGTGCAGCGCGATCACGGTGGCGACCTCTTCGAGGTCGAAGATGTACACCGCTTCGCCGCGGATCTGGCCCAGCACGACGTTCTGGGCCGGGACATCGCCGACCGTCGACATCACGCCGCGCTTCCACCGGTGCAGGATGTCGGTCGATTCGCGTTCGTAGTCGAACCCGTGCGATCTGGCCCACGACCTGCGGCGTCTGCTGCGTCCGCGACGTCGATCGATATCGACGTACAACAACACCGCCGCACCGACGAAGCACAGTGCGGACAGTGTGAACCAGAGCGGGACCATCGCAGCACAGCTTATCTGTTGTGCGGGTGGAACACAGAATCCGAGCAGGTCACAACCGCGTCACAGGTGCGGTGACCGGCGGGGCGGAACGGTGCGGCGGGCAGGCAGCAGGCGAATTGCACGGCCATTTTCATTGATCTGTATTTCATGAATTTCATTTGGCCATCAGCCGAAATGCGTCAGGCCTACCGATTCGGCAAAAGCCCGACGAACCAGTGGCGGGCTGAGTAACGTCGTTGCAGCTCACCTGCCGTCAGCGAACAAATTCCCCGCTCTTGAATGGATTCACCATGGCACTATTGGTCACCCCGCAAGCTCTGCAACAAGCGGCCGACGAATTGGTCGGCATTCGCTCGACAGTCACGCAGGCCAGCACGGTCGCCGCGATACCGACCACCGGCGTGCTTGCCGCCGCCGGGGACGAGATCTCCGCGGCGATCGCCGCCCTGTTCGGCAACTATGGCCGCGACTACCAGCTCCTGGTGGCCCGGGCGGCGGCGTATCACGACCAGTTCGCCGCGGTGCTTGGCGGGGCGGGACGGGCATACGCCGCAGCTGAAGCCGCGAACACCGCTCCCCTTCAGCTGGTCGAACAGCTCATCAACGCACCTACGCAAACCCTGCTGGGACGCCCACTGATCGGCAACGGCGCCGGCGGCACGGCGGCCAGCCCCAACGGCGGCGCCGGGGGTCTGCTGTGGGGCAACGGCGGCAACGGCTACTCGCCCAGCACACCGGGCGTTGCCGGCGGCGCCGGTGGTGCCGCCGGTTTGATCGGCAACGGCGGCAACGGTGGCACCGGTGGGGCCGGCGCCGCGGGCGGTGCCGGCGGCAGCGGTGGCTGGCTGCTGGGCAACGGCGGGGCCGGCGGGGCGGGTGGTGCCGCCGCGATACCCGGTGGCGCCGGGGGCGACGGCGGAGCCGGCGGGGCGGCCCGACTGATCGGTACGGGCGGCGTCGGCGGCAACGGTGGGGCCGGCGCGACCGGGGCGAGCGGCGCGGACGGCATAGCCGGCGCTCCGGACGGCGCCACTGGCGGCCAGGGTGGCAGCGGGGGCAACGGCGGTGCCGGCGGAGGCGGCGGCCTGCTCGGCAGCGGCGGTATCGGCGGCGCAGGTGCGGCGGGCGGCGCGGGTGGTGCAGGCGGTTTGGGGCACGACGGCGCCGTCGGTCCCGTTCGCGGCGCCGACGGCACCGACGGCGGCAACGGCGGATCCGGCGGTCAGGGCGGCAACGGTGGCGCGGGTGGCGCGGGCGGCACCAACGCCCTGGGCCAGACCGCCGCCCAGGGGGTCGGTGGCGCAGGTGGCACCGGCGGGGCCGGCAACGCACCCGGTGACGGCGGGGCGGGCGCCACCGGCACCTGGACCGTCAATGCCGGCGTCGGCGGTGCCGGCGGCAAGGGCGGCGACCCGGGGCTCGGCGGTGGCGGCGGTGCCGGTGGCGCGGGTTCCACCCGGGGTGCAGACGGAGCTGCCGGGTCCTCCCCGACCACCGGAGGTGACGGCGGAGCCGGCGGCACCGGCGCCGACGGCACCATCCCGGGCGCCAACGGCGCGGACGGCGGCGACGGCGGCGACGGGGGCAAGTACGGCAACGGTGGGGTCGGGGGTATCGGCGGCGAGGGGGCCGACGGGTCGGCCGGTTACACCGCCGTGACCGGAGACGGCACCGATGGCGGCAGAGGTGGCGATGGCGGCAGTGGGGGCGACGGTGGAAACGGTGGCACCGCAGGCGGCGTCGGGGGTATGGGCGGGACCGGCGGAAATGCCGGCCACGGCGGCACCGGCGGCAATGGCGTTGAAGGAGCCACCGCCGTCCTCGCCGGACAAGACGGCGGCGACGGCGGCGACGCGGGTGCCGGCGGTGACGGCGGCCGCGGTGGCGACGGCGGGACGGGTGGGACCGGAGTGGGTGGGCAGGCGCTCAGCGGTGCCGGCGGTGACGGCGGTGACGGCGCAGATGCCGGCGTTGCCGGCAAGGGCGGAAACGGTGCCATCGGAACCTCGGCAACCTTCGCCACCCCGATCGGCGGCCTCGGTGGCGACGGCGGCGACGGGGGCAACTCCGGGACGGCGGGAACCGGAGGGCACGGCGGGCTGGGCTCTTCGGCAGGCGACCAGGGCAGTGACGGCGTTACCTTCGCCGCGGGCGACGGTGGCAGAGGCGGTAACGGTGGCACGCTGACGACCAGCAACGGCAGCGGGGGTGACGGCGGGAGCGGCGGCGCCGGCGGCCAGGGCGGCACCCAGGCAGCGGGCGGAACCGGCGGTGACGGCGGTGACGGCGGTCGCGCCATATTCTTCTCAGCCAGCGGGTCGGGCGGCGCAGGAGGCGAAGGCGGTGCTGGCGGCGACGGCGTAACCGGCGGAAACGGCGGAAAGGGCGGCGCAGGTGGCGGCTCGAGCGTGCTTGGGGGTGGAGCAGTCAACGGCGGCCTCGGCGGGGACGGCGGAGACGGTGGACGCGGCACGGCAGGCGCGGGTGGTCATGGCGGCGCGGGTGGCGACGGCGGTACGTCGACCGGAACCAGCGCCGGTAACGGTGGCAGCGGCGGCAAAGGTGGCGACGCCGCCAACGGCACCGCCGGTCAGGGCGGGAACGGCGGAACCGGCGGAGAGGGCCGGACCGCAAACGCGGCCGCCGGTGACGGCGGCACGGGCGGTGAGGGCGGCAACGCCACCAACGGCACCGGCGGTAAGGGCGGGGACGGCGGTATCGGCGGTAACGCCGCCGTGCTGTCCGGTGGTGACGGCGGAGACGGCGGCACGGGTGGTGCCGGTGATCCCGGCGGGGCCGGCGGCACTGGCGGACAAGGCGGCTACGGCGGCACCGTAGGCCAGGGCAACGCGCCCGGGGGTGGCGGCGGCGACGGCGGCGACGGCGGCCAGGGAATCGGTGCCGGCAGCGGCGGAAACGGCGGCACGGGTGGCAACGGTGGCGACGGTGGCCGCGGGACGCCGCTCGAACCGGGTGGCGACGGTGGTAGCGGCGGTACCGGAGGCGACGGCGGCGACTCCGACTCCGGCAGCGGCGGGCCCGGTGGGGACGGCGGCAGCGGCGGCGCCGGCGGACCCGGAATGCTCGAGCTCGGACTCGGGGGTGGACCCGGCGGGCCGGGTCAGCCCCCGAACGGCACCATCGGCGGCAGCGGCGGTACCGCGGGTACCGGCGGAAGCGGCGGCGGACAAACATAGGCGAGGTGTCCATGCACTACCGGGACTATCGGCTGCTGCGTGTGGCCGCCGGGGATGGGATCTGCCGGGCGTCTATCGACAATCCGCCGATCAACCTGCTCGATGTCGCACTGCTCACCGAACTCGACCGGCTGCTCATCGAGGTGGCCGCCGATGACGGGGTGCGGGTGCTGGTACTGGACTCGGCGGACCCGCAGACCTTCATCGCGCACGCGGACGTGGCGCTGATCGCGCACCTGCCACCCGATGACGTCGGGCTGCATGAGGAGTTGTCGCTCTTCCACGCCCTCACCGAGCGGGTGCGAACCCTGCCGAAAGCGACCATCGCCGTCATCGAAGGGGTGTGCCGCGGCGGCGGCTGCGAACTGGTCATGGCTTTCGACATGCGTTACGGGGCAACCGGCACAACGGTTTTGGGCCATCCGGAGGTGTCGGTGGGCATCGTTCCCGGCGGTGGCGGCACCCAGCGGCTGCCGCGGCTGGTGGGCCGGTCGCGGGCTCTCGAAGTGATCCTGGGCGGTCTGGACGTCGATGCCGAGACCGCCCAGGCCTGGGGTTACCTCAATCGGGCGCTGCCGGCCGACGAGTTGCGCCGGTTCGTCGACCGGCTGGCCCGCCGGATCGCGGCCGCCCCGGGGACCGCGATCGCGGCAGCCAAACTCGCGGTGGACGCCGCGTCCGCGGACCTGCCGACCGGCCTGCGCATCGAAGACCAACTGTTGCGCCAAACCGTCGCCACCCCGGTGGCCCGCCAGCTGCTGCAGGCGGCGACGGACACCGGGCGGATCAACCGAGGACCAGCGAGTCCCCGTCCGCGCTGACGTTGACCGGCACCACGTCGCCGTCGTGCACGTCGCCCGCCAGCAGCATCTTGGCCAGCTGATCGCCGATCGCCTGCTGCACCAGCCGGCGCAACGGTCGCGCCCCGTACACCGGGTCGAATCCGCGGTGCGCCAGCCACTGCTTGGCCGGTAGCGACACCTCCAGCTGCAACCGCCGCTGGGCGAGTCGTTTGGCCAGTTGGACCAGCTGGATGTCGACGATCTGCACCAGCTCCTCGGGGTTGAGGCCGTCGAAGATCAGCACATCGTCCAGGCGGTTGATGAATTCCGGCTTGAACGCCGAACGCACCGCCGCCATCACCATCTCCTCGGTGCCACCGGAGCCGAGGTTGGAGGTCAGGATCAGGATGGTGTTGCGGAAGTCCACCGTGCGGCCCTGGCCGTCGGTCAACCTGCCCTCGTCGAGCACCTGCAGTAGCACGTCGAACACATCCGGATGCGCCTTCTCCACCTCGTCGAACAGCACCACGGTGTAAGGCCGGCGGCGCACCGACTCGGTCAGCTGACCACCCTGGTCGTAACCGATGTAGCCGGGCGGCGCACCGACCAGCCGAGCCACCGAGTGCTTCTCGCCGTACTCACTCATGTCGATGCGCACCATGGCGCGTTCGTCGTCGAACAGGAAGTCCGCCAACGCTTTTGCCAGCTCGGTTTTACCGACACCGGTCGGTCCGAGGAACAGGAACGAGCCGGTGGGCCGGTTCGGGTCGGCCACCCCGGCCCGGCTGCGGCGCACCGCGTCGGACACGGCCTGCACGGCCTTCTTCTGCCCGACGACGCGCTTGCCCAGCTCGTCTTCCATGCGCAACAGCTTGGCGGTCTCACCTTCCAGCAGCCGCCCAGCTGGGATGCCGGTCCACGCCGACACCACGTCGGCGATGTCGTCGGGGCCGACCTCCTCCTTGAGCATCACGTTCTCGCGGGCCTCGGCCTGCGGGATCGCCGCGTCGAGCTTCTTTTCGAGCTCGGGGATGCGGCCGTAGCGCAGTTCGGCGGTCTTTTCGTAGTTGCCGTCCCGCTCGGCACGCTCGGCTTCGCCACGCAGCGTTTCCAGCTGTTCCTTGAGTTCGCGGACGACGTCGATAGCGTTCTTCTCGTTCTGCCATCTGGTGGTCAGCTCGGCCAGCTTCTCTTTGTAGTCGGCCAGTTCGGCGCGCAGCTTCTCCAGTCGCTCGCGTGAGGCGGCATCCTCTTCCTTGGCCAGCGCCATCTCTTCGATCTCGAGCCGACGGACCAGCCGCTCTACCTCGTCGATCTCCACCGGACGGGAGTCGATCTCCATCCGCAGCCGCGACGCGGACTCGTCGACCAGGTCGATCGCCTTGTCCGGCAGGAAACGCGCAGTGATGTAGCGGTCGGACAGCGTGGCCGCGGCCACCAGCGCGGAGTCGGTGATCCGCACGCCGTGGTGCACCTCGTAGCGGTCCTTGAGGCCGCGCAGGATGCCCACGGTGTCCTCCACCGACGGCTCGCCGACGAACACCTGCTGGAAACGGCGCTCCAGCGCGGCGTCCTTCTCGATGTACTTGCGGTACTCGTCGAGCGTGGTCGCGCCGACCAGTCGCAGTTCGCCGCGGGCCAGCATCGGCTTGATCATGTTGCCGGCGTCCATCGCCGATTCGCCGGTGGCACCGGCGCCGACGATGGTGTGCAGCTCGTCGATGAACGTGATGATCTGCCCGGCGGAGTTCTTGATGTCGTCGAGGACGGCTTTGAGTCGTTCCTCGAACTCACCGCGGTACTTGGCGCCGGCCACCATCGATCCGAGATCCAGGGAGACGACGGTCTTGTCGCGCAGGCTTTCCGGCACGTCGCCGGCGACGATGCGCTGGGCGAGACCCTCCACGATCGCGGTCTTGCCGACGCCGGGCTCACCGATGAGCACCGGGTTGTTCTTGGTACGGCGGCTCAGCACCTGCACCACCCGACGAATCTCGTTGTCGCGCCCGATGACCGGGTCGAGTTTGCCGTCGCGGGCGCGTTCGGTGAGGTCGGTGGAGTACTTCTCCAGCGCCTGATAGGTGGCTTCGGGGTCGGCGCTGGTCACCCGCGCGCTGCCGCGCACTTTGACGAACGCGTCACTCAACGCCTGCGGCGACGCGCCGTGGCCGGTAAGCACCTTGGCGACGTCGGAGTCACCGGTGGCCAGGCCGACCAGAAGGTGCTCGGTGGAGACGAACTCGTCGTCCATCTCGGTGGCCAGGTGCTGGGCGGTGGTGATCGCCGCCAGCGACTCGCGGGACAGCTGGGGTTGCGAGCTGGCTCCGCTGCTCTGCGGCAACCGGTCCAGCAGTCGCTGGGTCTCAGTGCGGATGGCGGCGGGCTCGACACCGACAGCCTCCAACAGGGGGACGGCGATCCCGTCGTTCTGGGTAAGCAGCGCCATCAACAGATGGGCCGGCCTGATTTCGGGGTTGCCCGCGGACGATGCCGCCTGCAGTGCCGACGTCAGAGCCGCCTGCGTCTTGGTGGTCGGGTTGAAAGAGTCCACGACACCTCCGTTTCTGATACGTAGTTCAAAATCTCGTCGCGTAGTCCAACGCCGTCAAGGTTGAGTCTGTTCCGCTCAACTCTAACTTAATGTCTGCCGGGCCGTCACGGGACCCGTCTTGGGGAGCCGATGCTCCAAAAATGAGTTTGCGAAATGCCCTTCCCAAAAACGGTTCGCTGCGTAACGTGTCCGTCGATTCCTGCCTACCTGTCCGCGGAAGTACCTGGTGTTGGAGGGTTTTTCACGATGTCAATCATGGTCAATGCGGGCGTTTTGTCCTGGGCGGCGACGGATCTCGCCGGCATCGAAAGTTCGCTGCGCGCGGCCACCGGATTGGCGGCGGCGCCGACAACCGCGGTGGCGGCGGCCGGACTGGATGAGGTGTCGGCTGCGGTCGCCGCGCTGTTCGGCACCCTCGGGCGCGAATATCAGGAGTTGAGCGCGCAGGCGTCGTTGTTCCACAGCCAGTTCTGCCACACGCTGACCACCGCGGCCGGCGCTTATATGGGGGCCGAGGCCGCAAATGTGTCGCCGCTGCAGGCAGCCCTGAATGCGATCAACGCGCCTGCCCAGCAGTTACTGAACCGGCCCTTGATCGGCAACGGCGCCTGGGGTACTGCGACCAGCCCCGACGGCGGCCCGGGAGGGTTGTTGTGGGGCAACGGCGGCAACGGTTACTCGCAGACCACCGCGGGTCTGCCCGGGGGCGCCGGCGGTGCCGCGGGCCTGATCGGCAACGGCGGTAGCGGTGGCGCCGGCGGCGCGGGCGCATCCGGTGGGCAGGGCGGTAGCGGCGGCTGGCTGTACGGCGGCGGCGGGGCCGGTGGAGCCGGCGGCATCGGGGCGGGCGGGGTGGCCGCCGGCGCCGGCGGGGCGGGCGGTCGCGCCTGGTTCATCGGACCCGGCGGCGTCGGCGGGGCCGGCGGCGAGGGCCAGGCCGGTACCCCGGGTATCTCCGGGTCAACTGCCGGCTCGGGCACGGCGGGCGGGACGGGTGGCAACGGCGGCGCAGGCGGCGCCGGCGGCATGTTGGTCGGGTCCGGCGGGGCCGGCGGGGCAGGAGGCGCCGGCGGCGTCGGCGGCGCCGGTGGCGACGGTGCGGCCGGTGCCAACCAGCTCACCCCTGGCCTCGACGGTGGCACCGGCGGCGACAGCGGCAACGGTGCCTCCGGCGGGAAAGGTGGCGACGGCGGTGCCGGCGGTGCCGGCGGGCTGATCGGTGGCGACGGGATCCAGGGAGCCGGCGGCCGGGGCGGTAATGGCGGTGATGCCGGCACGGCCGGTCGCGGTGGCACGGGCGGCGAGGGCACATGGGCGTATAACAACGGCGTCGGGGGCGCCGGTGGACAGGGTGGCAATACCGGCACGGCCGGCACGGGCGGCGCGGGCGGCGCAGGGTCCCAGCCCGGCGCGCAAGGCCTCAACGGGCAGATTCCCACCGACAGCGGCAGCGGTGGCACCGGCGGCAAGGGTGCCGATGCCACCGCGATAGGCGGGACGGGAGCCGCAGGCGGGCGGGGCGGCAACGGGGGCAACTACGGCACCGGCGGCACCGGCGGCACCGGCGGCGCCGGTGCGCAGGGCGGTCCGGGCGCCGACGGGTCTGCTCCGGGTCAGTCCGGTACCACTGGCGCTACCGGCGGTCTCGGTGGCCGCGGTGGACAAGGCGGTGATGGCGGTGCCCTGGGCGGCAGCGGCGGCAAGGGTGGTGACGGCGGCACCGGCGGCACCGGTGGTACCGGGGGCGCGGGCATGACTGGCGCGAACGCCACCGGTGCAGGTGAGACCGGCAAGACCGGTGGCAATGGCGGAAGTGGCGGCTTTGGCGGTCAAGGTGGCGACGGCGGCGACGGCGGCAGCGACGCGCACGGCAACGTCGCCGTGGCGGGCAAAGGCGGCGGTGGCGGCGTCGGCGGACAGGGCGGTACCGCCGGCGACGGCGGCAAGGGCGGTGACGGCAGCTGGACGACCAACGCCGGCGTCGGCGGCACCGGTGGACAGGGCGGCGACACCGGGGACGGCGGAGCCGGCGGCTTGGGCGGCAACGGGTCCGCCACCGGTGCACAGGGCCTCAGCGGGCAGTCTCCCACCAGCACCGGCAATGGTGGAACCGGCGGCAAGGGTGCCGATGCCACCGTCGCCGGAGCGTCCGGCGCAGCCGGCGGCCGCGGCGGTGCCGGCGGTAATCACGGCAACGGCGGCACCGGCGGCGTCGGTGGCGACGGCGCCCAGGGCGGCACCGGTCCGGCCGCGACGAAGGCTGACGGCAGCGACGCCACCGGCTACCAGGGCGGCCAGGGTGGCCAGGGCGGCCAGGGCGGAGCGGCCGGCGCCGGTGCTACCAACGGCAACGGCGGACGCGGTGGCAACGGTGGACAGGGCGGCCAGGGCGGCATCGGAATCACCGGCAACAACAGCGCCGGTGGCACCGGCGGCACCGGCGGCACCGGTGGGCAGGCCGGTGACGGTGGTCTGGCCGGCACCGGCGCCGGTTCGGCCGGCGTCCAAGGCGCGGCGGGCACCGGAGGCGCCGGGGGTGTGGGTGGCACCGGCGGCAAGGGCGACGTCGGACACCACGCCACACTCGCCAACGGCAGCGACGCCACCGGCTTCCAGGGTGGCCAGGGTGGCCAGGGCGGCGATGGCGGAGCGGCCGGCACCGGCGGCACTAACGGCAACGGCGGCCAGGGCGGCAAGGGCGGCGAGGGCGGTCAGGGTGGCACCGGAATCACCGGCACCAGCAGCGCCGCCGCAGGCGACGGCGGCAGCGGCGGCACCGGCGGGGCGGCCGGCGGCGGCGGCCTCGCCGGGCAAGGGGTCGGCAGCGCAGGCGTTAGCGGTAACGCCGGCACCGGCGGCAACGGCGGGACAGGAGGCACCGGCGGCACCGGACACTCCGGCGCGAACGCAACCGACCCCGGGGGCGCCGGTGGCTCCGGGTCCACCGGCGGGGCGGGTGGTAATGGCGGCACCGGGGGCGCCGCGGGCATCGGTGGCACCAACGGCAACGGGGGCAACGGAGGCCGAGGCGGCTCCGGCGGCACCGGCGGTACCGGCGGCGACGGCGCCCAGGGGATCAGCCCGACCGGTGGTGGCTCCCTCGGCCAAGGCGGGCTGGGCGGCAGCGGTGGTCAGGGCGGCAACGGCGGACAGGGTGGCAGCGCCGGAGCGGGTGCCGGCGCATCAGGCAACACCGGTGTCGGTGGCACCGCCGGCACCGGCGGCACCGGCGGTCACGGCGGCCAAGGCGCCGCTGCTACCAGCATCGATGGCCCTGGCACCGGTGGCACCGGTGGTAGTGGAGGCAACGCCGGCACCGCCGGAGCTGGTTCGAGCACGGGCAACGCCGGCACCGGGGGAACCGGCGGTCAGGGCGGCCAAGGTGGCACCGGCCACAAGGGCAACAACGGCATAGCGGCCGGTTCCACAGGTGGTTCCGGCGACGAGGGTGGAATGGGTGGCAAAGGCGGTACCGGAGGCGCGGCCGGCACCGGCGGGACGAACGGCGATGGCGGCCGGGGCGGTCAAGGCGGCACCGGCGGTTCCGGCGGTACCGGCGGCGACGGCGCGCACGGCACCATACCGGCCGGCGGCGGCAACAGCGGCCAGGGCGGCCTCGGTGGTGAAGGTGGCACCGGCGGCACCGGCGGGCAAGGCGGCAACGCGGGTTCTGGTGCCGGGACAGCGGGCAATTCCGGCAACGGCGGCACGGCAGGAACCGGCGGAACCGGCGGAACTGGCGGCGAAGGCGCAGCAGCCACCAGCACCACGAGTGCCGGTAAGGGCGGCACCGGCGGAACCGGCGGCAAAGCCGGCGCCGCGGGCACCAATGCCGGCGCGGACAGCGCGGGGGCCGGCGGCACCGGAGGCATGGGTGGTCAGGGCGGCGATGGCGCCAAAGGCGTCAACGCCACCGGCCCCGGCGCCACCGGTGGCACCGGCACCGGTGGCGGCGATGGCGGCCAGGGCGGCCGGGGTGGCGCGGCCGGTGTCGGCGGCGCCAACGGCGACGGCGGTCAAGGCGGCCAGGGTGGTCAAGGCGGTGACGGTGGCACTGGCGGTGCTGGCGCACAAGGAATTGAACCGGTCGGCGGCGGCACCAGTGGCCAGGGGGGCCAAGGCGGTGACGGTGGCACCGGCGGTGCGGGCGGCGTGGGCGGCAAGGCCGGTTCCGGCGCCGGCGCAGCGGGCGATGGGGGTGTCGGCGGTACCGCCGGCACCGGTGGCACCGGAGGCCTCGGTGGCCGAGGCGCCAACGTCACCGGTGCTGAGGGCCCCGGTACCGGCGGAACTGGTGGAACCGGTGGTGCCGCGGGCAAGGCCGGCGACGGCGGAGAGGCAGTCGCGGGCGGATCCAACGGCCACGGCGGCCACGGCGGCCAGGGCGGTACCGGCGGCAGAGGCGGGAACGGCGGCACCGGTACGCAAGGGACCAAGCCTACCGGTGGCGGACTCAACGGTCAGGGTGGCCAGGGCGGCGCAGGTGGTACCGGCGGCCAGGGCAGCCAGGGCGGCGAGGCGGGTACCGGTGCCGGCACAGTTGGCAACGGCGGCACCGGCGGCACCGGCGGCAGCGGCGGCCAGGGCGGCAACGGCGGCAACGGCGCCACCGCCACGCTGACCGAGGGACCCGGCACCGGCGGCACCGGCGGCGTCGGTGGCAACGCTGGACAGGCCGGCGCGGGCGGCACGGCGACCATCGGCGGCGCCAACGGCGACGGCGGCCACGGCGGCCAGGGCGGGCAAGGTGGCACCGGCGGCCTGGGCGGCACCGGCTTGCAAGGCAGCAGCCCCGTTGGAGGTACCGACGCCCAAGGCGGAGTCGGCGGAGCGGGTGGCACCGGCGGCCAAGGCAGCCAGGGTGGCGTGGCCGGTACCGGCGCTGGTTCCGTGGGTGATGGCGGCGACGGCGGCACCGGGGGCACCGGCGGCACCGGTGGGCTCGGCGGACGGGGTGCCAACGGCACCGCCACCCAGGGCCCCGGCACCGGCGGCACCGGCGGCGTCGGTGGCAACGCTGGACAGGCCGGCGCGGGCGGCGCGGCGACCATCGGCGGCGCCAACGGCGACGGTGGCCACGGCGGCCAGGGTGGCACCGGCGGCCAGGGCGGCCAAGGTGGCAACGGCGCCCAGGGCGCCGCACCCGCCGGCGGAACCGTTGCTCAGGGCGGCACCGGCGGCCGGGGTGGTGCCGGTGGCACGGGCAGCGAAGGCGGCATCGCCGGCGCCGGCGCCGGCGGAGTGGGCGGCGGCGGCACCGGTGGCACGGCGGGCACCGGCGGCGCAGGCGGTCTCGGTGGCACGGGTGCCGCCGGCACGGCCACCCAGGGCGCCGGCACCGGCGGTGACGGAGGCACCGGAGGCAACGCCGGATTGGCTGGTACCGGTGGCAAGGCAGAAATCGGCGGTTCCAACGGCGACGGCGGCCTGGGCGGCACCGGTGGTCAGGGCGGCCAAGGCGGCACCGGTGGTGCTGGCGTGCAAGGCGCTGCACCGATCGGCGGCACCAATGGTCAGGGCGGAATGGGCGGCCGAGGCGGCAACGGGGGCCAGGGTGGCACCGGCGGCCTGGCCGGTGTCGGTGCCGGCACCGTCGGCGACGGCGGTGACGGAGGCGCCGGCGGACAGGGCGGCACCGGCGGCACGGGCGGCCGAGGCGCGGCCGGTGATGGGACCAACGGGCCCGGCACCGGGGGGACCGGTGGCCACGGCGGTAACGCCGGCCTCGCCGGAAACGGCGGCAACGCGGGCATCGGCGGGACCAACGGCGACGGTGGCCAGGGCGCCCAGGGCGGCACCGGCGGCACCGGCGGCGCAGGCGGCCTAGGGACGCAAGGCGCCACTCCGGTCGGCGGCGGCGACAGCGGTCAGGGCGGCCAAGGTGGCCAGGCCGGCAATGGTGGCCAGGGCAATTCCGGCGGTCAGGCCGGCACCGGTGCCGGAGCAGCGGGCAGCAACGGTACCGGCGGCACTGCGGGCACTGGCGGCACCGGTGGCATCGGCGGCCAGGGTGCATCCGGCAGCAGCGGCCTGCTGCCCGGTACCGGAGGAACGGGCGGCAACGGCGGGGCGGCCGGCACCGCCGCGGCCGGGGGCAACGCCGGCGCGGGAGGTACCGGGGGCCAGGGTGGTCAGGGTGGCACCGGTGCCGCCGGCATCGATGCCACCCAGCCCGGCGGCACTGGCGGCAAGGGCAGCACCGGCGGCATGGGCGGCAAGGGTGGCAACGGCGGCACCGCGGGTGTCGGCGGCACCAACGGCGACGGCGGCCAGGGCGGCCAAGGCGGTCAGGGCGGCCCGGGCGGGCAGGGCGGTCCCGGTGCGCAGGGCACCACACCCATCGCAGCCGGCCAGGGCGGTACGGGTGGCGACGGCGGGCAGGGCGGTACCGGCGGCAAAACCGGGACCGGTGCCGGCGCAGCGGGCCACAACGGCGTCGGCGGCACTGCCGGCACCGGTGGAACAGGCGGAAATGGTGGCACCGGCGCCGCAGCAACCAGCACCCAGGGTCCGGGCACCGGTGGCACCGGTGGCACGGGCGGCAAAGCCGGCACCCCAGACGTGGGCGGGGGTGCTGCCGGCACTGCCGGAACCGGCGGCGCCGGTGGAACCGGAGGCGACAGCAACTACGGTCCGGGCGGCACGGGCGGCACCGGCGGCGCCGGTGGCCAGGGCAGCACGACCGTCACCGGCGGCAAAGGCGGCGCCGGCGGAACGGGTGGCAATTCCACCATCAACCTCAACATCAGCAAAGCGGATGCGTCCGGTGGTACCGGTGGCAACGGCGGCCGGGGTGGAGACGGTTACATCGGTGGCGCCGGGGGGAACGGCGGCCAAGGTGGGACCGGCGGGTCGAGCCACACCCGCGCAGCCGGCGGGAACGGCGGCAACGGCGGAGCCGGCGGCGACGGCATCGTCGCCGGAGGTGCCGGTGGCACCGGCGGATCGGGTAACTCCGCCGGCGTCGCGAGTGTTCCGTTCAGCGGCATGCCGATCCCCGGTCAGTCCCCCGGCGGTAACGGCGGCAACGGCGGAACCGGCGGCAACGCCGTCAAGGGCCGGGGTGGCGACGGTGGCCGCGGCGGTTTCGGCTGGTTCTCCGGCGCCGACAGCGATGGCGGTGACGGGGGCGACGGGGGCAACGGCGGAGCCGGTGCCGGCCCCGGCGGAGCCGGCGGTAACGGTGGCACCGGTGGATTCGGAGGTGAAGGCAGCGCGTTCTATAACACCTTCGGAGGCGAGGGGGGCGACGGTGGCAACGGCGGCCCCGGCCAGGGCGGGAAGGGTGGCGAGGGCCAGTCCGGAACGATTCCGACCGGGGTTGGCGGTGGGACCGGTGGGGCCGGAGGCGTAGGTGGGCCGGCATAGCACCCGGTGATATCGGGTCGACGCGGCGCCAGACCTCCCGCGACTGGTGAGCGCGCTCGGCGACAGAGTGGACCGCTAGGTACCTAGAATCGGGTCCCGTGGGCCTTGACGACCGGGAATCGTTACAGGTGTTGCGGGACGCGTTCAAGCCCGGCGACACCGATGTCGTCCACCGCTTCTACACCCACTGGTTCGCCCTGGACCCCGGCGTCCGCGACCTGTTTCCCCCCGATATGGCGAGCCAGCGCGCTGCTTTCGCGCACGCGATGCACTGGCTCTACGGCGAACTGATCGCCCAGCGCGCCGACGAGCCGGTGGCCTTCCTGGCCCAATTGGGCCGCGACCATCGCAAGTACGGGGTGCTGCCGGCCCACTACGCGACGCTGCGACGCGCGCTGCATGCGACCTTGCGCAGCCACCTGGACGGCGGATGGACCGACGCGATCGCCGAGGCCGCCGATCAGTCGCTCAACCTGTTTGCCGGAGTGATGAGTGGGGCCGCGGACTCCGAGGACGCTCCTGCCTGGTGGGACGGAACAGTCATCGAACACACCCGGGTGTCGCGCGATCTCGCGGTCGTGCGGCTGCGCCTGGACCGACCGCTGCAGCACCACCCCGGGCAGTACGTCAACGTGCAGATACCGCAGTGCCCGCGCCGCTGGCGATACCTGTCCCCCGCCATACCCGCCGATCCCGACGGTGGGGTCGAGTTCCACGTCCGCGTGGTGCCGGGCGGCCTGGTCAGCAACGCCGTCGTCACCGAAACCCGGGCCGGCGACCGGTGGCGGTTGTCAAGCCCGCACGGCGGCCTGCACGTCGACCGCGGCGGCGACGACGTGCTGATGGTCGCCGGCTCCACCGGGCTGGCCCCGCTGCGCGCACTGATCATGGACCTGTGCCGGTTCGCCGAGAATCCGCGGGTGCACCTGTTCTTCGGCGCCCGCTACCCGTGCGAGCTCTACGACCTACGGACGTTGTGGCAGGTGGCCGCACACAACCCGTGGTTGTCGGTATCGCCGGTGTCGGAATACAACCGGGACCCGCCGTGGGCGGCCGACTACCCGGACCCGTCGCCGCCACGCGGACTGCACGTCCGTCAGACCGGACGACTGCCCGACGTCGTCGCCAGGTACGGCAGCTGGGGTGACCGGCAGATCCTGATCTGCGGCGGACCCGGCATGGTTGCCGCCACCCGGGCGGCGCTGATCGCCAAAGGCGCGCCGCCCGACCGCATTCAGCACGATCCGTTGTCGCGCTAGACCCCGAGCCTGATGCGTCAGCGGCGCGAGCGCGGCTGCCAGACCACCAGCGCCGTGCTCTTGGGCACCACCGCGACCTCGCGGCGCTGGTTGGCACGTAACGCCGCCACCTCTTCGGCCAATTCCTTCAGCCGGGACTGCAGGGCATCGACCTGGTTGGTCAGCTCGATGATGCGTTTGATGCCGGCGAGGTTGACGCCTTCGTCCTGGGACAGTCGCTGCACCTCGCGCAGCAGGTCCACGTCGTGCTCGGAATAGCGGCGCCCGCCGCCGGGAGTGCGCTGCGGGCTGACCAGCCCGAGCCGGTCGTAGGTGCGCAGCGTCTGCGCATGCATACCGGCCAGCTCGGCGGCCACCGAGATCAGAAACGTCCGCGCTTCCTCGCCCTTCTTGGCCGCCATCAGCGATTACCTGCCCAACCTGCCCTCGGATCGAATCCGCTGGCCCGCTCGGCGGCCGCGTAGGCTTCCAGCGCCTCTTGGGCGGCGCCTTCCAGGTTCGGCGGCACCGCCACCTTGACGGTGACGAGCAGGTCGCCGCTACCGCCACTGCGCTTGGGCACGCCGCGTCCGCGCACCCGCAAGATGCGTCCGTCGGCGGTGCCCTTGGGCACCCGGACACCGACCTTGCCGTCCAGCGTCGGCACCGAAAGCGTCGAGCCCAAAGCCAACTCGGTGAAGCTGACCGGCACTGTCACGGTGAGGTCGTCACCGTCGCGGCCGAAGACTTTGTCGGGCCGCACGTGCACGGTGACGTAGAGGTCCCCGGACGGCGCGCCGCGCAGCCCGGCCTCGCCCTGGCCGGCCAGCCTGATCCGCTGACCGTCCTCGACGCCCGGCGGGATCCGCACATTGATGGTGCGGGTGCGGGTGGTGACGCCGGTGCCTTTGCACTCCTCACAGGGGTGCTCGATGATCGAGCCGCTACCCCGGCACTCGGTGCAGGGTTCGGAGAAGCCGAACGCGCCCTGATTGCGGTTGATCACGCCGGCGCCGTTGCAGTTCGGACACACCTTGGGGCTGGTGCCGGGCCGTGCGCCACTGCCGTGGCAGTTGGTGCACGGTGCCGGGCTGGTCAGCCGCAACGGCATCGCGACGCCCTGGGCGGCCTCGACGAAATCCAGTTCCGTCTCGGTTTCCAGGTCGTTCCCGCGCCGGGGCCGGCTGGGCCGCGGCGAGCTGCCGCCGCGGCCGAACAGGCCACCGAACAGGTCGCCGATGTTGGCGCCGCCGGACCGGCCGGCGGCGTCGAACAGGTCGTTCAGGTTGAACTCGGCACCGTCACCGCCGCCGAACCCGCCGAACCCGCCCGTGTCGAAGCGACGGCCGCCGAAGCCGCCGCCGCCGGCGAACAGCCGGCGGGTCTCGTCGTATTCCTTGCGCTTGGCCTCGTCGGACAGGACGCTGTAGGCCTCCGAAACCGCCTTGAACCGTTCGGCTCCGGCCGGGTTCTTGTCCGGATGCAGGTCCGAGGCCAACTTGCGGTATGCGGTCTTGATCTCTTTGGCGTCGGCATCGGAGGCAACGCCCAACTCCTTGTAGAAGTCCTTCTCGACCCATTCACGCTGAGCCACTTCGCGTCACCTCCTTACCTTGTCTTCATTTCCGATGTTCCTGATTCTGTGCCCTACTGCGCCTGAGTGCCGGGGTTATCCGCCGTGTCGGCCGGCTCGGATTCCAGAATGCTGGCAAATGGATCCGACTCCGCCGCGGCGGTCTCGTCGACGACGGTGTCGACCACACCGACCATCGCGTGCCGCAGCACCTGATCGCCGAGCTGGTAGCCCTGCCGCATCACGGTGCCGATCACCGGCTTGGAATTCGGCCCACCGTCGCCCTCGTGCTGCACCGCTTCGTGCAGGGCAGGGTCGAAATCCTCGCCCTCGGCGCCGAATTCGGTGAGCCCGAGCCCGGTCAGCACATTCGTCAGCTTGTCCGCGACCGACTTCATCGGCCCCGATTCCAGGTCGCCGTGCTTGCGCGCCCGGTCCAGGTCGTCGAGCACGCCCAGCAGTTGACTGACGACGTTGGCCTTGGCCCGATCGGCCGCGGCCTGCTGGTCGCGCAGTGCCCGCTTGCGGTAGTTGGCGAAATCGGCCTGCACGCGCTGCAGGTCAGCGGTCAGCTCGGCCACCTTGGTGGAGGACTCGGCCGGGCCGGACCCTCCTGGCGCCGAAGCGCCAGGAGGAACGTCGCGTACCTCGCCCGTCTCGGGATCGATCCGGCGCTTGTCGGTGACGGTCACCGGCTCCGGCTGGTTGTCGTGAGTTCCGGTCACTTGGACTCCCGGTCGTCGTCGACCACCTCCGCGTCCACCACGTCGTCGGGCCCGCCGGCCTGATCGAAGCCGCCGCCGGGTTGCCCGCCGCCGGCCGCGCCGCCCTCCGCCTGGGCGGCCTCGTAGATGGCCTGACCCAGCGCCTGGGACTCCTGGCCCAGTTTCTCCATCGCCGACTTGATCGCGGAGATGTCGTCGCCGGCCAGCGCCGACTTCGCGTCGCCGACCGCGGCTTCCACCTTGCTCAGCGTGTCCTGGGGCACCTTCGAGCCACCTTCGGCCTCGCGTTGTTCTTTGACGAACTTCTCCGTCTGGTAGACCAGCGTCTCGGCCTGGTTGCGCACGTCGGCTTCCTCGCGACGCTTGCGGTCTTCGTCCGCATGCGCCTCAGCGTCCTTGATCATCCGGTCGATCTCTTCCTTCGAGATGCCGGACCCCTCCTGGATGCGGATGGTGTTCTCCTTGCCGGTGCCCTTGTCCTTGGCCGTGACGTGCACGATGCCGTTGGCGTCGATGTCGAAGGTGACCTCGATCTGCGGGACACCACGCGGGGCGGGTGCGATCCCGGTCAGCTCGAAGCTGCCGAGCAGCTTGTTGTGCGACGCGATCTCCCGCTCCCCCTGGAAGACCTGGATCTGCACCGACGGCTGGTTGTCGTCGGCCGTGGTGAAGGTTTCCGAGCGCTTCGTCGGGATCGTGGTGTTGCGTTCGATCAGCCTGGTCATCACGCCGCCCTTGGTCTCGATACCCAAGCTCAGCGGTGTGACGTCAAGCAGCAGAACGTCTTTGACCTCGCCCCGGAGGACGCCCGCCTGCAAAGCGGCGCCCACGGCGACAACCTCGTCGGGGTTGACGCCCTTGTTCGGCTCCTTGCCGCCGGTCATCTCCTTGACCAGGTCGGTGACCGCGGGCATACGGGTCGAGCCACCGACCAAAACCACGTGGTCGATGTCGCCCACCGAGATGCCGGCGTCGGCGATGACCGACTGGAACGGCTTGCGGGTGCGGTCCAGCAGATCCTGAGTGATGCGCTGGAACTCGGCCCGGGTGAGCTGCTCGTCGAGGAACAGCGGGTTCTTGTCCGCGTCGACGGTGATGTAGGGCAGGTTGATCGAGGTGCTCTGGCTCGAGCTGAGTTCGATCTTGGCCTTCTCGGCGGCTTCACGCAGCCGTTGCATGGCCATCTTGTCCTTGGTCAGGTCGATGCCGCTGGTGCCCTTGAACTTCTCCACCAGCCAGTCGACGACGCGCTGGTCCCAGTCGTCGCCGCCGAGGTGGTTGTCACCGCTGGTGGCACGCACCTCGACAACGCCCTCGCCGATCTCGAGCAATGACACGTCGAAGGTGCCGCCGCCGAGGTCGAAGACCAGGATGGTCTGTTCTTTCTCGCCTTTGTCCAGGCCGTAGGCCAGCGCGGCCGCGGTCGGCTCGTTGACGATGCGCAGCACGTTGAGGCCGGCGATCTGGCCGGCGTCCTTGGTCGCCTGACGCTGGGCGTCGTTGAAGTAGGCGGGAACGGTGATCACCGCGTCGGCGATGTCCTCACCGAGGTAGGCCTCAGCGTCCCTCTTCAACTTCTGCAGCACCCGGGCGCTGATCTCCGGCGCGGTGTACTGCTTGCCATCGATGTCGACCGACCAGTCCGTGCCCATGTGGCGCTTCACTGATCGGATGGTGCGGTCGACGTTAGTGACCGCCTGATTCTTGGCGGGCTGGCCGACCAACACTTCGCCGTTGCGCGCGAACGCGACGACGGACGGCGTCGTCCGCGAGCCCTCGGAGTTTGCGACGACGACGGGGTCGCCACCCTCCAGAACTGCGACGACGGAGTTGGTGGTCCCGAGGTCGATGCCGACCGCACGAGCCATAGTGATTTCCTCCTGAATGTGTAGAGCTTCGTTGTTGCACTATGCTGAGTGAACCCCGCTCAAGACTGCTCCGTCCGACACCTTGCTGTCAACTCGGACTTGAGTCTAGTTCACTCAACTTGTCGATCATGCTAACGGCAGACTGCCGAACTTTGTTCCCGGGGCGGCGCCGGATACGCCGTATGCAGTCGCTATGAAAACGCAGAATTCGCGAAATAAATTACGTGTCGGCTCTTATATTTGTGGCGGGGCAAGTACAGAACGGGGAGTGGGTGTCTAGCAGCATGGCGCCGAGTGAGCAAGTACGTAGGAGCGGCCTGTCGGCGCAGGGCAGGATGCTGGCCTACAGCGCGGTGCTGGCGCTGATCGCCGGCTGGGTGAACGCGGTGGCGATCCTGACCTTGGCCGTTCCGGTCGGCAACCTCACCGGTGTCACCACCCAGATCGGCATGGACACCGCCCACCCGTGGCGTTACGAAAGCCACGTGCTCGGCGCGATTCTGCTGGGCTTTCTGCTGGGAGCGGCCGTCGCCGGCACGCTGCTGTCATCGAATCGGCAGCCGCTGGCCCGTCGGCACGCGGCGGTATTGACCATCGAGGCCATCCTGCTGCTGGCAGCCGCCGCCGGCGTCACCGCGGACAAGAACGAGATCGCGCTGCTCGGCATCGAAGAGACCGCGGTGCAGGGGCTCTTCGCTGCGGCGGCGCTCGGCATGCAAAACGGGCTGACGTCCAGCTTCCGCGGGATGGCGGTCCGCACCACCCACTTCACCGGCACCGTCACCGACCTCGGGTTAATGCTGGGCCGCAGCCGCGAGCACGGATTCGACAAGTGGAAGGCGGCGATTCTTGCCACCACGCTGCTGATGTTCATCAGCGGCGCGGTCGCCGGCCTGTTCGCGGGCGCGAAGTTCGACGGCTACGCACTGGCGGTTCCCGCAGTGATCTGCCTGACCATGGGTGTCGTGAACGTCGCAGTGAGCCGTGCGCCACGCGAGGTCCCGGCGGCTGAAGCGGTCGCCGTCTGAATCTCTCCCGAGTCCGGTCGGGTGAATTGCGGCAGCCGGGTTGACACGGCACGCTCACGTCGTGCTGGTGAGATAGCCTGACTTCCAATTCTCGCAAGACTTCGCGGTAGCTACGGCGATAAGGAACCGGATGACACCGTCCGCTAATGCGCTGGAGCGCGAAGACGAGGGGTATCACAAGGCGCTCAAGAAGCGTCAGATTCAGATGATCGCCCTGGGCGGCGCAATCGGGACGGGACTGTTCCTCGGCGCCGGCGGCCGACTCGCCTCTGCAGGCCCGGGCCTGTTCATCGTCTTCGGAATCTGCGGTGTTTTCGTCTTCCTCATCCTGCGCGCTCTCGGGGAACTGGTGCTCTACCGGCCGTCGTCGGGTTCGTTCGTGTCCTACGCGCGCGAGTTCTTCGGTGAGAAGGTGGCGTACGCCGCCGGCTGGATGTACTTCCTGAACTGGGCGATGACCGGCATCGTGGACACCACCGCGATCGCGCAATACTGCCGCTACTGGCACATGTTCCAGGTCATCCCGCAATGGCTGTTGGCGTTGATCGCGCTGATCGCGGTGCTGTCGATGAACCTGATCTCGGTCAAGCTCTTCGGGGAGCTGGAATTCTGGGCCGCGCTGATCAAGGTGCTGGCGCTGGTGACGTTTCTCATCGTCGGCACGGTCTTCCTTGCCGGCCGGTTCAAGGTCGACGGCCACGACACCGGCTGGTCGCTGTGGAGTGACCACGGCGGGCTGCTGCCGACCGGCCTGCTGCCGCTGGTACTGGTCACCTCGGGAGTGGTATTCGCCTATGCCGCAATCGAACTGGTCGGCATCGCGGCCGGGGAGACCGAGGATCCGGAGAAGATCATGCCGCGCGCGATCAACTCGGTGGTGTTCCGGATCGCTGTCTTCTACATCGGATCGACCGTCCTGCTGGCGCTGCTGCTGCCCTACACCGAATACAAGGACGGCGAAAGCCCCTTCGTGACGTTCTTCAACAAGCTCGGTATCTCCTGGGGCGACGACCTGATGAACCTGGTGGTGCTCACCGCTGCGCTGTCCAGCCTGAATGCCGGTCTCTACTCCACCGGCCGGATCCTGCGGTCGATGGCGATCAACGGCAGCGGTCCCAAGTTCACCGGTGTGATGTCGAAGAACGGGGTGCCGTTCGGCGGCATTCTGTTGACCGCCGGAATCGGGTTGTTCGGAATCGGACTGAACGCGGTCACACCGAAGCACGCGTTCGAGATCGTGCTGCACATCGCCGCCACCGGCGTGATCGTGGCGTGGGCGACGATCGTGGCCTGCCAGCTGCGCTTTCACACGCTGACGCAGGCCGGTGAGCACGAACGGCCGAAGTTCCGCATGCCGCTCTCGCCGTACACCGGGTGGGTCACCCTGGCGTTCCTGGCGGGTGTGCTGGTGCTGATGATGTTCGACAAGGAATACGGCAAGTGGATGATCGCGGCCATGCTGCTCGGCATTCCCGCGCTGGTCGGCGGCTGGTTCCTGGTGCGAAACCGGGTGCGGGCCGCCGCCGATGCCCGCTCGGCGCACGAGCCACCCCCGGCCTGAGCACCATGTAGCGGTAACGCTTTGCCTACGGCGTCGTTCCAACCGCGCGTCGCCGCAGCAACTTGCGTACGCACGCCCTTACTCTGACTTCCTGATATCTGAGATTGCAGGGAGTAGCGCGTGCGGTTATTGCCGAAGGCACGGTTAGGCCTGCTGGCCGTTGCCGTGCTCGTCGCCGGATGCAGCACCACGATTGACGGCAGGCCGATCGCCGCCCCGGGCGGTCATGGGCCGGCCGAACCGACCTTTCCCACGCCCCGGCCCTCGGTTCCCCCGCCGCTGGCGCCGACCTCCTCCCCCGTCGCGCTCCCACCCACCAACCCCGGGACCACCAGTAGCCCCGCGCCGGGCGCCATCCCGCTCAAGGCCGACGACAACGGCTATGTCTTCATCGAGACAAAATCGGGCATCACCCGCTGCCAGATCAATAAGGAGAGCGTCGGCTGCGAGGCGCCGTTCACCAATTCGCCGATCCAGGAAGGTGAGCACGCGAACGGGGTGCACATCACCGCCGCCGGCAACGTGCAGTGGATCCTGGGCAATCTCGGCGCCATCCCCACCGTCACCATCGACTACAAGACCTACGACGCGCAGGGCTGGACGATCGTCGCCACCAAGGACGGCACGCGTTTCGAGAACAACGGCACCCGGCACGGAATGTTCGTCAGCATCGACAAGGTCAGCACGTTCTGACCGGCCGCCGACCTATACCATCGACTCGTGGCAAACAACGGCCCACCTGACGACTTCAACGAACAGCCGACCCAGTACGGGGGGTTCGGCGGCCATCCGCCGCAGGGCCCGCCCGCCGGCAGGCCGCCGCAGGGCGGGCCCTATCAAGGTCCGACTCAGCAGGGCCCACCTCCCGGGGTGCCGCAACAGCACCAGCCCACCGTCCAGGGCCCGCCGCCCGGCAACCCGTCGCAGAATCAGCCCACGGTTCAAGGTCCGCCGCCCTCCGGTCCGCAGTATCAGCCGACCGTCCAGGGCCCGCCGCCCGGCGGCGCCCAGTACCCGCCGGGTGATCCGTCGCTGATGCACCAGCCGACCGTGGAGGGCAGACCGCCACTGGGCCCCGAGTCGCAATATCCACCCGGCGACCCGTCGCTGATGTACCAGCCGACGGTGGAGGGGTCCCCGCCCGACCAGTTCGCACCGCTGGACTCCGACGACCCCGATGCCGACGCACGGCCCTGGTACCGCAAACCCGTGACGCTCGCCCTGTGGGCGGCGTTGGTGCTGATCCTGCTCGCCCTGATCGCCTACGGCGTCAGCCAACTGTTCGGCAGCGGCACCAGCCCAGCTCCCGCACCGAGCACCTCCTCGACGACCAGCACCACGACAACCACCACCAGTGAGTCCAGTAGCACGACGACCACCACTACCGAGTCGTCCAGCGAAGAGCCGAGCGAGCCGAGCAGCCCGGCACCCGCACCCCCGAACAACCCGCCTCGCAGTCAGCCGCCCCAACAGCCGACACAGCAACCGACCCGTCGCGGCCCGCATCTGCCGCAACTGCCGCCGCTGCCGCCGACAATCACGATTCCGGGCGGACCCACGATCACGGTGCCGAAGCTGCCCTGAGTCAGGTCACCGATCGGCAACGGGCCCGCGTGGCTGTGCTCTGGGCAAGGCTCTGACAACTAGCATCGGCAGCCGTGACCAGGTACGACCCGCCGGATTACGGCGCCAACGACCCGACCGTTCACGGCAATTACGGCTATGGCGCCACCGGCGTCCCGGCGTACGGCCAGGGTCCGGAACCCGAGCCCACTCCCGGCTGGCGTAAGCCTCTCGCCCTGGTGGGCTGGGGTGTGCTGATCGCGGTGCTGCTGGGGCTCATCATCTACGGCATCGTGTTGCTGGCCCAGGGCCGCCCGAGTCCGGCTTCGGTCACCACCACCACAACCACCACTCCGACGACGACGAGCACGACGGCTACGTCAACGTCCCCCACGACGACCACCACCACGACGACAACCACGACCACGACCACCACCACGACGACGACGACGACCGAGACGACCACTTCCACGACGCCGACCACCACGTCCGCCTCGCCTACCACGACGCCGGCCGAATCCCCGAGATCCGGTGTCCTGCCGCGGTTGCCGTCGCAGATCACGCTGCCGTCGATACCCACCGTCATCAATTTGCCGCCGGGCCTGTGACCCGTCTCCGTCGGATCCGGGGCGGCTATGGTGGGGAACGGCCGTCGACCGTCAGCGAAACAACGGACACAGGGGTGGGGACATGAGCGAGCCGCTCGGCTTGTCGATCGGGGTGGCCAACCTGGTCGCGGCACGCTCGGGTAGCGCCCCGGTCGCCCGCACACCGGTACTGACGCTGTTCGACAACCGGCAATCCGAAGTCGGCCTGCCCGACGAGAACCCGAACCTCACCGAGTCCGGCCTGGTACTGCGGGGTTTTGTCGAGCGGGTCGGTGACCCGTCGCCGCTGGTCGCTGCCGACGGCACCAAATACCTCGGCCAGGCACTGACCATCGAGGCGCTCGAGGCGATGGCCCGCACCGTCGGCTACGGGACCCCGATCACCGTCGCCGTCCCTGCGTACTGGTCGCAAAACCAGGTCGCCGCGCTGCGTCAGGAACTGTTCGCCCAACCGGACCTCGCCGCCAAAGGCGGGACGCCGACGCTGGTCTCTGATGCCACCGCGGCGCTGGCGGCGCTGGCCACTCAGCCCGGGTTCCCCACCGGCGGCGTCATAGCCGTGTGCGATTTCGGCGCCGGCGGCACCAGCATCACGTTGGCCAACGCCGGGGGAAACTTCGACCAGATCGGCAGTACGGTCCGGTACAGCGAACTTTCCGGTGACGAGATCGACCAGCTCATCCTGAACCACCTGCTGACCGTCGCACCCGGAGCCGACACCACCAACCTCTCCGTCACGGCGACCTCGATGGGGTCGGTGACGCGGATGCTCGGCAGCTGCCGGACCGCCAAGGAACAACTCTCCGCGACAACAGTGGCCAGCATCGCGACCGGCAACCCCGGAGGGGCTCAGCACCTTTCCCGCAGCGATCTGGAACAACTCCTCACCGCACCGCTGGACCGCTTCGTCGGCACGGTTCGAGAAGTACTGCAACGCAACGGAATTGGTCAGCTCTCTGCGGTGGCGGCGGTCGGCGGCGGCGCCAACATCCCGCTGATCGCGACACGTCTGTCCCAAGGACTGCGAGTACCTGTCCTCACCCCGCCGCAGCCGCTGTTCAGTGCGGCGGTCGGGGCAGCCACTCTGGGCACCTCAGCGGGAGCGGCCACGGGCATCGGTCCCGCCGTGGACATGCCGACCGGCATCGTCGGTGCCGCTGCGGCCGCTGGCGCCGCCGGTGCCGCCACCATGGCGTCGCCTACCGCGCCCACGACCGAACCCACCGGAGCGGTGCCCACCGAGGCGTTTCCCGAGGACGCCCGCAACGAGACCGACCGCGCCCTGGCGTGGTCGGAAGACAGTGGCACCGGGATGGAACCGGTCCCCTACTCCGGTCCCACCGACTACACCAGTCCTGGTGAGCCGGTGCTTGCACCCGGGTACACCGGTCCCCCGCAGGAGCCCGACGTCGACGAAGCCGAGCTCCCGCCCTGGTACCGGCGTCCGGCAATCTTGTTGAGCCTGTTCGGTGCGGCCGCGGCGATACTGCTCGCCGTCGTGCTGGCGCTCACCGTCGGCGACACGGGCACCAAGCCGGTCGTCACCATCACCTCGCAGCCGCCGCCGTTCACCACCAGCACCACCGGTTCGGACGGCCTGCCCACTGAGACGGTGGTGACGCCGCCCCCGACCGTGGTGACCACGGCTACGGAGACCACGACCACCACGGCGCCCACCACCACCTCGTCCAGCACGTCGACGACGACCACGACATCGACGACCACCACGACGACATCGCCGTCCACCAGCACGACCACCGCGCCGACCACGACGCGGCCCACCACCAGCAACCCGCCGACCACCTCGGCACCCCAGCCCACCACGCAGGCCCCCACCAGCAGCGCGGCACCGGTCCCTCCGACCACCGCGGCACCGGTCCCGCCGACCAGCGCGGCGCCCGGCGGCTGAGCGGTCAGCGGCGTGCGGAGAATTCCGCGAGCATCGCCTCGGCGCTGCGCACCGCCGCACGGCACGCCCTGGTGGTGAACGGATCGTTGAGCGGATGCTCGGCGCGCCGGCGCCAGTATTGCGCCGCGGCGAACGCCTCCCGCTGAGCCACGTGCGGGTTGGCCGCGTACTCCTGCGGGTCCACCCCCAGTCGGCTCGCCGGGTCGGTGCCAGAGCCGCCGATCATCCGGCGCAGCGCAGCGATGTCATCTTCTTTCAAAGTCGTTGTGCGCGAGGGCAATAGACTCAACAACCGAAGTTCTTCGAACGCGTGGGTGTCGGCCAGCAGCGGATCGATGTCGGCGATGACGTACGGCGTGGCCATGACCGGATGCGTCTCGACGAACCTGCGCAGCGACACCAGAGCGGTATGCGCCTTGAGCATGTCCGAACGCTGCGCGAACTGCTGATCGATCACCCTGCGCAGCGCCACCAGCCCGCTGCGCTCCAGCAGTTCAGCGGCCAGTGCGGCCGCGCTGGTGACTCCGGCGGCCAGCACCGCGATCGAGATCCGGATGCCGAACATCCCGAACCGTTCCAGCAGTTGCGCACGGATGGCGGCGTCGATCGGCAACGGACTGTCCGGTCGCACGAATCGGTCGACGCTGAGCAGCGCCCTGTTGAGTTCGGTGGCATCGGACCCGGCCAGTTTCGACAACGCGACGAACTCGCCCTGCCGCAAGGTGCGCGCCGTCATCGCCAGCAACCCGGACACCGGGACCACCGCCTGGCAGATGCCGGTCTGAGTCATCTCGCTGGTGAATCGTTTGGCCACGTCGTTTGCCGACAGCATCGCGTCGATGCGACCAGCACCGATCTCGTCGGCCCGCGACGCCACCCCGATGATGCCCAATGCGCCCGCCGACCCCCCGACCAGCCCGCCGATCTGCTTGAGCAGCGCGATGTCGGCCGCGTTGAGGGTGCGCAGCAAGAAGACCACCGCATCCACCCGGGGCACACCGTCGTCGGGGACCAACAGCCGCAGCGTGCGCTCGGAGGCCTCCCGGGTCAACGACGATGTTCCCGGCGTATCGATGATGGTGGCCTGCGTCAGTTCCTCGGCGGGCCACTCGACGTGCAGGTCCACCACATCGACGGGGTCCAGCCGGCGCAGGTCGAAGCTCAGCCCGTCGCGGTGCGTGATCGGCACGTTGCTGCGCCGTCCGCCGCGGTGGTTGGCGGTGACTTTCGGAGTGGGGCCGTGCCGGAACCACGTCACGATCCTGGTGGCCTCCGTCGCGTCCGTCGGCGCGATGTCGTCGCCCACCAGGGCGTTGACCAACGTCGATTTGCCGGCTTTGAGCGTGCCGGCCAGCGCAATTCGGATGGGCTCGTTGAGGCGGGCCCCGATGCGTTCCAGTTCGTAGAAGACATCGGGACGCTGGCGGTAGGCCGGTTCGCCCCGGTAGGCCTGAATAGTTCCGCCCAGAATCGCGCGGACCCGGTCGCTGGTGCTCACGGTTTCCCGAGACTCACCGGTGCTTGTAACTTGTTCAAGTTGTCGGTGATCTGGTCGAGGATGTTCAGCTGGCGTTCCAGCTCGCGGACCCGGGTATCGCGTTCGACATCCTCAAGGTGCGCCGCGGTCACCGTGGCCTGCAGCGATTCGTTGAGCGAGCGGGTGAGCTCGATCGCGATGCCACGGTAGTGATCGCGCAGCGTGCGGTGGATCGTCTTGAGCCGGTCACGCGACTCCTTGCCCACCACGAAAGAAACCTCGTCGACGAACCGGCGCACATTGGCTTTGGCTTCGGCCCGGGCCCGTAACAACCGACTCTGTTTCTCCTCTTTGTAGGCCATTCGACCCAGCAGCAGCCCTGCGCCCACCGACACCGGATTGAACAGCCCCAGACCCGCCACCGAGGACAACATGCCGATCATCACCACGCCACCGTAGGAGCCCCGCAGTCCGGACAGCGCCTTCTGACCCTTGCCCTGCGGCTTGGCTTCCAGCTCCGCCAGCGCCTTGAGTTCACCGAAGTGTCCGCCCATCAACCGCGAGGTGAGCTCGGGCGACATGACCGAGTTGAGGCCAGCGTCGGAGAACGATCGGGCGACGTCGAGCGCCAACACCTCGGCGCGCTGGTAGGCCCAGACGAAGTTGTCCCCGACCGCGGTGGCGATTGCATCCTCGGCGTCGGCACCGATCTCGGCCCAGTGCAGTGTCGGGTCCGTCGCATCGATCTGACGCTCGATGTCGTCGGTGACGGCGCGAAACCTGGAGCGCAGGTCGTGATCCACGTCGTTGCTCAGATCGGTGAACCCGTCGTTGAGTACCTGCTGCCACAGTGCGGTCTGCTCGAGTGCGTCCTGGGCTTCCTTCTTTCGCCTGGCCAGGTCGTCGGCAAGGCGTTCGCGCAGCGCCGGGTCGTTCACCGAGGACAGTTCCGATCCGGCTGTGATCGTCAATTGCTCTGCCGCCGAGCGGATTTCACCTAGCACCTCGTCGCGCACCCGGTCGGTCTCGCGGGTGAGCACCTTCTCGCTCAGAAATTTGATGATCGCCGGGAAGTTGGATTCGTCGTTGAGTTCCTTGTCGTTGAGGCTCACGGCGTGACTGCGCAGCAGCGACGACACCGGGATGATCGGCATCGGGACCCGCGCGCGCTGCAGGTGGTTGGCATTGGTGTTGACGACCTGCCGCCAGTACGGATACAGGTCGGTCTTGGTGGCCACAACCACGCCGACCGGACAGATCTGCGACGCTTTGCGCAGGAACCACATTTCGGGTGCGGTGAACTCCTGGCTGGTATCGCTGACCATCAGGATCGCGTCGGCATCGGGCAACAAGCCGAGCGTGGCCGACAGGTGTGGTTGTCCGTGGCCCCCGACGCCGGGACTGTCGATGAACGACAACCCGCCCTGCAGCAACGGGCTGGGTGCCCCGATCTCGAGCCGCATCACTTCCCGTCCGCCGACCTGGGGCGCTTGGCGCACATCGGTGTTGACATCGTCAACCGGAATGTCGACGGCGGCGGTTTCACCGTTGGGACCGGCCTTGACGACGAGTCGCGCTGATGGTTGAGCCGCAAAACTCACGCTTGTGATCACGACGGTGGCCTCGTCGTCACCGACCCGTGCCACCGGCAGATTCAGCAACGAATTGAGGAGTTGGCTTTTGCCCTGTTTGAGCTGACCGGCGATCACCACACGGATTCGCGGGTCGCTGATCCGCTCGCGCGCCCGTCGCAGGCGCTGCACCATGTCACTGCGCCCGTGCAGCTCGGCGATCGCGACGGTGTGGTCGATCAGTTCGACGATCACGCTGACCCGACGCGGGTCATCAGCTTGCGTCACCGCGCCGCCCCACTTTCTTGATCGCGTGCTTTCCGATCACGTTATGCGGACAAACCGGCGGGGACCATGAAGGTCCCCGCCGGTTGTCTGTCAGGTCGCCGAATCAGAACCCGTGGTGTTCAGCCGGACCGTGCGATTGCGGCTCGGTGTGCGCCGGCGGCGTGTGCCCGGCCGGCTCGTGGCCGAACACCGACGGGCTCTGCGGCTCGTGGTGGGTCGGCTGCTGGACCGGCTCGTGCTGCTGCGGCGCGGGCGTCGGAGCGTGCTCGGCCGGTGCCGGGTGCGCCGGGGTCGGCGTCTCGGTCTGCGGCGTCGGGGTGTGCGGGGCCGGCGCGTTGATCACCGGCGGATGAGCACCGCCCGGCGTGGTCTCGTGACCCGTCGACCCACCTGGCGTCTGGATGACGGGGCCGTGGCCGCCCGGTGTCGTGCTGCCCGCACCGCCGGTGCCGGCACCGCCGGTTTGGATGACCGGGCCCTGACCTGCGGGGACCGTCGATCCGTGTTCACTCGGGCCGACGCCACCCGCACCTGCGCCGGCTCCACCGGCAGCGCCGGCACCCGCTCCAGCTCCAGCGCCGGCACCAGCTCCAGCTCCAGCTCCAGCTCCTGACCCTGCGCCACCGGCGGCTCCGGCGCCGCCGCCGAGCACGGTTCCTTCCTGACCGAGGATGTCGCCGTGTCCGCCTGCCGCGGGCCCGCCGTGGGTGCCTGGGTTCGTCGCGACGCCGCCGGGTCCGGTGGCACCGCCGGCCACTGTGCCGCCGCCCGCTCCGGTCGCTGCGGCACCGCCAGGCCCCGCCTGGACGCCGGCACCTGCGCCGGCCGCACCGGTTGCAGCGGCCGGTTGCGGGTTCGAGTGGCCACTGAGGGGGGCATTTCCGCCACCACCGATACCGAGTCCGGCGCTACCGGCAGCACCGGCCTGACCCCCGACGCCGACACCGCCCAACGGTCCCCCGACGTGGGCAGTACCAGCACCATTCAGCGCTGCGCCTTCGCTGGCGATCAACGCGGGTTGGCTTGCCGCGGCCTGACCGGCGAGAGCCGCCTGGCTGGTAACGCCCGCCTGCCCGGCGAGTCCGGCCTGGCCGGCGATGCCCGCCTGGCTGGCTACACCGGCTTGACCAGCGACGCCCGCCTGGCTGGCGAGGCCGGCTTGCCCGGCAAGACCAGCTTGGCTGGCGAGGCCGGCTTGCCCGGCAAGACCAGCTTGGCTGGCGATGCCGGCTTGGCTGGCGATGCCGGCTTGACCGGCAAGACCAGCTTGACCGGCAAGGCCGGCTTGCCCGGCGAGACCAGCTTGACCGGCAAGGCCGGCTTGCCCGGCGAGACCGGCGTGCCCTGCGGCGCTGGCAGCAGCTTGGCCGCCGATACCGGCAGCGGCCTGACCACCAACAACACCACCGACAGCGCCACCAGCCTGAGCACCAGCACCTATGCCACCGCCAAGACCCCCACCGATGGCACCACCAGCCTGCCCACCAACACCGACAGCGCCACCCATCTGGCCACCAGCACCAACGGCACCACCAAGACCCCCACCAATCGCGCCACCAGCCTGAGCACCAGCACCTATGCCACCGCCAAGACCCCCACCGATGGCACCACCAGCCTGCCCACCAACACCGACAGCGCCACCGACCTGGCCACCAGCACCAACGGCACCACCCACCTGGCCACCGATGCCGCCGCCGACCTGACCACCAACACCCAAGCCACCACCGACCTGACCACCAGCACCAACGGCACCACCCACCTGGCCACCGATACCGCCGCCGACCTGACCACCGACACCCAAGCCACCACCGACCTGGCCACCAACGGCACCACCAATGCCACCGCCAATACCAGCGCCGACCTGACCACCAACACCCAAGCCACCACCAACGGCGCCACCGACCTGACCACCAGCACCAACGGCACCACCCACCTGGCCACCAGCACCAACGGCACCACCCACCTGGCCACCGATACCGCCGCCGACCTGACCACCAACGGCACCACCAATGCCACCGCCAATCTGACCGCCACCACCTACAGCACCGCCGACCTGGCCACCAACACCCACGGCACCGCCAACCTGACCACCAACAGCACCACCAATGCCACCGCCAACACCGCCGCCGGCCTGACCACCAACACCCAAGCCACCACCGACCTGACCACCAACGGCACCACCAATGCCACCGCCAATCTGACCGCCACCACCTACAGCACCGCCGACCTGGCCA
>NZ_JBVAXK010000003.1:0-21835 GCF_055419285.1 Mycobacterium sp. IDUB_28 | reverse complement strand
GCCACCAACACCCACGGCACCGCCAACCTGACCACCAACGGCACCACCAATGCCACCGCCGACCTGACCACCAACACCCAAGCCACCACCAACGGCGCCACCGACCTGACCACCAACACCAACGGCACCACCCACCTGGCCACCGATACCGCCGCCGACCTGACCACCAACACCCAAGCCACCACCGACCTGACCACCAACGGCACCACCAATGCCACCGCCGACCTGACCACCAACACCCAAGCCACCACCGACGGCGCCACCGACCTGACCACCAACACCGACGGCACCACCAACCTGACCCCCGACAACGCCACCAACCCCGCCGCCAACACCTAAGCCGCCACCGATGCCACCACCGAGACCGATACCTGCCTGGCCGCCGACTCCGGCACCGGCACCGAGGCCCAGACCAGCGCCACCACCGATACCGCCGACGACGCCGGCCTGGGCGTTGATCCCGGCCTGCACCTCGAAGCCGACCCCGACCCCCGCCTGACCGCCCACCCCGACACCGGTCCCGAGCCCTAGGCCGGCACCTGCTTGGGCGCCGATTCCGGCTTGCACGCCGAACCCGACACCCAGACCAGCCTGCGCGGCCCCGCCGACTCCGGCGACCAGACCGCCCGTCGGCTCGACGAACGCCAGCCCCGGAGCACCCACCGGCGCGCCGACGACGTTCGGGGCAACGACATTCGGGCCGACGAGCCCGGCACCAATGCCTGCTCCGATATCCGTTGCGACCGCATCGGCCAATCCGACTCCCGCGTTGCCGACCGCCGCTGCCGCATCGGTGGCAACGAAGGCGGCATTGTCGACGACGGCCCCGGCATCGCTAAGCAGCGGCGCGGCCGCGTTGAAGACCGGGCCGGACTCCTGTGCAACGAAGCTCGACGGCGCGAAACCATGTTGGTCGGCGATCGCCTGTTGCAACCCGCTGACCGGGTCGTCTGAGGAAAGGTTCAGGCCCGGCACCGCGCCGGCGGCTGCGGAGGACAGCTGCGCCGGTGACACGTCGATCAGTCCGGCGTTGGTCATCGCTTGTCCGGGGGCGGCGACAAAGGACCGCGCCGCCTCTTCGCTGCGGAACAGGCTCAGGATGTAGTCGACAAGCGAGGTCATTTGTCCGTTTCCCTTCAATAGAAACTCTGTGAAGTCATTCGCCGAAGTGACCGGCGCTCTGTCATCAACCGTATGGAATTCGAGCCTTAATCAAATCGGGGTCAGATCCCCCCGCAGGGGGAATACCCACCGGGATACTCGGGGGCATCGTGTTAGGGGATTAGGGGATTTCGAAGGATCCCTAGCCACAACCCTTAATGACAGCATTTACGCAGGTCAAACACTGGGAAGACGCCATCGCTGACGGTGTGAACGCCGGAAACAGCGCAGACTCAGCCGTGCAGACCGAAGTCGTGGTGGTCGGGCTGGCCGCCGTGCGGTTGCGCATCCGGGTGGATGATCGCGTGATCCCAGATGCCTGGATCGCTCACCGGGAATCCGCCGTGGTCAAGAGCAATGTGCGCCGCCTCACCACCGCTGAACAGCACTGAGGGCTCAGGCTGGCCGAATGCCGCGGGCTGTGGGCTCGCGGACGGTTCACCCGGCAGGTGCGGAGTCGGCTCGCTGATGACACCGCTCACCGTCGCGTGCTCATGGACGAGCGCAGCAGGGGTGTGCGGTGTGAAGGCATCGAACGCCGCGGTCGCCGCACCACTGGCCCAGACATTGCCGTGGTCGGCAACCTGGGCTCCCGATCCGGCGGCCGACGGGCTGGCCATCGACAGGGAATCCGACACCATCGGAATCAGATTGTTGACGTCGTGACTGGTCACACCGGTAAGTTGGGCGTTCGCGATGGCCTGGGCGGGGTCGGCTGCGTAACGCGCGGCGGCGTCGGGATCACGAACCAGCGAGATGACGAAGTCGAGCAACGAGTTTGCCACCACGCACCTCCTTGCCACACTTACCCACGCCAATCCGCGCTAGCACGATGTTATCGGTCGACCCGCCCCCGGTGTTCGGTACCAAACCCGCCCCCCTTCAAGCATCATTAGGGGGTACGACATTAGGGGAACTGCGGGGTTACGGGGCTAGGACGGGCTACGGTGTGGAAGCCGCCGGTAGCCACCCGGACTCAAAAGGGGGTAAGGGAAATTACCGCATCCCCCACCGACATCCCGCGGGCGGCGCGCGTCGTCCTCGACGAGCTCACCAACCCCGCCTCGGTCCCGGTGCTGGCCGTGATCTGCGGCGGCATCGGCACCGGCAAGAGCACCCTGTTGGCCGCCGCCCGCGACGCGCTGCGCCGCGCCGGCGTGACGACGCTGACCCGCCCGCCCCGCAGCGATGAACAGCGTGATGTTGCGCTGCTCATCGACGACGCCCACCTGCTCACCGACGAAGAACTGCTCATGCTCGCCGAACGTGCAGCCGACGGGCGCTGCACCGTCGTCATAGCCACGCAGGCTCAGGAACAGCGGCCGGCATTGCGCTCGCTGACGACGACGATCGAACGGGATCGCCCGCGCATCTCGCTGGGTCCGCTGCCGGTCGACGAGCCCCTGCTGAATTGCACGGCCGGTCTGCCCTTCCTGCTGCATGCGGTGACCGACAGCGCGGAGCCGGCGCACTCGGCACGGCTGGCACTCATCGAGCGGTTGCGCCGCGTTGATGCGCCCACCTTGGACACCCTGCTGATCCTGTCCCTGAGCCAACAGTTGGGCCCGGCCGATGTCGCTGCGGCACTGAGCATTTCGATTACCGACGCCCGGATCCTGGTCGACCGGGCGTGGTCCGGCGGGTTGGTCCAACCGGCACACCCACCGGCATTTCAGCAGTTGGTGCACGACGTCGTCGGGGGGATCGTCGGCAACGCGCACCACCGCGAGGTCGAATCGGGGCTGCTGCGTTCACAACTCGAGATCTCGACGGTGACGCCGGACCTCGCGCTGCGCCTGGCCGAACACGGACTGTCCGACGACCGGCTGGGCGCCATTCTTGCCCGGCACGCCGGCAATTCCCGCGCCGACGCTGTGCAGACCGCACGGTTGTATCGGGCCGCAGTCCGTGCCGGTGCCACCGGGCTGAGCTCGCGTCTGGCCGATGCGCTGGCCCGCGCCGGGGACTGTGCTGCCGCCGCTGCGCTGGCCGACGAGTTGCTGAGCTCGTCCGATTCCGCCGAGCGTGCAGCAGCGGTACGGATTGCCGCCAGCGTCGCCACCTACAACGGGAACTCGGGTCAGGCAGCGGAGTTGTTCGCGTGGCTCGGACCGTACCCGGACGCGGTGGTGGGCGCTGCCGCCGCAGTCGCGTTCATCGGAACGGGCGAACTCGCGGCAGCCCACGACGCCTTGCGGCTCAAAGACTCCGGTCCCCCGACCATGGCGGCGCGCACTTCGCGCAGTCTGGCCGACGGGCTGCTGTCGTCCATCGATCAGTCCTACCCGAGCGCCATGGCAAAGCTGAGCCAGGCGATCGCCGTCGAACAGGCCCTCGGCGAGGCATTCCCCGACAGTCCGGCGGCACTGGTGACGTTGGCCGCGTTACACGGCGGCGACCCGGTCCGCGCCCACAGCGTGATCGGGCGTGCGGTGCGCACCGCTGGCGATGCCCAGTTCCGGCGTCGGCACCTGCTGTTGTCCGGCTGGATCAAGATGCAGGAGGGACAACTGGCCGCGGCCGGTGCGGACGTCGCGGCCGCGACCACCGGCGGCGAACTGCACCGGCGTGACGCGTTGTGGGCTCACGCACTGCAGACGGCGATCGCACGTCGCAGCGGCGACACCGGTGCGCTGCAGAAGCATTGGTACACGGCCATGGAAGTGCTGGCCGAGTACTCCATCGACCTGTTCGTCCTGCTTCCACTGGGCGAGTTGTGGGTGGCTGCGGCGCGGATGCGCCACGTCGACCAACTGCAACACAGCCTGGATCAAGCCTTCGCGTTGCTCGGCTCGTTGGGAAACCCTGCGCTGTGGTCGAATTCGCTGCACTGGGCCGGTGTGCACGCCGCGATCCTGGCCAACTCACCCGGCGCGGTTGCGCCGCACGGCCAGGCGCTGAGCACCGCGGCCCCCCACAGCTCCCTGGCGCAGGCACTGTCCGCGGCCGGCAGGACCTGGCTGCGGGTGCTCGCCGATCAGGTCGATCCCGACGAGGTCACCGCGGCAGCTCGGGCCCTGTCGCACGTGGGGTTGACTTCCGACGCGACTCGGCTGACCGGTCAGGCCGCGCTGCAGACTCCCGATGCGCGGGTTTCCGGGGCGATGCTGCAATTGGCCCGAGACCTGAAGACGAACACGGGTTTTGGCGAGACCGTTGCCGCCGACACAGATCTTCCGGACGCCTCCGACAGCACGGTGGCGCCACGTCAACCACCGTCGGGTTCGCCCTTGTCCGAACGCGAACGTGAGGTTGCCGAGTTGCTGTTGCTGGGCCTGCCCTACCGCGACATCGGAGGCCAGCTGTTCATCTCGGCGAAGACGGTCGAGCATCATGTCGCCCGGATCCGCCGTCGGCTCGGCGCCGGATCACGCTCGGAGATGCTCTCGATGCTGCGGGCCATGCTGGTGCCGGACAGATAACAGTGTGGGAGGGGCCACGGTGTCTGCCTGATCACACCGCGCCTGTACTGGGCTGGTGATCTGCGCAAACTTAGGTTTGCCTTTCTCGCGGCGGGTGCCACAAAGGTGTCACTATGAGCTGGTTAAGCAGCAAAGCGCATTACCGCGCACCGACATGCGTGACGACGAATTGAGGTGACCCTCGGTGACCCTGCAAACCATCCGGTTGGTATTGGGCATGGGCATGACCGCGGTCGTGATCTTCTTGGCGCTGAAGCGCGTCTGGTGGCTGTACAAACTCGTCATGTCCGGCCAGCCGGCGAGTGGGCGCACCAACGACATCGGCGCCCGCATCTGGGCGCAGGTCGCAGAGGTGTTCGGACAGCGCAAGCTGCTCAAGTGGTCGGTGCCCGGGTTGGCCCACTTCTTCACCATGTGGGGCTTCTTCATCCTGCTGACGGTGTACATCGAGGCCTACGGGGTGCTCTTCGACCCCACGTTCTACATCCCGATCATCGGGCGTTGGGACGCGCTGGGCGCTTTGCAGGACTTCTTCGCGCTGGCCGTGCTGTCGGGCATCGTCACCTTCGCCATCATCCGATTGCGCAGCGAGCCCAAGGAATACGGCCGCGACTCGCGCTTCTACGGATCCCACACCGGTGGCGCATGGCTGATCCTGTTCATGATCTTCAACGTCATCTGGACCTACGCCCTGTTCCGCGGCGCTTCGGTGAATGTCCTCGGCAACGATTTTCCGTACGGCCACGGCGCGTTCTTCTCCCACGCGATGGGCTCAGCACTGAGTTCGTTCAGCCCGCACACCAACGAGATCATCGAGACCGTCGCACTGCTGCTGCACATCGGCGTGATGCTGTCGTTCCTGGTGATCGTCCTCAACTCCAAGCACCTGCATATCTTCCTGGCCCCGATCAACGTCACGTTCAAGCGACTGCCCGACGGGCTGGGTCCGTTGCTTCCGGTCGAGTTTGACGGCAAGCCGATCGACTTCGAAAACCCGCCCGACGACGCCGAATTCGGCCGCGGCAAGATCGAGGACTTCACCTGGAAGGGCATGCTCGACTTCGCCACCTGTACCGAGTGTGGACGTTGTCAGTCGCAGTGCCCGGCCTGGAACACCGCCAAGCCGTTGTCGCCCAAGCTCGTCATCATGGACCTCCGCGATCACTGGATGGCCAAGGCGCCCTACATCCTTGGCGAAAAGCCGAGTCCGATCGAAAGCACGCCGGAAGGCGGAATCGGCGAGGAGCTGCGCGGCGACAAGCACGCCGAGGAGCATCACGTTCCCGAGTCGGGCTTTGGTCGCATCATGGGTTCGGGTCCCGAGCAAGCCACCCGTCCGTTGGTCGGCACCGCTGAGCAGGGCGGCGTCATCGACCCGGATGTGTTGTGGTCCTGCGTCACCTGCGGCGCGTGCGTCGAGCAGTGTCCGGTGGACATCGAGCACATCGACCACATCGTCGACATGCGCCGCTACCAGGTGATGATGGAGTCGGAATTCCCGTCCGAGTTGTCGGTGCTGTTCAAGAACCTGGAGAACAAGGGCAATCCGTGGGGCCAGAACGCTTCTGACCGCACCTCCTGGATCGACGAGGTCGACTTCGACGTCCCGGTTTACGGCGAGGATGTCGAAAGTTTCGCCGGCTACGAGTACCTGTTCTGGGTGGGCTGCGCGGGCGCGTACGACGATAAGGCGAAGAAGACCACCAAGGCTGTCGCCGAACTGCTGTCCATCGCCGGCGTGAAGTTCATGGTGCTGGGCACCGGTGAGACCTGCAATGGCGACTCTGCCCGCCGGTCGGGCAACGAGTTCCTGTTCCAGCAGCTGGCCCAACAGGCCATCGAGACCCTTGACGGCGTGTTCGAGGGCGTGGAGACAGTCGACCGCAAGATCGTCGTCACCTGCCCGCACTGCTTCAACACCCTGGGCAAGGAGTACCGGCAGCTGGGCAGCAATTATTCGGTGCTGCACCACACGCAGCTGCTCAACCGGCTGGTGCGGGACGACAAGCTGGTTCCGGTGAACGCCGTCTCGCAGGACATCACCTACCACGACCCCTGCTACCTGGGCCGACACAACAAGGTTTACGAGGCGCCGCGCGAGCTGATCGGAGCCGCGGGAGCCAACCTCACCGAGATGCCTCGGCACGCCGAGCGCAGCTTCTGCTGCGGTGCCGGCGGCGCGCGCATGTGGATGGAAGAGCACATCGGCAAGCGCATCAACCACGAACGCGTCGACGAGGCACTGGCCACCCCCGCCTCGACCATCGCCGTCGCGTGCCCGTTCTGCCGGGTGATGGTCACCGACGGTGTCAACGACCGGCAGGAAGAGGCCGGCCGCAGCGGCGTCGAGGTGCTCGATGTTGCCCAAGTGCTGCTCGGGTCACTGGATCGCGACGCGGTGAAGCTGCCCGAGAAGGGCACGGCCGCCAAAGAGGCCGAAGAGCAGGCTGCGAAGGCCGAGCCCGAGGCTGCCGCTCCGACCGCGCCCGCTGAGGCCGATGAAGCCGAAGAGCCGGCCGAGGCGCCCGCGCAGAAGCCGGCGGCAGCCGCTCCCGTCAAAGGCCTCGGCATGGCCGGCGCCGCCAAGAAGCCCGGCGCCAAGAAAACCGCCCCGGCCGCCGAGGAGAAGCCGGCGGCAGCCGCTCCCGTCAAAGGCCTCGGCATGGCCGGCGCCGCCAAGAAACCAGGCGCCAAGAAAACCGCCCCGGCCGCCGAGGAGAAGCCGGCGGCAGCCGCTCCCGTCAAAGGCCTGGGCATGGCGGGCGGGGCCAAGCGGCCCGGGGCCAAGAAAGCCGCCGCACCGAAAGCGGACGCAGCTCCGGCCGCGGAAGCTCCGGCAACCACCGACAAGCCTGCGACGCCGGTGAAGGGCCTGGGCATGGCCTCCGGCGCCAAGCGACCCGGCGCCAAGAAGACCGCGTCCCCCGCGCCTGCCAGCAAGCCGGCAGAGGCCGAGCCGATCAAGGCCGAGGAGACCTCTGCCGCTAAAGAGCCCGCCGAGTCGCCCGAACCCGAGGTGCCCGTCAAGGGCCTGGGTATCGCGGCCGGAGCGAAGCGGCCGGGCGCGAAGAAGACCGCAGCCGCCAAACCCGCCGCCCCGGCGAAGGCCGAACCGGAGCCCGAACCCGCCGCTCCGAAGGCCGAAGCAAAGCCGGAGCCGTCCAACGGCGAGGCGGCAGCTCCCGCGACACCGGCCGCACCGGTCAAGGGCCTGGGTCTGGCGAAGGGTGCCCGTCCGCCGGGTAAGCGCTGATCACGGTTTGAAACCGGACAGCAAATATCAGTGGACAGCGATGGGACCATGGTGGACGTGACTACGCACCAGGTGCCCGCGCATACCCACGGCCATCACCGGCAGCGGGCGTTCGCGCAGTCGTCCAAACTTCAGGACGTCCTGTACGAGATCCGCGGCCCGGTGCACGCCCACGCCGCCCGGCTGGAAGCCGAAGGGCACCGCATCCTCAAGCTCAACATCGGCAATCCGGCACCGTTTGGCTTCGAGGCGCCGGACGTGATCATGCGCGACATGATCCAGGCTTTGCCCTACGCCCAGGGGTATTCCGACTCCAAGGGCATCCTGCCGGCCCGTCGCGCAGTCGTCACCCGCTACGAACTCGTGCCGGGGTTCCCGAAGTTCGATGTCGACGACGTGTACCTGGGCAATGGTGTCTCGGAGTTGATCACGATGACGCTGCAGGCCCTGCTGGACAACGGCGACGAGGTGTTGATCCCCGCACCGGACTACCCGTTGTGGACGGCGTCGACATCACTGGCCGGCGGCACCCCCGTGCATTACCTGTGTGACGAGACCGCGGATTGGCAGCCCGATATCGGCGACATCGAATCGAAGATCACCGACCGCACCAAGGCGCTGGTCGTGATCAATCCGAACAACCCGACCGGGGCGGTGTACAGCAGCGAAATCCTCGCGCAGATGGTCGCTTTGGCGCGCAAGCATCAATTGCTGCTGCTCGCTGACGAGATCTACGACAAGATCCTCTACGACGACGCCAAGCACATCAGCGTCGCAACGCTGGCCCCCGACATGCTGTGTCTGACGTTCAACGGTTTGTCGAAGGCCTACCGGGTGGCGGGATATCGGGCCGGCTGGCTGGCGATCACCGGGCCCAAGGATCACGCCAGCAGTTTCATCGAAGGCATCAGTCTGCTGGCCAATATGCGCCTGTGCCCCAATGTGCCTGCGCAGCATGCGATTCAGGTGGCACTCGGTGGCCATCAAAGCATTGAGGACCTGGTGCTACCCGGCGGCAGACTGCTCGAGCAGCGCGACGTGGCGTGGCAGAAGCTCAACGAGATTCCCGGGGTGTCCTGCACCAAGCCCGAGGGTGCGCTGTATGCGTTTCCGCGGCTCGACCCCGAGATCTACGACATCGACGACGACGAACAGCTCGTCCTCGATCTGCTGCTGCAGGAGAAGATCCTGGTCACTCAGGGCACCGGATTCAATTGGCCCGCACCGGATCACCTGCGCATCGTGACCTTGCCATGGTCGCGCGATCTGGCGGCCGCCATCGAGCGCCTGGGTAATTTCCTGGTCAGCTACCGGCAATAGGCGGCACCTGATCAGAGGCCGATGTAGACGGCCTTGGTGTTGAAGTAGGCCTCGATTCCCTTTCGGCCGCGTTCGCCGCCCCAGCCCGACTGCTTGTGACCGCTGATGGGCATCGACGGGTCGGCGGCCAGCGAGGAGTTCACCCAGATCTGGCCGGCGCGTAGCTCATTCACCATGCGGTGAGCGCGGGACAGGTTCTCGGTCCAGATGGATCCGGCAAGACCGTAGTGCGTGTCGTTCGCGGCGGCGATCACCTCGTCCTCCTCGTCGAACGGGATCACACATCCGACCGGGCCGAAGATCTCCTCGCGGATGAGCCGCATGTCCGGGGTGGTGTTGGTGACGATCGTCGCCTCGTAGAAGTACCCCTTGCGGTCCATCGGCTTCCCGCCGGTGACCACCTGCGCGCCGGCGGCAACGCCGTCGTTGACGATGCCTTCCACCCGTTTGCGCTGCTTGTCGCTGATCAACGGTCCGAGCACCGAATCCGGGTCCTCGCTGCCGCCCATCGGCAGCATCTGGGCGAAGGCAACCAAACGATCCACCACCTCGTCGTAGATGCCGCGCTGCACGTACATGCGCGAGGTGCAGGAACAGTTCTGGCCGGACCCGGCGAGCAACCCCATCCCGGCCCCCAGGATCGCCTTGTCGAGGTTGGCGTCGTCAAACATGATCAGCGGCGACTTGCCACCCAACTCGAGCGTCAGGCGCTTGAGGTTGCCGGCGGCCGCCTTCACGATCAACCGTCCGACCTCCGTCGACCCGGTGAACGAGATCTTGTCGACGTCCGGGTGCGCTGTCAGCGCCGCACCGGTGGTCTCGCCGTAGCCGGTGATGACGTTCAGAACGCCGTCGGGCAACCCCGCTTCGCGGAAGATCTCTTCCAGCTTCAGCGCGGTGAGCGGTGTCTCCTCGGCGGGTTTGAGTACCGCGCTGCATCCCGCCGCGAGCGCAGGCGCAACCTTCAGCATCGCGACGAAAAACGGTCCGTTCCAAGGGATTATCAGGCCGACCACGCCGACCGGCTCGAGCTGGGTGAAGGTGTGGTAGGTCTCCCAGGTGCCCAGCAGTCCGTCGGAGACGAGGTTTGCCGACTCGCCGTGGATCTTGCCGACCCAGCCGGCGTAGTACTTCAGCATGTCGACGGACACCGGGATGATGTGACGCGCAGCCGTCAGGTTCATGCCGTTGTCTTGACCCTCGAGCGCGGCGAGTTCTTCGGTGCGCTCCTCGATGATGCGTGCGGCGCGGAACAGAACATTAGCGCGGTGCGATGCCGGCGCCTTGCGCCAGACCCCCGACTCGAACGTCTCCCGCGCCCGGGCTACTGCCTTGTCGACGGTCGCCTGGTCGGAGTCGACGACCTCGGCGATCTGTTCTTCGGTGGATGGGTTGAAGACCGGGATGACCCCCGAGTTGCGGACCACAGGATCAAGGTCGACGGCACTACTCATGTTCATCCTCTCGTCACCGGAATCGCTTTACCAGCGAAACAACCCACCGAGCGGCGAGGTTACGCGCTTAACCACCCCACGTCCAGCAGCGGCAAGCAGTCATCTCCCGGCGGCGGTTTGCTGGGCTCGGCGCACATGCCCGAAATTCAGTCGCGCTCCAGCAACTCGAGCAGATACCCGCCGTATCCGGATTTCACCAACGCGCGGGCGCGCTGTTCCAACTGCTCGTCGTCGATCCACCCCCGCCGCCACGCGACTTCTTCGGGCACACTCACCTTGAGGCCCTGCCGTCGTTCCAGGGTGCGGACGAAGTCCGATGCGTCCAGCAGCGAATCGAATGTCCCGGTGTCCAGCCACGCCGTCCCACGGGCCATCACCTCTACCGACAGCCGGCCCTGGCTCAGATAGATCTGGTTGACCTCGGTGATCTCGTACTCGCCGCGCGCCGATTTCTTCAGGCCCCGGGCGATCTCGACCACGTCGTTGTCGTAGAAGTACAGACCCGGCACCGCGTAATGGGATTTCGGTGTCTCGGGCTTCTCCTGCAGCGACACCGCCATGCCGTCGGCGTCGAACTCCACCACGCCATAGGCCGACGGGTTGGCTACCCAATAGGCGAAAACCGCTCCGCCGCTGATGTTTTGGAATCGGCTCAGGCTGGTGCCCAGGCCAGGGCCGTAGAAGATGTTGTCTCCCAACACCAATGCCACTGTGTCATTGCCGATGTGGTCGGCGCCGAGGACGAATGCCTGGGCCAGACCGTCCGGCCTGTCCTGGGTGACCCAGCTCAGGTTGATGCCGAATTGCGAACCGTCGCCGAGGAGCCGCCGGAAGCCGGCCGCGTCGTGCGGGGTCGTTATCACCAGGATGTCGCGGATGCCGGCCATCATCAGCGTGGACAGCGGGTAGTAGACCATCGGTTTGTCGTAGACCGGCAGCAGCTGCTTGCTGATCCCGACGGTGATCGGATGCAGCCGGGTGCCCGAACCTCCGGCCAAGATGATCCCGCGCATGTGTGGCTCCTTCGGCCTCGGCCTCAGTCGATCAGGTCGCTCTCGGTGAGTTCGGTCGCGGCCAACGCCGATGCCAGGTCTTCATGGCGGAACACCGAGGTGACGTGGTCGCGGACCACGCGGAACGCCGACGCATTGGTCACGACGGTCGCGGGGCCCTCGCGGCTACTGATCGTCTGTTCGACCACCACCACCCCGTCGTGCACATACATGCGGCCCAATTCCGCTGTGCTGGTGAGCGATCCGGCCCATTCACGCAGCGCCTGATGGCCCTGCGCGGCGCCGTGCGCGTCCCCGAAATCGATGTCCTCGCTGGACAAGCTGAGCAGCGTCTCGATGTCAGCGGAGTTGAGGGCGTCGTGCCACGCCAGCACGGTGGCGATCTCCGAAGTGGTCATGGCCTGCAAGTCTAGAGAGGCGTGCGGTCGAGCCAACGCCGCCATACGGCGTCGTCGCCGTAACGCTCGACGCCGGTGTCGGCGAGCGCGACCCGCCGCGTCAACGCCAGCAGCAGCTCAGTGGCGCTCCCGCGCAGCGCCACGGTGCCTTTGCCGTGCTCGTGCGACCAGGCGACGCCACCGCCGTGGAGCCTGGCCGTCCACTCGCCGGCCTCGCCCAGCCCGGGATCGGTGGCGTGCAGATGCAGGGTGTCGCCGCCCTCGAGGGGCAGCGGCGCCCCGTCCTTTCCGGCCTGGATGACGATGCGTTCCAGGAACTCGTCGATGCCGTCGGCGGCCACTGCAGCGTCGAGGGTGAACTGGGCGCCGACGGCGAGTGCAGCGTCCGCCCGGTGCACGACGTTTTCGTGTAGCCGGCGCCGGATCCACCAGCTCGCCGGACGCGGGCCGAGAAACGTCCAGACGGGGGTATCGGGCCCGGTGCGGTCTAGCGCGTCCAGCAGCAGCTGCGCGCCACCGTTGAGCCACCCGATGGCGGCGTCGCGGTCCGCCGGCGGCTTGCCGTCTGCCACGCTGCGGAAATCGAGAAACTCGTCCATCCGATCACGGACGATCTGGGCGGCCCAGCGGTCGCCGCGGCCGACATGGCGGAAAAGTTGCTCGATGTTCCAGCCCGGGCAGCTCGGCACGGGCGCCGTGGGATCAGCGGCGCGGACAAGCTCACCGAACGCGCGAGTTTCCGCGAGATATGCCGACGCGTGGTCCACCGCCGTGACGCTACCCGTCGCGACGGCCGATAATGGCCTGATGGTGCCGGCACCCCCATTCATCGTGACATTCCGCGGATTTGAAATAGGTCGCTACGAGACCGCAGAGCGGGCGATGGCTGCCGCCCGATCGGTGATCGACACCGAGCTGGGTGCTCAACTCGGTCGGGGCGAACTCGCGTCCGCGTCGCTGCCGATCGAATTGCCGAGGATCGAATGGCAGCCTCCGCCGATTCCGTTCCCGTTCGACGCGGCCGGGTATTGGCATTGGCGAGCCCAGGCGTTGCGGTCGGAACGGCGCCCGCCCACCGCGCCGCGGCCGGCACCGCCCCCGCCACCGCATCCCGCGCCGCCGGGCGCGGGCACCGGGTCCGGCAGTCTGCCACCACGCCCCGAACCCGCCGCGACGGTGATCACTCCGATGCCCGATTACAGCGGGCCCGCCCGGTTGCCGGAGGACCGGCCCGCTGATCGGCAGTGATGCGAAAGCGGCGACCGGCAACACCCTGCTGCCGCACGGGTAACGTCTGAGCTCATGCGCACCCATGGGTGGGGCGGCGCCAAGCCCGCAACCGACGAAGAGGCGATCGAACGCATCCTGGATGCCGCCAGCGCAGCCATCGACGCGCGTGGTGGCGACATGCGGATCGCCGATGTGGCCCGCACCCTGGGCGTCTCGCGTCAGACGGTCTACAACTACTTTCCCGGTACCAACACCCTGGTCGAGGCAGCAGCCACCCGCTCGGGGATGAGACTCCTGCAGCGACTGGCCGAGCACCTGGCCGGCATCACCGATCCCGTCGATGCCCTGGTGGAAAGCCTGGCGTTCACCCTCGAGTGGTTGCCGGGCGACCGGCACGTGCAGTTGATGCTGGTACACGACTTCACCAAAGTCTCCACGGGCGTGACGTCGGACATGGCGATCAAATTCGGCCACGGGATCCTGGCGGGCCTGGATGTGGACTGGATCGACCTCGGACTCGGCGATGCCGATCTCGACGACCTCGCGGAATACATGCTGCGGATCATGCAGTCGTTCATGATCGACCCCGGCCGCCCGGCGCGCACCGGCGAGGTGCTCCGCGCGTACCTGCGCCGCTGGGTCGCGCCGGTCCTGACGGCCGAGATCGCCAGTCATCGCATCTGAACGCACACCAGTTAGACAAGCTCGGTAAGCTGTCCAGTCGAGGCAGGTGAGTGCATTGACGTTCGACACAGTGGTTTGCAACGGCAGGTGGTTCGACGGCACCGGCGGACCGTCGGCGATCAGAGACATCGGGATTCGGGACGGTCGGGTGGCCGCGGTGTCCCCGACGACGCTGGACACCGAGGGTTGCCCGAACGTCATTGACGCCCAAGGTAAATGGGTGATGCCGGGCATCATCGACATTCACACGCACTACGACGCCGAGGTGCTGGCGGCACCCACACTGTCCGAATCGCTTCGGCACGGCGTCACCACGATCGTGCTGGGTTCGTGCTCGCTGTCCACTGTGCACGTGGACGCGGGTGAGGCGGCCGATCTGTTCGGGCGGGTGGAAGCGATTCCGCACGAGCATGTGGTCCGCATCGTCGGCGAGCACAAGTCATGGCACAACGCGCAGGAGTACATCGACGCGCTGGAGTCGCTGCCGCTGGGCCCCAACGTGTCCGCGTTCATCGGGCACTCCGACATGCGGACGTCGGTGATGGGACTAGACCGGTCGACGCGCGACGACGTGCGTCCCACCGCGGCCGAGCAGGCCCGGATGGAGCAGATGCTGACCGAGGCGATCGATGCCGGATTCCTCGGGATGTCTTCGCAGCAACTACTTTTCGACAAGATCGACGGCGACACTTGCCGGTCCCGCACCCTGCCGTCGACCTACGCCAAGGGCCGCGAGTTGCGGCGGCTCAAGAACCTGCTGCGCAGTGCGGGCCGTGCCCTGCAGTCCGGTCCGGACATCAGCCACCCGCAGAACATCGTGTCGCAGGCCCTGCAGTCGCTGGGGATTCGGCGACCGCACCTCAAGACCAGCCTGCTGGCGGCCGCCGACATGAAGTCGGCGCCGGGCAGCGTCTGGCTGACCAGCTTTCTGGCGGCCGTTGTCAACCGGTTGGGTGGCGACTTCCGGTTCCAGCACCTGCCGGTGCCGTTCGAGGTGTACGCCGACGGGATCGACCTGGTGGTGTTCGAAGAGTTCGGCGCGGGTGCAGCGGCGCTGCACCTCAAGGACGAACTCGAGCGCAACGAACTGCTGCGCGACGAGGGGTACCGCCGGCAGTTCCGCAAGGACTACGACACCAAGTTCGGTCCGCGCGCCTGGCACCGCGACTTCTTCGACGCCGAAATCGTGTCCTGTCCCGACGATTCGGTGATCGGCAAGTCGTTCGGGCAGGTCGGTGTGGAACGGGGTGGTCTGCACCCCGTGGATGCATTCCTCGACCTGGTGCTCGAGCACGGTACCAAAATCCGTTGGCGCACAACGATTTCCAACCACCGGCCGAAGATGCTGCGCCGCCTGGCCCGGATGGACGGCCTGCAGGTCGGCTTCTCCGACGCGGGCGCCCATCTGCGCAACATGGCTTTCTACAACAGTGGTTTGCGTCTGCTGCGGCACGTACGGGACGCCGAACTGGAGGGCCGGCCCTTCCTGACGGCGGAGCAGGCGGTGCACCGCCTCACCGGCGAGTTGGCTGACTGGTACGGACTGGACGCCGGCCACCTGCGGGTGGGCGATTGGGCCGACCTGGTGGTCATCGACCCGGAGCGCCTCGACGACTCACTGGATGCCTACCACGAAGCCGATGTCGAAGCCTACGGCGGACTTTCGCGCATGGTGAACCGCAACGACGCCACGGTCGAAGCGGTCCTGGTTTCCGGCCGCGCGGTATTCCGCGACGGCCAGCCCACCGAAATCCTCGGACGGGAACGCACCGGCGGTTTCCTGCGCGCCGACGGCACGCCGCGCAACGTGCCGCGGCCGGTCAGCGCCTGACGATCAGCGTCCCGGCCACCGCGCGCCGAGCCGGAACACCCGCCACCCGGCGCGTTCCCAACGCGCCACATCCAGGCAGTTGCGACCGTCGACCACGACGCGGGCACGGACCCGGTCGGCCAGCTCGGCGGGATCTAGGTCGACGAACTCGCGCCATTCGGTGAGCACCAGCACCGCGTCGGCCCGCTCGCAGGCCTCAGCGACCGAGACCGCGTAGTTCAGGGTGGGAAACAGGCGATTGGCATTGTCCAGCGCCTTGGGGTCATAGACGTTGACCGCGGCGCCGTTGAGTTGCAACTGTCCGGCGACGTTGAGGGCGGGCGAGTCACGCACGTCGTCGGATTCGGGTTTGAACGCCGCCCCCAGCACCGCGATGTTGGCGCCCAGCAGCGAGCCCCTGCAGGCCGCGGTGGCCAGTTCCACCATGCGGGTCCGGCGGCGCATGTTGATGCTGTCCACCTCACGCAGGAAGGTCAGCGCCTGGTCGGCGCCCAGTTCGCCGGCGCGGGCCATAAATGCGCGGATGTCCTTGGGCAGGCAGCCACCGCCGAAACCCAAACCGGCGTTGAGGCATTGGCGTCCGATGCGCGGGTCGTAACCGAGCGCGTCGGCCAGCACGCTGACATCGGCGCCGGCCGCCTCGCACACTTCCGAGATCGCGTTGATGAACGAGATCTTGGTGGCCAGAAACGCATTCGCCGAGACTTTGACCAGCTCGGCGGTCTGCAAGTCGGTGACCATGAACGGCACGCCCGCGTCCAGCAGCGGACCGTAGAGTTCGCGTGCGGCGGCCTCCGCACGGACCGAATCATCCTGCACGCCAAGCACAATGCGGTCCGGGCTGAGCGTGTCGTGCACCGCGTAGCCCTCGCGCAGGAATTCCGGGTTCCACGCGACCTCGACGTCGACCCCGTCGGGCGCCAGGGCGGCGGCGCGTTGGCTCAACTCAGCGGCGGTGCCGACCGGCACGGTCGACTTGCCTACCAGCACCGCTGACCTGGTCAGGCGGGGTACCAGCGCGTCGATGACGGCATGCACGTGACGCAGGTCGGCGCCGTATTCACCTTTCTTCTGCGGAGTTCCGACGCCCAGAAAGTGCACGTCGGCGAACTCTGCCGCCATGTCGTAGTCGGTGGTGAACCGCAGCCGACCCGTAGCGAGGTTGGCAGTCAACAACTTTCGCAGACCGGGCTCATAGAATGGGATGTCACCGCCGGCGAGCTTGGCCACCTTGCCCGGGTCTATATCGACCCCGACGACCTCATGTCCCAGCTCCGCCATCCCTACGGCATGGGTGGCGCCCAGATAGCCGGTCCCGAATACGGTGCATCGCATACCACCGTGTGTAGGTGGCCGCGATGAGCGAACGCCGTCGTGACACTGAACAGCAGGTGACAGCTACTCGGCAACTCAGATGCCGGGGATCAGCGGAATGTTGATCCCGCCGCGTCCACCGCCGCCGCCGGGACCTTTGCCACCACCCCGACCGCCGCCACCGCCAGGGCCTTTGCCACCGGGGCTTTTGCCGATGCCGGGCGGCTTGCCGCCGCCACCGCCGCGACCGGGCGACTGCGGAGTCAGGATCGGCGGCAGTACCGGTACCGGCACGATCACCGGGACGGGGACATTCGGCACCGGCGCGGCGGGAGCCGGGGCCGGCGCGGGAGCCTCAGCCCGCGGCGCCGGAGCCTGGGGTACCTGCACGGGGACCTGCGGTACCTGCACGGGTGCTTGCTGGGGAACCTGCGGTGCCGGCGCGGGTGCTTGCTCGGGAACCTGCGGGGCGGGGGCCTGCTCGGGTACGGGGGCCTGCTGCGGGGCCGGAGCCGGGGCCTGCGGCGTGGGAGCGGGTGCCTGCGGGGCCGGCGTGTTGGGCGCGACGGCGGCCTGGCCGGGCTGGGGCCGCGTGTCAGCGGTGTCGCGGATCGTGACGGCCAGCGAGACGACGAGCGAAGCCACTCCGATGACGAAGATCGAGGCCAGGATGCTGCCGAGCAGCGCGAAGGGCTTGCGGTCGTCCTGCTCGTCCTGCTCGTCCGGCTCGTCCTGGACCGCACTGTAGGCCCGGCCGGTGCTGAACGGCTCGAAGTGGACGGGGTCGATCGCGAGCGGCGTCTGCGCGCCCGTACCCGGATCCTGTGCGTAAGCCTGTGCCGCGGTGGTCGCGGAGAGCAGCGGCGTGTTCGCCGACGCCAGCGCCGCGCCCCAGGCAAGCGCGGTCTCCGGCTCCTCCGGGGCGGTCACCGGCAGCGTGGTGGCCGCCTCCAGCGTCGACTTGATCAGCGGGATGTCGACCCCGGAGCCGACGACGAAGACGGCGTCCGGGCGCGTCTCCAGGGACTCGGCATTCGACACCAACTCGGCCAGGCTGGCCACGGCGGCGTCGTCGTCATCGGGCAGCGGGTGACGATGCACGTCGGCGATGGATCCGTCGGCGCTGTCCACCACAGCCAAGGTCGCGGTGTCGGGTTCGATGAACAGCAACGCGGTCTGCGCGTAGTTGGTTTCATTACCGACCGAATGCGCCAGCGCGGCAGCCGCCATGAACGCCGAGACCAGCATGACGTTCTCGATCTTGCGGTTGGCCAGCGCGTCGCGTAGCGCGGCCGCCTGGTCGGGGTCCCGCCAGGTCACTCCGGTGGACGCCAGCTGGTAGCCACCCTCAGCGGCGCCCTCGCGGGTCCCCAGGATCGCCGAGATCACCTGCTCGGCTGCGTCCGGCGTGGCCGCGGCCGGGTCACCCGCGACGTCGAATTTCTCCTCGTCGACTAATGCGCCGTCGCCGTTCTCGCCCTCAACGAGCACCATCCGCACGGCCGTTGGCGCCATCGACACACCCAGAACGGTGTCCATAGTCCCCCAATCGACTGAACAGATTCCCCAACCTGTGTTAACAACGGTACCCGCGGCGGGTGCGGCTTATCCATTTGAGTTTGCTGTGTCACGGCTGCAGACCGCTCTGACCAGCGGCGTTGGGGTGGATGTGCGGGGGATCACCTGCGCCCGCGTCCACCACCCCCACCGAAGCCGCCGCCACCGCCGAACGGTCCGTGACCGCCGCCGCCGCCGAAGGGACCATGGGCGCCCGGGCCGCCGCCGCCGAACGGACCACGTCCTCCTGGTGCGTCCCCGCTCGAGGGGCCGTGACCGCCGGCGCCAGGGATGCCGGGGATACCTGGAATGCCGGGAATGCCGGGGATGCCGCCGCGACCGGGCCCTCCCCCACCGAAGGGACCCCTACCCGGATTGGGCGACGGACCACGCCCGGGCGGTCGCGCGATCGGGCCCCGCGGCAACGGGTTTTCCACCCGCGGGTTTTCCACGCGCGGGTTCTCCACCCGCGGATTTTCCACCCGCGGTGGCGACACCGGCGCTCGAGGTACCTGCGGCTGCTGGCGTGGAACCTGCACCGGGAACTGCACGACCGGCGGTCGCACCAGCGTCTCGGGTCCCTGCACGGGCGGCCGCACGACCGGCAGCAGCGGTGGGACGATCACCGCGTCGGGCAGCCGCGGGGGTTGCACAATCGGCGTCTCGATCACCGGCGCAACGGGCGCCGGCAGGGCGGGTGCGGCCGGAGCCTGCGGTGCCCGCGCCGGAAGCTGCGGGACACTCACGCGCGGCGGTGCCGCCGGCACCTCGATCCTGGGTTGCGGCGCGGCGACGACGGTGGGCGCCGGTGCCTGCTGGGTGGGCACGACGAGGTGGTTCTCGCTGGGCCTGGGTTGCAGCGCGACGGTGGGGCGGATGTTGATCGCCAGCGCGACCTCGAGCGCCACCACCGCGGCGGTCGCCGCGACTGCCAGGGTGCTGCCGATCAGCAGCGCCGGGCGGCGCCGAGCCGGATCGTGGTCCACGTCAGCGGGGGCCGCGTCCAGCACGACCGTCTCGCTGAATTCCTCAGGTCCGTCGACATCTTGCGCGTAGGCCAGCGCAGCGGTGCTCGCCGCGAACAGCGGCGCATGTCCTGATGCCAGCGCCGCACCCCGCGCCAGCGCCATGTCGTGTTCCTCGGGCACATTGACCGTCAGCGAGGTCGCGGCGTCCAGTGCCGGTTTGATCAGAGGTACGTCGACTCCGGAGCCCACGACGTAGATGCCGTCTGGGCGGGTCGGCATCGACTCGGCCCCGGAAACCAGCTCGACCAGCTCGGATACCGCCATGTCGTCGTCGGCGGCCAGAAGCCGACGCTGCACGTCGCACAGCGAACCGTCCGCGGTGTTCACCACGGCCAGTGTCGCGGTGTCGGGCTCGATGAACAGCACACCCGTCCGCGCATAGCCGACGGAGCTGCCCACGGCCTGCCCGAGTGCGACGGCCGCCATGAACGCGGAGACCAGCATGACGTTCTCGATCTTGCGGGCGGCCAACGCGTCGCGCAGCGCCGATGCCTGCAGCTGATCGGTCCAGCTGACGCCGATGGAGGACAGGCGCAAGCCGGCATCGTCCGCGCCTTCGCGGGTGCCCAGGATCGCCCGGATCACCTGCTCAGAGGGCATGGTGGCCGGGTCGGTCAGCCGAAAGCTGTCCTCCTCGACGATGACGCCGTCGGCGTCCTCGCCTTCGACCAGCGCGATGCGGACAGCCGACGGTGCCATCGACACTCCGAGTACGACGTCCATCCGCGCACTCACCACCCTCCCAAAAGTGTTGCCGCAGTAAGGAGGACAAAGGTCCGAATCAAATGGTAGTCCGACTAACGAAGTCGGGAACGCCGTTGCAGCTATGTAGTACGTATGAAGTTCTGATAGGACCGCGAGGGCGTCGGACCACGCTGACCCTGGTACTTGGAACCGACGCCGGCACTTCCGTACGGATGCTCTGACGGGCTGGTCAGTCGCAGGATGCACAGCTGGCCGATCTTCATCCCCGGCCACAACGTGATCGGCAGATTGGCCACGTTGGAAAGTTCCAGCGTGATGTGTCCGCTGAAACCGGGATCGATGAAACCCGCGGTCGAGTGCGTCAACAGCCCCAGCCGGCCAAGCGAGGATTTGCCTTCCAGTCGTCCCGCCAGATCGTCGGCCAGGCTGACCAACTCCAAGGTCGATCCCAGCACGAACTCGCCCGGGTGCAGCACAAAAGGTTCCCCAGCCTCGGGCTGGACCAGCGTGGTCAGCTCGTCCTGCTGCTTGGCGGGATCAATGTGGGTGTAGCGGGTGTTGTTGAAGACACGAAACAGGCAGTCGAGGCGGACGTCGATGCTCGACGGCTGCACCAGGGCATCGTCGAACGGGTCGATTTGCAACCGCCCGGCGGAGATTTCGGCCCGAAGATCACGATCGGAGAGCAGCACGCGTGTGAGCGTATCTGCTGCCGGTCAGCGGACGTAGGTCTCGTCTCCGGAGGGGTATCCGCCGCCGGTGGTGGTGACGTGGACGTGGTCGAAGTGCCCGTATCCACCGGCCTGGGCGCCCCCGCCGGGGGTGTAATAGACGCCGCGCCAGATGGCGTCCTGGATGCCGAAGCGGTCGGCGTTCTGCAGGACGTAGGTCACGATCGCGTTGCCCAGTTCGATGCCCTCGTCGGAGCCGGGGTTGGGAATCATCACGTCCACGGCCAGGCCCTCGGGATGCCATCGGAGTGCATCGGGGCGGACGCCGCCCATCTGGTGGACTTCGGGGAACAGAGCGGTGATGGCGCGGGCCACCAAAATGGTCCTGACCTGCAGGCCCTGTTCCGGCGCGACGCTAGCGGGCAGAGCGCGGGCGCCCACCAGGTCGGCACGTGATCGGTCCGCCCGCGGCCGCTCGGCCGGAGCCATCTCTTCGATGCTGAAGCGCCACCGCGAGGTGTCGAGTGGCGCCCCGGCATCGGCCGCCGCAATTTCGATGCAACACGCGGACGTCTCCGGAACGGCCGGTTTCGCAACGTTACGGACCGAGGCTGGATTGACATCTGCGCCCAGAGCCCCTGCCACCGCGAAGAGTACGGCGGCTGGGCCGATGGCTGCTGCCAGCGCAGCTGGCGCTTTCCGCCGCTTCCTGGCTAACCTCGGGCTTTCACGCCGGTTGATCTTGATGGTGTGTCTTGAACGAAGAATGGTGCTCTGACCAGGGATAATTCGGT
>NZ_JBVAXK010000002.1:420744-648593 GCF_055419285.1 Mycobacterium sp. IDUB_28 | reverse complement strand
GAGGAGGTGGGCGATGCAGCCGGGCCCGCCGACGATGCCGTCCGCACGCGGAGGGTTGAGGAGGTGGGCGATGCAGCCGGGTCCGCCGACGATGCCGTCCGCACGCGGAGGGTTGAGGAGGTGGGCGATGCAGCCGGGGCCGCCGACGATGCCGTCCGCACGCGGAGGGCGTGTCTAGCCGGAGCTCAGCGGAAGACGCCGGGCAGGCTCAGCGTGGACAGGGTGTCGTCGGACAGCGGGTTGTCGTTGACCATGTAGGTCCACGTCGACGTCGGCCGGGCGAGCTTGGACAGGTCCAGCCCCTGCTCGTCTTCGAGGATGTTCGCTGTCTCGAACGTCTGCTGCGCCGCCTCGATCGCATCGGCGGCCAGCGAGGCGAACGCATCCACTGCCATCCGGTGGAACTCGTCGAGCGGATTCTGCCGACCCAGTGCCCGCAGGTGGATGCTCTCCCGGATATCGGCCAGATACGCGAGGTGATCAGCCCAGCCGCGGTCGAGGTGATAGAGCATGATCAACCGGCAGATCTTCTCCAGTCGCTCCTCGGAGAGATCCTCGGCCAGCTCCTTGTATCGCTTGGGGGCCAGCTCCTCGAGTTCCTCGCGCGCGGTCGCGTCGCGCAGCAGCGTGTTCCGGCGATCGACGATGATCGCCCGCTGCTGGGCGATCAGCTGGTTGTAGCGCCAGGTGTTGGCGTGCACGTCGAGCATCCGGCCCTCGGCGACCCGCTGCGCGTGATCGAGCAGTCCGGCCGCCTTCGGACTGACGATGCGGCCGTCTTCGTCGGTCTGCATCGGCAGCTTGTTGTGGTCGAGGTTGGCCGACACCACGTCGTCCTCCCAGCTGGAGAAGAATACCGACGAGCCCGGGTCACCCTGGCGTCCCGCGCGGCCCCGGAGTTGGTTGTCCAGCCGCTGGGTGTGGTGCCGGCCGGTGCCCACCACGTGCAGGCCGCCCAGTTCCGCGACGCGGTCGTGGTCGGATTCGTCGGATCCGCCCAGCCGGATGTCGGTGCCCCGGCCGGCCATCTGCGTCGACACGGTGACCACGCCGTGCTTGCCGGCCTCGGCGATCACCTGCGCCTCTTCCGCGTCGTTCTTCGCATTCAGCAGCACCGCGGGAACGTCGCGACGCAACAGCCGCTCGTGCAGGTCCTCGGATTCGGCGACGTCGCGGGTGCCTACCAACACCGGCTGCCCGGTCTTGTGCACCTCGGCGATGTGCTCGACGATCGCGTCGTTCTTGGCGGCCGCGGTGATGTAGACCCGATCGGATTCGTCCTCGCGGATATTGGGTGTGTTCGGCGGAATCGGCGACACACCCAGCTTGTAGAACTGACGCAACTGCTCACCGGCGGCCAGCGCGGTGCCGGTCATGCCACACACTGTGGTGTACCGGTTGATCAGCGCCTGCACGGTGATGGTGTCGAGCACCTCACCGGTCTCGGTGGTCTCGATGCCTTCTTTGGCCTCGACGGCGGCCTGCAGACCGTCGGGCCAGCGCTGCAGCTGCGCGATGCGCCCGCGCGAGGAGTTGATCAGGTGCACCGCGTCGTCGCGCACGATGTAGTGCACGTCGCGCTGCAACAAGACGTGCGCATGCAGGGCGACGTTGATTTCGGTCAGCGTGGTGCCGACGTGTTCCTCGGAGTACAGGTCGATTCCGCCGAGCGCCTTCTCGACCTTGCGGGCACCCGATTCGGTGAGATGGACGTTGCGGCTGTCGGAATCGGTGTCGTAATCGGTCTCCGGGTTCAACCGGCCGACCAGGTTGATGATTTCCACCCGCGGGGTCTCGCGGTGGCTTGTGCCGGCCAGGACTAGCGGTACCAGCGCCTCGTCGACCAGTACCGAGTCGGCCTCGTCGATCAGGGCGACGTCCGGATTCGGGGAGACCAGGTCCTCGACGTCGGTCACCAACTGGTCGCGCAGCACGTCGAACCCGATCTCGTTGACCGAGGCGTAGGTGACGTCGCAGTCGTAGGCCGCGCGGCGGTCCGCACTACTGGACTCCGCGGTGATCCAGCCGACCGTCAGGCCCATCGCCTCGATCAGCGGACCCATCCATTCGGCGTCCCGGCGGGCCAGATAGTCATTGATGGTCACCACGTGCACGTGTCGGCCGGCCAGCGCGTACCCGGCCGCCGCGATCGCACCGGCCAGCGTCTTGCCCTCACCGGTGGCCATCTCGATGACGTCCCCGGCGAGCATGCGCAGCGCACCCAGCAGCTGGACGTCGAACGGGCGCAACCCGGTTGTCCGCTCACCGGCCTCCCGGGCGATCGCCAGGAACTGGGGGATGTCGTCGGAATCGGCGAGATCGTCGAGGTTGAGCAGTTTGGAGGCCTTGCGCAACTTTTCGTCGCTGAGGTCGGCGGCTTCCTTGTCGTAGTCCTCGGAAGCCGTCACGACCTCCATCGAGCGGCTGCGGTCCTTTTCGGTGCTGGCGCCCAGCAGACGCCAGAAGCGGCCGCTCAGACGGCCGGGTTGGGAACGGGTGGTCTTAGGCACAGCCCAACGGTACGCGGCGGCATTTACGCCAGGTTGGAGCGGCGCGGGTAGGCGACGCTGGGATCGGTCAGGACGTTGACGACCGAAGGCAGCCCGCTGGCGAAGGCGCGGTCCAGCGCAGGGCGAAGCTCGGCCGGTGCCGAGACCAGTTCGCCGTGCGCGCCCAGGGCACGGGTCACCTCGTCGTACCGGGTGCCCGGACGCAGTTCAGCCACTACCGAGTAGCCGTACAGCGCCTCCATCGGGTGTTTCTCCAAACCCCAGATGCCGTTGTTGCCCACCACCGACACCACCGGCACGTTGTGCCGGACCAGGGTGTCCCATTCCATCCCGCTGAACCCGAACGCGCCGTCGCCCTGCAGCAGCACCACCTGCCGGTCCGGGTGAGCGAGCTTGGCCGCCAACGCGTATCCGGGACCCGAGCCCAGGCAGCCGAACGGGCCGCTGTCCAACCAGCAGCCCGGCTGGTAGCTGTCGATCACCCGGCCGGCGTAGGAGCCGAAATCTCCGGCGTCGATGACCACGATCGCGTCGCGATCCAGCAGCGGGGCCAGCTCGGCGTAGACGCGCATCGGGTGCAGCGGGATGCGGTCTTCGGCGAGTTCGGCCTGTTCCAGGTCGCGCGCGGCGGATTCGGCCAGCCGCAGCTCGTCGATCCAACTCTGGTGCCCGGTCGCGCCGCATCCGGCCAGCGTCGACAGGATCGCGTCGAGGTCGCCGTACAGCTCGGCGGCCACCGGGCGCGGATGGCCACGCTCCGGGCGGGCCCGGTCGGCCACCACCAGCTGGGTCTGCTCGCCGAACACCTTGCCGAAGCCCAGCCGGAAGTCCATCGGGACGCCGACGATCAGCGCCACGTCGGCGCCGCCCAACGCTTTCGAACGAGCCCGGGAGAACGCCAGCGGATGGTCGGCGGCCACCGCGCCGCGGGCCATCCCGTTCATCAGCACCGGAATGCCCAGCTGCTCGGCGAGGCGCAGCAGTGCGATCTCCCCGCGTCCCCACCAGACATTCGTGCCGGCCATGATGACCGGCCGCTGGGCCTTGGACAGCAGGTCGGCTGCCCGGTCCAGCGCGTCGGTGTCGGCGCTCGACGGTTCCGGCAGGTCGAACAGGGCACCGACGCGCCCGTCGTCGTCGGCCATGGAGAACACGTGATCCATCGGGAAGTCGACGAATCCCACCCCCGACGGTGCGCCCACCGCGGCCCGCAGTGCCTGGTCGACGAGCCGGCCCGCGTCCTCGGCTGACTGGGCGGTGGCAGCGAAACGGGTCAGCGGCGCCACGAACGGCACATGGTCGATCTCCTGCAGCGAACCCATTCCCCAGCGCAACGCCGGTGCCCGGCCGCCCAGCACCACCAGCGGGGACTGATTCTGCTGCGCGGCCGCCATGGCGCTCATGCCGTTGGTGATACCCGGCCCCGCCGTCAACGCGGCCACACCCGGCACCCGGGTCACCTTCGACCAGCCCTCCGCGGCGAACGTCGCGGTCTGCTCGTGGCGGGTGTCGATCAGCCGCACCCCTTCGTCGCGGCAGCCGTCGTAGATCGAGAACAGATGCCCGCCGGACAGAGTGAACATCGTGTCGATGCCGCTGGCCTTGAGCCGGCGGGCGATGAGCCGGCCGGCGTGGACGGTGGGTGGAGCTGCGGTGCTCATCCCGGCAGCCTAACCGCCGCGCTCGGGTACCTTCGCGGGGAAGTACGCGTCGCGTGCCAGCCTGCTAGGAGGCGTCGAAGTTGGACAAGAAGCCGTTCCAGCCGTCCATCGACTGGTCTGCGGCACCCCTGGACTCCATTGAATGGCTCGCACTTGCGTGGCTGATCAGTGCGGCCTGCATCGTGACCGTGGTGGTCGTGCTGCGATATGCGACCGTGTGGGGCCGGCAGTTCTGGCGGATCACCGGCGACTACTTCACGGGCCCGCACGCCGTCCGCGTGTGGCTGATGCTGGGCGTGCTGCTGATGATGGTGCTGTTCTCGGTGCGGCTGGACGTGTTGTTCAGTTACCAGGGCAAGGATCTGTACGACTCGCTGCAAGCCGCGTTCGAAGGCATGGGCGCGGGAAATGCCGCAGTCACCCGTTCCGGCAGGCACGGCTTCTATATGTCATTGCTGCACTTCAGCGTGTTGGCCGCCATCTTCATCGGGCGGATCCTCCTCGACATCTATCTGACCCAGCGGTTCGTCATCAGATGGCGCATCTGGCTGACCGCCCGGCTCACCGACGACTGGCTGGACGGCCGGGCCTACTACCGGGACCTGTTCATCGAGGAGCCCATCGACAACCCCGACCAGCGCATCCAGCAGGACGTCGACGTCTTCACCGCCGGCGTCGGCGGCACCGCGAACGCACCCGGCAACCAGGCGCAGGGGATGTTGCTGTTCGGTGCGGTGCATGCGATCGCCGCGGTGATCTCGTTCGCCTCGATTCTGTGGAACCTGTCCGGACGGCTGGAAATTTTCGGTGTCGGGCTGCCCCGCGCGATGTTCTGGATCGTGCTGGTCTATGTGGTGGTGGCGACCGTGGTGGCCTTCCGGCTCGGCCGGCCGATGATCTGGCTGAGCTTCTCCAACGAGAAGCTCAACGCCGCATTCCGTTATGCCCTGGTGCGATTGCGCGACGCGGCCGAGGCGGTGGGCTTCTACCGCGGCGAGCGGGTCGAACGTGCGCAGCTGTGGCGGCGCTTCACGCCGATCATCGACAACTACCGTCGGTACGTCCGGCGGACCATCATCTTCGACGGCTGGAACTGGACGATGGGTCAGTCGATCGTCCCGCTGCCCTGGGTGGTGCAGGCACCGCGGTTGTTCTCCCGGCAGATCACCTTGGGCGACGTCGGGCAGACGGCGAGCGCGTTCACCCACATCGAGGGCGGCCTATCGTTCTTCCGCTACAGCTACGACAGGTTCGCGCCCTACCGCGCCGCGATCATCCGGCTGCACGGACTGGTGGACGCGAACCAGAAGGGTCGCGCGCTGCCGTCGGTGCTGGTGCAGCCGAGCCGGGACGCAGTCGTCGAACTCGCCGACATCGAGGTGCGCAGTCCCGCCGGGGACCGCCTGATCGACCCGGTCGACGTGCAGCTCGATCGGGGTTCGTCGCTGGTGATCGTGGGCCAATCCGGGTCGGGGAAGACGACGCTGCTGCGTAGCCTCGCCGAACTGTGGCCCTACGCTTCGGGCACGTTGCGCTGCCCGGCCGGTGAGAACGAGACGATGTTCCTGTCCCAGTTGCCCTACGTGCCGCTGGGCACCCTACGCACCGTGGTGAGCTACCCGAATGCACCCGACGATGTCGCCGACGACACGCTGCGCGAGACGCTGATCAAGGTCGCGTTGGCGCCCCTGTGCGATCGGCTGGACGAAGAGCGCGACTGGGCCAAGGTGCTCTCCCCCGGTGAGCAGCAGCGCGTCGCGTTCGCCCGCATCCTGCTCACGAAGCCGAAGGCGGTATTCCTCGACGAGAGCACGTCGGCTCTCGACGAAGGGCTGGAATTCGCGCTCTACCAGCTGCTGCGTAGCGAACTGCCGGATTGTGTGGTGGTCAGTGTGAGCCACCACCGGGCCGTCGAGTTGCTGCACGAACGCCGGCTGGAGTTGCTGGGCGGCGGCCGGTGGCGGCTGGGCCCGGTGGATCAGGAGCCCGCGCAGGTCTAGGTCGTCGCCGCCGCGGCCGCGTGCGCTCCGGCGCGGCGCCCGAAGAAGGATCCCTCACCCAACTGCGTCCCGCTGGCGTATCCCTTGCCGTCCTGGGCGATGTTGGAGGCGCCGGCGCCGGCGGCATACAGACCCGGGATGACGCTGCCGTCGGCGCGCTGCACCTGCCCGTCCAGGGTCACCGCCAGGCCACCGATGGTGAAGCCGGAGTACATCGCCCGCCCGAGCGACAGGTCGAACACCGCCCACGGACTCTTATCTTGTGCCGCAAGGTATTCCGGCTGCTTGTGGAAATCCGGGTCGTCGCCCTTGGCGGCGAATTCGTTGTAGCGCTGCAGCGTCGCGGCGAGGTTGCCGGCGGGGATGCCCAGCGCTTCCTCCATTTCGGCGATCGTCTCGTAGCCGTCCAGGAACTTGATCAGCGGCATCTCGGGCATCTGCATGTGTGCTTCGTCGACCACCAGGTACGCGGTCTGCTCGGGCTGTTCGAGGACGAACGCCGAGGTACGCGAGTGATAGGAGTCCTCGGCGACGAACCGCTTGCCCTCCTTGTTGACGATCACCCCGGTCAGCAGGATCTCCGGCGGATAGGCCGCCGCGGTGATGAACAACTCGTCCATGTACTTGGTCGCGCCGCCTGCCGAGACACCCAATCGGATACCCAGGCCGTCGTCGTTGGGGTTGCCCAGGATGTAGGGCGCGACCATCCCGTGGTGTTTGGTGCGCCGTTGCTGGCCCAGGGCGGGCGTGTGAGTGGCGACCATGTCCGGGTTCATCGCGAAACCGCCGGCGGCGATCACCACCGCCTTGGCCCGGACGGCCCCGGTGTCGGCGAAATGCTTCCAGCTCACCCCGACGACAGCACCGCCGTCGTCCACGATCAGATTGGTGGCCCCGGTCTCGTAGCGGATGGCTACGCCGAGCTCGTCGGCGCGCTTGAGCAGCAGGTCGATCACCATCGCCGCACCACCCAACTCGCCGGGCACCGGCACGGAGTGCCCGCGCGGCGCCGGGACGGCCTGCTCGCAGAACGGCCATACCTTCTCGTTGCCGGTGTAGCTGAGACCTTCGGTGCCCGGGGGTACGACCACCTTGCCCGGGTAATAGCTGCGCTCGAACTGGAACCCCAGCCCCTCCAACCAGTCGAAGTGCTCCACGCTGCCGTCGCAGTAGGCGCGAATCTTGTCCAGTTCGGGCTCGCGCGACACCGCGACCAGGTACTTGTACATCTCCTCCGCAGAGTCGGAGTGCCCGGTGGCCTCCTGGACCGCGGTGCCCCCACCCAGATAGAAGTGCCCGCCGGCCATCGAGGTGGTGCCACCGGCCGCGGCCGCGCGTTCCAGCACCAGCACCCGGGCGCCTTCGGCGGCTGCGCTGACCGCAGCACACCCGCCGGCGATACCGAAACCGAGCACCAGCACGTCGACCTCGTCCGACCAGGACCCGACCGTGTCCACCCGGACCGTTGCTGGGATGTCGGTACTCATCGGGGCCCCTCCTGGTTGTTGCGCACGTCGTCGGAGCGGCTCATCACTGCTCCCGTTTCAGGTAGTCGTAGAACGCTTTGATCTCGTCGGACAGGTAGGCGATCTCCACGAACGGCACGCCCGCCTGCGGCGCCGACACATAGGCGAAATGCATTCCGCCGGGCATCACGCCCTGTTGCACGACCGTCGCACCCCGGGTCGCGGCATCGGCGAGGGCAGCGTCGAACTTCGCGAGAGTTTCGGCCGCCACGCAGATGTGGTGCAGACCGGGGCCGTGGTCCCGCAGAAAGTCACTATAGATATTCTCCCCGCGGACCGGCTCGATCAGCTCCAGCTGCATGTCTCCGAGGTAGCTCAGGGCGATATTCGCGACGAAATCCGCCGGCTCGCCGCGGTACGTGCACGTCTCGGGACCGAAGTGCACCTCTGGGATCCGCACCCACTTGCGAACGCCTAACAGGCCGGTGAGAGCGGTTTCGGTGGTGCCGAGATCCGCCGCCACCCAGGCGATTTGAATGGGCGACTGAACGAGGAGGTTCATCGTCTCGCAGAATATCCCAGTCGCGCGCCGGCCAGGGCTGCTGGTGAGCACTTTGCCGTGTCCGCCGCGCCGCGGGCGCGGACACGGCGGTGAACGTGTTCTAGTTGATGCTCAGTGTCGGGCCAGAACCTCGACCAGCAGGCGCACCTGGGTGTCGAAAACCGTCGCAGCATCGCCGAGGGTGTCGGTGCCGTACTTTCCGAACACCTCGAGGCTGATCGCTCCCACCACGCCGGCGAACAGCAGGAAGCACTTGCCGACGACGTGGTCGTCACCGGGGAAGGCGTACACGTCGCGCAGCCGCCGGAAGTCGGAGGATGTCGGTTGCGGCGCGTGGCTGTCGACCAGCACGATGTCACCGGTCGTGATCCCGGCGGCGACGGCATCGAGGAACGACGCCACGATGCGGGTGCCGATCGGTCGGGCACGATCTTCGGGCGCGGGAAAGCCGGGCTCTGGACTGCCGTAGAGCAGTCCCCACCGGGCGGGGTGCGCCACCGCCCACTCGCGCATGGCGTGAGCCATCGCGATCACCTCGTGGCTCCACGATTCGCCGCCGGCCCCGTCTCGTGCCCGGTCCACCTGGTCGGCGAGGTCGGCATAGGCATCGATGACCGCGGCCTCGATGTCCTCCGGCGAGTCCTGGCGTGTGCCCACGGTCAAGTCTGACACGATCGCCCTGCGCCCGCGTTCGGGCCGAGCTCGTGCCGCTAGCTCGCGCCGGCCCCCAGGTCGTGGCGGGCCTGCTCGGAGGCGCTCTGCCAGGACACCGCGGCCGGCAGATCGCCCCAGATGCTGTTGAAGATCCCGATGATCTGACCGGCGGAGCCGTTGGTCAGGTACACCGGCCCGCCGGAATCGCCCTGTTGGGTCTGCACACCGTGCGACATGGTGAACCAGCCGTTGTTGACGCTTTCCACGGTGCCGCAGGTTTCGCCGGTGGTCACTCCGAAGTGGCAGACGGCCTGTCCCGGGGCCGGTGCCGCGCCGGTGGACACCAGGCCGCGGCCGCCGGGCAGAATGTTGCTCATGGTGACGCCGTTGGCCAGCGCGATCGCCTCGTAGTCGTCGATGGGCTGATCGGTGGCCACCGTCGACCCGGTCGGGGTGTTGTCCCGCGACGCCACCACGTGACCGATCAGGTTGTTGTTGCCGTCGTAAACCGACCCGCCGCCGCGGCAGTGCCCGGCGCTGAACGCCATGCGCCGGGCGATGTCGACGAACCCCAGCGTGCAGACGCGATTGTCCTGATGGATTTCCATTCCCGGGAACACCAGCGGCGGGTCGGCGCTGGCGGTGGCCGGCGACAGCCCGAAGGCCGCTGCCGCGGACATCATCGACGCGAGGACTGCCCGCGTTAGTGTGCGGCCCACGAAGGCCTCCCATCCGTCGTGATCGACACGCCGTCCATCAGGTCACGGCGCTATAACGTCAACATTAAGGCTTTCGCGCGGACGGGCTGCAGCGTTACCGAGCGCTGGCCAGCGGGGTGGCGTCCGCGGTCTGCCGCCTCTCGCGCGGCGTCCAACCGGGCGGGCCGAAAACATATCCCAGGCGGGCGCGCAGCCCCCGCGCCGAGCGCAGGTCCCGAGCGATCGCCACGTATTCGCGGGTCTGCAGTTTCCAGATGTTGAAGGTGCCGACCGGCTTGGTCAGCCCGTAGTGGGGCCGGAACAGTTCCTGCTGGAAGCTGCCGAATAGCCGGTCCCAGACGATGAAGATGCCGCCGTAATTCTTGTCCAGGTACGGCTGGTCCATGCCGTGATGCACCCGGTGGTGCGACGGCGTGTTGAAGATGAACTCGAACCACCGGGGCAGTTTGTCGATGCGCTCGGTGTGCACCCAGAATTGGTAGATCAGGTTCAGCGACCAGCTGAAGAAGATCAGCCACGGCGGCACGCCCAGCAGCGGCAGCGGCACCCACATCAGAATCTCGCCGCTGTTGTTCCACTTCTGGCGCAGCGCGGTGGCGAAGTTGAAGAATTCGCTTGAGTGATGAGCCTGGTGGGTAGCCCAGATCAGCCGAATACGGTGGGCGGCGCGGTGATAGGCGTAGTAGAGCAGGTCGACACCCAGGAACGCGACGACCCACGTGTACCACTTGGTCGCAGGGAGGTGCCATGGTGCGACATAGGCATACAACGCGGCGTATCCGAACAGCGCCAACGCTTTCCAGGCCGCCGTGGTCGCGATCGACACCAGGCCCATCGAGATGCTGGCCATCGAATCGCGAGCGAGGTAGGCACCTGACGCCGGCCTGGCATGCCCCGGGTCCCCGGTGCCGGCCGCCGCGTCAAATTTCTCGAGTTTGCGCGCCGCCGTCCACTCCAGCGTCAGCAGCAGCAGGAAAAACGGAATGGCGAACAGCACCGGATCCCGTAGCTCGGCGGGAAGGCCGGCGAAAAAGTCCGTGACACCATTCACACTGGACAGATTACTGAACCCGTGCCGATTGACGAACCGAAGACGAGATGATCCGCCCGATCCGTAAACCGCACGTCACCCAGCGGCTGCTGCGCGCGTCCGGCGTGCGCAACCGGATGTTTCCGCCGGCCAAACTCGAACACTGGGCCGCGCATCCGCGCCCGCCCTACTGCGGCCGGCCCTCGTCGCTGGTACTGAAGAAGATCGACGTGGTCCGTACCGACCTCAACGGCCGCCCGGTGTATCAAGTCACCCCGCGCCACGTCGACGCCGGCGAACTGACCGGCCACGTGCTCTACCTGCACGGTGGCGCCTACGTGCTGGATCTGCTGCCACACTTCCACTGGCCCGCCATCGCCCGGCTGGCGCACGTGCTGCGCCGCACCCTGGTGGTGCCGATCTACCCGATCGCCCCCGAACACAGTTACCGCCAGGTCTTTCCGTTCCTGCTGCAGGTCTACCGGCAGGTACTGGACACGCACGATCCGAAATCGATTGCTTTCATGGGCGATTCAGCCGGCGGTGGGATGGCCTTCGCGTTGTGTCACGCGGTGCGCGACGCCGGACTCCCCCAGCCCACCGACGCGCTGCTGCTCTCCCCCTGGATGCACCTCGGACTACCGGACCCCGAGGTGCTCAAGGTCGCCAAGATCGATCCGTTTCTCAACCTCGACGACCTGCGGGCCGCCGGTATCCGCTATGCGGGCGGGGACCCGCTGGACCACCCCTTGCTCAGCCCGAGCATCGGACCCCTGGACGGGCTGCCGCGCCTGACGGTGTTCACCGGCACTCATGACGTGCTCAACCCGGACGCGCGTGCGTTTCGCCGGCGGGCGAGCAGCGAAGGCCTCGACATCGGCTGGTACGAGCTCGAGGGAGGCATGCATACCTGGATGTTGCTGCCGGGACCCAAGGCGAAAGCGACGCTCGGCCAGATTCGTACGGTGTTGTCCGGTTGAGCCGCGTCGTGGTGATCGGCTCCGGGTTCGCGGGGCTGTGGGCCGCACTGGGCGCCGCGCGTCGGCTCGACGAACTCGGCGTCGCGCCGGGAACCGTGGACGTCACGGTGTTGAGCGCCAAGCCGTTTCACGACATCAGGGTGCGTAACTACGAGGCGGACCTGAGCGCCTGTCGGCTGCCGCTTGCCGACTTGCTCGATCCGGTCGGTGTCGGACACGTCACCGCCGAGGTGAGCGGGATCGACGCCGACGCCCGCACCGTGACCACCGCGGCCGGCACGACCTATCCCTACGACCGTCTGGTGCTGGCCGCGGGTAGTCGGCTCAGTAGACCCGACCTGCCCGGGCTGCGCCGATTCGGCTTCGACATCGACACCTACGACGCCGCGTTGCGATTGGAACGGCGGTTGCGCGAGGTCGCCGATCGGCTGCCGGCCGCTGGGTCGGCGACGGTGGTCGTGGTCGGGGCGGGACTGACCGGTATCGAGACCGCCTGTGAGTTACCCGAACGGTTGCGTGCGCTGGGGTTGACACCGCGGGTGGTGCTGATCGACCACACGGAGGTCGGCTCGGACATGGGTGCGTCAGCGCGACCGGTGATCCTGGCAGCGCTGTCGGACAACGGGGTTGAGGTGAGGACCGCGGTCAGCGTCGCCGGGGTCGATCCGGACGGGGTGACGTTGTCGTCGGGCGAGCGGATCGACGCCGTCGCCCTGGTGTGGTGTGCGGGCATGCGCGCCAGCCCGCTGACCGAACAGCTACCGGTGGCCCGCTACCGGCTGGGCCGGGTGCCGGTGGATGACCACCTGCGGGTGATCGGCGTGCCGTCGATATTCGCCGCCGGCGACGTGGCGGCCGCGCGGCTGGACGACGAGCATCTGTCGGTCATGTCGTGTCAGCACGGCCGCCCGATGGGCCGTTATGCCGGCTACAACGTGATCAGCGACTTGTTCGGTGCGCCGCTGCTGACGCTGCGGATCCCGTGGTATGTCACTGTGCTCGACCTGGGACCTGCCGGCGCGGTGTACACCGAAGGCTGGGACCGCATGGTGGTGGCTCAAGGCGCGGCGGCCAAAGCGACCAAGCAAACGATCAACGGCCGACGCATCTATCCGCCGCTGTCCGCCGACCGCGCCGATCTGCTGGCCGCCGCCGCACCTGAACTGCAGGCCCGGCCCTGATCAGTCGGACTGCGGGTCGGGCAGGATCGGACTGCTCGGCTCGCCGGCGTACCAGTGCACGGCGTAGACGCCAGGTTGCAGGGACAACTCGCCGACCAGTCGCTCCAGCTTGGCCGGCGAGTGACCGTCGACCAGTACATGCGCGGTGAGCGCGATGTTGTCGTTGCCGTGGTCGAAGCCGGCTTGTCCGGTGTGGATGCCGCGCAGGATGATGTCGTTGCCGCTGGTGTGCTGCACGATCTGGGCGCGGGCGTACTTCGCGGACTTGGGCCGGCAGATCACCTGAACCTGGTAGGGCTCCAGGCTCTCGTCCTCTTCACCGGAATTGTCGTGATCGATGATCCGGCCCAGCGGCCGCCCCAGCAGGTGGATGCCAACGACGGTGCCGGTGGCGATCAGCGCGAACGCCAGGTGTCCGGACGCCGCCAGGACCCCGACCGCCGCAGAACACCACAGGGTGGCTGCGGTGTTGAGCCCGCGGACGTTGAAGCCCTCGCGCAGGATGACTCCGCCGCCGAGGAAGCCGATACCGGACACCACATAGGACGCCACCCGGGTGGGGCTGCTGTCCTCGGTGGCGGCGGCGTACAGCACGAACAAGGTGGCACCGGTCGCGACCAGCGCGTTGGTGCGCAGGCCCGCCATCCGGGCCCGCCACTGGCGTTCCAGGCCGATGAGCGCGCCGCATCCGACTCCGACGCAGAGGCGCAGTGCGAACTCGGCAGTGCTCAGCGTCTGCACCGCGCCACCCCCTCTCCCTGGACCAACGGGCTACGGCAGCCAATCAGATTCGGGTTAACACCAGGTGGAGGACAGGCTAACGGGCCCTCGCCGGGCGGTCAGATCAGAAATAACCACCCTCGGGTTGCCCCAGGTGCTCGGGGCAGTACGTGTTCGACGCGATCGCGGTGAACAATGCCGCCCCGTCCAGGGTCAATGCGGGATTTTGGTTCTTCACGTCGGTCAGCACCTGCAGACCTGTTTCGCCGTTGCGCATCAACCCGCATACGGCCTGCGCGGAGGCAATCGCCTGACCTGGGTTGGGGACCGTGATGCCGGCGTTGGCCAGCGCGGACAGAAACGCGGCGTCATCACCGCCGGGGTCGCCGTGCGCGGGGACCGCGAGACCGAGCATCGCGACCGCACCCACCGCGGCTGCCAGTACTCGCAGGCGGATCATCGCCGAACCCTACTGCGCATCGGGCAGCATGATTTTCGGCTTGTCGCCGCTGGACACGTGCACCGCGTGGATGCCGGGTTTCTTCGACAGTTTCTCGAGCAGGCCGTCCAGCCCGGCCTTGTCGACGTTCCAGTGTTGGACCGCTTCCGGTTCCTGCTGCAGTTTCGCGATCACACTGTCCAGCTTCACCGGCTCGACCGGGCCTTTCCCGCCGTTGGCGCGGGCGCGGGCACCGCTGCCGCTCAACACTTGGGCGCCGACGGTGCCGGCTGCCCCGCCGGTGAGACTTCCCAAGGCCATTTGGTTGATCAGGTCGGCGGGGATCGCTGCCGCCGGAGCCGCGGCCATGCTGGTGGCCGGCAATGCATTGGAGACCATCCGGATCGCAGGGGTAGCCGACGCCCAACTCGGTGGCACCGACAATTTGCCCACCACGTTGGCTTCACCGGTACCCGCCGACACCGCGTTGGTCAGACCTGCCGTCGGCGACATCCCCAACCCGGCTCCCAGCGCGGACTTCGGGATCTCCTCGAGCGGCGGCTTCCAGAACAGTTTGAACTCCGTCATGCCCAGGTTGGGCACGCTCATGATGTCGTTGGCCACGGTGCTGAACCGGCCGATGTCGGCGAAGATCCCGAAAGTCAGCTCCCAGGTCGGGCCGGCCAGCGGGGTACCGCCCAGCGCGTTGAGCACCTCACCCATGGCCTGCATGTAGGAGGTGCTGGCCCCGCCGAGGGCCTGCAACGCCTGTAGCACGACGTCGAACGGGAAGACCGGTGCCGCCGTCGGTGCGGCAGTCGCTGCCGCGGTGGCTGCCCTGGTGCCCGCGGCCAAAGCGCCGGCCTGCCCGACGGCGCTCTGTTGAGTGCCCAGCCCGGCCACGTTGGTGACCTGCGGTGGTTCGGTGTAGGGCGTCAGCCTGGCGGCGGCCGCGGACGCCGTGGCGTAGCCGAACATCGCCGCGATGTCCTGCGCCCACATTTCCGCATACTGGGCTTCGAGGGCAGCGATCGCCGCGGTGTTCTGCCCGAATATGTTGGTGGCCAGCAGCAGCGCCAGCTGGCTGCGGTTGAGCGCGATCTCCGCCGGCGGTACCACCGCAGCGAAGGCCGTCTCATACGCGCTCACTGCCGCCTTGGCCTGGTCGCCCGCCTCCTTGGCCTGCGCGGCGGTGGCCGACATCCAGCTCACGTAGGGTGCGGCCGCTGCGGCCATCGCGGCCGCCGAGGGCCCGGTCCAGGTTTCGTTGGCCAGGCCGTCGACGACCAGACCGTAGGAGGATGCCGTGGCCTGCAGTTCGGTGGCCAAGGTGTCCCAGGCCGTGGCTGCGGCGATCATCGGACCCGCGCCCGGTCCGGCATACATCATCGCGGAGATGATCTCCGGTGGTCGTACCGCGAAACTCATCAGTCCCGCCTCTCTCAGTCCGCCGGTATCACGATGATGGTCGCCGTGGTCGCGACGTCTTCGGCCGCGGCCACGCCGCCGGTGGCGCCCGCGGTGCCGCTGCCGACGGTGCGCACGGTGGCCCCGGCCAGGGCGCGTCCGGCCAGGCTGGCCATCGCCATCTCGCCGAACAGGCCGCCTTCGGCCGCCGCCGGGACCGCGGCGAGTGCTTCCGGAGTCGCCCCCGGCAGCACGGACGTCATAGCCCGGAGCACCGGCGCCTCGGTCACCCAGCCTTGCGGCACCGACAACGACCCGACCAGCGTGGAGTTCCCCATCGCGCCGGCCACCCCGCCCGCCGGCGCAGCGGACGCCACGTACCCGGCTCGTAGCGGCGACAGACCGGCCAGCGGCTTGCCGCCGCTGTTCAACAGGGACGCCACCCCGGGTGCGTTCTGCGACAGACCGAGGATCTGCAGGCCGAACAACCACCAGCCGCCACCGAGGACGAAAGGAATGATCGGGCTGTATGCGCCGGTGACGGCAGCAAAGAAGGGGCGGATAGCTGCGGCGTACGGGTAGAGGGCTTCGATGACGTTGCCGACCGGTGTCGTCGCCGCCGGGGCGGCGGCCGTGGTGGTGGCCAAACCCTGCAGCATGTTCGGGAAGAGATTCAACAGCTGCGACAGCTGCGACTGAATGTCCGTGGCGGCTGCGGTGCCCGCGGCTTGCGTGACTGCCGCCGCTTGATCGGCCGTCCCCGCCACGTTGGTGGTCTCGGGCGGCGGCTCGAACGGAGTCAGCACGGTCGCGGCCGCTGAGGACGCCGCATAGGCGTACATGGCGGCGGCGTCCTGCGCCCACATCTCCATATACTGCGCTTCGGTGGCTGCGATGGCGGCTGTGTTCTGTCCGAGAATGTTGGTAGCCACCAGGGTCATCAGCAATGCGCGGTTGGCCTCGATCACCGGTGGCGGCACCGTCGCCGCGAACGCTGTCTCGTAGGCCGCGGCGGCAAGCTTCGCCTGGGTGCCCGCCTGTTCCGCCTGTGTCGCGGTGGCGGCCATCCAGGCCATATACGGTGTCGCCGCTGCCGACATCGACATCGCCGCCGGACCGTGCCAGGAGCCGACGGCCAAACCGTCGATCGTCGATCGGTACGACGCCGCGGTGTAATGCAACTCTGCGGCCAATGCGTCCCAGGCCGCCGCAGCGGCCAGCATCGGCCCGGATCCCGCCCCCGTGTACATTCGTCCAGAGTTGAATTCTGGTGGCAGCGCCCCGAAGTCCATCTCTTCCCCTCCGGTCCCTCTGTCGCCGCCATGGTAGTCACGCCACCAGGGTCCCGTCGGCGAGTCCTGCCGGACTCATACAGAACTCACTAGAAATCCCGATGTGCGTGGCTCCTCGGGTGACCTCGGGTTTTACCCGAGCAACCGGGTGCCGAATATATTCGGGAAAGTTCACACAGATCAGGAAATCGTACGACGATCGATGTCGTACGGCGTGAATGAAAGAGCGACCGGATACAATCGGCAGCTAATACATTTGCAGCGTCGGTAGCTGTCAGCTCTTGTCCAATTGCTGCGGACAATAGAATTTCGCTGAAATGACCGCGAATTCGGCGGCGGCGTCCAACGTAAATCCCGCATTGCGCTTTTTGATGTCGTTCACCAACTCGAAACCAGATTCGCCGTTGTCCAGACAGGTACACACGGCCCGGGCTGACCCGATGGCCTGATCGGAGTTGCTGTAACCGATGTCAGCGGTGCGCAACGCGGCCAGAAAACCTGCGTCGGCGGCATCCGGCCCATTGCCCGGATCGCCGTTCGCCGGTGCGGCGCAACCGATCATGACACCCGCGCAGGTCAGCGTCAGCAGCCATCTGAACATGCAGAATTTCCTCTCCCTCAGCCCAAATGGGCATCCGCCGGAACAACCTGGGGTTTGTCGCCATTGGTGAGGTGCACGGCATGGATGCCGGGTTTCTTCGCCAACTGTTCGAGCAGGCTGTCCAGGCCCTGCTGGTCGACGGTGTGGTGCTGCACGCTGTCGGGCCGGTCCGATATCTGCGCAACCATCCGCTTGAGCAGCTCCGGTGACCTGAGATCCTTCAGGTCTTTGACCGGGGTGAGGCGGCTTCGCGCACCGGTCACCGAGCCGGGGGCACCGGCACCGAGTGCGCTGCCGGCCATGCCCGCTGATGACATCGAACTCAACAGGCCGCCCTGCCCGAGTTCGGCCGCGGGCACCGCTTCGTTGCCGGCTGCCGACAACGCTGCGGCGACAGTCCGGATGGCCGGGGTGTTGGCGGTCCAACTCGGTGGCACGGTGAGCGCACCGACCAGCGTGCCTCGACCCAAATGCGCTGTGGGAGTTGGCGACACCGCGCTGGTCAGCCAGCCGTGACCCCAGTGCGGGGTGAGTCCCCCGCCCAATGCGTCCTTGGGCAGCCCGCCAAGCGCGGACGTCGGCTTCGCGGCGAACTTGAGGAACTGCGATGCGGGGAGGTTGATCAACAGGCCGATGTCGTTGAACTGGGTGGTGAAACCGAGGGGGACCTTGATTGCGGAATACAGGGCGGTGAATGTCGATGCGCCGCTGGACCCGAACAGTCCGTTGAGCAGTCCGGTCACGGTGGCGGTGTAGTCGGTGCTCAAGTTCACCAGGGTCTGCAGCGGCTGCGAGAGCGGTTGCGCCGCCGACAGAATCGTCTGGGTGAGCGCGTTGACCACCTGGGGAGGTTCGGTGAACGGCGTCACCTCGCTTGCGGCTGCCGATGAGGCGGCGTAACTGTCCATCGCGACGGCGTCTTGTGTCCACATTTCGCCGTACTGGGCTTCCAGAGCCGCGATTGCGGCGGAGTTCTGCCCAACGATGTTCGTGGCCACCAGCGACGCCAACTGGCTGCGGTTGGCCGCGATCTGCGCCGGTGGTACGTGCCCGGCGAACGCCGTCTCGTAGGCGGCGACCGCGGCGTTGGCCTGGCTGGCGGCCTGGGCGGCCTGGGCAGCGGTCTCGCTCATCCAGGCCACGTACGGTGTCGCTGCCGCGGTCATCGCCTGGGCCGAGGGTCCTACCCAGGGTGCGCTGGTCAGGCCGGCGATCAGTGCGGCATAGGACGCGGCGGTGGCTTGTAGCTCGCTGGCCAGCCCGTTCCAGGCCGCGGCGGCGGCCAGCAGCGGCCCCGATCCCGCCCCGCTGTACATCCGGCCCGAGTTGACCTCCGGCGGAAACGCTGCGTAGAACACTCTTTCTCCCCCTACCTGGACTAGGCACCCTCGAGCGGTGGAAGCACGAAGATCATCGCTGCGGCCGGGTCGGCCGCGGTGACGACACCGCCCAGCGAACTGCTGCCGCCACCGGCACCCGTGGCGGTGGCACCGAGGGCCCGCCCGGCCAGGCTGGACAGCGCCATCTGGCCGAAAACACCGGCCTCCCCGGCGGACGTGGCAGCCGGTACGGCGGCCACATTGGTGGACAGTGTCGCGGCAACTGTCCGGACGGCCGGAGCCGCCACCGTCCAGCCCTGGGGCACCGATAGGGTGCCCACCAGTGCAGCGCGGCCCATAGTCGCCGTCGCCGCTCCCCCGGATGAAGTCAGATGAGGGGTGAGCGACTCGGCGATCGGGGCCAGTGCGCCGGTCACCGGTGGTGCGGGGGTGGCGAATGCCTGCAGCCCCTGCCCGTTCTGGGCGTAGGCATAAACCTGCCCGAACGACAGGAACGGGCCGCCCGGGATCGACGACCAGCCCTGCAACGAGAACGGTCCGGTCAGGGCTGCCAGGGTGGTGTTCCAGTTCGCCACCTCGGTCGCCAGGCCCGACGGCAACGACACGGATGCCAGTTGCGGTAAGGCGAGTCCGGGCAACAACGAGGTCGAGCCTGTCGTCGGTGCAGCCGCAAGAGTTGATGTCATGCCCTGCAACGCATTCGGGACAGATGCGAGCAGCTGGGCGGCCGCCGGCGCGGCTGCGCCCGAGGCGGTCGTGGTCGGCGGTGGTTCGGTGAACGGGGTGAGCTGTGTCGCGGCCGCCGAGGAGCCGGCGTAGGCATACATCGCCACGGCATCCTGAGCCCACATCTCCAGGTACTGGGCTTCCGTGGCGGCGATAGCCGGTGTGTTCTGGCCCAGGATGTTGGTGGCGATCAGCGCCAGCAGCTGCGCCCGATTCGCAGCGATCACCGGCGGCGGAACCGTTGCCACAAAAGCGGTTTCGTAAGCGATCGCCGCCGCCTTGGCCAGTGCGGCCGCCTCATCGGCGCGAGCTGCGGTGGCTGAGATCCAGGACACGTACGGACCGGCCGCGGTGGCCATCGTCATTGCGGTCGGTCCCTGCCACGAGCCCGCTACCAGTCCCTCGATCGCGGACGCGTAAGCGACTGCGGCCGAATACAATTCGGCCCCCAAGGCGTCCCATGCCGCCGCCGCTGCCAACATCGGCCCCGCGCCGGGACCGGTATACATGCGCCCAGAGTTGACCTCTGGCGGAAGTGCCCCATAATCCATGCGCGTATACGCCCCTTATCCGCCAGTAGTGATCCTTCGCGTGGTTTTGTTGAGTTGCCGACCATGTGCTCTACCAGAATCGAATCGCATTTCTCCAGCCCCCGCTCGATATGATGAATGTTCGTTGCGGCATATTTTCGCAACGTTCCCGGTAGGTAAGCGCAATGTAAATAACTTATCGCACTACCGTCGTGACTGCTGTGATACAGCGAATTGCCGAAATACTAACAGCAAACTCCAAGGTCAACGGCGTAGCCATGCACAATAGGTTGACAAGTTATCATCTGAATATTTCAAAACAATGGCGCCTGGCATTGTGAATACCGTCGGCGAACTTTGCAATTCAATGAAATGAATGCGCGAAGCAGCAGCATGTGCGCCGCCCGCGAAAGCAGTGGGTCAGGTCGAGTCGACGAAGCTCGACCGTCTTCGGCGGTGGGGCCCGGCGGCACCGCCGGTCCGACCCGGGGACACCGCCCGGCAGGCTCTCTCTGACTCGAGGAAAAACGTACGCATCACGAGGGCACACGGTACGTCCTGATGCCTGCTACCCGGCTGTCTCGTACCTGACGGTTCGCTGAGAGCGCTGTTTTGCCTGGTTAGGTGGCTGTGCGTGCTATCCGGCCGCGGGCGAGCGGGCCACGACCGTGGGGCGGAACCCGTATTGCGGGACAGCCCGGCCGAAGGGTTGACCCGCGAGGTTGCCCAGCGGCACCCCCGGCATACCGGGCGTGCCGGACGGCGGCGGCGCGACCATCGGGGTGCCACCGAGCGCGGAGTGCAGGGCGCCGGGCGGTGGGGTGGCCGCAGCCCAGGCCGGGGGCACGGACAGTTTGCCGACCACGCCGGAACTGCCCGACCCGAGGGCGGTGAGACCGCGCGTTTCCAGCGGCACGGCGCCCCCGCCCGCGCTCGGTACCAGCACCTGCGCGGCGTCGGCCACGTCGGTCATCGCTGCGCTGCCGAACAAGCTGGAGAGGGTTCCTATCGTGGCGCCCGGGGTGAACAAACCGGTGGAGGTGATCGTGTTCCACACGTTCGCGTTGGGGCCCCATGCGGCCATGAACTCCGACCAGCTCGACGTCCCGGAACCGGTGAGCGCGGTGGTCGCGAGGTCGGCCAGGCCGCTGCCGCCGTCGGCACCGGAAAGCCCCTGCAGTGCGCTCGGCACGGCGGACATCAGCTGCGACAGAGCGCTGTGCTGGCCGAGAGCGGACGTGTCGGCCGCCTGACTGACCGCGGCCGCCTGGGCCGTGAGACCGCTGGGGCTGGTGATCTGCTGCGGCGCGACGAACTGGTCCAGGTCGGTGGCTGCCGCCGAGGCGCCGGCGTAGCCGTACATCGCGGCGGCATCCTGGGCCCACATCTCCAGGTACGCGGCTTCGGTCGCCGCGATCGCCGGGGTGTTCTGGCCCAGGATGTTCGTCGCAACCAGTGCGGCCAACTGGGTGCGGTTGGCCGCGACGAGTGGCGGTGGCACTGTCGCGGCGAATGCCGTCGCGTAGGCGGTCACCGCGGCCTCGGCCTGCGCCCCGGTCTGCTCGGCCTGCACGGCGGTGGCGTTGAGCCACACCACGTACGGCGTGGCGGCGGCAGCCATCGAGGCCGCCGCGGGCCCGAACCATTCGTCACCGGCCAGCGCGGACAGCACAGCTTCGTAGGTCAGCGCGGTGGCGCGCAGCTCGGCGGCCAACCCGTTCCATGCCGAAGCTGCAGCCAGCATCGGCGCGGCACCGGCGCCGGCGTACATGCGCGCGGAGTTGACTTCGGGTGGCAGAGCGGCAAAGTCCAGTGCGGCGGTCATCGGTGGTCCCCCTTGAGTTCACCCCTGCTGGGGCACGAAACCCGGGTCGCCAAGAACGCAATTCCACGCCTTTTTCCGCGCGCAATTAATACGCGCTTCGCGATATCAGCGAGCGCCGTTTGCGGCTATCAGAAATGCGATTCAGGCGGCGATGCCGGTGCCCGGGTCGGATCGAAACGAAATGGTCGTCGATTTCGAATACGGACTATCGTCGGGACTCATTCCGCTCTCACCTCCTCAGGGCCGTGGCATGCGGGGATGCCGGGTGCACGACGCATGGGATGAGAGTCCAGCGGGCACGACGGCCCACCAGATCACAGCACCCCTCTCGACAGAGCTTCGGCACCACACGGCGTATCCAGCAGTAATGCTGGAAGCCACTTGGGCTCAACCCTTAAGCCGGGAAGAGCTGTCCTGACCCTGGGCGTCTTTCGACGTTCGAGGTCAGTGGCCTGTGTCCGTGCAGACGCCTCACCTAGCGAGGTGCATGCAGTGGCAATAATGGCACTCGCGACGACCAGAGTCAACTCAGACGTCCCGTCGAATTCGAATTCCGATATTCGAAAGGCGGGAATTGCCGGGACTTTCTTTGGGCGGCGTTATCCCGCAGCCACCGGTCGCGGCATGATTGTCAATCGGGAACCGTAGCGGGGGCCGTTGCCCCAACTCCGTGCGCACGCGTTGGCGGCAGGCAGTGCGGGCATCCCGGGTGCGCCCGCGGCGGATGCCGGAACGGCCGCCGTGCTGCCCGCGCCGGGTACTGCGCCGAACGGCTTCGCTACATCGACGGCGGCCGCCCAGCTCGGCGGAACAGACAGGCGGCCCACCAGGGACGCCTGAGTGCTGCCGGCGGCGACTCCCCCCACGCCGGACGGCGCGGTCGTTGCCGTCATCGCGGCGGCCTCGGCCGAACCGGCGCCGGCGATCTCTGGCTCCGCCCCTTCGACCACCCCGTTGACGTCGGCGACGGCATCGGTCACCGTGGGCACGATCAGTGCCGGCGCCGTATATCCGGCGGAGACGACGCCGTTGAACAGGGAAGAGTTCAAGAAGACCCCGACGGCGTTGCCGTCGTTGCCATCCAGGAAGTTCAGGACATCGACGAGCAGACCTGTCTGCGGAAGTGCGTCAAACGGAGAGGCCGCCGCCGGCGCGGCGAGATCCTGCAGGGTGGCCGGTACCGATGCCATCGCCCGCGCGACCGCGGCGGCTTGGTGGGCCGGACCGGACGGGTCGGCGGTCTGCGCCGGCTCGCCGAACTGTGTCAGCGCGGCAGCCTCAGCCGCGCTGGCGGCGTAGGTGTACATCGCCGTCGCGTCCTGAACCCACATCTCGGCGTACTCGGCTTCGGTGGCCGCAATCGCGGCGGTGTTGATACCCAGAAAGTTGGTGGCCACCAGCGCGAGCAGTCGTGCCCGGTTCGCGGCGACCACGGCGGGGGGAACCGTCATCGAGTACGCGGCCTCGAAGGCCGCCGCAGCTGCTGCGGCGTGACTGGCCGTCTCTTCGGCCTGCGCGCCGGTGCCGCGCAGCCAGTCCAGGAACGGAGCGACCGCGGTCATCATGGCGGTCGATGCCGGACCCAGCCAGCCGTCGTCGACCAATGTGGACAACACCGATTCGTACGCCGTCGCGGTCAACCGCAGCTCGTCGGCCACCGCATCCCAGGCCGTCATGGCGGCCAGCATGGGCGCCGAGCCCGGCCCGGTGTGCATGCGCAGCGAATTGACTTCAGGGGGGAGGGCTCCAAAATCCAATGCCAGCACCTCCTTCAAACCGACCGTCCGTCGGTAACCGCCGGTGTTGCGGAACCGATCAGCGATATCGCGGTTGTCTCCCCCCTGTCATCCAGCGGCCGGTGGGCGTCCCATGATCGTCGGCCGGAATCCGTAGCGCGGCGGACTGCCGAAGTTGTTGCCGGACATGCCGAGTAGCGGCATCCCCGGTGCGCCGGGCAGACCGGCCGCCGCCGCTGGGACCACTGCGTTGCTGGTCCAACCCCCGCCCGGCGCCGCGGTACCGGCGTAATTGGCCACCGCGCTCGCCGCTGTCCAGGTCTGGGGCACCGACAAACGTCCGACCAACGCCGACTGGTTCGTGCCAGCCGTCACGCCGCCCCGGGCAAACGAGACGTCGGCGGCGTCCTGCAGCGGGGGCAGGTTGGCGGGGTTGGCCGGCGACCGCGACGGAATCGGGGACGCGTTGCCCTCACCGGAGCCCATGCCTGGCACGTCGGACTCCGTTGCACCCAGCACCACCGCGTTGATGTCGGCCAGGCCGGCAAACGCCGCGGGGGCCACGATCGCGGGGCTGACATACCCGGCTGAGATGAATCCGTTCGCCAGGCTGGAGTTCAGGAAGGTGCCGTACGGGTTCCCATCGGCTCCGTCCAGGAAGTTCAACAGGTTGACCAGCAGATCCTCACCGGGGAAGGCTTCGGCCGTTGCCGCTGCCGTCGGTGCAGCGAGGCCTTGCAGCGTCGACGGCACCGACGACATCAGTTGCGGCAGCTCGGTCTGCGTGAGGTTGGCTCCGGCACTGGCGGCGGCCTGGGTGACGGCCTCGCCCTGCCGGGCCTGCCCGGCCGGGTTGGTGGTGGGCGCCGGGTGGGTGAACGAGCTCAGCGTGGCCGCCAGCGCGGACCCGACGGCGTAGCCGTACATGGCCGCCGCGTCCTGGGCCCACATCTCGCCGTACGCGGCCTCGACAGCGGCGATCGCGGGCGTGTTCTGACCGAGCAGATTGGTCGCGACCAGCACCGCCAACTGCTGGCGATTGGCCGTGACGACCGCGGGCGGCACGGTTGCGGCAAATGCCGATTCGAACGCGCCCGCGGCCGCCGCCGCCTGAGCACCGGCCTGCTCGGCCTGCAGCCCGGTGAGGCTCATCCAGGTCAGGTACGGGATGACCGCGTCCTGCATGGCTGCCGCCGCCGGACCCCGCCAGCCGTCGCCGGTCAGCACCGAGATCGCCGTCTCGCAGCCGGCCGCGGTGGCACGAAGTTCAGCTGCCAGCCGATCCCAGGCCGCGGCGGCGGCCAGCATCGGTGCCGAACCCGGTCCGGTGTACATGCGCAGGGAATTGATCTCGGGTGGCAACGCTCCGTAATCCATTGCCGTCACCACCCTCGGACTTGCTGAACATTAGCGAAAGGCGTTGCTGCACAACCAACTTTCGGCATCATTCGCGGCACAGGATGGGGCATCGGACTTTCTCCTTGGTGAGAATGGTCCGACCCAGCTACGGACGCCGGCCGCTTCGGGTGATGATCGATAGCGCGTGCGACTCGCTGCGCACCGTGTGTCGGGTACTCGCGCCAACGGGAGACTGCGGACGCCGCGACCGGATCGGGGAATGGTCATCGACGGGGAATCAGCATTCGACAGATCAGTGCGGCCCCACCTCCCGTCACTGTCGCGGCAGCAAAGCACCGCTGTGGTGGCCCAGGCCGGGATGACGCCGCCGTCCGAGTTTGCCGGGCGTGCCGAATCCTTCCGTCCCAGCGCGAAATTTCACACAGCGTAGCGGGCTGTGGCGGCCGCGGCGGGCAGTTGCGCACAATCCATATTCCGGCGCGCCGTGCCCCACCGATAGCGGGCGGTTTCGGCGAATCGAGCGGGTCCGGGCCGCGCTGCGGCGGGCACCGGGTCCGATCCGGGCCGGCGCCGAGTCAGCGCGGTAGCTGTCCCTGGCGTCTGCGCCCAGAGGTTAGCTGCAGATGTCGCCGGTCACTTGTTGCGCTTCTCTTCCGCGACGGCCGCGCTGAGACCTTCGGCGAGGTCGTCGCGCGTCAATTCGCGGAACCGTCGCAGCTGCGCTTCGCTGAAATCGGTCAGGTCACTGTTGAGCACCGCGTCCAGATCCTCGTCGTCGAGCCGGAAACTGCGGTGGTCACGGGCCTTCTCGACCACGTTGCGCACAAATCCGGCGTTGCCGAGCATGTCGATGCCCCGGATCAGGTCGCCGTCCTCGGAGTAGGTCTCGTCGAGGTAGAACTTGGTGTAGGAGGGCAACAGAATCGAAGCCTCCTCCTCGGTGATGACGTCCTCGTTCTCCCGGCCCATCAGGACGGTCAACGCCACCAGCTCGTCCGGGGTGTAGCTGAAGAACTCGATCACCGTCGAAAAGCGCCGCCGGAGGCCCTGGTTCACCTCGAGCATCTTCTCCATCGCCTTGGCGTAGCCGGCCCCGAACACCACCAGCTCGTCGCGGTGATTCTCCATGTAGAGCAGCAGGGTGTTGATGATGGCGTTGCCGTAAGGGTCGCCCTGCGAGTAACCCTTTTCATGCAGGGTGTGCATCTCGTCGAAGAACACGGCGCCGCCGAGTGCCCCTTCGAGCATCTCCTCGCAGTTCTTCTCCGCGTCGGCCATGTAACGACCCAGCAGTTTGGTCCGGCTGGTCTCCACCACCACCGGCTTGCGCAACACCGTCAACCCGCACAGCTGCTTGCTGAAGGCCCGCGCCACCGATGTCTTGCCGGTGCCGGGCGGCCCGAGCAGCAGGGTGTGACGCGAGGTCACCGGAACCGGCAGCCCCATCTTGGCGCGCGCCAGATTCACCTTGGTGGTCGACTTGATGAGCTTGATTTCCTTCTTGGCCTGCTCCATGCCGAGCATCGCGTTCAGCTCGGCGTCGCCTTCGGCCAGGTACCGGGCGGCCTCCTCGGCGTGCCGGGCGGCTTCGGCCTGCGCACGCGACGGCGCGCTGTCCGGATCCCACGGGTCGGTGCGGGCCTCGATGGTCTCCGGATCGGTCAGCACCAGCCGGAAGTTGGGGTTGTCCAGAGCCTCTCGGGCCGGGGTGAATTTCGCGTCGCGGGAATACACGCGGCGCAGCAGTTCGACGGCCTCATCTTCGCGACCGACGTGCCGCAGACACATGCCCTGGGTGTAGAGGGCGATGTTCGCGGCCCCCGGTACCCGGTCCCCCTCGATGGCTTCCTGCCCGCGTCGGAAGGCCTCCTCGAAGACGCCGAGCGACGCCAGCGCCGTGGTCGCCATCGCAGCGCCGGCCGCCTTCAGCTCCGGGTGCCGCCACTGGGTGGCCTCGGGGAACTGCACCAGCACCTCAGGCCACCGTTTGGTGCGGAAATAGAGCACCCCCCGCACATAGCTGACCAGTTCGCTATCGAAGGGATGGCGGGGTTCGGTGGCGTCGAGCAGGGCAGCCGCTTCCTTGTACCGCTTGTTCTCGGCCAGTACGGCGGCGTAGGCGCAGGCCAGGGAATCGACGCTGGTGACGGCAAGCCGCAGGAACAGCCCGTCGGAAACCTCGGGCCGGAACTGCAGGTCGGTGACACCGAGGCGACGGGTCTCCCAGCCGAATGTCCTTACCGCCGCCCAGGCGCCGGCCAGCACCTCGATGCTCTGGTCACCGGCCAGGATGCGCGCCAACCAGGCATCACACATGCCGGCGTCGAGTTGGGTGGCGGTGGTGAACATCTGCGCTGCCACCGTCGGGTTGTGGCTGGGCTGCAGTCCGTTGACCGAGATGCCCGACGCCAGCAACCCCGCGACCATGGCATTGCGGGCATCTTCAGCGGCAGACTGCGCTCGCGTCATTGTGCTGCTGAGCTGGTCACGTGCTCCGCGTCGTGACCCATTGGCAATTCCAGTTCGTCGTGGTCTCTGAGTTCGCGGCTCGGGACCACCAGCTGTGCCCGCGTCGACGGCGCCGGCAGGCTGGCCCGCACCGCCGCCAACTGCCGACCGGTGAGCCGGTTGAGTCCTGTGGTCAGATCCCTCGGCAACCGGGCTTCACTGTGATAGCGCACCCATGCCGCGAGATGGGGCCGGCCGCCCCGGGTAGTCAGTCGCACAGTAACCACCGTAGCGCCTACTTCCGGCGCCGCCGACAGCCAGAGTGCGTCCAGCGTCTCAGTGTCGATGTCGGACGGCGTCACCCAGAAACTGGTCACAAAGCCGTTGAAGTGTTTGAGGTGCCGCCATCCCGGCCGGCTCCAGGTGGGTTCCAGGTCGGCCAAGACCGCGCTGTCCACTTCGGCCAGTTCATCGGCGGTCAGCGGGCGCGCTGCGCAACTCTGTCCGTCCAGGTCCTGCACCAGTCGCTCGGTGGCCGCGACCAGGGTTGCCGCCAGGGAATCGCGGCATACCACGGCAGCCACGTTGCGCTGCGGGTTCATCCGCAACACCAGCCAGGTGCGCCGTCGGTCGGCGCCGCGCCGCTCGGTCCCCGCCTCGTTCGAGCCCCACCCGTCCGGGCCCCACTCCTCCAGGGAGGCCGACGCGCGGGCAGCTTCGGCGCCGCCCCGCACCTCCACCGAGACGATGTCGATGCCGTCCAGATGAATATCGAACTGGCGCAAGCCATTTGCGACCGCTGCCACCGGCAGGACGGGCGAGCCCGCCGTCGCGCGGTGATGATGAAGGCCCGGGTGATTGCCGCCGTCGGCATCGATCTCGAGCACACTGACCAACTGGCCCCGGTACTCGCGCACGCCCACCGTGTCACGGCCGAAGCGGCGCTTGAAATCGGTCGCCGGGGTGCAGCCCGCCCCCAGGGCGGCGCCGGGGTCGGCGGACCAGTCCCACAGCCAGTTCGCCACACCCGAGGTCACGGTGATGCCGTGGTAGGTGACGATCGACAGCAGCGTCACGATCACCGCGAGGCCGACGCCCACCCACCACGCCACCCGGTTGTCGCCCTGCCACGACTGCGGCGCGTGACTGGCGAGCACCAGGATGAGCACGACGGCCAGGAACACCGCCGTCAACCGCGGCCAGGTCAACGACAGCCCGAATTTGCGCTGCGCCTTCATCGTTGTTTCCGCGATCGTCGCATCAATGTCGCTGTACCGAACACTGCTCCGCCTATCAGTAGTGCCGCAGCCAAGCCTCCGCTGGCCACCCATACCGGCGCCATGTTGCGCGGCGGGGGGGCTTTCGGCAGCGATAGCGGCGCCGAAAGTTGTTTGGGTGCCTGCGGCGGTCCTTGAGGAACATCCCATGTCAATGCCGCGACCGGGTCGACGACACCGTAGCCGACCTGGTTGTCCACCCCCCGGGCGGGCGGACGGGCCGTGTGGATCAGGCGTTGCATCACCTGGTAAGCCGACAACTCCGGGTATTTGGCGCGCACCAGGGCGGCCACCCCCGACACGATCGCGGTCGCGAAGCTGGTGCCCGCCGGCGTCAGCAAAGTGTTGTCCGGACCGTCGATCGCGTTGATCAGACCGTCGTCGCGGGGCGAAAGCCCCATCACGTCGGTACCCGGCGCGGAGATCGACACCCACGGTCCGGCGATGCTCATCTGCGACAACGGCTGACCACTCGTGTCGACCGCGCCGACGGTGAGGACGAAGTCGCTGAACCAGGACGGCGTCACGACCGTGGTGACGGAGTTCCAGGCACGCGGGTCGTTGGGCGACAACGGGTCGAAGATGGTGTTCTGCTTACAGTCCTTCTTGCTGCTGTCTCCGGCCGCGGCGATGATCAGCGCGTTCTTGTCGACCGCGGCGTAATGCACCGCGGCCCCCAGCGCCCGCTGGTCGATGACGTTGCGGGCGCTCATGCAGGTCACATCAGAGATGTTGATGATCTGAGCACCCATGTTCGCAGCATGGACGATCGCGCGGGCCATCGTCTGAACGTTGTCGATCTTCGCCGCGGTCTGCGGGTCCTCGTCGCCGGTATAGGCGTCCTTGAGACCGAACGCCTGGCTGGACTGGCGGATCGAGATGATCTCGACCTCCGGCGCGATTCCACTGAACGCGTCCGGCGGAGGTCCGGTCGGCGACGGGGGCGGTGGAGCGGCCGTCGGCGTGGGTGACCCCGGCGCGGAGGTCGGCGGTGCCGTCGAGGTGGAAGCGGACGACGACGACGAGGTAGACGAGGTAGTAGTGGGCGACGTCGACGTCGACGGCGACGGCGAGGTCGTCGTCGGTGCCAGCGGCCGCGGGTGATCGACGGGACGGATCTTTGCACCGCCGCCGTACCCCGGGATGGTCACCGTGCCGCCGCCCCGGTTGGCTGACGGCGCCTGGCCCGGTCCCGGCGGTGCCCCCGGTGGCGCCCCTTCGGACGGCGGGGGCGCTGGAGCGGGGATCATGGTGATGGTCGGCGCCGGCAGCGGCGACAAGGTCACGGTCTGCGGTGGCGGCGGTTTTTCCTGGGTGGGAATGGTGATGGGCCGCCGTGGCGAGGCCGGTGGTGGCGAGGCGCCGTTGGCGGGGGCGCCGCCGATCATCGAGGCCACCAGGGTGCCGTGGGCGTCACAGTCCGATAAGCCGTCACCGCCGGCCATCACGTAGTCGCCACCCGGAATCAGCCGCGGCAACCGGGGATGCGGGGTCACGCCGGTGTCGATGACGGCGACCTTGATGCCTTCACCACGCCCGAAACGCCACGCCTCGGTGAGATTCAGCATGTCCATGTACTTCGGCTGCACCTTGAAGTCGGTGCCGGGCAGCACCCCTACCTCGGTGCAGTAGGAATTCTGCTTCGTCGCGGCGATCGGCCCGGGCGGGCTGTCCGGTGGCAGCGCACCCGGGTCGATCTGCGGCGGAGTGATTGCGTACGCGGGCGGCATGCCGGCCAGCGCACCACCGGTGAGCAGCATCGCGGCCAGGGTCGCGCTGCTCGCACGACCCCGCCACGACCACGTGCTACCGGTAGCGGATCGCTGCATAGACGTTCATCAACCACAATGCCAGCGGGAAGATCGGCATCAGGCAGAGGTATTCGATCCATTCCACGAACTTGCGGAACAGCGGACTGTAGACGGTGTTGGGCACCACCGCGGCAGCGGTGAGGCCCGCGGTCGGCAGGGCCACCAGCACCGCGGCCGCGATCGACACCGACAGCGGCGACGAGAGCACCAGGGCGTAGCGCACCGCCACCACGGCGATGATCAGCACACCGGTGGCGGCCAGCGTAATGGCCTGCCAGCGGTCGACGTACGAGCGGCCACGCAGCACCAGGAACCCGGCGGTGAATCCCGCGAGGATCAGCGGCAGCCACCGCTCGTGGGTGTGCGGGTTGCACAGCGCGGAGAGAGTGACGACTACCAGGACGCCCAGCCCGATCAGCAGACCGCTCAGGAACGACCGAGCCCGCTCGGCCTGCAGCAACACATCGCGTACCGAGGCCGGTCCTTCCAGGGTGGGCGGGCCGCCCTCCGAGCGCACCACGGTCGTGGGCAGGTCGGGCCGGGCCTCGAACACCCACCGGCTGGTCGCCGACGGGAACACCGGCAGCCGGATGCCGGCCAGTCGCCGGGACAGTGCCGGGGCGGCGTGGTACAGCAGGACGCTGGCCAGCAGCAGGCAGGCCAGCAGGGTGACCGCGCTGGTGTTGGCGACCATCCGGGACAGGCTGGCCAGGGTGGCGAGCGCGCTGATGGTCACGATCGCGGTGTAGATCGCCAGCCGGCGACCGGTGAACCGCAATGCCAGCGCCGCACCGACGGCGAGGACGCCGAAGCCCAGCACGGCGTGCGGCGAACCGACCGGTCCGGGTGGTGCCGCGGCAGCCGCCACCGTGACCGGGACAAGTCCGCTCATCAGCAGGATGTCCGCGACGCGGCGGTCGGCGTCGGTCTTGGCGCGCATCAGCAGCATGCCGGCCACTACCAGCACCAGGACGCCGACGATTGCGGCGAAGATCGTGGTCAGCCAGCTGTTGTGGTGCCACCGCCACCAGCCCAGCACGCCGGAGGCCAGCACCACGCCGGTGGCCACCATGGACGCGCCGACCTGAAGGGCCATCACCGGGTCGATCGCGGCGAAGCGCTTGCTGAGGTTGGACGAGACCGCGGTGGAGATGTGCTCGATGACCTGCGAGCGGTGTTCGGTGTCCGCGACGAACCGGATCCACAACCGGTCGCCGTCGAAGACGTCCTGCTCGGTCAGCGACTGGGTGGCGCGCAGTGGCGTGCCGTCCACCAGGCACAGCGCCCAGCGGCCGCGTCCGGTCGCCTCCAGCGGGGTCTCCCCGAGTTCACGCAGACGGCTGTTGACCACCTTGAGCAGCGGGTCGGTCATCACCGAGACCGGCGCGTTGGCGTCCAGCAACACCCCGATCTGCACCCCCTCGCCGGCCATGATGCCGACGACGACGGCCCTGGGCGACGAAATACCCTCGATGTCAGTCTGTGGCGCGTCAGCTACTGCGGTCATCGTCCTGCACCTCCCGCCGTGGCGAATGAGTTAGCTTCTGGTTGTTGCTGCGTGGTGGGCTTGCTCGGTGTGGTCACCGAGGCGCCGGTGGCTCCGCTGCTCCCATGGAGCTGCGGCTGGACTGACTCCAAGTTCATGTGCCTCGCCTCGCGCTGATAGTTGTGGTGACGTGCTGCTTTTCCTGGTGCAACCCGTCCAGAGCAGTATGCCGTGTTGACATCCCGCTCGCATTTTATGTTGAAAAATGTTGTCTGACTGCGTGTTTCGTAACGGCGTTGTTAAACCCTGCTGTGCGATTTCCATTCGCCGTACGGCAGCGTGTCCAGCACGGTCTTGACTCCCACCTGCACCAACTGGGGGGTGGCCGGGCAGATAGCCAGCCATGCCTCGCCGGAGCCGGCCGTCCTGGCCTGTTGGTAGAGGGCGATGCGGCCGCCCGAACCGTCCTTCAAAGACAGCACCGACGAGCTCGGTCCTTTTGCGTCGTCCCGGTACTGGCGCGCATACACAGCGACCTCAGCAGCGGGATCGGACAGCGCCTGACCTAGCGCGGCGACGGTGGAGGCGCTGATACCCATGCGCCGCAAATCACCGCCGGAGAACACGTTGAAGCCCGACTCCTGCCACGACTTGGTGGCTTCGAGCATCTCCTCGAGGGGCACGTTGACGGCATTGATCGCCGCCGGGTCGGCGTGGTGGATGGATTCGAGCCCGTCCAGCACCAGCGCGGCAATCGAGGCGCTGTCAGAGACGACGACGTCATCGACGGTGATGTCGTTGCCCACCCGCACCGCGGACACCCAGTGTTGGGCGCGGCGGGCCAGTACCACCCGGAATTCGTTGTCGGGGATCTCACGCGAGCCCGGGGGCTGATTCTCGTCGTCGACGACGCCGTAGAGCAACTTGCCCCGCGACAGCAGCGCAACGACCTCGAGGTCGGGCGCGGCAAGCACCTTCATGCGCGCGGCCACCTGTTCGTTGACGGTGTCGCCCACCACGATGCCCTGCTCGCGCATGACCGCCATGCCCGGATGTTCGTTGAGCCAATCGTTGTTGTCGGTGGAGACATACGGCCGGCACCGCAACTCCGGTGCTACGTGCCGGATGTCCAGCAGTGCCTGCAGCATCCAGAAACCGTCGACATTGACAGTGATGTCCGTGCGGGTGCTCTGTTGATCCATCCCCTACCTCGTTGACTCTGTGTGATGACTACAGGACACGGCAGCACACCGACTTACCTGGTGTGCTGCCGCGTCCGCAGTTTTGGTTATCAGGCCCAGCTGGAGCCGACGGCGCTGTCAGTCTGCGCCATGTTGTTGCCGGCGGACTGAACCTTCTGGCCGTGGGTGTTGGCCTGCTCGTAGATCACCTGGAAGTTGCGGCCCAACTGGGCGATGAACTCCTGGCAAGCCACCGAACCGGCGCCGCCCCAGAAGTCACCGGCAGCCAACACATCGCGAACGATGGCCTGGTGCTCGGCCTCCAGGTTGGCGGCCTGGGCGCGAATGAGCGCGCCGTGGGCGTCGACGTCGCCGAACTGGTAATTGATGGTCATATCTGTGTTCCTTCTGTGTCGGGTCGGTCGGGCTAGCTGCTGAGGATCTGCTGGGAGGCCTGCTCTTGCTGCTCGTAGTTGTTCGCGTCGCGAACCAACCCGTCGCGCACCCCGTGCAGCATGTTCACGATGTTGCGGAAAGCGGTGTTCATCTGACCCATGGTGTCCAGCGAGGTGGCCGAGGCCAGACCGCTCCAGCCCGCACCCGCGATGTTCTGCGAGGACGCGTACATGCGACGGGCCTCGTCCTCGACGGTCTGGGCGTGGGTCTCGAAACGGCCAGCCATGGCCCGCATTGCGTGCGGGTCGGTCATGAAGCGAGTTGCCACTTGATGTCTCCTTGTTAGTGAATGATCTGGATTTACAACGCGATGGCCGATCAGCGCTACAGGCGTAACCGCCGACCGGGAAAAACTACGGAGAACCCCCTCTTCCGTCAGCCGGCGGCCACCGGGCTGCGTCACGGCCGGAAAGGTGTCGAACCCGAACCACGCTGTTCGAGTCGACGGCGAATGCAGGTGATCCGAAGTGACGGCCTCCGACCAAGCCGCTCAACCCCGAAATCACCGCCTGTCTGCCAGTTCGATCAGCCTGCGGCGGCTGCGTTGGCGGCCTCGGTGGCCGCATACGAACCCGAACTGGTGGCCAGAGTGTTCACGAACATCTCGTGAATCGCTGCGGCCTGGGCGCTCACGGCTTGGTACATCTGCGCGTGCGCGGCGAACTGGGCGGCGGTCAACGCCGATACCTCGTCGGCGGCCGCCGGAACCACCCCGGTGGTCGGGGCGGCCGCTGCCGCGTTCTGCGCGCTCATCGCGGTACCGATACCCTGCAGGTTTCCGGCCGCGGAGGTCAGCGCCTCCGGCTGTGTGGTCACGAAAGACATGCTTTTTCCTCTCAAATCTTCTCAGTAACCGCTCTCTGCAAGAGAGTAGATGACTGCGTCGGCCACCGGTCGCCTCAAAAGCTACCCGTTGGCAGTTGTTCACTGGACGGTAAACCTTATTCACCTGGTGTAACGACACAGTAACAGCGGTTAACCCGATTTGGCTTGACCTCGCACCAGTCCATGGCAACCTCCCAGCTTCGGACCGCCGGGTTGTGCCGGGCTGCTCCGCCGCGACGGCTACGACACCGGCAACTCGGCCTTGTGCCGAGGGCAGTATGCGTCGATGCTCGCCCCGACGAAGAAGCCGGCATGAAAAGCCGGCATGCTGCTGCTGTTCAGCACGTCGCTGGCCACCTCATTGGGCGACATGCCGCTGTCGAGCCTGTCGCAGACGAAGTGTGCGGCCTCGATCGCATGTGAGTTGGAAATGTGGTCGGTGATGCCTTCGGACCGCAACTCGGCGAGGAATTTGTCGTCGACGGTGTCAGCGTGTGCGGGCGCGCCCGCGCCGAGCAACGCCAGCAGCGCCACCGCGATAAGCCGCCGATACATTCTGATGCTCCTGCAGATCAAGTGGTTGAGCCGGACCGCGAACCATGCCGGCTCCGGCATCCTGGGGTCGATTCTCGCGAGCTCGTCGCGAAGGCTGCGGCTATCCGGCGGGCATCGGGCGCGCCATCACGGTGGGTTTGAACCCGTAACGGGGCCCCGCGCCCGCCCCGCGCGTGCTGCCGCCCCCGCCGACGGGCATGCCGCTGAGCACGTTGCCGCTCTGCGCGCTTTCGCCCGCGATGATCGGCTCGCTGATCATCTGTACGGCCGGACGCACGGTGGGGGCGGCCGATGCGCCGGGCCACGAGGACGGAACCGCCAGGTGCCCGATGTGGGCGCCCTGTCCCAACCCGGCGGCCACCTGGCCGCCGGCCGTTCCCAACGCCCCGCTGATCGGCGGCGCCGCGACAGCTGGTGCGGCCGCGGCCGCGGCGGGAGGGTTCAGCCAACCCGCTGATTTGGCGATCTGGACGCCGAAGTTGCCCATACCCACGCTGAAGTACGGCAGACCCTCGGTGTTGTAGAAGAAGCTCGCGTAATTGGAATAACCCTGCATGAAGGTGCCCAGGTTGTTGGGCAGCGTGGTCTGCCCGGTCAGCAGGAACCAGATTTCGGTGAGGATCGGATAGTCGGTCGCGGCCGCCTGGGCCAGTTGTGACGCTCCACTGGGCGTGGACAGCAACCCCAACCGGCTGGTGATCTGATGGAAGAAGCTCTGCAGCGACTCCTGGATCGAGGCCACCGGTGTTGCCTGTGCGGCGGCGACCGCGGCCACCTGAGAGTTGGTTCCGATCGGGTCGGCGATGGCGGGAGCCGTGTCGAACGGCGACAGGTCGCTGGCCGCCGCCGCGGATCCGGCGTAGGTGTACATGGTCGAAGCGTTCTGGGCCCACATCTGTGCGTAGCCGGCCTCCAACTGTGCGATGACGCCGCTGTTGATGCCGAAGATGTTGGTCTGCAGTGCCTGCGCAATCTCGGCGCGGTTGGCCGCAACCAGCGGCGGTGGCACGATCGCGGCGAACGCGGCTTCGAAGGCTGCCGCCACCGCCTGCGATTGGACGGCGGCATGCTCGGCTCGGGCGGCGGTAGCCGTCGTCCAATCCACAAAGGGTTGTACGGCTTGCACCATGGTCGCCGAGGCCGGTCCCAGCCACTCTTCGCCGGCAAGCAGGGCCAGCACGGCCTCATAGCCCTGGGCCGTCGACGCCAACTCGGCGGCCAGGGCGTTCCAGGCCGAGGCGGCGGCCAACCAGGAGGCCGCGCCCGGCCCGGAGTACATCATCGCCGAGGTGATCTCGGGCGGCAGGGCAGCCAAATCCGTTGTCATGTACTGACTCCTCACTTGTCCGTGTGGCGTTGACCGGTGTCACCCGGCCGAGGGTGGGCGGGTCAACACGGTGTGCCGCAACCCGTACCGGACACCGAGGTGGCCTGCGCGTTCGCCGTTGCGCGCACCCGGCGGAACACCGCGCAGCGCGGCGTTCATCACGTTGTCGGGGCTTACCTGGGCCGCCGGGGTGGCAAAGTGTGCGCTCGTCAGCTTCGGCACGGTCTGCTGCGCACTCCCGGTCGCGGCGCCCCAGCTCGCCGGCACCGACAGTCCGCCCACGTGCGCGGCGGACGCGGTGCCCGCCGTGACGCCTATGCCGCTGTGAAAATGCCACCCGCCGGCGCCCAGGGCGGCGAATTGCGGTGTCGGATACCAGGCGCCCCCGGCTCCGGCGGTGGTGCCCAGGCCCGGGAACAGTTGTTGCCCGATAGACCAACCGAAGTTCCCCAACCCCACCCCGAAGTACGCCTGCAGTGTTTGCCGCAGCACGTTGTACATGCCGGGATAGAGCCCCGCCCAGTTGTTGTCGGGCGTGGGCAGCCACCCCAGCATCGGTGCCCACCCGATCGGTGTGTCGACGATGTGCACGATGTCCGAGGGAGAGGCGCCCGCCGGTGCCACCGCGAGATCCCGGACTGCGGCGCGGGACAGCAACTGCGGAATCGTGTGCGCCGCCTCGGGGGCGGTGTCGCCGTCGTGCGCGTCGGTGGTGTGGGGAGGCGCGGCGAACCGGCTCAATTCGGTGGCAAGCGCTGCGGAGGCCGCATATCCGTACATTGCCGTGGCGTCCTGAGCCCACATTTCCAGATAATCGGCTTCGGCGGCCGCGATGGCGGGGAAATTCTGTCCGAATACATTGGTGGCGACCAGCGTCATCAATAGGACCCGGTTAGCCGCGATTACCGGCGGCGGCACCGTCATCGAGAATGCGGTTTCGTAGGCGGCCGCGGCGGCGCGGGCATGGTTGGCGGCTTCCTCGGCGCGGACGGCTGACGCACTCAGCCAACTCACGTACGGTCCCACTGCCGCAACCATCGACTCCGCGGCCGGTCCGATCCACAGCGAGGTGGTCAGTTCGGCCACCACAGATGTGTAACCCGTTGCAGTCAAACTCAATTCGACGGCCAGACTGTCCCACGCGGAGGCCGCGGCGAGCAGGGGTCCTGACCCTGGACCGGTGTAGATCCGGCCCGAGTTGATCTCAGGCGGCAACGCCGCGAAGTCGAACACCACCCTCCTAGCCAGCACACAATGGGGGTCGTTTCTGCACAGTCGCGGCCACGCTGCGGCAACCCTCTGAAAACATAGAGGCAACCGCCGCGGCACCCGGTTCAGTCCACCAGATATTCATTTTCGCGAATTAGTTGTTAAACCGCAGTTCAGGAAAATGGCGAAAGGGGTAGCGAGCGTTTCAGTCCGACTCGAGCACAAGTGCCATTTCCGGGCAGGAGTCGACACCTTCCCTGGCGACTTGCTCGTCTCGTGCGGCGACCTGGTGCTCCTGCAGGATCGAGTAGCCGGCCCCGTCGATCGGGAACAGCCCGGGGTCCACCGCGTAGCACTGTGCGTGCCCGGCACATTTCGACTGTTCGAGACGAATCCTCATCGGAAGTCAGCCTAGCCATCGGCTCGCCGGACGCCCCCGCACGCGACCACGTTGGTAGGTTTCCCGGCGTGAGCCCCCCGGACGCCTACCACGCCGGTGATTTCCACCTGCCCAGGCTCGAATACTCGTCACTGCCACTGGCCGCGGATCGCGGGGTGGGCTGGCGGGTCCTGCGGGGGGCGGGCCCGGTGGTCTTCATGAACGGCCACTATTACCTGACTCGACGCGAGGATGTGCTGGCCGCGCTACGCAATCCCGAGGTCTTTTCGTCGCGGGTGCTGCAGCCGCCGACCAATCCCCTCCCGGTACTCCCGCTCGCGTTCGACCCGCCGCAACACACCCACTACCGCAAGATCCTGCAGCCCTATTTCAGCCCGCACGCGCTGGGCAAATCCTTACCCGTGCTGGCCCGCCATGCAGCCGACATGATCGGCGCGCTCGCCGACCGCGGTGGCTGCGACGCGATGGCCGAGCTGGCACGTCTCTACCCATTCCAGGTGTTTCTCGACCTCTATGGGCTGCCCCTCGAGGACCGGGACCGGCTGATCAACTGGAAAGACGCCATCACCGGCGACCAGGCCTACCTGTCCCTGGCCGAGATGGAAAAGGGGCAGATCAACCTGTTCGGCTATCTCAGCGACGCGATTCAACAGCGCCGGCAACATCCTGGCTCCGACATGTTGTCCCACATCATGACCGACCCGGCCGGCCTCACCGACCTCGAACTGCTGGGCATGAGTCACCTGCTGATCCTCGCCGGTCTGGACACAGTGACGGCGGCCATTGGTTTCGCTCTGCTCGAACTCGCCCGCAGGCCGCTGTTGCGTGCCCAGATCCGTGACGATCCGCGGCAGACCCGACATTTCGTCGAGGAGATCGTCCGGCTCGAGCCTGCGGCACCGGTGGCGCCCCGGATCACCACCACATTCGTCCACGTCGGTGGCATGACCCTGCCACCAGGTGCGCAGGTCCGGCTGTGTATGGCCGCGGTCAACCGCGACGGCAGCGATGTGACGTCCACCGACGAGCTGGTCATGGACGGCAAGCTGCACCGGCACTGGGGTTTCGGCGGCGGACCACATCGCTGTCTGGGCTCCCACCTCGCGCGGATGGAACTGACGGTCGTCGTCGCAGAGTGGCTCAGGAGGATCCCGGACTTCGGCCTACCGGCTGATTATTCGCCGCAGATCGCATTTCCATCGAAGACGTTCGCGCTCATGTCGCTGCCGTTGCAGTGGGACTGAGCGGGGTGGTTATCCCGGTATCCGGCGTCTCCCCCAGCGACGCTCCTTTCTATGAGCGTTCATAGAAATACTGGAGAGCAGCCTGAAACATAGCGAATACATAGATTGCGGACCGATCCTCGGGTCATCGGGCAGCGCCTGCCCCTGCATGGTATTTGCCCAGTTCACAGACCGGCACGGGCAACCACGGGTTGAACGCACGCTGAACATAACTCGGCACCTAGTGAACAGTCGGCGTCTTCGGTTCCTGCAGAGCAGCTGCCAATCTAATGTGGTTCATGTGAGTCAACTGAGATAGCTACCAGATCTTCAGATGACCTGATAAAATTCGCGACTTTTGTTAAAGCGGTGGGACGCCGACCGAGGCAGTCGCAGCACATCGGGGTGTTGCGCTCAATCCGAAAATCAAGCCACGCCGGAGGAATCTGATGTCTTTTGTTCGTACCTATCCCGAGCACCTGGTCGCTGCAGCCAGCAATTTGCAGTCGCTGGGTGCGGCGTTCAACGCCGGGACTGCGGCGGCTGCCGGGCCCATCACGACGGTGTTGCCCGCTGCAATCGACGAGGTGTCGGTGCTGACGGCAGCGCAGTTCGCCACGCACGGTCAGCGGTTTGCGGAGTTGAGTGCACAGGCATCGCGGATTCAGGCGCAGTTGGCGGCGACGCTGGCCACCAATGGGGTGTCGTACGCGGACACCGAGGCGGCCAACGTCGCAGCGGGGCTGTAGACGGGTATCAGAGACCAGGGGCAGGGGCATCGTGGTGGATTATGGATTGTTGCCGCCGGAGATCAATTCGGCGCGAATTTTTGCAGGTCCGGGTCCGGCTTCGCTGATTGCCGCGGCGACGGCGTGGCAGGGTTTGGCGGCGGACTTGGCAGCGGCGGCGACGGGTCATCGATCGGTGATCGAGACGTTGACCAGTGGTCCGTGGACCGGTCCAGCCTCAGCACAGGTGGCGGCGGCGGTTTCGCCGTTCATCATGTGGTTGACCAACAGTGCCGAGCAGGCGGGACAGACGGCAGGTCAGGCCGGTGCGGCGGCTAACGCCTACGAGACGGCATTGACGGCGTCGGTGCCGCCACCCATGATCGCGGCGAACCGGGCGTTGGTGCAGGCGTTGACCGCGACGAACATTTTCGGGCAGAACAGCGCCGCTATTGCGCAGTTGGAGGCCCAGTACGGCGAGTTCTGGGCCCAGGACGCCGGGGCGATGTACACCTATGCCGGCAGCACCGCGGCGGCTACCCAGCTCGCCGAACCGGTGGCGCCGGCAGAGGTGACTGATCCGCTGACCGGGCCCGTCGATCAGGCGATCGCCGCGGTCAAGGCCCAGGGTTCGGCCATCCAGACCCAGCTCAACAATGTGGGTGCTTACGTGAATCCCCGGGTCGGCGATGTGCTCAAGACGTTGTCGTCGCCGCTCAACGGTAACGGCCCGGCCATCGATGCCTGGCTGATGGCCAACACGCCGCTGGATGACATTGTGCCGCTGTACCAGAAGTACCTGTCGCCGTACATCAACTCGGTAGCGGCTTCGATTCAGGTGGTCCAATCCGTCGGCCAGAACAGCAGTGGTCTTTCGGGCCTCCTCAGTTTCGGCAACACCCTCAGCAAGGACGCCGCCTCCGCGGCTAGCAAGGCTGCCGAGGCTGCGACCGGCGCGGGGCAGGCTGCGGCAGGTGCTGGACAGGCTGCGGCCGGTGCTGCGGGCAAGCTGGGCGGGGTGGCTGCGGGCCTGGGCAAGGCGGTGCCGCTGGGCGGGTTGTCGGCGCCGGCGAGTTGGACGCCGTGGCATGCCACGCTGAATCCGGGGGTGGCCTCGGCAGTTCCGGCGGGTGCTCAGGGCGCCAACAGCTTCCCGATGGCTCCGCCGTTCGGGCAGTTCGTCAACGGTGGCTACGGGCGCAATCAGCCGACATATGGGTTCAAGCCCTCGGTGATGGCCAAGCCCCCGGCCGCCGGCTAGCGGTCATCGGGCATCAGGGGGAACAGACACCGATGTTCGACTTCGGCTTGTTGCCGCCCGAGATCAATTCCGGGCGGATGTATACCGGGGCCGGTTCGGGGCCCATGCTGGCCGCCGCGGCAGCGTGGAGCGTCCTGGCAGCTGAGATGGCCTCCGTCGCGCACGGCCACCGGTCGGTGATCGTGGAACTGACCGGTGGGCCGTGGGTCGGGCCGGCCGCGGAATCGCTGGTCGCGGCGGTGACACCGTTCATCGCCTGGCTGGACAGCGGCGCGGCGGAAGCCGAGCAGGCCGCCGGTCAGGCATTCACCGCTGCGGCGGCCTACGAAGCGGCGTTCACCGCCACGATCCCGCCGCCGGTCATAGCGGCCAACCGGGCGTTGCTGGGGGCGTTGGTGGCCACCAACTTCCTGGGGATCAATACTCCGGCCATCATGGCCACCGAGGCGGCGTACGCGGAGTTCTGGGCCCAGGACGCCGGGGCGATGTACAGCTATGCGGGGAGTTCCGCGGCCGCCACCGAGTTGACCGAGTTGCCCCAGCCCGCCGAGGTCACCGATCCCACCGGACTGGCCGACCAGGCCGTTGCGGCCCTCAAGAGCGCGGGCCAGGCGGTGGAAAGCCAACTCAACAACCTGGGATCGCACATAGCGCCGCGTCTCGGCGATGTGCTGCAGACACTGTCGTCCCCACTCAACGGCCAGGGCGCCGCGATCGACAGCTGGATCGCCGCCAACACTCCCCTCGACGACATCGTCCCGCTCTACACGAAATACCTGTCGCCCTACATCAATTCGTGGGCATTGTTGAACCAGAGCACGCTGTGGTTCGGAGACGACGCAGCGGGCTTCGCGAAGGTCGCCACTGTTGCGAATACGCTGTCTGCCGACGCCGCCAAGGAAGCCGCAAAAGCTACCCAGGCCGCCGGAGCGGCCGCGCGCAGCGGCGTCGGCGGCGTGGCCGCGAGTCTGGGTAAAGCGGTCCCGATCGGCAAGTTATCGGCCCCGGCCGGCTGGACCACGGCAACCGCACCGAGCACCGCCGGCGCGACAGCGATCAGCAAGGCCACCGCGATTCCCGCTGCGGCCGAAGGCAGTGCCGGCAACGTGCCCGGGACCGGCCCCGTCGGCCAGTTCGTCAACGCCGGCAACGGCCGTAAGACCCCCGCCTACGGACACCGACTCAAATTCATGACCAGACCACCGGCAGCCGGCTAGTTAACCTGGTTGTCGACGTCACGCCACGTTGTCCCCAACGTGGCGTGACCTTTTCGCGAAGACCTCTGCGGCACTTCGCCGTTCGCTGCACAGTTTCGCAGTAGCCGTGACCGTCCCGGTGCTCGACGAGCTGTGTGCAGCGCGCTCGTCGCTCTTCGCATTCAACAGATGACAGGGCCAGAAAGGACAATGCCGCTGCGTGGCGCCGGCCGTCAACCGGCGCCACCGCAGCGGCAGGGCCCGTGTTACTTGCGCACCTCGGTGGCTGCGACCTGCACGAAGGTGCCGGTGTCCTCGGCCATCAGCAGGCCTCGACCGCGGGGCAACGGACCACCCTTCATCTTGCCCCGGATGAAGCCTTCGTCCGGGTCGGCGTCCATCACCAGCAGCGGCGCATTGGCCTGATGCAGACCTCGGAGCATCGGGTCGCTGCCTGCCGACGACCAACCGCCGAAGGTGCGGGTGACGATCACGTGCAGACCGACGTCGGCGGCCCGGTTCACGAACGGCACCACCTTGTGCAGCGGCGAGTCGAAGCCGGGGGGCAGCTGCTGGATGTCGTCGACGATCAGGAAAATCTCCGGACCGCTCCACCATGACCGCGACAGCAGCTCCTCGGCGGACAGACCCGGCGGTGGTTCCCGCCCCGCCAATGCCGCCGACAGCTCACCCATCATCGCGACCACGCCGTCGAGGTTGTAGGCGAATTTCTCCACGTAGTCCGATCCCAGCGTGGTCAGCAGTTGCCGGCGCGGGTCGATCAACCACACCTGCGCGGATTTGCGTCCGGGCGGCGGGGGCGGTGCGCTGGTGGCACCGGGCGCGTACAACCGGCCGATTTCGGACATGATGGTGGCCAGCGTCGTGGTCCGCCCACATTCGCGTCGACCGGTCACCATGAGGTGCGAGTTCTCGGCGAAGTTGAGGTAGACCGGCTGCAGGTCCAATTCGGAAATGGCCCAGGCGATTCCGCCGGCACCGACGCCCTGACGGGTGTCCCGCGCCGCAAGCTCGCGGACCTGTTCCACACCGAACCGCGCCGGCAGTCGCCGTACCGGGGGTGCCACCGCCGTGGTGAGCCGGCTGACCGCGGCGACCACACTGTCGCTCTCGAACACATTGTCGGCGGTGCTGGACAACGACGGGCGGGCCACCAGGGTGTGCAGGCCGGCCTGCGGGTCGCTGTCGAGTCGCACGTAGTTGACCGCAACCATGCCGCGCCCCGGCTTGACCGGGACGTCCTTGGCGAACCGGGAACGCACCAGCTTGGCGTCCTCGACGGCGGCCAACCGCAGTTCGACACGCGAGCCGAAACCACTGCGCACCGGGGGCCGCAGCTCCGATTCGCGGTCGGCGGTGACGATCACGTGCACACCGAACGAGGGACCCTGGTTGATGATCACGTTGACCTGGTCGATCAACACCTCGTTTTCCTCGGCCAGGGCACGGTAGTTGTCGATGACCAGGTAGACGTCACCGAACCCGTCGTTGGGCACCGGACCGGCTTCCCCGCCGAACTTGCGGCGCCGGAACATCTCCATCGACGCGATGCCGTACTCCAGGAAGCTGCGCTTGCGTTCGCGCACCAACGCCAACAGCTCAGCGACCGTACGGCGGACACCGTAGGGATCGGTGGGACCGGCGACCTCGCCCACGTGCGGCAGCTGGGCCACCGTGGTCAACGCGGTGCTGCTGTAGGCCAGGCAGTAGAACTGCACCTGCTCGGGTGTGTGGGTCAGCGCCGCCGAGCAGATCAACGTCTGCAACGCGGTGGTCTTGCCGGAACCGCCGGCGCCCAGGATCAGGACGTTGGAGCCCGGCCCGGAGGTGTCGACCGTCCACGGCGGCTGGTCGTGCTTGAACGGCCGGTCGATGATCCCGATCGGGAACACCAAATTCCTGGCCGAGCCGTAGTCCTTGTTCCACGGGTGCCCGAGGAAGCGGTTGACCAGTTCGTCGATGGCGATCGGCTGGGTCAGCGGCGGCTGCCACAACCGGTACGGCTCGAACTTGATCTTGCGCAGCTGATCGATGATCACCGTGCCGACCTTCGGCGTACGGATCGCCTCTTCCTCCTCCTCGACGACCTCACCGTTGGTCAGGGCGGGCAGGTCAGGCTCGACGGTCGGACCGCCGACGCTGACTTCCATCGGCGTGAACGAGTTGGTGAACAGTTGCGGGCGCACGTAGTCGATGCTGTGCACCAGCACCGGAGCTTCCTCGCCGTCGACGCTGGAGATGCGGAAGTAGTCGCGCCACAGGAACTCGGCCTGGAACCGGATGATGTCTTCCAGGCTCTTACGGAAGTAGCCCAGCCCGGCCTGCGCCGGCAGGTTCACCGCGTTGGGCACACCTGCCGCCTGCGCGGCGCCGGCGGTACGGGCTTTCAGCACCAGCCGGTAGCCCATGTTCTCCATCAGCTTCTCGGCGCGGCTCTCGATCGTCTGGGACGCCATCATCAGGTGGATCCAGTAGGCGCGGCCCTGTCGGCCGATCGAGTCGAGCACGTCGACGGCGGTCGGCATGATCCGGAACCACTCGTAGAACTCGTCGATGACGACCACCAGCATCGGCAGCGGCGCCATGTCCTGGCCGCGTGCCCGCATCCTGGTCCGCACGGAGTTGTATTCCTTGGCGTCGTCCACTCCGGCGCTGTCACAGATCGCCTTGCGACGCGCGATCTCGCCCCACAGCGCGTCCAGGAAGCGCTCCATCAGCGCCTGGTCTTCTTCCAGGTCGGTGATGATGCGCGACACGTGCGGCACCCCGGCGAACGGCTTCACGGCCGATCCACCCTTGAGGTCGGCCAGCACGAACTGCAGTTCCTCCGGCGGGTGACCGAGCATCAGCGACTCGATCACCGTGCGCACCAGCGTCGACTTACCCGAACCCGTCGTACCCGACATGACGCCGTGCGGGCCGTCGCCGCCTTCGTCCAGCGACTTCATGTCCAGGAACAGCAGCTCGCCGTTGTCGGAGCGGTTGCCGAACGGCGCCCGCAACCTGGAGCGGCCCATCGTGTCCGTGCGGCTGCCCCACAGATCCTCGAAGTCGATCGCGGAAGGATCGTTGATCCCGTAGTAGGACAAGATGTCCCGGGCGCCGATGTGGGCGACCCGCTGGCCGATCTCCTCGTAGGCCTCGGCGAGTCGCCACTGGGCCAGCTTCTGACTGAACTCTTCGGCTTCGGCGGTGCTGATCTGGTCGGTCAGCGCGAAGAACCACGGCTTGTCGTCGATCACCATCCAGGTGTCACGGTCGCGGGGCAGCGCCTCGATCACGCCGATTTCGTCGAACTGCAGCTTGCGCTCAGGAACCCCGGTCCACATCGACGAGCCGGTCAGGTCGAAGAACGTCACGCCGTCGACACCCTCGGCGCTGATCACGTACTCCCACTGCGGGTCGTCGACGTCGGCGATGATCACGTGGTGCGGGGTCGGCGTCTGCGCCGAGGAACTGGCGTGCCGAGGTGTGAAAGACCCACGCCCGGCGAACAATTCGGCCTGCTCGGCGGCGAACTCGCGCACCGAGCTGTACACCATCCGGGCGTTGCCGGCGGCGTCGTGGCGCCGGGAGTCGCCGAAGTGCGGCAGCCACTTGACCCAGTCCCACTCCTCGAGGTCCGAGCTGACCACGATGAACTGCATGTGGTCGGGGCCGTGCGAGAAGGTCAGTTGACAGATGATCGAGCGCATCAGCCCGAGCACCTGCTCGCGGTCCCCGACCAACGCATACCAGGGTTCCACCAGCACCGAGATCATCTTCGGCAGGTTGTAGACCACGCTCTGGTAGCGCCCGAACTCCTGCAGCGCCTTACCGGTCACCGGCTCCAGCTCGATGTCGGTGGGCATGTTCTGCGGCTCACCCCAGGTGACCTCGGGTCGCGTCATACCGACGCCGACGCGGACCACCCCGAAGTTGAGGTCTTTACCGTCCGGCTTGCGCTCCCACATGCGCGACGTCCCCACCGCGGCGGACAACGTGTTGGGTGCCGGGTGGAACCAGCGGTAGTTGGCGTCCATGCTGTCCGCCGACTCCTGCGCGGTCTCCCGCAGCATGTCCAGCATCAGCATGAACTGGGCGCGCATCGCGTCCAGTTTCGGCCGGCTCATCTGCTGCTGGCCGCCGAACCGGCCGCCGAACATCATCATCATCATTCCACCGACCATGAAGATCGGGAAGATCGAGCCGACACCGCCGAACACGTGTGAGCCGCTGGCGAAAGTCATGGCGACCATGCCGCCGAGCAGACCGATCACCACCACGCCGACCACGATCAGCCACCAGGGCTTGCCCTCGGGCGGCGGAATGCTCAGCGGGGTCGGTAGAACAATGTTCTCCGGCTTGATGACCGGCGGTCTCTCCGGTGTCGGTCGGGCAAAACCACGTTTCACTTCGGTACCACCAACTCTGCAGGGGTCATATCCATCGGTAGCGTGTCGTGCTCCACCAGAGCATCCGCGCGCGACAATGTCGGGCCTTGCGGCATCAGCCGCAGCGCCACCCACGGCGCCAGGCTCGGCTGCAGGGTCAGACCCAGCGCTTCGCGCGCTTCCTTGGTGTCGTCCACCCCGAAGCGCGCACCCGCGTTGGTCAGCCACCACAACGACTCGGTGGTCTGGGCGCCGGGATTGTTGCCGGTGACCGCCACGAAGTTCGCGTAGTTGGGTCCGAAATAGACCTGGTCGGCCACGCGTCCGGTCATGTCCGCCTTCACCAGGTTGACCACCCGGTTCATCTCGCTGGGCTTGATCGGCAGCGTCGGCCCCGAGACCACCTGGACCCGCGCGCGGTTCTCACCGGTGGTTCGTTCCCACCACCAGCAGGTGGACGGGTTCTCCCGGATGTCCTGCACGTTCAGCGGATCGTTCGGGTAGGAGGACAGGTCCAACCGGTTCACCACCGGCATCTTGGCCAGCGCGGACGGTTCGACCGTCACCGGCTTGGTGTTGCCCGGCCGCTCGGCGTTCTGCAGGATCTGGGCCACCAGCGGCGGCAGGGTTTGCACCCCGTCGGTCAGCACCAGCGAATACTGTTGTGGCCCACTGATTTGCGGGGTGACGAGGATCGTTCCGACCGGACCGGGCGCTCCGGGGAAGGTCGGCTGGGCGCCCGCGTTGGGCACCTCGGGGACCAGCAGTTCCGGTCCGACCGGCAGCGCGTCGTAGAGCGCGTGGCTCATCGGCCGCGCCTGCGTCACCTGTTCCGGGGTCAGTCCGAGTGGCAGCAGCACCGACCGGTCGGTGGCGTCGATCTTGGACCGGCGGCCTTCCCGGATCACCCAGGTGCTGCCGCCATAACTGAGCACCACCGCGTCCGATCCGCTGAGGATGCGACGGTGGCCGCTCATGTCCGGCGTTCCGTCGATCACCGTCACGGTCACCCCGCCCGGCGAAGCCATCCCACCCGACGTGCCGCCCACGGTGTCGCACACCAACCACGACGACGCGGGAGGGTTCTTCGGCGCGAACTCGGTGGGAGCGCCGGGAATACCGACCAGCGGTCCGTGCGGCATGCTGGCGATCTGGCTGCTGCGGACCAGGTGCGGGTTGTCCGGGCGCCCGGTGATCAGTCGTGCCGACGCCAGGTTCAGCGCCGGGTAGAGCCGGTCCCCCACTTTGACGTACAGCGCCCCGGAGTCCCGGTCGGCGATGATCGGGGCATCGTTGATCTGGCCCGCCGGGCTGATGAAGGAGTACAGCAGGGCGCCCAGGCAGATGACCAGTGCCGCGGAGACCGACGCGACGACGGCCAGGGTCTGACGCCGACCGGGCTCGATCTCCATGCGCACCCGCCACCGGGTCAACGCCATGGCGGTGCGGCGCGCCAGGAATTGGTAGCCCGTTACCTGGGTCCGCGTCGACAATCCGAGACCGTATCCCGATCCCCGCTGTCCGCGGCTATGTTCAGCCACGTTCGATCACCTTCCGGTTGTCAAAATCCCTGGATATGAGCCCTTGCGGTCAAGTACATCGATAACCGTAGGGCACCCGTAGAGACCTCGCCAGGCGGCGGGAGCCGTCGGCGGCCGCGCTGGATCCCCCACGGTTTCATCGTGTCTTCTCTGGGCATGGTAGCCGCGAATGGCCCAGTCGGCGCGCTAAGTCACACACCGCCGGATTCCCCGGTCCGAGCTGCGGGTAGCAAGATTGCCGGCATGACCGAGCTTGCGCCGTCTCTCGTCGAACTCGCCCGGCGGTACGGCATCGCCACGAGTTATCAGGATTGGACCGGCCGGCAGGTGCTGGTCTCCGAGACCACAGTGGTGTCCGTTCTTGCCGCGCTCGGCGTCGCGGCCGGGACCGAGCAGCAGCGCAACCAGTCCCTCATCTCCGAACGTCGGGCGTACTGGCAACGGCCGCTGCCGCCGACGGTGGTGTCCCGCGCCGGGGCGCAGACGCGATTCTGGGCGCATGTGACCCATGGCGCGCCCGCCGACGTGTGGTTGGAGCTCGAGGACGGCACCCGACGCACCGGTGCGGACAGCGGCATCGTGCAGATCGACAACTTCACGCCGCCGTTCGAGCTGGACGGCCGCTGGGTCGGTGAGGCCAGTTTCCTGCTGCCGGGCGACATTCCGCTGGGCTACCACCGGTTGCAGCTGCGTTCCGGCGACGAATCGGCCGACACCGCCCTGATCGTGACACCGGACTGGGTGGGGCTGCCCGACGCCCTCGGCGGCCGGCGGGCCTGGGGGCTGGCCGTTCAGCTGTACAGCGTGCGGTCCGGACGGTCGTGGGGTGTGGGCGACCTCACCGACCTGGCCGACCTGGCGCTCTGGTCGGCTACCGTGCACGGCGCCGACTACGTGCTGGTCAACCCCATGCACGCGGCGGCGCCGCCACGATCCACCGCCGAACCCATGGAGCCCTCCCCCTACCTGCCCACGTCGCGGCGCTTCGTCAACCCGCTCTATCTGCGCCTCGAAGCCGTCCCGGAGTTCGTCGACCTGCCCAAGCGCCGCCGGGTGCGCCAATTGCGCGACCGCGTGCAGCAGCGCGCCGATCAGCTCGACCGCATCGACCGCGACACAGCGTGGGCCGCCAAGTGTGAGGTGCTGCGACTGCTGCATGCGGTGCCGAGGTCGGCGGGCCGCGAGTTGTCCTACGCGGCGTTTCGCGCCCGGGAAGGCCAGGCCCTGGACGACTTCGCGACCTGGTGTGCGCTGGCGGAGGTGCACGGCGGGGACTGGCGTCGGTGGCCGAAGTCGCTGCAGCATCCCGACGCCGGCGGTGTTGCCAAGTTCGTCAGGAAGAACCAGCGAGCGGTCGACTTCCACCGGTGGCTGCAGTGGCAATTGGACGAGCAACTCGCGGCCGCCCAGTCGCAGGCCGTGCGTGCGGGGATGGCGCTGGGCGTCATGCATGACCTGGCGGTCGGCGTGCACCCCACCGGTGCCGACGCCTGGGCTCTGCAGGATGTGCTGGCGCTGGGCGTCACCGCGGGCGCGCCGCCGGATGAGTTCAATCAACTCGGCCAGGACTGGTCGCAGCCGCCGTGGCGCCCCGACCGGCTCGAGCAGGCTGAGTACCGGCCGTTCCGTGCGCTGATCCGAGCGGTGTTGCGGCACGCCGGTGGCGTCCGGATCGACCACATCATCGGGCTGTTCCGGTTGTGGTGGATCCCCGACGGTGCGCTGCCCACCGGCGGGACCTACGTGCGATACGACCACGAGGCGATGATCGGCATCGTCGCGCTGGAAGCTGTCCGGGCCGGCGCGGTCGTGGTCGGCGAGGATCTGGGCACCGTCGAGCCCTGGGTGCGCGACTACTTATTACTGCGCGGCCTGCTGGGCACCTCGATCCTGTGGTTCGAGCAGGACTTCGAGCAGGGAAATGCTTCCGGCGGCCCGCTGCCCGCCGAACGCTGGCGGGAATACTGCCTGTCCGCGGTCACCACCCATGACCTGCCGCCGACCGCCGGTTACCTGGCCGGCGACCACGTGCGGCTGCGGGAGGACCTGGGATTGCTGACCCGGCCGGTGGCGGCCGAGTTGGAGCACGCGGCGACGGAGCGGGCGGCCTGGCTGGCCGAACTGCGCCGCGTCGGTGTCCTCGCCGACGCTGAGGATCGGCCCGAGCAGTTGATCCTGGCCTTGTACCGCTACCTGTGCCGCACTCCGTCACGGCTGCTCGGGGTGGCCCTGACCGACGCGGTCGGTGACCGGCGTACGCAGAACCAGCCGGGCACCACCGACGAGTACCCGAACTGGCGGATTCCGTTGACCGGCCCGGACGGCCGGCCGATGCTGTTGGAGGACGTCTTCACCGACGAACGCGCCGCGGCACTGCTCGATGCGGTGCGCGCCGAGATCGGGCCGTGAGTGCTGTGTCCACCGACCGCGCGGCCCTCAGCGACCTGGTGCACCGCTATGCAGCCTATGTCGACGATCGTGAATTCGATTCTGTGACAATGCTTTTCACCGAGAATGCCGAACTGACGGTGCCGGACCCGCCGGGCAATCTGCGGCCGGTCCGCTCGCATCGGGGCCACAGCGCGATCGCGGACGCGGTGGCTGCCGTTGCGCACGTGGCCCGCACCGAGCACGCCATCGTCGGTGAGGTCTACGACCCGGGCCCACGCAGCGGAGCCGCGCGTGGCCGGATCGCGTGCGTGGCGCACCACTGGAGCCGGCGGGCTGAGGAGGTGATCGACGCCGTATGGCATCTGCGCTACGACGACGAATACGAACTCACTGACACCGGTTGGCGGATCAGTAGTCGAGCTCTGACGATCAACGCCATCGAGACCCGCCCGGTACGCCGGTTACTGCCCCGACGGTAGGCCGAACCGTTTGTGCCAGCGGCATTCCGGGTAAATTCCCGACGGGCTCCAACTCGGTCGATCGGGACGACCGCTGCAAGTTGCTGCAGAGGAGATGCTCATGGACGACGCCGCACGCTACGCCGTGGGCGGGCAACCGCACGACTCGATGCGGGCGCTGGATGACTTCGAAGACAACGTGGAACGCGCACCCGGACTGGTGGTGATGACCGGCGCGGTTCTGGCGTTCGTGGGGTCGGTGGCGGCGTTCGCGCTGGGCAAGATCGGTATCGGAATCGGCGCCGCCAGCAGCGGAATGCTGATCCTGAGCGCTGGGTTGTCCTGGCTCAGTATGGAACGGCGGCGGGTACGCGCCGCGGAACGCGAGATGCGATTCGACGAAGCGCCGCGGCGGGCGGGCTAACGCAGGTCGGCGAGGTTCTGCACCGACTTGCGCACATCGGAGCGCAGCACTCGCGCCACGACTTTGCCGACCGGCCCGCTGAGTACGCCGCCGCTGAGGTCGGCGGTGAGGTCGAAGGTCGAACCCGGATCCTGCGGGGTCACCTTCATCGCGACGGTGATGCGGATCCCGCCGCGGCCGCGGCCTTGCAGTTCAATGGATTTCGGCTCGTCATACTCGGTGACTTCCCAGTGGATGACATTGCGGAAGCCCTTGACCTTGACACACGACGAGACACAGGTGCCCTTCTCGATGTTGTCGGGCACCTTGCCGCGCCAGCCGGCGAAAATCGTCATCCACTCGTCGAAGCGCTGCAGATCGGAAGCGAGCTTCCAGGCTGCCTCGGGGTCCACGTCCGAAGTCGTCGAGACATCTACCTTGGCCACCTGGTTGTGCTCCTCCCGCTGTGAACAGTCCCGCGGTTACATACCCGAGCGCGGCAGGGAGAAAACACCGGCATCTTCGTCGGCATGAACGGGCTTGCCGGACAACGGGATTGGTCAGATACCGGTCCAGGCGGTGGCCACCTGGGTGGCGACATCGATGATCTGGGCGGCCTGGGACTCCGGCTTGTCGATCTCTTCTTTGACGTACTGGGCGATGAAGCGCCGGATCTCGCCGTCCACACCGGCCAGAATGCGCAGCACTTCGCCGCGGAATGAATTCGATGACACGTTGACGGTGATGTCGGAGGGCCGCGGTTTGGACACGTCGACGATGAGCAGCAGCGGTTCGGCCGCGCGCGCCGTGGCCCGCAGCGCGATATCGCCGGTGACCACGAAACGCTGCTTGTCCAGGCGCAAGTCCAGCAGCAGGTCGATGGTCAGCGGGATGTGGATGACGAACGTGATCAGGTCGCCGAGCTTGCGGGTGACCCGTGGCTCCTGGATCTTGACGTTCGCACTGACCTTGGCAATACCGCCGGGGCCCTGGGCGATCGGGTCCATGGCGAACTCACTGCCTGCAATTTCGGCGAAGGCGGCGGCCACCCGGTCGGGCGTGACCGCGACCTCGAAGAATCTGCGGCCGAACTCTTCGTAACTGAGGAAGTCGTGGTTTTGCATAGATTCCTACCGTCTCATGTCAGCTGCCCGGACAGACGTTGATCCGGTCGCGTCGCCCAATTTGTGTGATCTGGGCCACTTCTATCGAATTTGTGAACAACGCCACAAGCGGGCTGTTCGATTCGGTGTGTCGACTGCGGGCCTGCCACCCTGGAGTGATTGGAGGTGTTGAGTCCCATGCGCGCGCACGAATCATCTGAGCAGCGCCCCGCCGTCACCCGGATCGAAGGACTGCTGACCTGGCTCGGCGGCGGCCACTGGCGAGAACTCGCCGAACGCCACGAACGATCAACCCACGCCGTAGCGGGCGCGGTGGTGGCACTGGGGGCGATCCTGGCCTGGCTGGTTGCGGCCCTGGCCATGCGGTCGTCGATCCAGGCCGCCCCTTGGTGGGCGATCGCCGCCGGCACACTCGCTTTCGGCCTGCTGGTGGGCGCCGTGAGCCGCGGTGTGGCCGGCGGCCCGTCCCGCGGCCGTAGCGGTGTTGCCGGTCGCGCGGCGGTCGCCGTGGCCCTCGGCGTGCTGGTCGGCGAATTGGCCGCGCTGGTGATTTTCTCGGCAGCGATCGACCGCCGGCTGGACGAACGTGCCCTGCGCACCGCGGACTCGACGCCGGCCGTCGCGCAAGCGACCGCGGCCTGGCAGCAGAGCCGGGCGGCACGGTCGGCGCTGGACGCGCCGGTGGAACAGGCGCGCGGCGATCTGGACCGGGCTCTGGTGGTGGCTCGTTGCGAATACCATCCCAGCCCGGGTTGCCCGCAGACCCGCATCACCGGCGACCCCGGCCAGGGACCGGAGACGCGGACCGCCAACGAACTGCTCGCGGATGCACAACGTGCGCTGGACACCGCGACGGCAACTCGGGACCGACGAGCACCCGACCTGGACGCTCGGCTGGCACGCGATGAGCAGGCGGTCTTGGCCGCGCGGCACGGTGTGGTGGCCGACGCGGGCCGCGGGCTGAGTGCGCGATGGGTGGCCATGAACGAGGTGACATTCGGACCGGAGGCCGGCGTCGGTGCGCCGGTGCTGCGGTTACTGGCGGTCGCGTTCTTCGTCCTGCTGTATCTGCTGCCGCTGATTCTGCGGCTGTGGCGCGGCGAGACAACCCACGACCGCCACACGACGGCGCGCGCGGAGCGTGAACGCGCCGAGCTGGACGCGGACACCGCAATCGCGATCAAGCGTGCCGAGGTGCGCCGTGCCGCCGAAATCATGTGGGCCGAGCACCAACTCACCCAGACGCGGCTGGCCATCGAAGCCCAGGCCGAGATCGACCGGGAGCACCAACGCCGTCGAGTCATCGAAGCGATCGAGGCCCCGGTGCACGCGTCGTCGGAACGTACCTTCGAGCCAGTGGAGGATGACATGTACTTGCCGATCGCCGCCGAAGCGGAGGCGGCCAGTCGGGCGGTGGCGCAGCTGCCCGCCGGCGATGCTGCGCCAACAGATGCCCACGTCGACGCGCCGCAGCAGCTGCCGGCCGTGCCCGAACCCGTCCAGCACGTCGTCGAGCACTACGAAGAGCCGCAACCGACCGAACAGGAACGGGGAGCCCCGATGATTCCGTCCCTTCCGGACGCCACCCGAGCTGCTGCCCGTTGGATCCGCCCGCTGGTGCCACCGTTCGTCGCCCGGGTCATCGACAACACCACCCAGCCGTTACGCAGCGCGCGTCAGGTGTTCGAAGAAGTCGAGGAGATCGCGTTCTCGCTGAAGCGCACCCGTAAGGTCACGGTCGATTCGCAGAGTTCCGACGGCGGCAGCCACCGTCCGGCGCACCAGGATCCTGGCCCCGGAGGTTCTCACGAGGACCCGGCCGGGTCCCACCGGATCGAATCCTCGCGGGGCAGCGCGGCCGGGCAGCATCGGGCCGCGGACTACCGCCAGGTCGGCGCGGACCCGCAGTACGCGTCCCTGACGCACCCACCCCGGCCCGACCTGGCGGGCCTGTCGGTCGGCGCCCGGGCCGGCGAGGACAGCCAGTACGAACTGGCCCAACGGCAAGGGCCACGCGAGCTGCGCGCGCCCGAGGGTCCACGTCAGCTGCCGCCGGGCAAATAGCGGGCCGTAGTGCCTTCGGGTCGGATGGATGCCGCAGCGGCGGCGTATCATCGGCCCGGACTCTGGTCGAGGGGGCGCGCCCGGACGCCATGGCAGGGCAGTCGCGAGACGGATTGGGAACATGACGTGGATCAGGCAGTGATCGCGGTGGCAACCGCAGGGTCGTACGGAATGTCGGCCACCGCATGAAGGTCAGTCTTTTCCTCGCCGATGCGGCCCAGGCCGACATCCAGTCCGGGAAGGTGCACACCCTCGGGCTGGGCTGGCGACAGTGTCAAACACCCACGCCGCCTTTCGCTTTAGTCATCTTCCTGGACATCGACTGGGACGAGACCAACAAACAGCACAGGCTGACCTGTCAGCTGCTGAATACCGACGGCCAACCGGTGGTGGTGCCGGGTCCGCAAGGCCCGCAACGGATCCTGTTCGAGGCCGCCGCAGAAGCGGGTCGGTTGCCCGGGGCCATTCACGGCACCGCGGTCCGCATGCCGCTCACCCTGAACATCCCGGGCGGAATCCCGTTGGATCCGGGTATCTACGAGTGGCGGGTAGAGGTGGAAGGCTTCGAACGCGCTACGGCGATCGAAGCGCTGATCGTGTCTGCAGGGGCACTGCCCCCGCAGGGTTAGTGTCGCCCGGGTCACGAACGGCATTGTCGCACCGCTTCATTCACGGCCAGTTCCACGCCCCGAGAAGGACGTGCTGGTTCGCCCACGACGACAGCAGTTGAGGGCCGCGGCACTTCCCCGTTGCCGCGGAGCGCTCAACCCGTCCCGGCAACGTCCGCCAGCGACCGAAGATGGTCGGCGGCGAACAACTCTCCCCACTCGTCCCGCGCGGCCGACTGCGCTTCGACGAAGCTGGGCGTCCGTTCGCCATCGCCGGCCAGATGCACCAGTGCCCACGCCATCGCGAACACCGGAACCCGGTGACGCTGTGCGGCGCTGTGCAATTCGTCGAATGCGCTGTCCGAACGGCACCGGCGCAAACCGATCAGGATGCCTTGCGCGGTGTCGAGAATGCGTCCCGAACTCGGGCTGTGCGAGCTCTGGGTGGGGGCACAGCTGGCCGTCATAGCTTGGTTCCTTCACGATTCACAACTGGCATACCGTGCAATGATTTGCGGGCCGTCGCTCATTGCGCCAGACGCACGTCGACATCGAGACCCTCCCGTGAGCGCGTTGATATCCGCTCGAAGCCGCCGGACTCAGGGGCCGAGCACGCGGCGGGTGTAGTCGTTGAGGAATACGCGGTCGGGGTCGAGGCGGTCGCGAACCGCGATGAACCGATCCCATTCGGGATAACGCCCGCGCAGCGCTGCAGCGGTTTGATAGTGCCGCTTGCCCCAGTGCGGTCGCCCCGCGTACTCGTCCATGATCTCTTCGACTGCGCGGAAATAGCTTTCGAACTCCATGCCGGTGAACTGGTGCACCGCTATGTAACAGGTGTCGCGGCCGTGCGCAGTCGACAGGAACGCATCGTCGGGCGCGCTGAAACGCACCTCGAGCGGGAACATGATCGGCAGCCGGCGCCGGCGCACGACGTCGATCACCCGCTCCACCGCCTCCTGTGCATGCATGCGCGGTATGGCGTACTCCATTTCGGTGAACTTGACGTTGCGTGCGCTGGCGTAGACCTTCCAACCGTGATCCTGGACTGTTGCCGGCGACATCAGGCCGGTCAGCAGCCGGTTCAGTTGCGGCGCCGCGCCTGGAAACCGACGTCCGGCGCGGCAGACCAGATTCAATCCGACGTTCTCGAACTCCTCCCCGAACCTCTTCTTCCACAACGGTTCTGGTCTCGGCTGTTGGTAGCTGCGCCGTGAGGTGCGTGTCAGAGCTGTGTCGGCGTGCGGAAAGACGAAGAATTCGAAATGGTCGTTGTCGTCCACGTACTCGTCGAGGTGCTCGAGTGTCGTGGCCAGGGGCCGCAACTCGTCCTCGCGATGCACGGTAAACAACGGCACCACCTTGAAGGTGACCTGCGAGATGACGCCCAGGGCTCCGAGCGACACGCGGGCGGCCAGATAGTCGTCTCCTTCGGACACCTGCAACACTTCCCCGCCGGCAGTGACCAGTCGCGCCGAGACGATCTGGGCCGATACGTTCTGGAACCGGGCTCCGGTGCCGTGCGTTGCGGTAGCCGTAGCGCCGGTGATCGACTGCTTGTCGATGTCGCCCTGGTTTTCGATGCCGAATCCGCGCGCGGCCAACTGCGCGAACAGCGAATGCAGTTGGGCGCCACCCTCGACGGTGGCCAGCCCGCGGGCCGCGTCGACGTCGAGAACGCGTTGCAGGCCCGTCATGTCGATCATCACGCCGTCGGTGCACGCGCAGTCGGTGAACGAATGCCCGGTGCCGACGGCCCGTACCCGCTGACTTTGTCGCGCTGCGCGGGTGACGATGTCGACCAGTTCACCTTCGGAGGTGGGTCGCCTGATCGCCACCGGCGCGCACACCTGGTCGCCGGCCCAGTTGGTCCACGTCGTCGTCATCAAAGCTCCTGCGCACGTTGTGTTGTCGTGGTCGAGCTCAGAGACCCGCTCGTCCCCGAGCTCAGAGAAATGTGCATCCCTCACCCCGATAGGTCGGGACGGTGTCGACGATCGCCGCACCGCGGACCAGATGCAGATGATCGAACCGCTCACACAGTTCGCCGGCCTTGGCATGCCGGAAATACACTCGGTCGCCGATCTTCAGCCGGCGCGCCGCGGCGCCGGTCAGTGGCGTCTGCACTTCGCCGGTACCTTCGGTCGAACTCAACTTCAGGCCAGTCGGCAGATAGGGAGTGGGCATGCGGTCCTTGGCGCCCACCCCGCTGGCCAGGTAACCGCCACCCAGTGCGGTCGCGGTGGTGTCGTCGGGCCGGCGCGACACCGGCAGTGCGAACATGGCCGCGGGTTGCAACGTAAACGCCGAATAGGAGTCGAACAGTGCCGGTGCGTAAAAGCCCGAGCCGGCGGTCGCTTCGGTCATCGCCGGCTCCCGGGCGACCAGTTGCAGGTCTCCGGTACCACCGGCATTGACGATCTCGAGGTCGGCGACCGCACGCACCAAATCAACTGCGCGGGCGCGGCGATCCCGCAACTCCGCGATGGAATGACGCTGTATCCAACCGACAATCGCGTTCTGCACCGGCTTGCCCGGTGCGCGGTCGCCGAGGCCGGCGATGTGCCCTTCGTACGACATCAGCGCGACGAGCCGCAGCTTCGGACGCCGGGCGATCTCCTCGGCCAGCGCGCGGGCTTGCTCGGGAGTGTGCAGCGGTGAGCGTTTGGGGCCGATCTTGACCCGCCCGCCCGCGCGCCAGAAGCCGGCGTCCAGGTCCAGGCACAACCGCACGGGACGATCGGTCACGCTCTCGATCAGGTCCAGATGTTCGACGCAATCGACCATCAGGATCGGCGCGCCCGCCGGATTCTCGGCGGAGAGTTCGCCGTACTCACGCAAGGCTGCCCGGTCGGTGGTCGGGTAGGCCAGCAACAGATTCTCGAAACCGTGTCCGGCCAGCCACAGCGTTTCGCGCAGCGTGAACGTCATCAGGCCGTCGAACCGGGCATGTGAATCGAGGATCTCGCGTTGTAACTGCCTGCACCGCAATGACTTCGAGGCGACCCGGATCGGCTTGTCGCCTGCCCGCCGCAGCAGCTGTCCGGCGTTGTCCCACATCGCGTCGAGGTCCACGAAGGCGAAGGGTGCGTCCAGACCGGCGAACGCCTGCTCGTAGCGCTGCAGGCGGCCGGGCGCGTCCAGTCTCGTCTGACCCACGCCGACACACTAGATGAAGCTGAAGCGAGCATTGGTCCAAATGCTTGACACGAACATCGTCATCCTGAGTCTGTTGCGATCATCCGGGTCGTTGCGGTCCGACACCCACTCGGTGGCCGCATGTGACAACGCTTACAGAATTGCTTTGACGTCCTTCGCGCGGGCGATGTCGTCCCAGTCCAGCTCCAGCTCCAGCAGGATCTCTTCGGTGTGCTGGCCGTGTTCGGGCGCCCGCGAGGGATTCGGCGGGGTCTCGTTGAATTGCACTGGTGCGGCGACGGTTCGGTAAGGCTCGCCCCGGTCGTCGACATTGGTGATGACATATCCATTGGGTTCGACCTGCGGATCGTTGAGCGTTTCACGCGGGGTGGCCAGCGCTCCCCACACTCCCGGTTCGTCTTCGAGCACCCGCCGCCAGTGCGCAAGATCCTGGTGGGCAAACGCATTCGCGAAGATCTCGGTGGCTTCGGCTGCGTTGGCGATCAGGTTGCTCGACGGCACGAACCGCGGATCGTCGGCCAACTCGCCCAGGCCCATCCGCCGGCAGAAGCCGGCCCAGAACTTGTCCGGTTGCAGAAAGACCAGCTGAATCCACCTGTCGTCCTTGGTCCTGTACCGCGCCACCAGCGGATTGATCGCCAATCCCGGTGGTGCGCCGGGGATCCCGTCGATGTCGAACAGGTCGGCCACCGAAATCGACGGCGCGATGGCCCACATCGCCTGCGCGAGCAGCGAGGAGTCCACGATGCTGGGCTCGCCTGTGCGTTCGCGGTGGAACAGCGCGGCACACACCCCGCCGGCCAACGTCGCGCCGCCCTGCAGGTCGCCGAACGCCGGACCCTGCACTGCCGGATTCTCGGTGCCGAACGGAGTGAGCGTATAGGCCACTCCGCCGCGCGCCAGATAGGTGGCGGCGTCGAACCCGCCCCGGTCCCGATCGGGACCGCGCACCCCCAGCCCGGTGCCCCGGGCGATGATGATGTTCGGATTGAACGAGCGGATGTCTGCGACCGTGAGTCGGGCCCGCTCCAGGGCGCCGGGCAACCAGTTGGTGAGGAACACATCGGCGGTCGCCAGCAGGCGACCGAACAGATCTCTGCCCATGTCGGACTTAAGGTCGATTGCGATGCTGCGCTTGCCGCGATTGCTCAACTCCAGGATGAAGTCGGCGTCGGCGCGGGCTGCCTCGCGGGTGAAGCCGCCGACGACCAGCGCGCGGCCGGGGTCGCCGGACGCGACGCCCTCCACTTTGATCACGTCCGCGCCCCAGTCCGCCAATGCGACGCCGGCCGACGGCACGTACGTCCACGATGCCAACTCCACGACTCGAACGCCGCTGAGCACAGCCGCCATTGTCCACCCCCTGAGTGACGCACGTCATTTCTTGCTATTTTAGATATTCTAGCTACTGTAAGGCATATTGATAGCCCAACCGGCGACCGAGCGCATCGGTGCGTGGCCGTCGGCGGACCAGATGCGACGGAGCTGGACATGCACTGCGCCGAGATCGACTGGCGGGGGTCGAATGGCGTTGTGCCGCAGGCTATCTAGCTGGCTCGGACACACCGGGGTGAGGGGCGGATCATGGGCCAATTGACCGGCAGGGTGGCGCTGATCAGTGGCGCGGCGCGGGGCCAGGGCCGATCCCACGCGCGGGCGCTGGCGGCTGAGGGTGCCGACATCATCGCCGTGGACCTGTGTGAAGACATCGAGACCAACGAGTACCCGCTGGCCCGCCCCGAGGATCTCGAAGAAACCGTGCGACTGGTGGAAAAGGAAGGTCAGCGCGTGTTCTCGGCCATCGCCGATGTCCGCGACCGCGCGGCCCTGTTCGCCACGATCGACGACGGCGTCACCGAACTGGGACGGCTGGACATCGTCGTCGCCAACGCCGGGATCTGCCCGCTGACCGCGGGTCTGCCGCCGCAGGCCTTCGCCGATGCGGTGGACGTCGATCTGGGTGGAGTGCTCAACCTGGTGCACGGCAGCCTGAAGTATCTGCAAGCCGGGGCGTCGGTCATTGTGATCGGATCCAACGCCGCCTTCATGTCGTCGATGAACACCACCGGCATCGACGGTGGACCTGGCGGGGCCGGCTACGCATTCGCGAAAATCGCTGCGGCGCATTACGTCAACGATTTCGCACGGGCGTTGGCGCCGTTCTCCATCCGGATGAACGCGGTCCACCCGACCAACGTCAACACCGAGATGCTGCACAGCGCGCCGATGTACCGCGCGTTTCGCCCCGACCTGCCCAACCCCACCCGAGCCGACGCCGAACCGATCTTCCCGCTGGTTCAGGCGATGCCGATCCCCTACGTGGAACCCGAGGACATCAGCGCCGCTGTGCTGTTCCTGGCCTCCGACGCTGCCCGCTACATCACCGGTCAGCAACTGCGGGTAGACGGTGGCGGCTTCCTCAAAGTCAAGCCCTGGTCGGGATCCTGACTCCGCGGATGCAATTGTCCTGCAATGAAGATGGAGAAGCCCGGTGAATGACCGCGACCCGGGGCCGGCGCCCGTGGCACGTCGCCTCTATGAGCTGATGGCGTTGATGAAGGCGGCCGACGACCGTCTATCGAAGGGCATCGCCACCGGCGAGTTCATGTGCGTGTACTGGCCGTCGCGCGGTCAGGAGGCCATCGCCGCCGCCATGGCGGTCGCCCTGCGGTCCGACGATCAGTTGGTGACCACCTACCGGGGACTGCACGACCTCATCGGCAAAGGTGTGCCTCTCGAGGAGATCTACGGCGAGATGATGGGGCGGGTCGTCGGCGCCGGCCGCGGTAAGGGCGGGACCATGCACATCGCCAATCCTGCTGCGGGAGTGATGTTTTCGACCGGTATCGTCGGTGCCGGTCTCCCGGTGGCGGTCGGGCTGGCGATAGCCGGCAAACGCAAGGGGCTGGACCGCGTCACGGTGGTCAGCTTCGGCGACGGGGCCACCAACACCGGCTCGTTCCACGAGGCGGCCAACATGGCCGCACTGTGGGACCTGCCGCTGGTGCTGGTCTGCCAGAACAACCTGTACGCCGAGATGACTCCGACGTCGGACACGATGAAACTCGAACAGGTCGCCGACCGCGCGGCCGGTTACGGCATGCCGGGAGTCCGGGTCGACGGCAACGACCCGCTGGCGGTTAAAGCGGCGCTGGACCAAGCGCTGGACCGGGCGCGCGGCGGCGGCGGGCCCACGTTCATCGAATGCGTGACCTTTCGCTTCCGCGGCCACTATTTCGGCGATCGAATGCCCTACATCCCCAAGGACCAGCTCGCCGCGGCAATGGCCGCCGACCCGGTGCCGCGGTTTCGCGAACACCTGGCCCACACCCGGATCTGTAGTGCCGACGCCCTCGACCGCATCGATGCCGACGCCGCGGCACGCGTGGAGGACGCGCTACGCACTGTGCTGGGCGCCGATCCACCGGCCATCGACGAACTCGACCGTGACGTGTACGCGACTCCGATCAAGTTTCCGGTGTGAGGTTCCAGACAGCATGCAAGAGAAAGAGATGACGATGCGCGAGGCGCTCAACCTCGCGCTGGACCAGGCGCTGGAAGCCGATGACCGGGTGTTCCTGCTCGGCGAGGACATCGCCGACCCGGGGGCGTCCGGACCCACTGCCGGATTGTCGACGAAGTACGGCCACGACCGGGTGTTGGACACCCCAATCTCCGAGGCTGCGATCGTCGGGGCCGCGATCGGCGCGGCGATCGACGGCCTGCGCCCGGTCGCCGAGATCATGATCATGGACTTCATCGGCATTGCCGCCGACCAGCTGATCAACAGCGCCGCCAAACTGCGGTTCATGACGGCGGGGCGCACCACCGCACCGATCACCATCCGCACCCAGGTCTACGCGGGCCTGGCCACCGGCGCGACGCACTCACAATCCCTGGAAGCCTGGTTCATGCACATCCCGGGAATGAAGGTCATCGTCCCCTCCACCCCCCGTGACGGCAAGGGCCTGCTGACCTCAGCCATCTTCGACGACGACCCGTGTCTGTTCGTGGAGACCATCCGGCTGCAGAGCCGCAAGGGTCCCGTTCCGCTGGACGCCGGCTTCGCAATTCCGTTGGGGCAGGCCGACATCAAGCGCTCCGGAGCCGACGTGAGTCTAATCGCCTACGGCCGCGCCGTGCACGACGCTCTCGCGGCCGCGGCCACCCTGGCCGAACAGGGGGTCAGCGCCGAAGTCGTCGACCTGCGCACCCTGGTCCCACTTGATGTCGAGACGATCGTCGAATCCGGGCGTCGCACCAAGCGGGTCGTGGTCGTGCACGATGCCGTCCAATTCGCCGGCCCGGGTGCCGAAGTGGTGGCGATCCTGCAGGCCGAGTTGTTCGGCGAACTGGCCGCGCCCATCGAGCGCGTGGCCGCGCGTTTCGTGCCCAACCCGGCCGCCCCCGCGCTGGAGGCGCAGATGTATCCGTCGCCGGCGCGAATCGTGGCCGCGGCGCAGCGCACCCTGGACAAGGTCGCCGCCCGTGGCTGACTTCATCATTCGGATCCCCCGCGTCTCGGTGGCCGTGTCCGAAGCCGAACTCACCGACCTGCTCGTCGGCGCCGGCGAACACGTCGAGGAGGGCACCCCGATCTACGTGATCGCCACCGAGAAGGTGGAGCAGGAAATCGAAGCCGGGGCATCGGGCACCGTGCAGTGGACCGGCGAAGTCGGCACCACCTACGACATCGGCGCCCAAATCGGCGTCATCACTTCATAATCCGATCCAACGAAAGGTATGGCAGCCGTATGGACCTCAACGAGACTCGCGAACGCATCATCTACGAAAAGGAAGGCCCGATCGCACGGGTGACGCTGAACTGGCCCGAGAAAGCCAATGCGCAGGACCAGAAGCTCGCCGAAGAGGTGGACGCCGCCCTGCTGGACGCCGACCGCGACTACGACATCAAAGTGCTGATTCTCAAAGCCAACGGCAAAGGCTTCTGCTCGGGCCACGCGATCGGCAACAACGCCGTCGACTACCCGTCTTTCGTCGAGGCCGCCGGGGTGATGGGCACGCCGTGGAAGCCGCAGACCGACCTGTTCGTCAAGCCGATCCTGAACCTGTGGGAGTTCTCCAAGCCGACCATCGCGCAGGTGCATGGCTACTGCGTGGGCGGCGGCACCCATTACGGGCTGACCACCGACATCGTGATCGCCGCCGAAGACGCCTACTTCTCCTACCCGCCGCTGCAGGGCTTCGGCATGCCCTCCGGTGAATGCTCAATCGAGCCTTGGGTTTTCATGAACTGGCGGCGGGCCGCGTACTACCTGTATCTGGCCGAGGTCATCGATGCCAAAAAGGCACTCGAGGTCGGTCTGGTCAATGAGGTCGTGCCGCGCGAGGAGTTGGATGCGCGTGTGGAGGCGATCGCGCGCCATATCGCGCAGGCACCGATGACGACGCTGCTGGCGACCAAGGCCAATCTCAAGCGCGCCTGGGAGCTGATGGGCATGCGGGTGCACTGGCAGAGTTCCAACGACCTGGTCGCTCTCGCTTCCATCAGTAAGGACGTGCAGCAGCTGATCCAGACCGTGTTCAAGGACAAGGTGCTGCCCTCCGAGCAGGCCCGCCGTCAGGCTGCCGCCGCCGCGTCTACCGACGGTGCGCCCACCAGCTGAGTGCGCCGGTGAACATCGCAGACCACGCGATCACAGCGCCGAACTCGCCGGCGCTGATCGTCGACGGTTGCGCGATCTCGTTCGGCGAGCTGTATGCCCGTAGCCAACGGGTCGCCGCGGCGCTGCACGACGCGGGCCTGCGTCGCGGCGACGGGGTGGCGCTGATCCTGCCGAACCGGCCGGAGTTCTTCGAAATCACTTGGGGCTGCCAGCTTTCCGGGCTGTATTACACGACCGTCAACACCCACTTCACGCCGGATGAGGTGGCCTACGTCGTCGACGATTCCGACGCCCGGGCGGTGTTCGTGGATGCGTCGTACGCCGGTCTCACCGCCGGACTCGGTGCGGTCAATTCCGCCGTGCGCATGCACGTGGCCGTGGGGGGTGAACTCACCGGCTGGCAGTCGTACGAGGACGTGCTCGCGGGCGCCGGCCCGGCGCCTGCGTTGTCGGACGGTTCGGAAATGCTGTATTCATCGGGCACCACGGGCCGTCCCAAAGCGGTGCGCCGCCCACTGCCTGTCGACGGCAACGGGTCGTGGGCGCAAGCCGTCCTGCAGCTCGCGCTGACCCACAAGTACGGGATGGATCCGTCGTGCGTGTACCTGTCCCCCGCTCCGGCGTATCACGCCGCCGGGGTGAACTACACCATGGCCGTCAACCGGGTGGGCGCCGCGTCGGTCATCGTGCCCAAGTTCGATGCCGAGACGGTGCTGCGGCTGATTCAGACGCATCGGGTCACCCACGCTCAGTTCGTGCCGACCATGTTCGTGCGGATGCTCAAGCTGCCCGAGTCCGTGCGCAACGAGTACGACGTGTCCAGCCTGCGGTGCGTGATCCATGCAGCCGCACCCTGCCCGGTCGACGTCAAGCATCGGATGATGGACTGGTTCGGCCCGATCATCCACGAATATTACGGTGGCACTGAAGGATTCGCGGGCACCACGATCGGGCCCGAGGAGTGGCTGGCCCACCCGGGGTCGGTGGGCATCCCGATGACCACGGTCCACGTGGTGGGCGAGGACGGCCGGGAACTGCCCGTCGGTGAATCCGGTGAGCTGTACTTCGAAGGCGGCCCCGACTTCGAGTACTTCAAGGATCCTGCCAAGACCGCCTCGGTCTCCAACGATCGCGGCTGGCGCACCCTGGGAGACGTGGGCCGGGTCGACGAAGACGGGTATCTCTACCTCACCGACCGTGCCACGTTCACGATCGTCTCCGGCGGGGTCAACATTTATCCGCAGGAGGTGGAGAACGTGTTGGTGATGCACCCCAAGCTCGTCGACGCGGCGGTGTTCGGCGTGCCGAACGACGAGTACGGCGAGGAAGTCAAAGCCGTCGTGCAACCAGCTGACGGCATCCGACCCGGCCCCGACTTGGCGGCCGAGCTGATCGACTACTGCCGGGCGCACCTGGCTGCCTACAAGTGCCCCCGCACCATCGAATTCGACCCGCAGCTACCCCGCGACCCGAACGGCAAGCTCTACAAGCGACGTATCCGGGAACGCTACTGGCACGGACGAAGGTCCCGGATCCTATGACTGAAGGAACGTTATGAACGTGAACTGGACGCCGCTTCCGGTGCCGTGGGCGGTGCAGTCCGCCGACCGGATTCCCAAACAGCGGTACTACGACCCGGACTTCTATGCGCTGGAGAACGAGATGTTCTGGCCGCGGGTATGGCAGATGGCCTGCCGGCTCGAGGAGATCCCCAAGACGGGCGATTTCGTAGAGTACGAAATCCTGGATCAGTCGATCATCGTCGTGCGGGTGGACACCGAGAACGTGCGGGCCTACCACAATGCGTGCCGTCACCGCGGAGTGAAACTGGTGGAGGGGAACGGATCCCGGCGCACTTTCGTGTGCCCGTTCCACGGCTGGTGTTGGGGTATCGACGGGCGCAACACCTTCGTGCTGCGGTCCGAGACGTTCGACGAAGAAAATCTGGACCCGCAGGATCTGGCTCTGGTACCGGTGCGATGTGAGCTCTGGGGTGGCTGCGCGTGGATCAACCTCGACGATGACGCACCTGGATTGCGGGACTGCTTCGAACCGTTCGCCACCATTTACGACGCCTGGAAGGTCGAATCGCTGCGCACCGAGTGGTGGCAGTCGTGCCGGCTTCCGGTGAACTGGAAGCTCGCGACGGCCGCGTTCATGGAGGGCTATCACGTCCCGCAGACCCATCCGCAGTTGCTGCCGTCGTCGCAGCCGGCGACCGGCAAACCACCCGGACCCGTACAGACCAGCCTGTATTTCATGCGCACGCTGGGCGAAGGTATGGCCGGGATGACGCACGAGAACGACGTCCGAATCGCCGAGGGCTTGCAGGATATCGAGTTGCCCGCCGACCCCGCCGAGGCGATGGCGGTGTGGAAGCGCACCCTCAATGACGCTGTGGTGCATTGGCATCGGGCCCGCGGCTGCGATATTCCAGACCTCAACGACCTGCAGCGCCGCGGCATCGTGGATGCCATCGGGTTCTGCTTCCCGCATTATTTTCTGCTGCCCCAGTACAGCAGCGCGTCGTCGTACCGCATCCGCCCGCTCGGTCCAGAGGACACGCTGTTCGAAATCTGGTCGCTCACCCGGATTCCGCCGGACCAGCTCACCGGCAGACCGACCCCACCGGAGCCCATGGCACCCGATGATCGGCGGTGGCCGCCGATCCCGGCCCAGGATTTCGCCAACCTGCCCAGACAACAAAAAGGTCTGCACTCCAAGGGGTTTGAGTTCATGCGGCTGTCCAGTCAGATCGAAGGGCTGATCTCCAACTTCGAACGCGTGGTCGACGGATTCCTCGCTGGTCTGCCGTATCAGGCGTTGGTGCCGGCGATTCAGAAGACCAACACCACCATCGACGTGCCGATCGCAGATTTGGGTTTCACGGCCGGTGTCGGCCGATGAGCACCCAGTGGGACCGCTCGGTCGACCTGGTGATCGCGGGCAGCGGCGGTGGCGGGATGGTCGCCGGACTCGCCGCCCTCGATGCCGGGCTGCAACCCCTGATCGTCGAAAAACAGGCCCTGGTGGGCGGTTCGACCGGCCTGTCCGGCGGCATCGTCTGGCTGCCCAACAATCCGCTGATGCGCGCCGACGGCATCCCCGATTCGCACCAGGACGGGCTGGCCTACCTGGCCGACGTGGTCGGTGACATCGGGCCGGCCTCCTCCCCCGCGCGTCGGGAGATGTTTCTCACCGCCGGCTACGAGATGATCAATTTCCTGGTGCGCAAAGGTGTTCGGCTGATCCGCTGCGCCGGCTGGAGCGACTACTACCCGAACCACAAGGGCGGCAACGAGTCCGGCCGGGCGGTGGAGGGAATACCTTTCGACGCCGCCGAATTGGGTCGCTGGCACGACAAAGTGCAGCCGTCGCTGGCCAAGAACTACGGCTACACCGTACTCACCAACGAACTGCGCTCAGTGCAGTACTTCAACCGGTCGCCTCGCGCATTCGCCGTGGCCACTAAGGTTTTCGCCCGCACTCGGGCCGCGAAGATCGCCCGCCGCCAACTCCTCACCAACGGAGCGTCATTGATCGGCCAGATGCTCAAGGTGCTGATCGACCTGAGCGATGGCGAACCCCCGCTGTGGATCAACGCCGCAATGGACGATCTGATCGTCGAGGACGGCCGCGTCGTCGGCGCACGTATCATCCACGACGGCACCCCGGTCAATGTCGAAGCGCGCAAAGGCGTTCTGCTGGCCGCCGGAGGCTTCGGCCACAACGCCGACATGCGCCGGCGGTACAGCGGCGATCAGCCCAACGACGGCAAGTGGTCGATCGCCAACGCCGGGGACACCGGCGAAGTGCTGCAAACCGCGATGCGACTGGGCGCCAAGACCGATCTGCTCGACGAAGCATGGTGGCTGCCTTCGGTTTTCATCGCCAACGGCGGCGCGGCCGCGGCGTCGCTGGGCTCCGGCCGTCAGCGCCCCGGCGCCATCTACGTCGACTCCTCCGGCCGCCGGTTCTGCAACGAGTCGAATTCGTATGTCGAAGTGGGCAAAGCAATGTACGCCAACAAAGCGGTGCCCTGTTGGATGATCTTCGACGACGGCTACGTGCGCCGCTACGTCGCGGGTACCAACCCGGTCAAGCGTCAGCACCTGCCGCCCGAACTTATCGCCAACGGTGCGGTCAAACGGGCCGATGCCCTCGGTGACCTCGCTCGCCACATCGACCTGCCCGCTGACGAACTCGTCCGAACTGTGCAGCGGTTCAACAAGTTCGCCCGCAAGGGGTTAGACCCCGACTTCGGCAGGGGGCAATCGGCCTACAACGACTGTCTGGGCGATCCCGGCTACCGACCCAACGCCGCCCTCGGCCCGCTGGACCGGGCGCCCTATTACGCCACCCGGGTGTTGCCGGCCGACGTCGGCACCTGCGGCGGGGTGATCACCAATGAGCACGCCCAGGTACTCGACGAGCAGGACCGGGTGATCGAAGGGCTCTACGCCACCGGGAACACCACTGCAACGGTGATGGGCCGGACGTACCCGGGTGCCGGGGCCAGCATCGCCAGCTCGATGGTGTTCGGCTACGTGGCCGCCCGACACGCGGCGGGCCGCCGGGTGGCCGGCGAGATGACCCGCTGACCCGCGCGAGCAGACGCAAAAGCCCCTTTTTCCCGTTGAAATTAGGGGCTTTTGCGTCTGCTCGCGCTACTCGTCGCGGCCGATGAAGTCGCGCGGCTTCATGCCCGACTGCATCAGCTCGGCCCGCCGGGCCTGCACGTCGGTGGCGGCACCCACCATGTTGGTCAGAATGTGACTGACCTGCAGGTGCACCCGCATGCCCATCAACTCCCAGGCCCGCTTCACGTTGTTCTTCACCGCCATCAGCGTGGTCAGCGGGATCTGGGCGATCCTGGCCGCCATTTCTTCGACGGTGTCCTCCAGGTCATCCCGAGGCACCACCCTGTTGAGCAGACCCCACTCCAGGGCCTGCTCAGCGGACAGCGTCGGGGCCAGCAGCAGCCAGTCCATGGTGCGGTGCCAGTTCATCAGCAGCCACGGTTCGATCATGGTGTGCCCGCCCGGCTCACCGAGGCTTTGGGCAAGGGGCATCTGGAAATAGGCGTCGTCGGAGGCGACACAGAAATCCGTCAGCAACCCGAGATAGATCCCACCCCCCATGCAGTAGCCGTGGATCTGCGAGATCGTCGGTTTCGGGAACTCCCACAGGTACAGCGTCGGCCATAAGAACAGGTCGGCGGTGCCTTTGTAGAGGTCCTCGAAGGTGTTTCCGAAATCGGGATACGGGTTTTCATCCGGACCCCAGCGGGCCACATGGCCGCCGCAGAAGCCCTTGCCGTTCGCCTTGATGATGACGACCTTGATCTCACCGTCGCGGTCTGCCTCGTGTAGGCAGGTGTCGACCTCGGTGACCAGCACCGCGTCCTTGGTGTTGGCTTTGTCGACCCGGTTGAGGATGATCCGCGCGATCGGTGGCTCACGTTCATAGATGACCGCTTCAAGGACGCGCCGCTCCATGGTTGTGACCCTACCCGACGCGGTTGCCCCGCACCGCTCACCAGCGGTGTTACTCAATGATTTCGCTTGTGCCGCTGCGAAACCCATCCTGGCGGGGGGTTTCGCGGCGATTGCCCGTCACGCCTGCGCCACCAGCCATGCCCGGCCCTCGCCCTCACCGGCCGCCAGCACCGTCAGTTCAGCGAATGCTGAGGGCAGTTCGCCTGGTGCTGCGCGAAACGGCCCAGGCTCGGCGCCCACCTCGCTCAGCGCGGCGATTGCCAGCAGACCGCGCGGCGCCAGGCGATCGATCAGCGCCCGGTCCAGGCGGCGGTCGCGGAACCTGTGGCAGAGGATGAGGTCGACGGGATCGCCGTCGGGCAGTCCGTCGTCGAGGTCGACGGCATCAAACCGGCACCGCTCACCGACTCCGTTCTGCCGCGCCAGTTTCCGTGCATCCGCGATGGCTACCGCGGACACGTCCCATCCCCACACCTGCAGACCCCGCCGGGCGAGCCAAACCGCGTGTTGGCCTTGGCCGCAGGCAATATCGAGAGCTTGTCCCCCGGTAGGTATCAGATCATCATGCGGCGCAAGGAATTCGGGAGCCACCACCGCCGGTGCCGTTCCCGACTGCAGATAACGCGCGTCCCACTGACGTCGATCGTCCCGGCTCACAGCGCCTACGTTACGGCCGGTCCGTCAGCCCTGCCGGCAGGCCGGCTTTCTACACTGGACGGGTGTCAGGAGATGCAAGGGCGCCGCTGGCAGGTGACGTCGCCACCGGCACCGGGCGCCGGTCCGATCGGCGTCCGGGTCAGACCATTCGCAAGGTGATGGACGCCGGTCTGCAGGAGCTGCGTGAATCCTCCTACGCCAACCTGACCATGCGTGCGGTCGCGCAGCGTGCGGGAGTGTCACCGGCCAGTGCCTACACCTACTTCTCGTCCAAGAGTGCGTTGGTTGCCGCGGTTTATCTGCGTTTCCTGCGCGAACTACCGCTACACACCGACGTCAACGACACCACCAGGACCAGGGTGAGCGCGACGATGCGAGACATGGCCCTTGTCGTTGCCGAAGAACCTGAGCTGACCGCGGGCTGCGGCGCGGCACTGATCGCCGACGACGCCGCCGTGGCGCCGCTGCGGGACGAGATCGCCGAGGAGGTGGCGCGGCGCATCGGTGCCGCACTCGGCCCGGGCTGGCCGCGCGCGGTGAAGTCGACATTGCAGATGACCTTTATCGGAGCGCTGATGAGCGCGCGCTTCGCCACCTACCAGGAGATCGCCGGACAGCTGGACGAAGCGGTCCAGCTCATCCTCGGGGCATCCGTCGAGAGCTCTACACCGGGGTGAGCGGCAATGACTTGCGCGGCTGGAACACAAATGTCGAGCCGCCACTGAACTTTGTCACCGCAACCTCATCGAATTCCTTTGCCGCAGTCTCTGTTTCGATGACGATGGCGGTCCAGTCCGTCGGCGTTCCGCTCACCTCGACACTCAGGTGCGGATCGACAGCGGCGACGATCGCCTGTAACGGTTCGACCGATGCCGCCGACACGAGTGCCGGCCACGCCGCGTCCTCATGGGCCGGCGACGGATGCAGATGCACGCGGTCGTGCTCGAAGTCGGCGTACACGTAGGCGGCGGGGTTGAACAGCGGGTGCAGTTCCAGCACCCGCACCGCGCCCTCGACACCACCGGGTAGCTCAAGTGACCGGTGGATCCGCTCGGCTGCCAGACCCGCCAGGCCGATCAGCTGCTTGGTGGCTATCAAGCGAACTTTCTCCGCATCGCCCTCGGCGCGTTCGCTCACCGCAAGGGCAAACGAGAGGTAGAGCAGGTGCATTTGCAGGCACACTTCATCGGCCAGGCGAACCAGCGCCGAGTGGGAGAACGCCTCGAAGTCGAAGTCGGAGACCAGCGGACCCGAGTAATCCGCCTGGCCCGGCTCGGTCCCGTCGATGGGATCGAGTTCGGTGGTGGCCGCACGGGTACGGCCGACGATGTCCAGTGCCGGTATGAATCCGACCTCGGGGTGGGACTCGTCGATGATGACCGTCCAGGCGCAGTGCGGCTGGCGGTCCGCCGGTGTCCGGGGCGGCCGGTGAATAGGCCGAACCTGGGCCCTGCGGTTGGTGGCCAGCGCCGTGGCGTCGAACGTCGGGTCCTCGATGTCGTGGCACATGCCGCGCACGTACTCCTCGCCCATCGGTTCGACATCGAGCAGCGCGCCGCAGTGATCGAGGTGGAACTCGCCGTGCCAGCGATCGTGCACCGTGTACCGGAAGTCCATGAACTGCGGCGGCGCACCGATGTCGAGTTGCAGGCCTTTGAAGATGGTGATCACGTCGTCACCCTCGAAGCGCAGCGCGCGCTGCATGCGCTTGGTGTACAGCGGGCTCGCACCCGCCCATTCGTCGATCGCGATCTGCAGCATTGCCTCACGACCGAATTGCTGGATGCACCAGGCCATTCCAGACCGGTCGATCATCTGACCGATCAGCAGCAACTCCGGCACCAGGGTGGCGAGCTGCGCACGGGTGAGGGCGGCGTACCTGCTGGTCATGGACGGTCCTTCGAGTGGCGACAACGTCGGACTACGCGGCTGACATGGGCTGCATATGCCGCATTTATGGACACTTGTCTGGTTTCGATTCGAACTTTAGTCGACCGGTCCCACCGGAGCAAGGACGCCATAGTCCGAGCAAGATGAGTTTCAGCGTATCAGGATCCGTCACAGCAACCGTTCCTGAGGCGGGCGTAAGGCCAGCACCTTTACTACATGCTGGACAAGTGTCCAGCATGTAGTGGACCGATGCCTCTCGGGCGCTCGCCTGGGGCGCGCATCTGGCGCGGGTTGAGTTGGCCGCAAGCCCTGCTCGTCATGGCGCGGGACGTGTCCGAGGTGCGACGAACCGGGCCTGCGCCGTGACGCTACCGCCCGAATTATCCGGTCCCACAACACTTTCTATCGAAATGCGCATATCGTGACTGACCCGCGGCAGCCAACCGCGCGATTCGGCCGGTCCGGAAGCGTTGCCGCACGGCAAGTAACCGGCGGTTGATCCGCTGCCCTGCTTCGGTAATCCTCGTCGAAGTACGACGATCCGAAGGAGGGCCGGGCATGGCCGGGATAGGACAACTCGCGCTGAACAGTGCGCCGGTCCTGGGTGGGGTGATGCTGGCGATCGCCGCCGGACAGTTCCGGGGGCCTGACTTTCGCAGCATGATCAAGCAGGATATGGACCTGCTCGACCGGCTGCCGCCGGAAGCCGCCGAACGCCGCGCCGAGTTGCAGCGCACCATTAACGCCCGCATCGACGATCTGGTGGAAGCCTCGGATCGGGGTCGCGCGGTGCGCAAGGCGGCGGTGTCCTACCAAGGCAACTGGCGTGACATCGTGCTGTTGCTGTGCGTCTTGCTGTTCACTGTCATCTGGTGGGACGTCAACCACAGCCGCAGCAATTGGATGGTGACGTTCATCCTGCTGATCCTGCTGTCGCTCGTCACGGCTGCCTACGCGCTGCGCGGAGTGCTGCGGGCCGTCACGCACCGGCACGCCAGACCGAAATAACCCATCCGAAGAGGGCATTGCCCACCGCTGGCCGCGGTGCCAGGCTGACACCATGACAGAAGCCCAGGGATTCGTCGACCAGGCTGTGACGGGTCTCGCTGAGCCCCAGCCGATGTATAAGGCACTGCGCGAATCGGCGCCGGTGTTCCGCTCCCCGCAAGCGGTGGTGCTCAGCCGGCTCTCCGATATCGAGATGGCACTCAAACGGACCGATCTGTTCTCGTCGAACATGGACGCGGTCGATCTCGGCAATCTGCGGCCACTGATCCCACTGCAGATCGACCCGCCTGATCATGCCAAGTACCGTCGCATTCTCGATCCGCTGTTCACGCCCCGCGAAATGGCTCGGCGTGAGCCGCAGGTCTCCGCTTTGGTGAACGAGATGATCGACCGTTTCGCCGGCCGGGGCGAGTGTGATTTCCACGCCGAGTTCGCGGTGCCGTTGCCCTGTACCGTGTTTCTGCAATTGCTCGGCTTGCCGTTGGACGATCTCGACACGTTCCTGGAGTGGAAGGACGGCGTGATCCGCCCGGCGGGTGCCACCGATTGGGACGACCGGCACGCGAGCTCGGCGCCGGTGGCGCAGCAGATCTACGACTATTTCGAGCGCGCCATCGACGACCACATCGCAAACCCCCGCGACGACGTGCTTACGGCGATGATCGCGCTGCACCACAAGGGGGATGGTGGCAGCGCGCTCACCCGCGAGGAGTTGCTCGACATCTGCTTCCTGTTCTTGATCGCCGGGCTGGACACCGTGACCGACTCGCTGGACTGTTTCTTCGTGTACCTGGCCCGCAATCCCGAGCACCGCCACCAACTGGTCGAGCAGCCGGACATCCTGCCGCACGCCGTCGAAGAATTGTTGCGTTGGGAGACACCGGTTCCCGGCGTGGTGCGGGTCGCCATGCAGGATGTGGAGATCGGGGGTTGCCCGATCAGCAAGGGTGAGCGGGTCAGCCCATTGCTGGGCGCCGCCAACACCGACCCGGCCGAGTTCGCCGATCCCGAGCTGGTGGACTTCAACCGCAACCCGAACCGGCACCGCGCGTTCGGCGGCGGTCCGCACCGCTGCCTCGGCTCTCATCTGGCCCGCATGGAGTTGCGGGTCGCGTTGCGCGAATTTCACCGTCGCATACCCGATTACGAGATCGCGCCGGGCACCGAGTTGAAGTACACCGCGGCGCTCCGCTCGGTCGAAGCCTTACCGCTGACCTTCCCGGTGCCGGTGCGATGACGCACATCGAGCTCGACGCCGACCGGTGCGTGGGGCACGGCCGGTGCTACTCGTTGGCGCCCGACGTGTACGACGCCGATGACGTCGGGCACTCGATACTGCTGCTGGCGGATGTCTCGGGTCCGTTGGAGGTGCAGGCGGCCACCGGTGCCCAGAACTGCCCCGAAGAGGCAATCACCCTCACACCGTGAGCCGACGCTGCCGCCCACCAGGAGAAGGGACGCCCGACCATGGAGCCGATGTCGCTCGATCCGGTCGCCAGCGAGCGACTGTCGCACGCCGGAAAATCCTTCACGTCCGATCTGTCGATCAACGAATTCGCCCTGCTGCACGGCGCCGGTTTCGAGCCGATCGAACTCGTCATGGGGGTGTCGGTCTACCACGTCGGGTTCCAGTTCACCGGCATGCGGCAACAGCAGGAGCTAGGTGTGCTCACCGAAGCGACCTACCGGGCGCGCTGGAACGCGATGGCCCGCATGCAAGCCGAGGCCGACGCGCTCCAGGCGGACGGGATCGTCGGGGTACGCCTCAACTGGCGCCACCACGGTGAGGGTGGTGAGCACCTGGAATTCATGGCTGTGGGCACCGCAGTGCGTTACAGCGCGAAGCCCGGCGCCTTCCGGCGTCCCAACGGCCAGGCGTTTTCCAGTCATCTGTCCGGTCAGGACATGGTGACGCTGCTGCGTTCCGGGTTCGCCCCGGTGGCATTCGTGATGGGCAACTGCGTGTTTCACATTGCGGTGCAAGGGTTCATGCAGACATTGCGCCAGATCGGCCGCAATATGGAGATGCCGCAGTGGACACAGGGCAACTATCAGGCGCGTGAGCTGGCGATGACGCGCATGCAGACCGAAGCCGAGCGCGACGGTGCCACCGGTGTGGTGGGGGTGCACTTCGCGGTGTCCAACTACGCCTGGGGACACCACACCGTGGAGTTCTACACCGCGGGGACCGCGGTGCGACGCACCGGAAGTGCAGAGACCATCGAGCCCACCTTCGTGCTGGCGATGGACAACTGATGAGCGACTTCGATCCCGAATGGATCAGTCGCACCATCGCAGGCGCGCTCGCCGGACCGGGCGGTATCGCGTTGGTGGTCAAGGTCTTCGCCGGACTGCCGGGCGTGCGGCACACGCCGGCCCGACGCGGGTTGTTCTCGTCCAACCCGGAACGAGTCCAGATCGGTGACTGGCGTTACGAAGTCGCGCGGGACGGCCGACTGCAGGCCGCACACCTCGTCAACGGTGTCGTGATCGCCGAAGACATCCTGCCGGCCGACGCCGTGGGTCCACACCTCGCGCGCTCGCTCAGTCAGATCGTGACCCGCTACGGCACCTCGATCGTCCCGAATATCAACGCGGCCGTCGAGGCGCTCGGCGCCGGATACCGGTTTTGAACTCCAAAACCCTTGTGTCCCAGACTCATCTGCTGCACTCCCGTGACATCACGGTAATGTTCAATCGAACCCGGCGCACCCGACTCACCATCGAGCCCCCACCCCGGGGCCTGCACCGCGTACCCACGTGCGCGCATCGCCAAATCGACCGTGCGGCGCAAACTGCCGGCGGCGATGGTAGACAACTGGGATGACAGTCGCCGCCACCGGGATCACGATCTTTCATCCCCCCGCCGACCCCGAACTGTTCGACCGGTGGCTGGACACTTACCTGGATTCGGCGCGTAGGGCGGCCGGGTTTGTCAGCGCGCGCCGATCCGTCCAGCGCGGCGAACAGCTGGATCACGGTGTCGCGACCTCGTTCGACAGCGCCGCAACGCTGGACGGTTGGCTCGACGGCGCCGACCGCCGGGCCGTACTCGCCGACGGCCACGCGCAGGGCTTTCAGCGGTCCACCGCCGATCTCATGCTCGTGGACGGGGAGCCGGCACCGGCCAACGCCACCATATTCCTGCACCGCGTAGCTGCCGGCAACGACGTCGAATTCGTTGCCGCCCAGGGTGATCTGACGGTGGCTTGCGCCGCGTTCCCCGGCTATGAAGGGACGGCACTGTTCCCCGCTGACGAATCCGGGCAGTGGATGTCGTTGCTGCGCTTCCGCACCGCGGGCCAGCTGTCCGGCTGGATACGCTCGGCGGAGCGCCGGCATGCGTTGCCGCGCCTACGCGACGAATTGACCGACGACTTCGCCGAACTGCCCAGCAGCGCGCCGTTCGGTTCCACCGTCCGCATTGCCGACGGTCAGACGAAGATCACGCCGGCCTGGAAGACCGCCATGCTGGTGGTGCTGTGCCTGTACCCGACCGTGATGCTGCTGACCAAGTGGTTGTCCCCGGCGCTCGCCGGGCTGGGGATCGCGACAGCTCCGGCCATCTTCGTGGGCAACGTCATCAGTGTTGTTCTGCTGCAATGGGTTCTGGTTCCGGCGGCATCGCGACCGTTCCGGCGCTGGCTCGATCCGATCGATGGCGCGTCAGTCCGCACCGGTTTGACGGGGTCGGCGCTGGTGGTCGTCGGCTGCGGCGCGCTGGTGCTGCTGTTCGGTTTGCTCGGGTAGCCGGCCACCGATCATCGTGTGCAACTCCTCGACCGTCCACGGCGGGTTGCCGCTGTGGTCGCGATAGCCCAGCACCTGCGGCGCCGGCCGGCCGTAGCGTCCGACGAAACCCCCTGCGGCAACAAAAATTTGGCCGGTGACGTCGTGGGCCACGTCGCTGGCGAGGTAGCCGTAGAGCGGTGCCACGTACTGCGCGGGGGCAGCGTGCAGCGAAGCGTGCATCGTCATCTCGTCGAGCAGCCCGCGCCGGTGCAGGTCCCTGATATGAGCCTCGTACGCCGGCCCGGTCGATAGGCGGGTCTTCGCACCCGGACAGACCACATTGGCGCGCACCCCGTCAGCCTTCAGCTCCGCCGCGATCGCCATCGTCAGCGCGTTGACGGCACCCTTGCCGGCGGGGTAGCCGGTACCACCGTAGTCGCCGAGAAACGCGGCCGAGCCGGTGTTGACGATGGCGCCGTGGCCTTGGGCCGCCATGATCGGCGCCGCGAGCCGGCAGGTGTGGAACACGGTGCCCAGATGCGAGCCGACCAGCTGATCGAACTCCGCCGGGGTGATCCGCAGAATCGAGGAGTTCGCCGGTTCGGCGATGCCGGCACAGTTGACCAGGACGTCCAATCGCCCGAACGTCGTCGCGCATTCGTCGATCAGTGCGGCAGCGACGTGTTCGTCGTCCGCGGCCCCGGTCACTGCGACGGCGCGGCCTCCCGCAGCCGTGAGCGCATCGACAGTCTGCTGGACGGCGACCGGGTCGCGACCGTTGACTACGACGGAAGCTCCTGCGCTGCAGAGGAATTCGCTCACCGCACGGCCGATGCCGCGGCTGCCGCCGACCACCACCGCGCCCGCCCCCGCCAGCAGATCCGTTGACAGTGCGGGCAATTCAGACCGGGACAGGTTCGAGTTCCTCCTCGTCACTGGCCTGCTGCCGTGGCCACCACAACCAGCGGTCCAGCACCACCATCATGGCCGGCAGGACGAAGGCACGCATCACCAGGGCGTTCAACAACAGACCGAGACCCACCGTGACACCGATCTGCGCCACGCTCACCACCCTGCTCAACGCGAGGGCGATCGTGGTGATCCCGACGACGATGCCACCGGCGGTGACGGTGCCGCCGGTCGCCGCGAACGCCCGGATGATGCTGGTGCGCAGCCCGGCGGCCAGGCCGTCGCGAATACGCAGGGCGAAGAGCAGATTTCCGCCCGAGGCCACGCTGACCATGGACACAAACGCGATGGGCGGCACCGACCAGTGCAACTCGTGGTGCAGCAGACGGTGCCAGATCAGCACGCTGGCGCCCAGCGCGCAGACATACGACGTCGCGATGGTGCCCAGCACCACCAACCCGGCGACCGGACTTCGCAACAGCGCAGCCGAGATGAGCAGGATCACCCCGAGGGTGAGCACCGCCATCAGCACCAGGTCACCGCCGATGATGTCCTGCAGGTCGCGGGTGGCCGGTCCGACGCCGGTGAGTTGCACGCCGGTCGATTTCAGCGCGCCGTCCGTGGTCGCATCCGCCACGGCGACCGAGATGGCCCGCGCGCGTACCGCGCCTTCGTCACCCCACTCGTGACCGTTGCCATAGACGTACAGTCGCGTCGAGTGTCCATTCGGGGAGAAGAATTCGTTCAGTGCGGGACGCATATTCGGGTCGGTGAGGATCTTTCGGGACGCGTAGAGATCGACCCCGGGGCTGCCCTGCGAGATGGAGACCAGACTGCGCAGGTAGGTCGGAAGTTCTTGGGTGGGCACCGGACGGGGGTTCTTCAGCACCTCGCGCAAGCCCGCAGTCATCGCCCGCGTCTGCTCGAGTGGGGCGCTGTGGCTGATCAGGATGTTCGGCAAACCCGACAGCCCGGTTGCCGCGGCGGCGTCGGCGATCTCCTTACTGAGTTGATCGGCGGCATCGGCCAACGTGTTGGAGCTGTCGACGACAGCGGTCGCCCACTGCACCGCCTCCTGGGCGGCCGCACACACCGGCGTCGCCCGGCAGTCCGTCAACGCGCCGACGAACTTACGCAGCGGCTCGAAGATCTCCGAAACCTCCGCGGACCGGGCCCGCACCTTCACGATGGCTTCCTGGGTCAGATGAATGGCCAAACTCACGCCACCGATCGCGTAGTTGCCCGCAAACGAGCCCGACTGAATCAGATCGAGCCCGGTGACCAGCTCACCCGCGGCGGTGTCGAGTTTGGCGAACGTGTCCTCCCGAGCGGTGATCTGGTCGGCGAATTCCTCCAGCCGGTCGCCGACGTTGCCGCCGGTCGCGGTCAGCGCGGCCTGTTTGGAGACCATCCCGCCCGGGTGGCTGGCGGACTGCACCATCCGGACCCCGGAAATCGTCATGATGTTGCTGGTCACCTGCTCGATCGCGGTCAGTGCCGCCGGGTTGCGCAGATCGTGGTCGGTCTCGATCGTGACCACGTCGGGAAGCAACTGGTTCGGCGGGAAGTGCTGATCGACGATCTGGTAACCGCGGCGGGACTCCGAGTTCGCAGAGGTCGTCTGCGTTTCGTCCCACCCGATCGGTACTCCGGGCAGCCCGATGATCAGGATCAGCACCAGGATTCCGCTGGCTACCAGAATCGGCGCCGGCCAGCGTGCCACCTGGGTGCCGATGCGCCGCCACCGGCGCCGCCAATAGTTTCGCTTCGGCGGCTTGACCAGGTCCGCCCGGCTGGCCAGCGCGACGAGGGCGGGTGTCAACGTCAGCGCGGCCAGTCCGGCCGCGAAAACACCAATGCCACAGAGAATTCCGGTGGTCGCGAACATACTGATCTTGGCCAGACTCAGCCAGGCCAAGGCACCCAACGGTGCCACGACGATGAGTATCGAGCCTAAGATCGCCGGCGCCACACCCTGATAGGCGCCGGCAACTGCCGTCGGGGGATCGAAGTTTTGTCGTCGTAGCTCGTGATATCGCCCGATCACGAAGATCGAGAAGCCGGTACCGGCCCCCACTGCCACGGCCACGCTGACCGACAGAGAGAACAGCGACACACTGATAATTTCGCGCGCGGCCAGCGCCGACACCACCGGCTTGGCTACCGCCAGCGCCAAGGTCACCGATACCAGGGGCACCATCGCGGTGATCAGGGATCCGTAGACGACCAACAGCAGCACGAATAACACCACGAACGTCGTCGCCGTGATGACCTGGGTCTGCCGGTCGATCGCATCGAACTCGTCCATCACGGTGGCCCCGGGACCGGTGATGTAGACGTGCAGATTGTCCGGCGGATGCAGTTGGGCGACGATGCCGCGCGCCGCGTTGATCGAATCAACGGCTTCCGTCGAACCCACCACCCCCCCGAGTCGCAACGGGGCGGTCATGACATGGCGATCGGCGCTCATCGCGACCTGCGCGGTCGCCGGCACCAGCCACCAATCGGTCACCTGAAGGACGTGCGTGCTGTCCGCGCGCAGCGCCGTGACCAGTTGGTTGTAGTAGTCCCGATCGTGTTCGTCGAGGGCCCCGATCCGTTCCAGGATCAGGTAACCGACATTGTCGGTGGGCGCCTGCGAGAACGCCGCCGCCGACCTTTGCACCGCCACCGCGGCCCTGGTCCCGGGCGGCAGGAACGGCTGGTCTTCATCGGCGACCACCTGCTCGAGTGGCGGAGTGAGGCTGTTGCCCGCGACCGTCAACATGGCCCACACCCCGACGATCAGCAGCGCGAAGCGGTAGATGTATCGGCCCGTCACCACGTGAACCTCAGCCGCGCCGCGCGAATGTCACGCGGCGGCTCATAGGAGTTCAACGGGCGCATCACCTTCTCATTCGATACCGAACCCGGGCCCGGACGGAATCGGCTAATTCAACCACCACTGTCCTCAGTTCGACAGCGATTTGCCGCGGCCGCGGTCGCACGGATGGCGCGTCAAGCGAGTGTTTCGCCGTTTCTTGCACGCCGGTGTCGTAACGTTTCCACAGGTCCGGGCAGACCTCGAGAACGTTACGACACCGGCACCGCGCCACGAAGGGGGCACGCGACATGCGGAGGCCAGTCATCGTCGTCGCCGCCTGCGCGGCCCTACTGGTGGCCGGATGCAGCGAGGCGAAGAATCATCACCCGTCCGGGAGCAGCCGGCCGTCGCCAGAAGCGGCGGCGACCTCGCAACCCGGTAACCCGACCGAGCCGCCGGTGGTGGCGAAGATGACGTTGCGCTATGAGGAGGCCACCACCCCCGAGGCGCAACGCGGCCGCCAGCTGATGGTGGACGCAAAGGTGTTGGAGAGCGTCGCGGGCCACGTCAACGACACCTTGAACCTGCCGCATGACGTCGGCGCCGTGGCCAAGCAGTGCGGTGAGGCCAACGACTACTGGGATCCCAACCTCAACGAGATTCAACTGTGCTACGAAGACATTCAGCAAAGCGAAGAGAGATTCGCCCGCGCTGAGAACCCGGATCCGGCGCTGGCCGCGGTCAACGCGACGATCTCCGGCTTCTACCACGAACTCGGCCACGCCACGCTGTCCATCTACGAGCTCGCTTTCACCGGCCGCGAAGAGGATGTTGCCGACCAACTGTCGGCTTTCGAGCTGCTGGACCCCGGCGCCGACGGCAAGCCTTATCCCAATGGGGTACGCATCGCGACCGACACTGCGCAGGATTGGCGGCTGAGCGCCAAAGAGGCGGGCGACGCCAACGAACTGCCGTTCTGGGACGGCCACTCGATGGACATCACCCGGATGTACAACTGGGAATGCTGGATCTACGGGTCGGACACGACGGCCAACGCCGGCATCGTGTCCTCGGGTGACTTACCGGAAGACCGCGCCGGCAACTGCGAAGAGGAATTCCAGAACATGTCCAGGGCGTGGCGCCAGATGTTGGGGCCGCACCTGAAGAAACCCAGCTGAGCCGCCGCAGCGCCCGACGGGATTTCACGCGGTATTCAGGCAGCAGTCGGTCCGCGCTCGTCGACCGCACATGAGCACCGGATTCCCTCAGGCGTATGCGGGTGGTACAGGTCGCCAACTTCTACGGACCCAGATCCGGCGGGCTACGCACGGCGGTCGACCGACTGGGCGCGGAATACTGCGCCAGGGATCACGAGGTTTTCCTGATCGTCCCCGGTCAACGCGCAGACCGCCGCACTCTGGACAGCGGGGTCGTCCGGATCACGTTGCCCGCCAGACTGCTTCCGCGCACCGGCGGCTACCGGGCGATCATGCCCGGGCCGGTGTGCGCCCTGCTGGAGTCGCTGCGACCGGACGCCCTGGAGGTTTCCGATCGGCTGACGCTGCGCTCGCTGGGCCGGTGGGGCCGCGAGCACGGTGCCACCACCGTGATGATCTCCCACGAACGCCTGGATCGCCTTGCCGGGCAAGTGCTTCCGCGTCGCGCCGCGCAGCGGGTGGCTGATTTCGCCAACCGGCGCACCGCCGCCGACTACGACACCGTGGTGTGCACCACCGCGTTCGCCCGCGCCGAATTCGACCGGATCGGCGCGACCAACACCGTCACCGTCCCGCTGGGCGTCGACCTGCACACCTTCCACCCGCGGCAGCGTTGCGCCGAGCTGAGACGCAACTTCGCGGCGCCCGAACAGCTGCTGCTGGTCCACTGTGGCCGGTTGTCGGTGGAGAAACGCGCCGACCGCAGCATCGATGCGCTGGCTTCACTGTGCGACGCCGGCGTCGATGCCCGCCTTGTCGTCGTGGGAACCGGCCCACTGCAGGCCCGGCTGCAGCGTCAGGCCGCCGGGCTACCGGTCGACTTCACCGGGTTCGTCGCCGACCGGCACACCGTCGCCGCCCTGCTGGCCTCCGCCGACGTCGCTCTCGCACCGGGACCGCACGAGACGTTCGGGCTGGCCGCCCTGGAATCGCTGGCATGTGGCACGCCGGCCGTGGTGTCGCGCACCTCGGCCCTGGCCGAGATTGTCACCGCCGACAGCGGCGCGCTCGCCGACAACGATCCGGTGGCCATCGCACACGCGGCCCGCGACATCGTCGGCCGGCCCGAGTCGCAGCGGCGGATGGGCGCGCGGCACCGCGCCGAGATGTTCACCTGGCAGCGGTCGGCCGCCGGCATGCTGACATCGCTGGACACCAGGCAGGCGTCCTAGCCCCCGCGCAGGTCAGTTGGCGAGGTCGCACGAATCGATCAACCCCGGCCCGTAGGTGGTGGCGCCGCATTCGCATTCCCACCGGATATGCGGGCCACACGAACACGACACCGTGACTACCGTCATGTGTCCCGGCAACAACCAGTGACCGCGCGGGCAGCGCCGCGGCGGCCGGTCCGCCCAGTTTGCAAGCGAAACGTGCGACCGCTCGCCGACATCAAGACTCACGCGGATCACGGTCGCATCTGAATCGCCGCGAAATCCAGTGCGCTACATCGATTGTGACCCTTCGTTGCCGCTCCTTGACCGTGTCGTTGCACAAATGGCGGAGCCGGCTGCCGAGGTGGACGCCTCATCTACAGTGGATCGGGTGTTCGGGTGCGGTGTCGCGGTGCCGGGGTCGGCGTGACCGCACGACTCGCCGCGCGCGGTTCGGTGATCGATATCCCCGACGAGCCGGACCGGGTGCGGATGCACGCCGAGACGGGTGCCCGGTTGCGCTCGGCGATGACTCAGCACGGAGTCGACGCGCTGATCCTGCTGCTGAACGGCCATGTCGGATACGCCACCGGGGTCAGTTGGCCGTTGCTGGACGCCGGCCTGTCGCACGTCGAGCGACCCGTCGCCGTGGTGTTGGCTGACGACGAGCATCCGCACCTGTTCATGCCGTTCCGCAGCGGCGTCGCCATCCAGAGCCAGGTCCCCGCCGATCACCTGCACGCCCCGGTGTATCTCGAATTCGACCGTGGGGTAGCGCATTTCGCTCAGATTCTGAGCGGATTGATCTCGCCGGGCGCCGCCGTCGCCGTGGACGAGCTGACCGGCGCCATGCGGCGAGCCGGTGCTGCGCTGTTTCCCGCCGGACCACCGTCAGACGCGGCAGTGGTGCTGGCGGCGGCCCAGCTGGTCAAGACCCGTGACGAACTTTCCTGCATCCGTCGCGCCAGTCGGATCACCGAGCAGGCGGTGAGCGACGTGCAGCAGGCCCTGGCCCCGGGGGTGCGCCAGATCGATCTGTCGGCGGCGTTCGTCCGGCGCGCATTCGAACTGGGTGCCACCGCGAACATGCTGGAAGCAATCTGGCAGGTGATGCCGGCTTCGCGCGCTACGGGGGTCTGGACCACCCACGGCGATCTGGCCCTGCCGCTGTTGACCACCGACCGCGAACTGGCAGCTGGTGACGTGTTGTGGACCGATATCAGCATCAGCTACGCCGGGTACTGCTCGGACTTCGGGCGCACCTGGCTGGTGGGCGAAGAACCCACGCCGCGTCAGCAACAGCAGTTCGCGCAGTGGCGGGCCATCCTGGAGGCCGTCCTGGCAGTCACCAGAGCCGGCGCCACGTCGGGCGACCTGGCCCGGGCCGCGATCGCGGCCAACGGCGGGCGCAAGCCGTGGCTACCGCATTTCTACCTGGGGCACGGGATCGGTACCTACCCCGCCGAAAGCCCCATGATCGGAACCGATCTCGGTGCGGAGTTCGACGACAATTTCATGTTCCCGGCCGGCATGGTGCTGGTGTTGGAGCCGGTGGTGTGGGAAGACGGTACCGGCGGATATCGCAGTGAGGAGATCGTGGTGGTCACCGAGAACGGTTACACCCCGATCACCGACTACCCCTACTCCCCGTATGGCGACTGAAGTCTCGCCCGATTCACCGGCGCTGCGGATGGCCCGCCGCGAGCGCGCGCTGGCCCAGATGGCAGCACACGATCTCGACGTCCTGGTCCTCGGGCGGCAGGCCAATATCCGCTACGTCACCGGGGCGCCGCAACTGTGGATCGCCGGGACCCGTCCGTTCGGGCCGATGTGTGTGGTGGTGCGCGCGGACGGACGGATCTATCTGAACAGCACCGATGACGAGGGCGTCCCGGAGGAGATCAGCCACGACCAGCTCTACGGGCTGGCTTGGAACCCCATGACTCTCATCGAGGTGATCAAAGGAATCGAGGGAGCTGCCACCGCCCGCCGGGTCGGCACCGACGCGATCACCCCCACCTTCGCGGCGTTACTGCCGCTGGCGTTTCCGCATGCCAACATCGTCGACGGTGAACCCGCGTTGACTGCCGCGCGACGCAGCAAGTGCCCCGAGGAGATCACGGCCATGGGACCGGCGCTGCGGGTGGCCGACCGCGGCCTCGCTGCCGCGGTCGCCGAACTGCGACCGGGGGTTGCCGAGCAGACTTTGACCGGCGCGATGCTCGAGGCGATGGCCGCCGGTGGCGTCAGCACGCCGGCCACCCAGGACTGCACCTGGGTGACGTCGCACGAAGACCCGTGGCGTCGCGCCGGGACCGAGATACGCGCGGGAGACTTGGTCGCGTTCTCCGCCGGTGCGCTGGCCGACGGTTACGTGGCCGAGATCGCCCGGACCTGGCCGGCCGGCCAGGCTGCCGGTGAGCCCGTTCGCGATCTCTACCGACGCTCAAATGCCCTGCACGACAAGCTCATTGCAGGCTGTCGTGCCGGTGCTCCGGTGCAGGGGTTGCTCGCGGCTTATCCGGCCGTCGGCGAGCCGCTGCCGCCGATGCCCGTCGCGCACGGACTCGGGCTGGGTTTCGATCCGCCCGTGGTAACCGAAAAACTCTGTCTCGCAACGGACGACGAGTGCCTGGCGACCGGAATGGTGCTGGCGATCACCGGGTACGTGTGGCAGCGGGGGTTGGGCGGGGTATTGCGTCGCGACACCGTGCTGATCACTGACGGTGCCGCAGCGGTACTGTCCGACAGCCCGTCCTGGGCTGCGACGTAGGCCCTCCAGCTTGGCGTCCTGCGCCGATAGCGATAAATCAGCAGGTATGCCGGCTTGGGGTCGGCCGAGCACGTCACCAGCGGCAGCTTCGGATCGTCGTTGCCGGACCTTCGGCACCGCACCTGCTCACCGCGACGTCGGCGCGATCGTCGACTCGTCGAGGGCTTAAATCGAGTCAGCGCTGAGCGTCTTCGGCGAGAAGTTCGTCCAGCAACCCGCCGACGCGGTGCTGCTCCCACAGGTTCAGCAGGTTCGACAACATCTGCAGCGGTGCGCGCACGCTTTCGTCGTCCCGGATGCGCGGATCCTTGCGGTTCTCCGGCACATCAGCACCGAAGCGGCGGAGGATCAACGCAGGCACGTCCAACAACCAGGCAACACCCATCACCGCCGCGTACAGCAGCAGGTGCCGGCGCAGCCGGTCCGGGTCCAGCCGTGGGCCTCCGCTGCCGACGAACTCCGCAACGAAGATGTCCAGCAGTTCGCCGAGATGACAGTTCCACACACCGATTTCGGCACCCGACATGGCTCCCCACAGGGCCATGCCCAGATTCATCTGACCGACGCAACCCCAATCCAGCAGACCACAGTTGAGGACACCGTCCGCACCCGTCCAGAACCAGGCGTTGTCCACATTGGCATTCCAGTGACACAGTGCGATGTAGTCGGCGTCGCCGGCCAGTGCACGCAGCACGACCGCCTCATGTGCGGCGACCCGCGGTACGTCGTGGTCCAGGCGAGCCAGGAATTGCCGATCGCGGACGTTCGCGGGAAGCAACCCGGGATGGGTCCCGACGAATTCACGCAGTTGGACCAACCGTCGCTCCAGCTGTCCGGCGCGCTGGTCCGCACGCTCCCCCACGGTGGCCGACTGCACGTCCAGCGGGAAGCGTGCGGTCAGTCGGTCCGGTAACCGCCCGGAGCGGTGCGTGCCGGCCAGTCGGGCCAGCGCGGTGACCAGCGCCCGGTAGTGCTCGACAGGTGCCACCATGTCGTAGTCCAGGCATTTGTGGTAATGGCGTTCGATTCCATTGGCGCCGAACGGGATTCGTTCGGTGATCAGTATTCCCGTGCCGGTGGCCTGCTGGTAGTCGGCAAACAGCACGTCCGGCACGGCGATGGGGAAACCGGGTGTTCGCGATAGTGCGGCGAACCGAACTTCAGGCTCCATCTGGGTTCTGCCGCGGTCGCGAACGGGATTGTCGAGGTCGCGGGAGAACTTCACGAACAACTCGGTGTGCGCGCCCGGTTCGGGCCGGCGGTATTCGACTGAGAGCACCGCCTTACGCCCGGTGCTGCCGCCGCCGATCTCGTTGCAGGCGACGATGCGGGTCACGCAGTTGTCCGGCGACAACGCGCCCGAGGCCCGGAAGGCGTCGGTCAGAAAGCGCTGCCCGCCGGCACGCAACGCATCCGGGTGCACGGGGATCGGCAACGCCGAGCCATCGCCAAGCACCCACCGGTCGGCTGGCAGGCGGGGGGTCACCACGTCTGCTCGGCGGCCCGCACCAGCATGTGGTTGACGGCCACCCGCCGGTCGCGACTGACCATGTACAGCACCGCGTCAGCGATGTCCTCCGGCACCAGTTTGACCATATCGGCGGTCTGGCGTTCGAATGCGGCACGCGAGGGCTCAGTGAGGTGGGTGAAGATCTCGGTGTCGACGGTGCCGGGGCCCACCACTCCGACGCGGACCCGTTTGGCGATCATCTCCTGGCGGATGCCTTCGCTGAACGCGTTGATTCCGAACTTGGTCAGTGAGTAGACCGCCGTCCCGGGCCGGGCCACCCAGCCCGCGGTGGAGCTGATGGTAACCAGATCGGCGACTCCGCGCGGTGAATCCGCAGCGGCGGCAACAAGATACGGCAGGACCGTGCGGGCGACGTAGAGCACGCCCTGAATATTGACGGCCACCATGTCGTCCCAGTCCTGCAGCGCCGCCTCGGTCGCGGGTCCGGACTGCATCAGACCGGCATTGTTCACCACGATGTCCAGCCGCCCCAGTTCAACGACGGCCCGCTCGACGGCTGCCGCCACCTGCGCCGAGTCGGTGACATCGGCGGGTACCGCCAACGCCGTGCCCCCGGCGGATTCGATCTCGGTCTGCAGGGCGCGCAGGCGATCGGCTCGCCGGGCCAGCAATGCGACTGCGACCCCTTGCGAGGCAAGGAGTTTGGCTGTCGCGGCGCCGATACCGCTGCTGGCGCCGGTCACCAGCGCCGCGGTGCCGGCCAGTGTCGCCGTCATGATCCGATCAGCTCGGTCAGCACGTCATCGGTGTCCTGACCCAGACACGGCGCCCCGCGGGTGATGTCCGCCGGGCATCGGGCCAATCGCCACGACGGACCGACGATCGGCCGTTGACCTTCGCGGTGATCGCTGACGAACCGGTACAGCCCGCGATCCCAGAGTCGTTGGTCGCCGATCACGTCCGAGGACGTGGCGCACTTGCACGCTGCGATGCCGGCTTCCCGCAATCGCTCGCCCAGGACAGCGGCGTCGTGATCGCGGGTGCGGCAGGCGAGTTCGTCGTCGAGGGCCCCGGCGTTCGCGAGCCGATCAGGCAATGTCGCGTATCGCACGTCGGTGGCCAGCAGGGGCACCTCGAGTACCCGGCAAAGTCGTTGCCACTCCGCCTCGTTGGCGACGGCGATGCTGATCCAGGCACCGTCTGCGCACGGATAGCAGCCGTGCGGGCACAGGTCGGGATGGTTGTTGCCGACGGGGCCGAGCCGTCTTCCGGTCAGGCTCTGTTCGAGCAGACTGTCCCCGATCATCGACGACAAGGTTTCCACGGCGGATACGTCGACGAACTGCCCGACGCCGGTAATCGTGCGATGCACCAACGCCACCACGGCTGCAAAGGCCGCTGCCGCACCGACCGTGGAATCCCCGTAGCGCATGCTGGCGCCGCGTGGTGGCCCGCCGGGATACCCGACCAGCGCGGCCAGGCCAGCCAGTGCTGCGAAACACGGCGCGTAGCCGGTCTGGTGGCCCAGTGGGCCGTCATTGCCCCACATCTTGATCGACACCGAGATGATGTCCGGTTTGATCGCCACGAGTTGCTGATAGCCGAGACCATGGCGCTCCATTGCGCCGGGACGCAGGTTGTTGAGCACGATGTCGCTGTGCGCGATCAGCTCGCGCAGTCGCCTCATGCCGCCGGGAGACTTGATATCGAGGTCGACGCTGCGGATCTCCGGGTTGATGCTGAGGAAATACGGCGCGTGGTCGATGTCGGTGCCGCCGTAGGCGCGCATCTCCTCCGGGTTGGTTGCGGTCTCGACCTTGATCACCTCGGCGCCCAGCAGTGCCAGCAATTTGCCCGCGTAGGGCCCGGCCCACACTTTGGTGAGCTCGACGACGCGCACCCCTTCCAGGGGGCCACCGCGCGGGTGCCTCGGTGACCTGAGTGGGGCGAGCGCCGGCCGAACTGCGGGCTGCGGGTCACGACCGGTGATCTGCTGTGTGTGTTGTCCGAGAGTTGGTGCAGCAGCGGCGATCTCGGCCGGAGAAGCGCTCAGCGTGTACGGGACGGTGGGATAGGAGCCGGTGCCCAATACCGGATGGCGCAGCTTCGTGAAATAGCGGCGGTGCCGGTACTGAGCGGATCGGTGCAGATCGCCGGCCTCGTTGACCGGGACCAGCGGCACGCCCAGGCGCTGAGCGCGGTCGGTGGCGACGTCTTTGTCCAGGACACGGACCCACTCGGCGAAGCCGCGCTGAAAGGCGGCGACCTTCTGCGCGGTCACCGAGAATTCCAGCCAGTCGTCGTCGAACGCGTCCAGCCAGCTCGGATGATCCAGCAGCGCCTTGATACCCAGCCAATGGGCTCGGCTGGTCACGTACAGGTAGACGTAACCGTCCGCGCACCGGAAGAACGATGCCGGACCGCGCTGGTCGTAGGCACTGCGGTCAGCGCCGGCCGCGTCCTCGCCCGCGACGAACCGCCCGACGATGCAGTCGGCGCGGGAGACCAGCACTGCCTGTGTGGAGATGTCGATCGATTCGCCCTGGCCGCCGTGCAGCCGCCGGAACAGTGCGGAGCCGATGCACAACGCTGCATCGAGTGCGGCTTCGTAGTCGGGGAGAAAGCGTCCGGGACCCTGCAGTGGCGGCTCGGCGGGGCCGGCGTGGCTGGGTGTGTGGTAACCCCAGCCGCTGGCCTGAAATACGTTGATGCTCTTGGCATTGTCGAAGTCACCGGGGCCGAACGGGCTGATCGTGCAGAACACGGCCTCAGGGTGGCGTTCCGCCAGGTGCGCGGCCCCGAGGACGACATCGGCTCCGCGGAGCAGCTGGTGCAGCTGCGCGTCGTCGACATCGAGCGCGACCGAGTATTTGTTGGTGTTCAGATAGCCGAATAAGGCGCTGCCGTCGCACCCCTCGGCAAGTATCGGTCCCATCGCGCGGGTGCGGCTGCCACTGCCCGGCGCCTCGACCTTGATGACTTCTGCGCCGAAGTCGGACAGCAACTTGCCGCAGTACTCGGCAGCCACCGAGTCGTCGAGCTCGACGACCCGGAAGCCGCTCAGTGCCGACATGCCCTCGCCACCGACACGATCAGGGCTTCTTGCGTCCCGATCGACTGAGCCGCCACTCCGGCGGGAAGTTCAGGTCGTTGTCCTTGACTACGTTGTTGAGGCCCTTCTCGAAAGTGCCCGCGGTCAGGTCGACCTCCTGCGCGTCGTTGGCGATCATCGGCAGCATGCCCTCCACCATGCCGGTGAGCAGGCTGCCGAAGTACTCACCTTTGTGCTGTTTGTAGAGCTCCAGGAACGTCTTCTGCACCGCGACGGTGTCGGTCGGGCGGGAACGCGAACACGCCAGCGCGTACTTCTCGGTCTCGGCTTCCAGCTTGTCGCGGGGCACGACGCTGTTGACGAACCCGCACTCGTACATTTCCTTGGCGCTGAACGGCCTTCCGGTGAAAAGCATTTCGGAGAACTTACGCAGGCCCATCGTCTCGGCCCACCACCACAACCGCGGGCCCCAGCCGACGTAGCGGAACGCGGGGTGACCGAACAGTGCATCGTCGGAGGAGATCACCAGGTCGGCATCGCCGGCCTGATAGAAGTGCCAGCCGTAGCAGTAACCCTTGGCCTCGATGATGCTGATCTTGCGAAGTTCCTGCAGCGGACGGTTGCCGGCCTTCGCCTTGGCGTAGAAGTCGGTGACGGTGGACAGGTAGCGGTACGACCCGCCCGGTGGGTACTTCACGTCGTCGTCGTTGATCGCGAGTTCGTGCAGCAGCGGCATGCCCGGGTTCTCCAGCATGCCGCGCTGTTCGGGCAGGTCCCCGCCGCTGCCGAAATCCTCGCCCTCACCGCGGATCACCACCACCTTGACTTCGTCGTCCACGTTGCATTTGTGGATGATGTCGGCGTAGTTCTGCCGCATCCCCAGTGTGGTGGAGTTCTGTGCCTCGGGCCGGTCGAATGTGATGTACGCGATCCGGTTCTTGACGTCCTTTTCGAACCTGATGTACTGCTCGGCTTCTTTTTTCAGCTCTTCGTAGTCGTACTCGGGCATCAGTTCTCCAGTTCTGTTACTTGGTTGAGTCGGGGATCACTTGAGGAGCGCGCCGGCATCGACGGGCAGCGAAACGCCGGTGATATAACGAGATTCGTCCGAAGCGAGAAACAGCACCGCGTTGCTGATGTCGACGGCCTCCACCCACGGGACCGGCAACGTGTGCGTCATCTGCGAAAATGGGGCAAAGTCTTCGGGGCCGGGATTCTCCAGATCCGGCCGGAACAGCCGAAACGTCACCTCGTTCATCGTCATCGGTGTGTTGACCTGGCTGGGGTGCACCGAATTGACGCGAATCATGTGCTGCCCCAGTTCGACGGCGAAGCTGCGCATCAATCCCATGACGCCGTGCTTGGCCGCGATGTAGTGGCCGGTGTAGGCAAGCGCCTTGTGTGATCCGACTGAGCCGGTCAGCACGATTGAACCGCCCCGTTTTCCGGCAATCACATGTGGCACACCGGCTTTCACAGTCTTCCAGACGCCGGAGAGGTTGACGTCGATCATGTCCTGCCAGATCTGCTCCGGGATCTTGTGCAGTTTGTTGCCGAAAGTGCCGATGCCGGCATTGGCGACGACGATGTCGAGTCGGCCGAGTTGCGCGACCCCGCCGTCCACCGCGGACTTCAACGCGTCGTAGTCACGCACGTCGACCTGTACGGCCACGATGCGCCGACCCAGAGCCGTGACCAGGTCGACGGTTTCGTCCAGATCTGCCGGCGTGGAATGCGGGTAGGCCATGTTTTCGACCGGTCCGCAGATGTCGACCGCGATGATGTCGGCGCCTTCCTGGGCCAGTCGCACCGCGTGGGAGCGGCCCTGGCCCCGCGCGGCCCCGCTGATCAGCGCGACCTTACCCGCGACCCGGCCGGTCATCGCCGCGCGAACATCGGGTACGGGTCGGCGATCAGACCGACCTGGTGGGGATCGAAGTGGACCTGAGTGTCGGTGCTTGCCGTCACGAAAACCCTCCTGCCGCCGACCCTTTCACCTGCCGGAGACGCCCGGAAGGTTGCGTGGCGCACTGCTTTGACAGGCAATCGGTCCGGGCTCTCACCGAGGCCGCCATAGGAATATTCTCTATACTCGTAGAGAACCACACGGCGGGTTCCGAGGCAAGACCCGACACGGCGTGCCGCGCCGAAGCCGGGGCGCCTAGGTCTCGCGCCGGCCAGCCGGGGCCGGGTTGCCGGTGCCCGTCAGTCGTCCCTTCGCCGGGCTCTTGAGAATGCCGGTGGCTAGGGCCGCCAGGATCGTGTCGAGTTGTTCGGCGCTGTCGACGATCCGGTCGCCGTGGGCAAAACGCACCAACAGACCGTTGATGAAGGTCAAGGTTATGTTGCTCAGGTCTTCGATGACGGCGGATTCCATTTCGGCGCCGCGCGGCATCAGTTGCACCAGAATCTCGCGATGCAGTTTGGTGAAGGCGTTCGTTCCCTGCGCCAGGGTGGCTGCCAATTCCGGATCGCGGGCCGCCTGCATCGTCAGCTCGTACCTGGCCCGGGTCCGGGACAACTCCGGTTCGTGGCCGGACCGGATCACCACCTGCGCCAGCAGCGACGGCGAGCGCTGCGCCCGGCCGGTGTCGGACTCGTCCGCCACCGCCTGCAGGTTGGCGAGGTCCAACTCGGTCAGCCGCTCGGCCACCGCAAGCAACAGGGCTGATCGGGTGCGGAAGTAGAACGACGTGGTACCCGCGGGGACATTGGCCTTGCGGTCCACCTTCAGGTGGCTCAAACCTTTGGCACCGTCGTCGGCCAACAGCTGAATCGCCGCGTCGCACAGGTCGCGGCGGCGCTCGCCGGAGTTCGGCTTACGGCGCTTATCCCTGACTGGGGGCACGAACGAACTCTACATTGATAGAGAACCCACCCCGGGTCGACCCGCGCTATACCGCGGAAATGCCCCTAGCGGTGTTCGGCTGATCAGGTGCAGGGGATGCCGTGCGGGCCACCGATCCAGTGGCCAGGAGGCGATTGCCACGGGCAGAACTGCTTGACTTGCCCAGGCGGCAGTTGCTGCCACCCGTCCACCTGTCCGGGCGGAATCGGCGGCGGGCCCGGGATGTGCGGGCCTGGTTTTGCCTGCGCGGTACCGATGCCCAGGCCGAGCGATCCGGCGCCCAGGGCGGCCGCGATCAATGCTGTTCCTGCCGTCTTTTTGATATTCACGTTGCGTCCCCTCTCGGCTCGTGGAGCCATGTCACTGATGATGGCTACCCATACCGGCGGGAATCGAATCGCGACCCGATAGTGGGCCGGAGCACAGCGTCACGGGCGACGGGCATATGCCGGCGCATGCTCGGGCAGCACTCCGACCCCGATGAAGTACGCCGGAATCACCGTCAACCAGGGCAACCGCCGCACGACGGTGAGCAAAGCCGCCGGCGGAGCCGGGTCAGCCCCACGCAGCAGCGGGCCCAGCAGCCCGCGGTGCAGAATCCGCTGCACGAACTGGGTGACCGCGGTGGGAAGAATGCGGCGTCGGCGCACCGCTGCCAGCTCACGGCCGGTGACCCGCCGCGCCAGTAACGGTTCGGCCAGGATCGTCGCGGTCGCCACCGCGTCCTGCACCGCCAGGTTGATCCCGACGCCCCCCAACGGTGACATCGCGTGTGCGGCGTCCCCGATGCACAGCAACCCGTCGCAGTGCCAGCGGCGCAGTCGGTTCACCCGGACGTCGAGGTGCTTGACGTCGTCCATCGAGGCCAGCGCGTCCACCGACTCCGCCGCCTCGGGCACCAACGCGGCCACGTCGCGGCGGAATGCCGCCACGCCCCGGGCGCGCAACTGTGCGTCCGTGCCTTTGATGCCGATGTAGGCGATCTGGAAGTACCCCTCGCGTGGGATGACTCCCAGCGCCTTGCCCGGCGCGGTACGCGGCAGGAAAGAGAATTCGGTGTCGTCGTCGCGCGGCAACTTGAACCACCACACATCGAATTTCACCGGATAATCGCGCGCACGCAGTCCTGCTTCGTGACGCGCGATCGACCAGCGGCCGTCGCAGGCGACGGTCAGGTGAGCCCGCAGTTCACCGGGCCCGTCCGGACCCCGGTACTGCACGCCGACGACCCGGTCGCCCTCGCGCATCAGCCCGGTGACTTCGGTGTTCATCCGCAGTGAAAACGCCGGTTCGGCACGGGCGGCACGGGCAAGGAGGTTCAACAGATCCCACTGCGGCACCATCGCGATGAAAGGGTGCGGCTGGCGCAGTCGCTCGAAGTCGATGTAGGTCACCGATCGGCCATTCGAATTGAACGCCGCTTTACGGACTTCGGTAAATGGCAAGGCCGAGAACGACTCCCACAACCCGAGCTCGTCGAGCAGCCGCATCGTCGAGCAGTGCACCGTGTCACCGCGGAAGTCGCGCAGAAAGTCGCCGTGCTTCTCCAGCAGCGTGACGTCCACGCCCGCACGGGCCAGTAGGAGACCCAGCACCATGCCCGCCGGGCCGCCCCCGATGATTGCGCACGTCGTCTGCTCGGCCATTGGGGCAAGCATAGGACTCGCCGGACCGGATCCGCCGTGCAGCGAGGCGCACGACTGGAATAACCTGACGGGTGCAATGTTCTGCATCCAGGTCTTCGCACAGTGACGTCGCGACGAATCGCCCCGACTCGGCCCGCGCACGGCAACCAGATCCGGGCGCACCGCACTCGCGCCACGGTGATCGACACCACGGTCCAGATCGTGCTCGACGAGGGAATCGCCGCCGCCAGCGGCAGACACATCGCCGACACCGCGGGCGTCACCTGGGGAGTGATCCAGTATCACTTCGGTGACCGCGACGGACTGCTGATGGCGGTGGTCGACCGCGGGTTCAGCGAGTTGCTCGACGCCCTGCAGTCGTTGCCGCCCGCCACGCCGGACACCCCGACCCGCGAACGGGTGAGTTCGGTGGTGAGCGCGGCGTGGCAGGCGATGTCGAGCCCCGCCGCGCGCGCGGCCACCGAGATCCTGATCGGCACCCGCGCCAGCCGCGGCACCACCGCCACCGGCCATCTGAAACGACTGGGGAAGACATTCGACGCCTTGGGCGCCGCCCTCGACCGTGACCTGGACCCCACCCAGAGCGCCGCCATCGGCGGACATCTGCTGACCACATTGCGCGGCATGGTCGCCGGCCAACTGGTCATGCCCGGACCGGTGGACACCAGCAAGGAGCGCCGGGCCCTCGTGGAGATCCTGAGCAACTACCTCGATGCGCACCACCGATGACGGATGGAACCGAACCCATGACCGAGACAATCCAATCGCTGCTGCGGCAGCGGCTCGACGATCCGGCAATCGCGGTGAAATACGGTGACCTGCAATGGACTTGGCGTGAATACCTGGCCAAGTCCGCAGCCCAGGCCGCCGCCCTGCTGGCTGTTGCCGACCCGGACCGGCCGCTGCACATCGGCTCGTTGCTCGGCAACACGCCGGACATGCTGACGCAGATGGCGGCGGCCGGACTCGGCGGCTATGTGCTGTGCGGACTGAACACCACCCGCCGGGGCGCGGCGCTGGCCGCCGACATCCGGCGCTCGGACTGTCAGATCGTCGTCACCGATGCCGAGCAGCGGTCGCTGCTGGATGGCCTGGATCTGGGCGACACCTTGGTCCTCGACACCTCGACCCCGGAGTGGACGGAGATGATCGCCGGTGCGGGCGCACTGGTCCCCCACCGCCAGGTCGAGATGATGGACGCATTCATGATGATCTTCACCTCGGGTACCAGCGGCAATCCGAAAGCTGTGCAATTCCCGCACCTGATGCCGGTGTTCGCCGGGCGCAATCTCGCCGACCGCTTCGCCTTGACCGCGGCGGACACCTGCTATGTGTCCATGCCGCTGTTCCATTCCAACGCCGTGGTCGCCGGCTGGGCGCCGGCTGTGGTCTCCGGTGCCGCCATGGTGCCGGCGAAATTTTCAGCAACCCGGTTCCTCAGCGACATCCGCCGCCACAACGTCACCTACATGAACTACGTCGGCAAACCGCTCGCCTACATCCTGGCCACTCCCGAACGGGACGACGACGCCGACAACCCGCTGCGGGTGGCCTTCGGCAACGAGGCCAACGAGAAGGACATCAAGGAGTTCGCACGGCGCTTCGACACCAGGGTCGAGGACGGTTTCGGTTCCACCGAGAACGCGGTCATCGTGGTACGCGAACCCGGCACTCCGCCCGGTTCGATCGGAAAGGGGATGACCGGCGTCGCGGTCTACGACAGCGACACCGTCACCGAGTGCCCGGCGGCCCGCTTCGACGAACACGGCGCCCTGCTCAACGCCGACGAAGCCGTGGGTGAATTGGTCAACACGACGGGTTCGGGACTGTTCGCCGGCTACTACAACGACCCCGAAGCCAACGCCGAACGGATGCGGCACGGCATGTACTGGTCCGGTGACCTCGCCTACCGCGACGCCGAGGGCTGGATTTATCTGGCCGGGCGCACCGCCGACTGGATGCGGGTGGACGGGGAAAATCTGGCGGCCGCACCTATCGAGCGAGTTCTGTTGCGGCACAACGCAATAAACCGGGTGGCGGTGTACGCGGTTCCGGACGGACGGGTGGGCGACCAGGTAATGGCCGCGATCGTGCTGCACGAAGCTCGCGCCTTCGACCCCGACTCTTTCGAAGCGTTCCTCGACGCGCAGCCGGACCTGTCGCGCAAGGCGTGGCCACGGTACCTCCGGATCGCCGCCGAGCTGCCCAGCACCGCCACCCACAAGGTGCTCAAACGCCAGTTGATCGCCGAAGGGACCGCCATCGGTGCGGCCGAGTCGTTGTGGGTGCGCGAGGAACGGGGCACCGCGTATTCGTGTGTGGGCCGCTGATGACGGACGATGGCCGGATGACCGACTCCAGCGCAACCCGCGTCGCCGTCTACTTCGACTTCGACAACATCGTCATCTCGCGTTATGACCAGGTGCACGGCCGCAACACCTTCCAGCGGGACAAGGCCAAGGGCCTGGACAAAGACAAACTGCGGGTGGCCACCGTCGACCTGGGCGCGATCATGGATTTCGCGTCCTCGTTCGGCACGCTGGTGCTCACCCGCGCATACGCTGACTGGTCCGCGGAGGTCAACGCCAACTACCACGGCCAATTGGTCGGGCGCGCCGTCGACCTCGTTCAGCTGTTTCCGGCGGCCTCCTACGGCAAGAACGGCGCCGACATCCGGTTGGCGGTCGACGCCGTCGAGGACATGTTCCGGCTGCCGGACCTGACGCACGTGGTGATCGTCGGTGGCGACTCGGACTACATCGCGCTGGCGCAACGCTGCAAACGACTGGGCCGCTACGTGGTCGGGATCGGCGTGGCCGGTGCCAGCAGCGGATCGCTGGCGGCCGCCTGCGACGAGTTCGTCACCTATGACGCACTGCCCGGGATCTCCACCACCGCCGCCGCGCCTGCGCCGCGCAAGCGCGGCCGCCACGCCAGCGCCGCCGAACCCGAAGACGAGGCGCCGGCGCCCGACCCGCAGGCCGCCGCGACCGGGCTGCTCGAGCGCGCCCTTCGCATCAGCCAGGAAAAAGACGATGCCGACTGGCTGCACAATTCCATCGTCAAAGCACAAATGAAACGGATGAACCCGTCATTCAGCGAAAAGTCCCTGGGATTCAAGTCTTTCAGCGACTTCCTGCGGTCCCGCAGCGATCTGGTCGACCTCGACGAGAGCACCACCACCCGGATGGTGCGCCTGAAGAACGACAGCTCCTAACGATCGATCTCGCCGGCGATACCACGCTCGATGCCCGCCCGGGTGGTTGCCGGCAACACGATCAGACCGTCGAGTTCGGTACGCGCCAACGCGTAGGCGCGCTGGCGTTCCTGGGCGGTGGCGCCGTCGTCCGCGGCGACCCGGAACAGGCTCCGCGCCCGCACCAGACGCTGCTGTTCCTCGGTGGAGAAGTCGTTGGTGCGCCGGCGCATCGCTTCGGCTTCCGCGGCGTCGAACGCGGTGACGTAGTCCTCGACAGCATCGAGGTAGCGCCCCGCGGCCTCCCGGTCGTCGAAGAGATCTTCCGCACGCACCGGCTTGTGCAGGTCTGCCCGCAGTTTCGCCTTGTGGAACTTCATGGTGAGCGGATTGCGCATATCGGTCATCACCGGGAAGTCCAGCAGCCGCGATAGGTCCAATTCGTACTCCAGCCAACGGGCATCGGTCTGCTCGTGTGCGTCCAGTGCGCGTCTGACGGCCCGCCAGTGCGCCGCCGGCGTTGCGGTCGGTTGGCTGCGCACGGCAGGGGTTTCGGACGCGGCGGGGCCCTGCGGGCGGCCGGGCCGCTGGAAGGACGACAGCGCTTTGATACCGGCTGCAATCAACCCCACCAGCGGTAACACCAGCAGCAGCAACTCGATAAGCCGAAACAGCACTCCCACCAAGCCAGGATGCCACTACCTCACCGTTTGTCGGTTTGCCCGGCGGCGATCTGGTCAGCCGCCTTGGCCGCGATATCGCCACCCAGACGGGACGCCAGCTCGGGGGCGTTGGCCGCGAACCGCGCCAGTACCTGCTGGCGCAGTGGGGCGACGGTGATCTCGCCGCGATTCTGCCGGATCGCCTTGACCACCGCGTCGCCCACCTGCTCGGGCTTTCCGGTGCCGATCAGCGGCGGCGCGGCGGCACCGGAATCGGCGAACATCCCGGCGCCGCCGATCGCACCGGGGCTGACGACCGACACACCGATGCCGGCCGAGCGCAGGTCGTCGCGCAGGCACAGCGCGAAACCGCGCAGCCCGAACTTGGTTGCCGCGTACAACGATGCGCGGGCGGTGGCTGCCTTGCCCGAAATCGACGAGATGTAGACGAAGTGCCCCGATCCGCGCCCGGTGAACGTCGGGATCAGTTCGCGGGTGAGCTGCACCGGCACTTCCAGATTGACTCGCAACGCCCGGCCGACCTGCTCGGCGCTGTAAGTGTCCAACCTGCCCGACGCCGGCAGCGCGGCGTTGGCGACCAATACGTCGATCTCGCCCGCATCGGCCAGCAGTGCCGGTGCGGCGCCGGGCTCCGCGAGGTCACTGACGATCGTCCGGTGCCCTTGGCCGGCAAGCGAAGCCGAGAGTTCGTCGAGTTCGTCCTGCTTGCGTGAACTCAGGATCAGCCGGGCGCCGCTGTCGGCGAGTGCCTTGGCGATCGCGCGGCCGAGGCCGCCGGTCGCGCCGGTGAGCAGGACAGTCTTGCCGGTGAGTTCCATAGCAAAGACGCTAGTCGACTTCGTCGAACACCCGGTACGTCTGGGTGTTGGGCACCCGGGCACTCCGCACTGGCTCCCCGGTAGGCGGACACCGCTGATTTCACCGTGTGCCACGATTACCGGCACACCCAACGTCTCGATTCCGAGGAGAGTCCATGCCGAATCGATTGGCCGACAAGGTTGCCCTCATCAGCGGTGGCGCCCGCGGCATGGGCGCTGCCCACGTCCGGACGCTGGTCGCCGAAGGAGCCAAAGTGGTGTTCGGCGACATCCTCGACGACGAGGGCGCCGCCGTCGCAGCAGAAGTCGGCGACGCCGCCCGTTACCTGCACCTCGACGTCACCCAGCCCGAACAATGGGACGCTGCCGTCGAAACCGCGCTCGGCGAGTTCGGCCGCCTCGACATCCTGGTCAACAACGCCGGCATCATCAACATCGGAACCTTCGAGGACTACGCGCTGTCCGAATGGCAGCGCATCCTCGACATCAACCTGACCGGCGTCTTCCTGGGCATCCGGGCGGTGGTCAAACCGATGAAGGCGGCGGGCCGCGGGTCCATCATCAACATCTCCTCCATCGAGGGCCTGGCCGGCACCATCGCCTGCCACGGCTACACGGCCACCAAATTCGCGGTTCGGGGCCTGACCAAATCCGCCGCACTCGAGTTGGGGCCCAGTGGAATCCGGGTGAACTCCATCCACCCCGGCCTGATCAAGACGCCAATGACCGAATGGGTGCCCGAAGACATCTTCCAGACCGCCCTGGGCCGGGCCGCCGAACCCGAGGAGGTCTCCAGCCTGGTGGTTTACCTGGCCAGCGACGAATCCAGCTACTCCACGGGTTCGGAGTTCGTGGTCGACGGCGGCTGTGTCGCCGGCCTGGGACATAAGGATTTCTCCGCCGTCGAGACCGACGCGCAGCCCGAGTGGGTCACCTGATCCCCGAATGGTCGAAAAACGCCTGGACCGAGTCGAGTTCACCTACAGTTAGCCAACGCGGAACTGGGCATCGAGCCAGGAGGAGACCATGTCGTTCCTAACCACCGTACCCGAGCAAATCGGTTATGCCGCAACAGATCTTGCCGGCGTCGGCGCCAACCTGAGCGCCGCCGGGAACGCGGTGACGGGACCTACGACGACGCTGCTCGCGGCCGGCGCCGACGAGATCTCGGGCGCCGTGGCAGCACTGTTCAACAGCTATGGCCAGACGTATCAGACGGTGAGCACCCAATTGGGGCGCTATCACGACCAGTTCGTGCGGGCCCTGGCCACTTCGAGCACCGCCTACGCCAGCGCCGAGGCAGCCGCGGCAGCACCCCTGCAGAGTGTGTTCGACCTGATCAACGCGCCGAGCCAGGCCCTGCTGGGACGCCCGCTGATCGGCAACGGAGCGAATGCCGCCCCCGGATCGGGTGCCGACGGCGGCGCCGGTGGATTGTTGTACGGCAACGGCGGGGCCGGCGGGTCGGGGTCGGCCCTGGGACAACGGGGTGGCAACGGCGGAGCAGCCGGCCTGATCGGCAACGGTGGGGCGGGCGGGGCAGGCACGCTGGGTGGTCTCGGCGACAGCGGTATCGGCGGCAACGGCGGGCGGGGCGGGCTGCTGGTCGGCAACGGCGGGGCGGGCGGCGCCGGCGGGTTCCTCCTGGCGGGCGGCAACGGCGGGGCCGCCGGACTGCTGTTCGGACATGGCGGTGCCGGGGGCAGCGGTGGTCTCGGCTTCGGCGGTCTCGGAGGCAACGGCGGGGCCGGCGGAGCAGGAGGGTCGCTGTTCGGCAGCGGCGGGGCCGGTGGCTCCGGCGGCCAGGGCGGCACCGGTGGCACCGGCGGCACCGGTGGCGTCGGCGGAGCCGGCGGACTGCTGTTCGGCGCCGGCGGGCACGGCGGCGACGGCGGCCAAGGTGACGTGCGGGGAGGCACCGGCGGCACCGGCGGCGTCGGTGGGGCCGGCTTCTTCGGCACCGGAGGGGACGGCGGAGCCGGCGGTGCCAGCCTCAACACCGGCGGCAGCGGCGGCACCGGCGGGGCCGGCGGGCTGCTGATCGGCGGTGGCGGCGCCGGCGGAAACGGTGGGGCTGGGCTGTCGGCCACCGGCAACGGCGGAGCGGGAGCGGACGGCGGCAGATCCGGCATGCTCTACGGCGATGGCGGCAGCGGTGGGACCGGCGGCGACGGGCAACTTGCCGGGGGTGCCGGTGGTGCCGGTGGAAACGCCGCGGGACTGGTCGGCAGCGGTGGCGGGGGCGGACGCGGCGGGACCGGCAACGCCGGCGGTGGAGCGGGTGGCGCAGGCGGTACCGCCGCAGCACTGATCGGCGATGGTGGCGACGGCGGCGCAGGCGGGTCGTCGGGCTCGGCAGCTGGCGGGAAGGGCGGCGCCGGCGGCGACGCCGCACTCATCGGCGGGGGCGGAGCCGGTGGGGCCGGCGGAGACGGCACCGGCTTCGTGGCCGGCGACGGCGGCAACGGCGGCGACGCCGAGCTGTTCGGCAACGGCGGAAACGGTGGCAACGCCGGATTCGGCGTCAACCCGGGCGCCACGGCCGGGACCGGGGGCACCGGCGGACTCCTGTTCGGCGCCGACGGTGTGAACGGACTGATATAGCCACCACGGACCGGTCGTCGTGCAGCGGTACGCTTCGGCGCCCACCCGGGCCCGGCGATCCCGCTCAGAATACGTCGGGGTTGCGCTGTATCTCGGCCGGCACCGGGTGCTGGTAGAGCCGGGATGCGTTCTGCCAGGTGATCTTCCGGATCACTTCGGGCGGCAGCCCGCCGATCTCTTCGTGAACGGTCCGCTGGGTGTGCGGCCACGTCGAGTCGCAGTGTGGATAGTCGGCCTCCAGCATGATGTTGTCCATGCCGATCCGGTTGTACTGGACGAACGAGGACTTGTCCTCCACCGCGCAGAACCAGAAGTTGCGGGTGAAAACCTCTGCGGGAGTGAGTTTTTCCTTCAACGCCTGCCAGGTGCCGTACATCTCGTGGTAGCTCAGCATATGGTCCAGCCGGTCCAATAACCCGGCCACCCAGCCGATTCCGCCTTCGGACAGGCATATCCTGAGTTCCGGGAACCTGCTGGGCAGCCCGGAGTACAGCCAGTCCACCGCAGCGGATATCGCGTAGGCGAAGAACAGCACACCCTGCACATCGGGCGGGGCGTCCTCGGTGGTCGACGGGGACGAACCGGACGAGCCGATGTGCAGGTTGACCACGGTGCCGGTCTCGGCGCAGGCCGCCATCACCGGATCCCAGTGTCCCGAGTGGATGCTCGGCAACCCGAGCAGCGCAGGGTTCTCGCTGAACGTCACCGCGTGGAAACCCCGTTCGGCGTTCGCGCGGATCATGGCCGCGCCGAGTTCGGGATCCAGCAGCCAGGGCAGTTGGCAGGGAATGATCCGGTCGGGGTAGGGCCCGGCCCAGGCTTCCAGATGCCAGTCGTTCCAGGCCCGCACCGCGGCCAACGCCAGGTCGCGATCCTTGGTCACCTGTTGCAGCCGCTGCCCGGCGAACCCCGGCAGGAACGACGGAAAGTTCAGCGACGCGTAGATGCCGTTGAGGTCCATGTCCGCGACCCTCGCATGAATATCCCAAGCGCCCCTGCGCATTTCGTCGAACCGGACCGGTTCGAACCCGTACTCGGATACCGGCCGCCCCACCACCGCGTTGAAGCCGACGTTGGGCAGTATCTGGTCGTCATACACCCAGGTCTGTCCGCCCTGCGGGGTGTCGACGACTTTCGGGGCGCGGTCGGCGAACTTGCGCGGCAACCGACCGGTGAAGGTGTCCGGCGGTTCCACGATGTGATCGTCCACCGAGATCAGGGTGTAGTGCCGTCGCGCTCGGGGCGGATCCGGCAGAAATGTGACCGAGCGGTCCTCCCCCGTCTTGGCGGTGGTGAAGTTCAGGTCGCCGGCCAGGTCGTCAATCGATTTCACGTCGCGGGCCTCCTCGGTTGGGGCGAGCCGGAATCAGCTGAGCACATCGGGGTCGGCTTTGATCGTCATGCGGGCCGCACCCGCCCAGTAGACATCGGCGGCACGTTCGATCAGCGAGGCCTGCATGCCGGCCATGTCCGACCACCGCATCTGTGCCGGTTCGCGGCCGGTCAGCAGCACGTCGTAGGCCAGTCGGCACACCCGTTCAATGGATGCCGCCCGATAGACGGCTTCCGGCAGGGTGCGCCCGGTGGCGATGACACCGTGATTCGCCAGAATCGTCAGGTTGGCGCCACCGATGTGTGCCGCGAGATCTGCTGCGCGAGTGGGGCTGTCCACTTCCCCGCCGTAGGACTCGACCAGGCACAGGTCGTCGGTGAACAGGGCCCCGGTCTGGTGCAGGAGTTCGGGCAACCTGCCCAGTGCGGCCAGCACGCACACGTAGTACGGGTGATTGTGGATGACCACCCGCGCGTCGTCGCGGACCCGGTGCAGCTCGGTGTGGATGTGGATCGCCGGGGTGACGTCCCACCGGCCCCGGATCACCCGCGCGTCCGAGTCCACCGCACAGATATCGGAGGCGGTGAGTTCCTGCCACCACAACCCCCACGGGTTGACCAACATGTCGGTCCGACCGTCGAGTTGCCAGGTGATGTGCCCGGCCATGTTCTCGGCGAACCCGATGGACGCCAGATGACGGAACGCCACCGCGAGCGCCTGTTCATCGGACAGGTCGACTCCGATCGGGGGCAGCACCGCCGGCGCCCATACCTGCAACCCGCCTTGTCGCGCCTGCGGTTCACTCATCGCCTGTCTCCATTCTGCGCCGAATATCCTCACGGAGTTGACCTTTGGCCACTTTTCCCCCGGACGAACGGGGCAGCTCGTCGAGCACGATGAGCCGTTCAGGCAGCAGCTCTTTCGAAACGCCAAGTGCCAGCAGATGTTCGACGAGTGCGGGCAACTCGATACGCCGCTCATCGACGAGTTCGGCGTAGAGGCACACCTTCTCGCCGAACACCGGGTCGGGCATCGCGACGGCAGCGGTCACCGCGAGTGCGGGATGCGTCATCGCCGCATCCTCGACTTGGGCGGCGCTGATGTTCTTGCCGCCCCGCAGGATGAAGTCCGAGGTTCGGCCGGTGACGGTCAGGTATCCGTCAGAGTCGATCTGGCAGATGTCGCCCATCCGCATCCACCCGTCGCGGGTGAACAGTGCGTCATGGTCGGCGCCGCCGGCCAAACCGCTCAGATACCCCAGGCTGGTCGCCGGACCGCGGCAGGCCGGCTGACCGCGCCCGGTCTCGGTGACATCGCGGTCGCCGTCGAAAAGCCGGACCGACATCTCCGGGATGATCCGACCGCCGGTGCGGAGCCGTTGACGCGGCGGGTCGTCCAGCGTGGTCCCACTGAGCACGCCGGTTTCGTTGGAGCCATAGAACTGCAGAATTGTCGCGCCAGTCAGTTCTTCGAATTCCGCCGCCGGGCGGTACGGCAGCGCTTCCCCACCGGTGAACACCACCCGCAGCGAACTCAAGTCGTACCCGCGGGTGTCGGGGTCAGCCATCAACATCGTCAATTGCGTACTGACACAGCACAATACAGTGACCCGGTGCCGCGCGACGGCTTCGCACACCGCCGCGGTGGTGAACCGCCGCAGAATCACCGCCATGGCACCCAGATAGATCGGGGTGGTGTGACTGGTCCAGATGCCGAACCCGAAAGGCATCGGTATCACCGGAAGGAACACGTCCTCGGGCGTCAGCTGCCCATTGCCGACGGCCTTCTGGTGAAAGTAGTGCCAACGGTTCTGCGTGTGAACCACGCACTTCGGCAGACCGGTGGTCCCTGAGGTGGAGTTGATCAGGAACACGTCGTCGGGTCCCAGCTGCGATCTGACGCCCACCGCGCCGGGCCGGCCGCCGCGATCATCCAACCGCAGGTCGTCCCGCAACACCAGCACTGTCCTACCGCCCACCACCCCCGCCGCGGCGACGCCGCGCTGGTGATCGCAGATCACCAACTTCGGCTCGGTGGCCACCAACAACTGGGCGACTTCTCGTGCGCCGGCGCGCGCGCCGATGCCGACCACGACGGCGCCGCATCGTTCGACGCCGACGAACAGCACGTGCAGGGCCGCCGAATCGCCGTGCCAGACTCCGATCCGGTCACCGCGCCGCACACCGTGCTCGGCGAGCTGCCGGGCCAGCGCGGTCGCCGCAGCATCAAATTCGGGCCAGGTCAGCGTGGTCGTGGCCAGGTCGTCCCGCTGGTCGCAGTAGGCCGTGCGACCGGGCCGGCGTTCGGCGTTGCGCCGCACCGCGTCGGACAAGGTGGATTCCGACCACCAGCCCGCGGCGCGGTAGCGGGCTACTTCCTCGGCGGTGAACGCGGGCGATCGCGCGATCGTCAGCGCGCCGGCGTGCATAGCCAATGATAGGAAACGACGGGCGCCGCAGAGCAGACGGTCCGGGGCCCGCATGGCAAGGATTTAGCGCGCTCCAAGGATTTATAGAGAATCCTGTAAGGGCGGGCCCGGAGGCTGATGGTCGCCCGTGCACAACCGGAGCAACGACTTCACACAGGAGCCAAGGGACCGTCATGGCCATCGTCGATTCGCCGATACATCATCATCCGCCCGGATCGCATCACGGGGCACCGCCCGGTGCAGTGGGTTATCGGGAACTGCCCAGCCGCCACCCGTGGGAGATCGGCCTGCTGGTCCTGGTCATCCTGTCCAGCGTCGTGCTCTACCTGATCGCCACCGTCGTGGTACTGACCGGTCACGGCAGCCTGCTGTGGCTCTCGGTGCTGGCCACACCACTGGTGCTGTTCCTGGCCAGGGGCTTGAACTACGGCCGGCAACGCACGAACGGCGTCAAGATGTCGCCCACCCAGTTTCCGGATGGCTACTGGTTGGTGGCGCAGGCCGCGCAGCGGTTCGGGCTCACCGAAATCCCCGACGCGTACGTGGTGTTGGGCAACGGCCAGATCAACGCCTTCGCCAGCGGTCACGGCTTCCGCCGTTACGTGGTGGTCTACAGCGATCTGTTCGAGGTCGGTGGCCAGGCGCGCGACCCGGAGGCACTCGCCTTCGTCATCGGTCACGAAGTGGGACACATCGCGGCCGGACACGCCTCCTACTGGCGGCAGCTGAGCCAGCTGGCCATGAAGATCCCGTTCCTGGGCCAGGCGCTGTCCCGGTCGATGGAGTACACCGCGGACAACTACGGGTACGCGTTCCATCCGGAAGGCGCCCGGCGGGCCATCGGGGTGTTGAGCGCCGGCAAGTACCTGCTGCGCTGGGTTGACTTCGACGGGATGGCGGACCGGGCCGAGTCGGAGACCGGATTCTTCGTCTGGCTGTCCAACATGGTGGCGTCGCATCCGGTCAACACCTGGCGGGCGTCGGCGCTGCGCAACCGCGCCGTCGCGGGCGCCCTGTTCTTCCGTCCGAAACAACCGCACGCGGTGGCGCCCCTGCCGACCCACTGGGCACCACCCCACGCCGGCGGCTGGGGGCAGTAGCTGCTCTCCAAGACCGGGTCGGGTCCGGGCTGTGGAGCGGCGCCGTACCAGGCGCCGCTCCGACAGTCGTCGGGTACTCGCCGACAGCGCGCGATCACCCGCCGGGTAGACATGACCGCATGATCCTGGACAAACACGAACTGGCCGTGCGGATGGCCGAGTTGGCCCGGACCCTGGCCACCCCGAGCTCCGTCGAGCAGATCCTGGCGAACGTCACCGCCACCGCGGTCGAGTTGATACCCGGGGCAGATACCGCCGGAATTCTGCTGGTCCATGGCAGCGGCAAGTTCGAGTCGCTCGGCGATTTCAGCGATCTGCCCGGGAAGCTCGACGATCTCCAACACCGATTCCAAGAAGGCCCCTGCTATCAGGCCGCGCTGCAGGACACCATCGTGCGGACCGATGATTTCCAGACCGAACAGCGCTGGCCGAAATACTCGCCGGCCGCGCTGGAACTCGGCGTGCGCAGCGGACTCTCGTTCAAGCTCTACACCGCGGAGCGCACGGCGGGCGCGCTGAACCTGTTCGGGTTTGCGCCCGGGGTATGGGATGCCGAAGCGGAGACCGTCGGCACCGTGCTGGCGGCGCACGCTGCCGCGGCGATCCTGGCCGGCCGCCACGACGAGAACATGCAGACCGCGTTATCCAGCCGCGACCGCATCGGGCAGGCCAAAGGCATCATCATGGAGCGCTACAACGTCGACGACGTGCGTGCCTTCGAGATGCTGCGCGCGTTGTCGCAGGAGAGCAATTCCAAGCTCATCGACATCGCGCAGCGCGTCATCGACACCCGCGCGCAGACGGCGGGGTGATCAGCCGCTCTTCAGGCGGATCTTCCAGCGCACGAAGCCGAGGTAGAAGACGCTGAGCAGCACCAACATGCCCATATCCAACGACCAGGCACCCACCGTGTGCTTCCAGTGTGAATCCCTGGGGATCTGCGGAAGGTGCGACAGTTCTGTCAAATTGACCGTTGACGCCGAAGCCGCGAAACCCCACCGGGCCGGGGTGACCCAGGACATCTGATCGAGCCCGATTCGGCCGGTGACCGGGATCATGCCGCCGGAGAACACCAGCTGCGACATCACCGCGACGACGAGCAGCGGCATGATCTGCTCGCTGGTCTTGGCCAGCGAGGACAACACCAACCCCAGCATCGCCGACGCGACGGTGGTCGCCGCGATGTCGACGTAGAGTTCGAAAGCCGGCGGACTCAGCAGGACAGCGCCCTTGGTCGGGCCGCCCTTGCCGATGAGCGCGATCACCGTGACGATCGCCGACTGGACCAGCGCGAATATCGTGTAGACGCACACCTTGGCCAGCAGATATGCGGTGGTGGACAGACCTACTGCCTGTTCACGCAGGAAGATCGCCCGCTCACCGATCAGGTCGCGAATGGTCAGTGCCGTGCCCATGAAGACCGCGCCGACGTTCAGCAGCACCAGGATCTGGGCCGGCTCGGTCGGTGCATCGCCGGTCGGGTTCGGTGTACCGAAACCGACATCACCGGGCACCGACATGGACAGCGAACCCATGATGAACGGCAGTATCGCCAGGAAGATGAAGTAGCCGCGGTCGGAGATGATCAACCGCAGTTGCCGTCGGGCAATCGTGGAGAACTGTCGAAGCAGGCTGGTATGCGCCGCCTCGCCCAACTCCGCGGGTTTTTCCACCGGTGGCGCCGGGGGCGGCGGGCCGTTCCGTTCCAGGTACCGGGCCTTGGCGCCGTCCGGGTCCTCGGCGACGGTGCTGAAGATGTCGGCCCAGTTCGTCGTGCCCATGGCCGGACCGATCTGGCTGGGCGGCCCGCAGAATGCGGTCTTGCCGCCCGGCGCCAGCAGCAACACCTGGTCACACACGTCCAGATAGGTCAGCGAGTGAGTGACGACCAGCACCACACGCCCGGCGTCGGCCAACTGCCGCAGCATGGTCATGACCTGGCGGTCCAGCGCCGGGTCCAGGCCCGAGGTCGGTTCGTCGAGGATCAGCAGCGACGGGCCGGTGAGCAGTTCCAGCGCCACCGAGGCGCGTTTGCGCTGACCGCCGGACAGCTTGTCTACCCGCGTCTCGAGGTGCTTGGTCATCTCGAGTTCCTCGAGGACCCGGGCGACCACCTGTTCGCGGTCCTCTTTGGTGGTGTCCGGCGGCAGCCGCAGCTCGGCGGCATACATCAGCGCCTGCCGTACGGTCAGCTGACCGTGCACCACGTCGTCCTGCGGCACCATGCCGATCCTGCTGCGCAGCGAGGCGTATTCGGAGTGCACGTTGTGGCCCTCGAAGGCGACCGTGCCGCTGGTCGGGTGGGTATACCCGGCCACCAGCTTGGCGAAGGTCGACTTGCCGGCACCCGAGGGTCCGATGACGGCGGTGAGCATTCCCGGCCGTGCGGTGAGCGAGATATTGTCCAGCAGCGTCTTGTTGCCCTCGATGGTCCACGTCACCCCGCGCACATCGAGGCCGCCGGTACGGGTCTCCAGCAGGCTCTCTTCGCGACGTGAGAGAGCGCCGTTGGCGAAGACGAGGTCGATGTTTCCGATGGTGACGACGTCGCCGTCGCGCAAGATCGCGGATTCGACCCGGGTGCCGTTGACGAATGTCCCGTTGATACTGCGGTTGTCACGGATCTCAACGCCATTGGCGGACGGGATCAGCGTCGCGTGGTGGCGCGATGCCAGCACCTCGGGAATGACGATGTCGTTGTCGTCGGCGCGACCGATCTTGATCGCGTTCGGCGGCAGGTCGCCCCCGGCCTTGCCCGGCCGCAGGATCTTCATCATCGACGTCCGGCCGCCCACGTCGGCCGTGCGGCCGATCACCGGCGGCGGCTGCTGCGCCGCCGCGGGACGATAGATCTGCGGCCCGCTCTGTTGCGGCGGCATCGGTTGCGGCCCCGACGGGTAACGGGGCTGTCCCGACGGCGGCGCAGACGGAATCCGCTGGGTCGACGGGGCCTGTTGTTGCCCCCAGTTGGCTCCGGACGGTGGCGGGCCCTGCGCGGGGATGGGCCCGCTGGGCCGGGACGGTATCGCCATCGCCGTCGTCGGGGGTGGGCGACCCACCGAACCCTGGCTACGGCGGCCGACTTCGAACTCCAGCGCCGGGCCATCGGGGTTGCCGATGTTGATGCGCTGTCCGTCCTGGACGTCGACCACCGGCACGCGGCGGTTGTTGACGTACAGCCCGTTGAGGCTGCCATTGTCGATGGCGACCCATCGACCCTGGTCAAAGCGCAACAACAGGTGCACGCGGGAAATGAGGGGGTGCGCCACGCGGACGTCCGCGCGTAGATCACGCCCAATGACTACATCGTGGCCTGCGGCGAAGGTGCGTTCGGCTCCGTCATAACGCACGGTCAGCACAGGTGGGGCAGCTGTCTGGGTCATCGCACCCAACTGTATCGGCACGGTGGTCATTTAAAGAAGGAAGGCGTCAAATATGTGTTACCGACCGACTCGGCGTGAGTTGGGCGCCGCCGCGGGCGTTCCGCGACCGTTATCCCTGCTGAATATCCGGGGCGCAGGTGGTCCGCCGCGGTAGGCGCATTCGGTTAGCGGCGCGGTGGGACGCTGCCGCGGCGAATGTCCTCCAGGCATTGCAATCGGGTCTGCCCGGTCTGCTGTACGCACACCTGGACCGGTGTCTCCTGCTCACTGGGTAGCGCTGTTTCGCCCGGTCCCGGCGCAGAGGTGGCGGTGGGACTGGCCACCGGGCCTTCGGTCAGCGACCAGATGCCGGTTTCTTTGTTGCTGCCCTGCAACGGGGAGCAATACGCCTTGACCCGGGCGGTGGTCTGACCCTCGCCGCCGAGCAGGGCGCATTCGGCACCGATGGCGACGAAGGGCAACTCGGGCGGGGCAGCTGCCGACGGCGCCGGCGCGGCGTTGGCACTGGTGGTGGTCGTGGTTTGCGCGGCCGTCGCCGCCCGCTCTTCTTCGTCGGCACGCAGAAACTCCTGCAACGCGAAGACGACGGCGATGACCAACAGAATCGCCAACACCCCCGGGATGACAACGGCGGGCCGCAACAGCGACCGGCGCGGTGGCGCCGTCACTGCGGGCAGCGACACGTTGGTTTCGTCGGCGTCGCCGGTGTCACCGAGATGGTGGCCGAGCGCCCGTGCGAAATCGATGCAACGTAGGTAGCGGTCCTTGGGATCCTTGGACAGCGCCTTGCTGAAGACCGGATCCAGATCGGCCAGGGAGGGACGGCGCTCCCCTATCGGCGGAGGTGCCGCGGTGAGATGCTGGCTGATCACCACGGCGGGGTTCGAATGCTGAAACGGCGGTGTCCCGGTGAGCAGCTGATAGGCCGACGCCGCCAGGGCATACTGATCGGCCCGGCCGTCGAGGTCGTTGCCCATGAGTTGTTCCGGCGCCGCGTAGGCGACGGTGCCCACCGTCATGTTGGTCGCAGTCAGACCGGTCGACTCGCCCACCAGTCCGGCGATCCCGAAATCGGCCAGCAATATCCGTCGGTCCGGTGAGTCGGGCTGCGCGATGAGCATGTTGGCCGGCTTGACGTCGCGGTGGATCATCCTGTGCTCGTGGGCGTAATCGAGCGCCTCAGCCACCGCGGTGATGATCTCGACCACCTCGGGACCTGGCATACCGTTCGGATACCGCTCGTCGAGCAGCGCACCGGCATCGGTCCCGTCGACGTAGTCCATGTCGATCCACAGCTGACCGTCGGTTTCGCCGCGGTCGTGCACGGCGACGATGTGGGGATGCCACAGGGCGGCGGCTGTTTCAGCCTCCCGGTGAAACCGCTCCCGGTATTCCCGGTCGGCCGAAACATCGGCCTTGACCACCTTCAGGGCGTCCTGGCGTGGCAGTCGGGGGTGTTTCGCCAGGTAAACCTCGCCCATACCGCCGGACCCGAGTTGCCGGACAATGGTGTATCCAGCAAAGGTCGAGCCTTCGTCGAGCGGCATGGCGGCATAGTAGCCTGCCCCAGGGCTCGGCAAACCCGGCATTGTGACCGTCACGGACGTGGGGCGCGGCTGCCGGCGAGGTTCATTCGACCGCCCAACCGGGGCGCAGGGCCGACGGCCCGTCGTCGCATCAGGCGCGTATCGGTGCAGAAAGTTTGACTCCGGAGGTTTGAGCCGCGCGCGGACGGGGCATGGCGGTTGCGGTCATGCAGCCGCAGACGCCAGGCGCATCCTGCTCAGCCCCAGCAGGTAGTCGGTGAACGCCTGCAATTTTTCGCGTCCAGTTCTTGTATGCATTCATGTTGTGCCCCAACAGTTTTGAGGGCCTACTGGTTTTCAGTGAACAACTGTGTACTATTGGACCAATGGCAGAACGTGGAGCTCAGCCTCAAGTACCCCGCGGCCGTCGTCTGTTCCTCAAAGCTGTGCGGAATCTGTTCAAGCCGCTACAGCCCGACGATTACATCGAGATGATCAACCCGCTTTGGACGACGAAGGAGCTGCGCGGAAAGGTCGAGCGGGTCGAGAAACAGGGTTCGGAAGCGGCGAGCATCCTGATCCGGCCGGGCTACGAATGGCCGGGTCACAAGCCCGGGCAGTACGTACGACTCGGCCTGGTGATCGACGGCGTCTACCACTGGCGCGCATATTCGCTGACCTCGGATCCCGAGCCTGCCGACGGGTTGATCAGTGTCACCCCGAAGAAAGTGGACAGCGGCGTCGTGTCGCCCTACCTGGTGGAAAAAATTCAACCCGGCGAACTGGTACGGCTCAGCGAGATCGAGGGTGTGTTTACGCTGCCCGACCCGTTGCCCGAGAAGATGCTGTTCATCAGCGCCGGCAGCGGCATCACCCCGATCATGAGCATGCTGCGCAGCCTCGACCGGCGCGACCAACTGGGCGACGTGGTGCACATCCACTCCGCACGTACCCGCGAGCAGGTGATGTTCCTGTCGGTCCTGGAGGAGCTCGACGACCGACATGAGCAGATGCGCCTGGACATCCGCCTGACCGGGGACCGTGGCCGACTCGAACCCGGCGACCTGGACGAGGAGGTTCCCGACTGGCGTGAGCGTGAGGCTTTCTGCTCCGGACCGGAGGAGATGCTCGACGCGCTCATCGAACACTGGGAGGAGAACGGCGATCCTGATCGCCTCCACTACGAACGGTTCCAGCCGAAGATCGGGGGCGACGCCGGTGACGGCGAGGGCGGCGAGGTCTGCTTCCTCAAGAGCGACAAGAAGGTCGAATGTGACGGCGGCACATCGATTTTGGAAGCCGGGGAGAACGCCGGACTGGAACTCGACCACGGGTGCCGAATCGGCATCTGCCACACCTGCGTCGGGACGCTGAAATCGGGCAAGCTACGCGATCTGCGCTCCGGCGAGGTCAGCGAACCCACCGGACAGGACGTCAGGATCTGCATCAACAGCGCCGAGGGCGACGTCGAACTCGAACTGTGATCGAAAGGAACTCGAAGTGACCTCAACTATGGAACGCTCGCAAAGCCCGTTCGCCCATCTGAGCGAACAAGAACGGGAAAAGCTCGGCAAAGAACTCGATGCCATTCACGACGAGGTGTTCGCCGACCTCGGCGAGCGCGATCGCCGCTACATCAAGTCCGTCATCACCGCGCAACGCCAGATCGTCGTCGTCGGCCGGGTGCTGCTGTTGGCTTCGCGGTCACGGACCGCGTGGGTGCTGGGCACCGCCTGCCTCGGTATGGCCAAGATCCTGGAGAACATGGAAATCGGTCACAATGTCATGCACGGGCAGTGGGACTGGATGAACGACCCCGATATCCACTCTTCCAAATGGGACTGGGACACCGCCTCCACCGCGGAATCGTGGAAGCACTCGCACAACTACATTCACCACACCTTCACCAACATCCGCGGCAAGGACAAGGATCTCGGCTACGAGATCATGCGGATCGATCCCCACCAGGAATGGCGGCCCTATTTCCTGGGACAACCGCTCTACAACTTGTTGCTCACGCTGTTGTTCGAGTGGGGCGTGGCGGTGCACGACATGGACATCGAAGCGATCCGGGCCCGGGAGAAGCCATGGTCAGAGGTACGTAAAGACCTCAAAGGCATTGGGGTCAAAGTGCGTTCGCAGGTCATCAAGGACTACATCGGCTGGCCCTTGATCAGCGCCGGCGCCTTTGCGCTGGTGCAACTCGCCTCCGGTGGGCGCCTGGATCAGCCCGCGCAGTCCCGCCTCGGCCGCCGCCTGCGCAAGCTCCCCGGCACCAGCCGCCTGGGCGGCACGGCGACATTCCTGGACAAAGTACTGCCCGGTGCAGAGAGCACCTATCTGCGTACCCTGGCCGCCGACGCGCTGGCCAATATCATCCGCAATGTCTGGGCGCACGCCATCATCTTCTGCGGGCATTTCCCCGACCAGACTTATACATTCAGCGAAGAAGAAGTCGAGGACGAAACCCGTGGCGAGTGGTACCTACGCCAACTCGTCGGCGCCGCCAACATTGACGGCAGCCCGCTGTTCCACGTGATCAGCGGCAACCTCGGCTACCAGGTGGAGCACCATCTCTACCCGGACATGCCGGCCAGCCGGTACTCCGAGATCGCACCGAAGATCAAGGACATCTGCGAACGCTACGAACTGCCCTACAACACCGGGCGGTTCTCCAAGCAGTGGTTTACGGTGCACCGCACTATCTTTCGGCTGGCTCTGCCCGGCGGTAAGCCGCGGCCGAAGCCCGGCCCGTACCGCAGCGAGAACCGATCCACCCCGGATCAGCAAGCCAGCGAGGCCGGCCGGTTCCGGGACCGGGTACCCGCCGAGCACCCCGACGCCGGACCCGAAGACAAGAAGAGCGGCGTCGAGGTACAGCCACCGCCCCGCGGCAAGGACTGACCAACACCGCGCATCACCCCAGTCGCCGTGACCCAGGATGTACCCATGGATCAGGCAGCGCAGAGCGGCCGGTTGCTCGCCGGCCGGGTAGCCCTGATCACCGGCGGCGGCGGTGGCATCGGCGCGGCCACCTCGCGGCTGTTCGCCGCCCACGGCGCGCAGGTGGTGATCGCTGACATCGACCCCGATCGCAGTGAGCAGGTCGCCGCCGACATCGGCGCCCACGCGGTGACGGCCGACGTGCGAGAAGCCGATCAGGTCAGCGCGCTGGCGGCAGCCGTGCTCGAGCACTACGGCCGGTTGGATGTGCTGGTCAACAATGTCGGGCACTGGGTACGGCACCCGGGCAGCTTCGCCGGCACCGACCCGCAGCTGTGGGACGAGCTCTACCGGGTGAACCTGCACCACGTCTTCCTGGTCACCCGCGCGTTCCTGCCGGCGATGATCGACCAGCAGGCCGGCGCGATCGTCAACGTATCGTCGGTCGAGGGTCTGCGCGGTTACCCCGAGGATCCGGTGTACGCCGCCTTCAAAGCCGCAGTCGTCCAATTCACCCGCAGTCTGGCGGTACAGGTAGGCCGCGACGGCATCCGGGTCAACGCCATCGGCCCTGACGTCACCGAGTCACTGCAGGTGCCCTACTCGCAGTGGCTGTCCCCCGCCGAGCAGACCCAGTGGCCGCAGTGGGTTCCGGTCGGGCGGATGGGTGTGCCCGACGATCAGGCGCGGGTGATCCTGTTCCTGGCCTCAGACCTCTCGGCGTTCGTCACCGGCCACACCATCCCCACCGACGGCGGCACCGGCGCGGCCGGCGGCTGGTTCCGGTCCTCGCGGCGGGCGGGCCGGGAATGGACGAATCGACCGCTCGCGCCCTGACTCGCTCAGCCCAGCGTGGTGTGCATCAGCATCACGTCGTATGCCGACCACAGCGAGAGGTTGAAGTAGACATCCTTGCCGGTCGACCACGGATGCATCATCGGTGCGTAGACCCCACCGGGCATCTGAAAGCTAGACACCAGCAGATGCTCGGGACTGTAGGGGCCCTGCGGTGTCGGCGCGGTCCGCGCCACCACGTCGTTGGCGCCATTGGTGTACATCACCAGGTACTGCTTGAGATAGGTGTTGTACTGCGCCGACATTTCGGCCACCGGCCCTGGGATCACCGGTGTGGCCGCCGACGGCTTGTTCGGCACCCAGGAGTTCGAATCACCGTTCCAGTACTCATATTTGGTGAGATCGGGGATGAAACGTGGCTGCACCCGCGACAGGTGCGCCGCGCCGCCGCGCCCGTTGGGCGTGCCGAACGAATACAGATAGCCGTCCCCGCCCTTGACGTACGCCCCCATCTGGAAGTTCTCGTTGCCCTCCACGTAGGGCACCCGCGCGGCGTCGGGCCCGTTGGCCCGGATGGTGCCGGGGTACACCGACCAGGTCTGGCCGTTGTCGGTGGACATGGCGATGCCGGAATAGTTCGTCCACCACTCCCCGTCGCGGCCCCAGTCCCTGATGGACATGAAGTTGATGTACTGGGTTTTGCCGACCGAGATGGCGGCGGTCGGGATGATGCCGGTCTCTTCCTTGGCGTACTTGATGCTGTTGATGACCTGTCGGGAGAAGCCGGGCTGCTGGGTCGGTGAACCGGCGTACCGATTGGACGGGTCGCCGGTGCTCACATGCAGCCCGTGGGACAGGTCCTGGTCGTTACTGCGGAACAGCACGTTGTAGCGCCACTGGTCGCCCTTGACCGCGCAGTAGCCGAAGGTGTCGCCGAAGGCCATCAGCACCTGATGGTTGGCGGGATCGCCGTTGTCCCAGAGGATTCCGAGGTCGGTCCCGGAAATGCCGAAGCGCTCGAGAGTCTTGTTGGGGCCTTCCGGACCGGTCACCCACTCGACGAGCGAGGTGTTGGACCCGCCGAGCGCGCCCATCGCATCCGGCGCTCCCGGCGCTGGAGCGGCTTCCGGGGCCGGTGCCGGATTCGGCGGCGGTGCGGCTTCGGGGGCGATCTCCCCGGCCGGGGGCTGCTGGGCAGCGGCCGGCGGGGCCGGGGCGGGCGGCGCCGGAGCGGCGTTCGGCACCCGCGCCTGCTGCTGGAGTGGCGCGGAGTATCGCTGCCCCGGTTGCTGGGTCCGCTGCAGCGGTCCCACCCTGGGCAGCGGCGCACGGTCGTTCGCGCCCCGGGGTCGCTTGTTGAGCGGGCCGAGCACCTTGCCACCGGGGTTGGTCACCACCGCGTTGGCCGGCGGCGGGACGTTTGCCTCCGGTGCGCTGCACGGCAACGCGTGCGCCGTGGGAGCCAGGCCGGGCGCGAGGCTGATCGGCAGGATCAGCCCGACAGCGGCCGTGGCCGCCAGCGATACCGAGACAAAGCGAGGAATCGCCGACATGTCACACCTTTCAGGGGTCGGACGCTGAATTGACGTCCGCACGGGATGATGTGACGATAGTGAGCGATGTGACCCTTGTGACCAATGAGCAGGCAATAGGTATACGTCCGTGATCGTGTCGCAACCCCGCCGTTGACCGTTCGGTCCGCGAAACCCGGTTGTGCCCAGGCAAGTTCGACCGCAGGACCCGGCTGTCCCCGACGTCGCTGCCCCGCCGGCGGAACTGAGAGACATCTCATGCTTAAGCCGCCCCGACAGGGGGAAAACAGGCGCAGGTCGCGGTTCGGATCGGGCCCCCGACAATCCCAGGAGGCACGATAGTGAGTAATGGCAGTCCGCAGGGATCGGCAACCGACGGTGACCGGCCCGAAGTCTGGCCGGGCAAGGCCTACCCACTGGGTGCCACCTACGACGGGTCCGGCACCAACTTCGCCGTCTTCAGCGAGGTAGCCGAGCGGGTCGAACTCTGCCTGTTCGACGACGACGGCGCCGAAACCAGGATCGCGCTCCCCGAAGTCGACGGATTCATCTGGCACGGCTTTCTACCCAGCGTGCAGCCCGGTCAGCGGTACGGCTACCGGGTCCACGGTCCCTACGATCCGGGCAACGGCCAGCGCTGCAACCCGAACAAGCTGCTGGTCGACCCGTATTCGAAGGCCATCGACGGCTCATTCCAGTGGGACCAGTCGCTGTTCAGCTACAACTTCGGTGATCCGGACAGCCGCAACGACGACGACTCCGCGGCCAACATGCCCAAATCGGTGGTGATCAACCCGTACTTCGACTGGGGGGTGGACCGTCCGCCCGGCCATGAGTACGCCGACTCCGTCATCTACGAGGCGCATGTCAAAGGCCTGACGCAGACGCACCCCGCCATTCCGGAGCGCATTCGCGGCACCTATTCGGCGATCGCGCATCCCGCGATCATCGAGCACCTGACCAATCTCGGCGTCAACGCCATCGAACTGATGCCGGTGCACCATTTCGCCAACGACTCGACACTGATCGACAAGGGCCTGTCGAATTACTGGGGCTACAACACAATTGGATTCTTCGCCCCCGACTTCAAATACACCGCGAGCAACACACCCGGCGGTCAGGTTCAGGAGTTCAAGGCGATGGTCCGCGCGTTGCACGAGGCCAACATCGAGGTGATCCTCGATGTCGTCTACAACCACACCGCTGAGGGCAACCACCTCGGTCCCACGCTGTCCATGCGGGGCATCGACAACGCCGCCTACTACCGTCTGGTCGACGACGACAAGCAGTACTACATGGACTACACCGGCACCGGCAACAGCCTGAACGTCGGCCACCCGCACACCCTGCAACTGATCATGGATTCGTTGCGGTACTGGGTCACCGAGATGCATGTCGACGGATTCCGCTTCGATCTGGCGTCCACACTGGCTCGTGAGTTCTACGACGTCGACCGCCTGTCGGCGTTCTTCGAACTGGTGCAGCAGGACCCGATCGTCAGCCAGGTCAAGCTGATCGCCGAACCGTGGGATGTCGGTCCGGGGGGTTACCAAGTGGGCAACTTCCCGCCGCAGTGGACCGAATGGAACGGCAAGTACCGCGACACCATTCGCGACTTCTGGCGCGGCGAGGACGCCATCCTCAGCGAGTTCGCATCCCGGATCACCGGTTCGGCCGACCTCTATGAGCACACCGCGCGCCGCCCGGTCGCATCGATCAACTTCGTCACCGCTCATGACGGGTTCACCCTGCGAGACCTGGTGTCCTACAACGAAAAACACAACGAGGCCAACGGCGAGGACAACAACGACGGCGAATCGCACAATCGGTCGTGGAACTGCGGCGCCGAGGGACCCACCGAGGATCCGGAAATCAACGCGCTGCGCGCCCGGCAACAACGCAACTTCCTGGCGACAACCATTCTGTCGCAAGGTGTGCCGATGATCTGCCACGGTGATGAACTCGGCCGTACGCAGCATGGGAACAACAACGGCTTCTGCCAGGATTCCGAATTGACCTGGATCAACTGGGACAATGCCGACCAGGATCTGATCGAGTTCACCGGGATGGTGACCGCCCTGCGGGCCGAGCACCCGGTGTTCCGCAGGCGGCGTTTCTTCACCGGCGCCCCGGTGCGCCACCGCGGTTCCGCCGGCATACCTGACATTTCGTGGTTCCGTCCCGACGGTTCGGAGATGAGCGACGAGGACTGGGACTCCGGATTCGGCAAGTCGGTGGCGGTGTACCTGAACGGCCTCGGCATTCCGGGCACCGACTCGCGCGGCCAGCGAATCACCGACGACTCTTTCGTGCTGTGCTTCAACGCACACCACGAGCCGATCGAATTCGTCCTTCCCCCGGACGATTTCGGGCCGAGTTGGCTGCCGGTGCTCGATACGGCGGTCAACACCGGCCGGGTGGAGTCGCCGGACGCGCTCCCGCCCAAGGGCAAGATCACCGTCGAAGGCCGAGCGGTGGTGTTGCTGCAGTTGCAGCAGCCCGAATAGGCGCGACCTGCGCCCAGGCTCTCGGTTGCCGCCACCCCCGGTTGAGCTCACCGGGTGCGGGTATCTCTGCGAGGTGACCGACCTCGGATTGATCGTCGTAGGCAGCGGACCGGCGGGAGTCGCGGCGGCAGCGTCGTTTCGCGAACACCGTCCCGACACACCCGTGCGAATTCTCAGCGCTGACGTCGATGTGCCCTACCTCCGTCCGCCGTTGAGCAAGGAATACCTGCGCGGGGAGACCGATGACGTCGTGCTGCACCCCGTGCAGTGGTTCCGTGACCGGGCGATCGACCTCACCCTCGATGCGCGAGTCGACCGCCTCGACCTCGCCGAGCGGGCCGTCCACGTCGGTCAGCAGCGCTATCCGTTCGAGTCGCTGGTGCTGGCGTGCGGAGCCGCCCCGGTGACCCCGCCCTTTCCCGGCGCCGAGTATGCGCTGCCGCTGCGGTCACTGGCCGACGCAACTGCGCTGCGCACCGCCGCGGAAGGCGCCGACTCCGCCGTCGTGATCGGGTCGGGGTTCATCGGCTGTGAGGCCGCCGCTTCCCTGGCGCTGCGCAACGTGGCGGTCACTCTTGTTGCGCCGGAACCGCTTCCGCAGGAACGCCGACTCGGCAAGGAGGCCGCCGAACGCCTGGCCGGGCTGGTCGCCGAGACCGGTGCCCGGCACGTCGGCGGGGTCAGCGTCGAAGAAGTCACTCGCACCGGGGTGCGGTTGGACAACGGCGTCACCATCGACTGCGATCTGGTCTTGGCGGCCACCGGCGTGGCTCCGCAGAGCGGTATCGCCGCCGTAGCCGGCCTGGACGTGCGCGACGACCGCATCGTCGTCGGCACCGACCTGGCCACCTCGGTCCGCGGCGTGTTCGCCGCCGGCGATGTCGCTCTGGCACGCCACGCCCTGGCCGAACGCCACCTGGCCGTCGAACACTGGCAGGACGCGGATGACCAGGGCGCCGCAGCCGGTGCCGCCGCGGCCGGCAGCGATGCGAAATGGGATGCGGTGCCCGGTTTTTGGACGTCGATCGGCGATGCGACGGTCAAGTATCACGCGTGGGGTGACGGCTTCGAACGCTGCCGCCTCGTCGAGCATTCCGACGGTTTCACCGTCTGGTACGAAGCCGGCGGTGCCACGGTCGGCGTGTTGACCTACAACGCCGACGACGACTACGACCTCGGCGAGCGGTTCATCGCCGAGTCCCGTCCGGCACCGGTGCCGATGCAGTGACGACCCGCGCCGCCGATTTACCGGCGTCGTCGCGGGGTATGTGACCCCTACCAGTCCAGAACGAAGGATCGTCATGAGCGCAAAGTCCAAGACGCTGTACATGCCGTTGTCGATCGTCACCAGCGTGACGGGAGGGCTTCTCGCCGGCGCTGTTTTCAGCCAGGTGTGGAAGCGCTTCAGCAACGACGACCAGGCACCGCCGGATCCCAAGGACCTCAGCAACTCCACGCGCGCCGCCCTGCTCGGCGCCGGACTGCAGGGGCTGATCTTCGGCGTGGTGAAAGCCGCCGTCGACCGGGCCGGCGCCCGCGGCTACCAGGCCGTGACGAACGAGTCCCCCGTCCCCTAGCGAACCCCGGCAGCAACACTAGAACGTGTTACAGTTCTGCCGATCGGGACCACCCGGGCCCCGTGTGCGAGGAGACCGGATGGCTTCGGATCAGCACCACCGAGATGCGCAGCCGCAGCGGTGATTCGGCGGTGAGCAAGACGCGCTCACTGGCGCTGATCGCCGTCGCGTACCTGATCGCCATCGCCGCGGCCGCCGCCTGGCTGACGTGGGGTCCGACGACCGGCCGACTCTGGCTGGACACCTTCGTCGCCGACGTGCTGGCCACCCTGGTGGTGTTCGCCTTCAGTCGCGCCTTCGGCAATTCCAGCTTCTACGACGCGTACTGGAGCGTCATCCCGCCGCTGCTGACGTTCTACTGGTGGAGTCAGGCCGGTCCCGGCGTCGACCAGTTGCGCTGCTGGTTGGTCGCCGTGGTCATGACCTGGTGGGGCGTGCGGTTGACGGCGAACTGGGTCTACGGATTCCCCGGGCTGCACCACGAGGACTGGCGCTACCCGATGTTCCGCGAGCGCGCCGGACGTTGGGAGTTCGTCGTGGACCTGGTCGCGATCCACCTCATCCCGACCGTGCAGGTGTTCGCGGCCACCGTGCCGGTCTTTGTCTGCGTGACCCATCCCGGCACCGGCATCCGGTGGCTGACGGTCCTTGCGTTCGTCGTCGGAATGTCGGCGGTAACCCTCGAACTCGTCGCCGACGTGCAGTTGCATCGTTTCGTGCGCGACCGGCGTCCCGGCGAGGCGATGACCCGCGGGTTGTGGAGCTGGTCGAGGCATCCAAACTACTTCGGGGAGTTCAGTTTCTGGTTCTCCCTTGCGCTGTTCGGGGTTGCCGCGTCGCCGTCGGACGCGTGGTGGTTGTTCCTCGGCGCGATGGCGATCCTGGCCATGTTCCTGGGCGCTAGCATCCCGATGATGGAGCAGCGCAGCCTGCAACGCCGCCCGGACTATCAGGACGTCATCGACCGGGTGCCGCGGTTCGTGCCCCGACCGGTTCCGAAAGCCCGGGCGTGAGCCGCAACCGTGTCGTTGTCGCGGGGCTGGGCGATGTCGGCGTGTTGACCGCGATCCGGCTGGCCCCGCACGCTGATGTGGTCGGCATCTCGGTCAAGCCCGGGTTGGTCAGCGGTCAGGAACTCGGGGTTCGACTGGCCCGCCCCGGGGACTGGGCGCGGGACTACTGGATTCCGTTCGACCGGTTCCGCCGACTCGACGGAGTGCGGACGGTGCAGGCGGAACTGACCGGAGTGGACCTGGACGCCCGGGCGGTTTTCGCCCGGCGCGCGGATGGCAGCACCGTCACCGAGAAGTACGACGCACTGGTGATCTCGACCGGGGTCAGCAACGGATTCTGGCGGCAACCCACATTGCAGTCACCTGCCGAGGTCGCCGCACACCTCGACGCGGCGCACCGGCAGCTGGCGGACGCCGAGTCGGTGATCGTCGTCGGCGGCGGTGCCGCCGCGGTCAGCAGTGCCGTCAACCTGGCCACCACCTGGCCGGACAAGAAAGTCGACCTGTACTTTCCCGGCGACCGCCCGCTGGGCGAGTATCACCCGCGGATCTGGAAACGCGTCCATGCCCGGTTGTTCGAACTCGGGGTGGGGTTGCATCCCGGCCACCGCGCCGTGGTTCCCGACGGCTTCGCCGGGGAGGTGATCACCGATGAGCCGGTCCGGTGGAGCACCGGGCAGGCCCCCTCCGTCGCCACGGCCGTGCTCTGGGCGATCGGGCGGGCACGACCCAATACCGGCTGGCTGCCGCCCGAACTGCTCGACGAGCACGGCTTCGTCCGGGTGACCCCCCAGCTGCAGGTCCCCGGGCATGCCGACGTATTCGCGATCGGGGACGTGGCGGCCACCGATCCGCTGCGCAGTTCAGCCCGCAATCGCGGGGATGCATTGCTGAGCCGCAATATTCGCGCCTGGTTGGCCGGACGCCCGTTACGTGACTTCCGGGCGCCCACCCGGCGGTGGGGTTCGTTGGTGGGGCCGCAACCCGACGGGCTGGAGGTGTTCTTCCCCACCGGCCGTGCCTTTCGCTTCCCGGCCTGGGCGGTCGAGCACGTCGTGATGCCCTGGATCGTCCGGTGGGGCATCTACCGCGGCGTGCGCGAGAACAGCCCCGCCGACTGAGAGGAGTGCGCCGTGGAAGTGTGGGAACTCGTTGCGCGCGAACAGATTCGCGACACGCTGGCCAACTACAACTGGTCAGGTGACGCCGGACGGGTCGAGGCGCTGGCCCAAACGTTCTGCACCGACGGAGTGCTCGAGATTCGTGGCATGGAACCGCTGTGCGGGCGCGCGGAAATCAGCGCGTTTCTCGGCGGTGTCGCCGGCGGCGTCGGCAGCTCCGGCGCCGACGTCAAACCCGTCGTCCGGCACATCCTGACCAACGTGTTGTTCATCGACTTGGCGGCCCAGCGAGCCGAGGTCGCGTCGTACTTCACCGTGGTGACCCACATCGGTCTCGACCATTTCGGCCGCTATCGCGACATCCTGATCCCCCGGGACGGCACGTGGCTGATCAAACACCGGAAGGTGTCGACCGATTGGGCAGCCTCCGATTCGGTGATGGCCCGGCCATCGACTGCGGCAGATCAGTTACGGCCCGGGTAACCGCGGCGCACGGTTCGGTCCAGAATGCCCAGCGTGGCTCGCAGCGCACCCTCGGAGATGACCGGGAAGATGCCCGCCTCGCGCCACTGCTGCCCGATGTTGGACCAGTCGTAGAACGACGTGACCACGGTGCCCCCGGAGTCGGCCGGCGCCAGCCGGTAACCGTAGACGTGGCCGATCTGCGGTTTGATCTGGCCGAGCACCGTCCAGGCGATCAGCCGGTCCGGTTCGAATTCGGTGATCTCGACTGTGACGTCGTATTTACCGAGCTGGGGGAAATCGTTCAGCGACTCGCGGTCCATGTGGATCACGAAGCTGTCGCCGACAGCCTGCACCGGGGCGCCGTCGGCGTCCTGCAGCATTCCTGACGAGTCGATCGCGACGTGTCCCTGCGGGTCGCAGAGCACCGCGAAGATGTCCGCCGCCGGAGCCGCGATGGTGCGATTGGTTTCAATCCGGTCAGTCATCGGTCCTCGCAGTGGTGGGCGACGCATCGAGCGCAAGACTTCACTCTACGACCGCGGCGGGGCGGTCAACCGATCAGCTTCGTCAGCCAATTCGGGTTCTGCAGGTCCACACCGCCGTTGCCGTCCCACACGAATGGGGTGCCGGTGGCATGGAAGCCCGCCAGGCTGGTGGCGGCGTTGTCGGCCTTGGTCTGGCCGGTCGTCAAGTTCGAGCGGGACCGGATGCAACCGGTGGTGGTCGTGTTGGCACCTCCGGTTTGCGCCAGATTCGCCAACTCGATGTCGGTGCGGTCGGACAACGCGCCTTCCTGCGGCTGGAAGTCACTGCCGAAGATGGCGGTGTAGAAGTTGGTGTAAACCTTCGGATCATTCTGCGCCGCAACACAATACGAGGCTGCGATCGCACGGGTCGAATAGTTCTTGGTATGCGACTGCTGGTCGAGGAAGTTGAGCAGGTGGTACCGCACCGCGAGCTTCTTATCGGCGACCGCGCTGTCGATGTCCGCGGCATAGGACCGGATGAACGCGCCGCACGGCGGGCAGATCGGTTCATTGAAAATGTCGATCGTCGTGGTTGCGGTTGAGCTGCCGATGAACACGCCGTCGTTGAGCACGTTGAGCTGAACACTGCTCGGATCCACCGCCGGAGTGGGCGGTTCGGCGCTCGGTGCCAAGGACCGCTTCGACCCGCTGAACCCGATCGTCACGCCACCCACGATCGCCACGATCACAGCGATGGCAAGCCCCGCCCACAACCAGGGTTTGCGCAGCAACCCCTTCGGTCGCGCCGGTGGTGGACCCCACGGTGGTCCGCCGCCGGTTCCCGCGGGAGCACCTCCCCAGCTGTGGGTGCCCCACTGTCCCGGCACCCGTCCGCTCGGCGCCGGGGGCGAACCGAAACCCTGCGGTGGTGGCCACATCGTTTGCGGCGGATGCCCGGCCGGTATCGCCGGGGGCGGGAAGCCGCTGTGCGGTGGCCCGGTGAACGCGGGCGGCACCTGGGCCACCTGACTGCGTTGCAAAATGGTGGCCGCCCGGTCCTGGTCGGTGGTGGCGAGCGCGGCGTACGCGGCAGCCGACAAGTCGCCGCAGGTGGGGTAACGATCTGCCGGGTCCTTGGCCATGCCTCGGGCGATCACCGGGTCGAAGCCGGCCGGCACGCCGGGCCGGGCGACGCTGGGTCGCGGGACAGGCTGGTTGAGGTGGGCGCCCATCACACTGAGCTGGTCACCCCGGTAGGGCGGGGACCCGACCAGGCACTCGTGCAGTACACAGGCCAGCGCGTAGATGTCGGCGCGGTACGTCACTTCGGTCTCGCCGAACCGCTCCGGGGCCATGTAGTAGAGGGTTCCCACGGTGCTACCCAGCTGAGTCAGCCTCTCGTCCGTGGTCGCACTGGCGATACCGAAATCGACGAGGTACGCGAAATCGTCGCCGCTGATGAGAATGTTCTCCGGCTTCACGTCGCGGTGGGTGATCCCTGCCGCGTGCGCGGCGTCGAGCGCCGAACCGATCTGGCGCACCACGGCGACCGCGCGCGGCGGCGTCAGTGGGCCGTACCGCTTGAGGATGGCGGCCAGGTCAGCGCCGTCGATGAGGCGCATGTCGACGTAAAGCTGACCGTCGATCTCGCCGTAGTCGTGAATCGGCACCACGTGGGGTTCCTGTAAACGTCCCGCGGTGCGCGCCTCGCGCTGCATGCGCTGCCGGAAGACGGGGTCCTTCGACAGCGTCTGGGACATTAGCTTGAGCGCCACGATCCGTTCCTTGACGGTGTCCTCGGCCTCATAGACATCGCCCATGCCGCCGCGACCCACCAACCGCCGCAACAGATACGGCCCGAACCGGGTGCCCTCCCGCGAACCCTCGGTCGCGTCGTCCATTGCCGACTCCTCACCCGACTCCCGCGCAACGATCCGGAAGCGCGCTTGCACCTGCGGCGATTACCGCTGGCGGATACGGCTACACGGCGGTCTGCCAGGGCTAAGGCTAATGGTTGCGGCGTGCGGTGGGCGCAGTTGACCGTCGCTGCGGCCTTACGAGTTGCCGACGTGGCGAAGACAACATAAGAACGCGCCCAGAACTGACCTCGGTGTGCGCAGGGTATGCAATACTCACGTGCAATAAGCTAAGGGTAGCCAAACTTAAGTTGAGGAGCTCAGGACGCTGCTTCCTGGATACGTACCGATGACGCACCATTTCGCCACTTCCGTAGCAGAACCGCTCCGAGGCGGGGCGCGGTGATCGCCTGGATGGGTGCGCCCCCCGAAGTTCACTCGACCCTGTTGAGTAGCGGCCCGGGTCCCGCAACGCTGCTGGCGGCGGCCGCGGCATTGAATTCCCTCAGCGCCGAGTACGCCGGGGTGGCCGCAGAATTGTCCGCAGTGCTGAGTGCGGTGCAGGGCGGCGCCTGGGCAGGTCCGACCGCCGCGCAGTACGCCGCCGCCCACGTGCCCTATCTGGCCTGGCTGACCCAGATGAGCGCCAACAGCGCCGGTGCCGCCGCGCAGCACGAGGTGGTTGCGGCGGCCTACTCCGGAGCGCTGGCGGCGATGCCGACGCTTACCGAACTGGCAGCTAACCATGTGCTGCACGGGGTCCTGGTCGCGACGAACTTCTTCGGCATCAACACGATCCCGATCGCGGTGAACGAAGCGGACTACGTGCGGATGTGGATTCAGGCCGCCACCACGATGAGTGTGTACGAGGCGGTGTCGTCATCCGCGCTCACAGCGGTGGCTCCGACGGAGCAGGCCCCGCAGATCCTCGCCGCCGAAGCGGCACCCGCCGAACCGGCGACCACGCCCCCCACCGACCCCATCGAAGAGTTGCTGGCCGGGTCAGAGCACTTCACCAGCATGTACCGGGCACTGAAAGGGCTGGTCTCCGACCCGTTCGGCACCGTAGTACAGCTGATCACCGATTTCGCCGCCAACCCGGCCGAAGCGGCCGTCACCTGGCTACCGCTCTTCTACGTCTTCGCCTACGCGGCAACTTTCGGGGTGCTGGGGACACCCATGTATGCCGCCGCAGCGGCGCCGTTCGGGGTGATCCCGCTGGCGCTGGCGCTGTCCACGATCGCGGTGGTCGCCGAGGCCCCCGCCGCCCTGATCGCCGAGGCGCCCGCGGTGCCTGTCGAAGAACGCGTGTTGCCCGTCGCCAGCATCGCACCGACCGTCACCACCGCTGGTGCGGTTCCGGCACCGAGCAGCCTGCCGGCACAGACCCCGGCGGCCAGCACCGCTCCCGCTCCCCCGGCGGCGGGCTTGCAGAGCTTCGCTTACCTGGTCGGTGGCCCCGGGCCTGGCCCCACGCTGGGCCCCGCCCTGCACAACAAGGCCACCGCCGGGGCACCGGCGTCAGGCATCTCGGCGGCCAGTGCCGCATCGGCGGCCGCGGCGGCGCAAGCCAAAGCTCGCCGCCGGCGCCGCGCCGACGTCAAGAACCGCGGTTATCGCGACGAGTACCTGACGCTGGACGACACCCCGGACTGGTCACCGGACCAACCCCCGCTCGACGAGTTCCCGGCATCCACCAGCGGCGCCGGCCCGCTCGGATTCACCGGTACCGCAACGAAATCCAGAATTCGCGACGCTGCCGGGCTGACCACCATCGCAGGCGACCCGTTCAGCGATGCCCCGACCGTGCCGATGATGCCGAGTACGTGGACCACCGAACTCGGCGACGGGGAACCGCGCGCGGACTGAGCCCGCCCGGGTCGCCGGGCGTGGGGGACGCGAATCACCAGGTCCGCGGTTGCGGGCGGCCCCCACACCCGACGACGTTCATCACAGGATGTAGAGCATCTCCTGGTAGGTGGGCAGGGGCCACAAGTCGTCGGCCACAACGCTTTCCAGGGTGTCGGCAGCGGTCCGCACCGCCTCCATGGCCGGCAGCAGTTCTTTCTGGGCGTGCGCGGCCTCGTCGAGTGCTGACGTGGCCGAGTGGTCGGACAGCGCCGACTTCAGCGTCGCCAGCGCCGCGGTGAGATCCACAATTGGAGCCGAAACATCCTGCAGTGCAGCCATACTGGGCTCCATACCGGCCGCCTTCAAGGTCGCGACGTTCTGCGCGAGTTCGGTCTGGTAGCGCACCGCGGCCGGCAGGATGACCGTGGTGCCCATCTCCAGCGCCAGCTTCGCCTCGACGCCGATGGTCAGCGCGTACTGCTCCAACCGCACCTCGTACCGGCTGTGCAGTTCGCGCTCGGTGAACACGCCGTACTTCTCGAAGACCGCCACCGCTTCCGGCTTGATCAGCTCCGGGATGGCGTCCAGCGTGGTCTTGAGGTTGGGTAGACCGCGCTCGGCCGCCTCGATCTGCCAGTTCTCCGAGTAGCCGTCGCCGTTGAACACCACCGCACCGTGTTCGGTGATGACGTCGGTGAGCAGCTTCTGCACTGCCGTATCGAAGTCCTCCCCGGCGGCGACAGCCTCTTCCAGGATGGTGGCCAGGTAGTCGAACGAGTCGGCCATAATCGTGTTGAGGATGATCATGGGCACCGCGACGGTCTGCCCGGAACCGGGCGCCCGGAATTCGAACCGGTTGCCGGTGAACGCGAACGGGCTGGTGCGGTTGCGGTCACCGGCATCCGTCGGCAACGGGGGCAGCGTGTCGACACCGATGATCATGGTGCCCTTGCCTTTCGACGAGGTGGCCGCGCCCTTGGCGATCTGCTCGAAGACGTCGGCGAGCTGCTCACCGAGGAAGATCGAAATGATCGCCGGCGGCGCCTCGTTGGCACCCAACCGGTGGTCGTTGGTGGCCGAGGCCACCGACACCCGAAGCAGTCCGGCGAATTTGTGGACGGCGCGGATCACCGCGGCACAGAACACCAGGAACTGCGCGTTCTCGTGCGGAGTGTCACCGGGAACCAGCAGCGAGCCCAACTCGGAGTTGCCCACCGAGAAATTGACGTGCTTGCCGGAGCCGTTGACACCGGCGAACGGCTTCTCGTGGAACAGACATTCCATGCCGTGCTTCTTGGCGATGGTCTTGAAGATCGTCATCAGCAGCTGCTGGTGGTCGGAAGCGATGTTGGCCCGCTCGAACATCGGCGCCACCTCGAACTGACCGGGAGCGACTTCGTTGTGCCGGGTCTTGGCCGGGATGCCGAGTTTGAACAGCTCCCGCTCGGTGTCCATCATGAAGCCCAGCACCCGCTCGGGCACCGCACCGAAGTAGTGGTCGTCGAACTCCTGACCCTTGGGCGGCTTGGCGCCGAACACCGTACGGCCGGCGTTGATCAGGTCCGGCCTGGCCAGGAAGAAGTGCCGATCGATCAGGAAATACTCCTGTTCGGGCCCGCAGAACGAGACGACCTTGTTGTGGCCCTGGTGGCCGAACAACGCCAGGATGCGCTCGGCGTGCACCCCCATCGCCTGCTGGCTGCGCAGCAGTGGCGTCTTATAGTCCAGCGCCTCCCCCGTCATCGATACGAAAACCGTTGGGATACACAGCGTATTGCCGTTCGGGTTCTCCAGGATGTACGCCGGGCTGGTGACGTCCCAGCCGGTGTAGCCGCGGGCCTCGAAGGTGCTGCGCAGCCCGCCGGACGGGAAGCTCGAAGCATCCGGTTCGCCCTGGATGAGGGTCTTCCCGGCGAACTCGGCAAGGGTCTGCCCATCGGAGATCGGCTCGAGAAAACTGTCGTGTTTTTCGGCCGTCAGCCCGGTCATCGGGTAGAACACGTGCGCGTAGTGGGTGGCGCCCTTCTCCAGTGCCCAGTCCTTCATGGCCACCGCGACCGCATCGGCCACGGCCGGGTCGAGCTTGGCACCCTTCTCGATGGTTGCGACGATGGACTTGTACACCGATTTGGGCAGTCGCGCCTGCATCTCCGCCTTGGTGAAGACATTGGCGCCGAATATCTCACCCGGGGCCTCACCTGCTACGAAGCTGATCGCCGGAGGGATATAGGCCTCGACGTTGTTGATCGCCTGCAGGCGGACCGCGTTTCCGCTCAATGGAGTTCCTTTGTCACGAAGGGGTCCGCGAGGATTCGACGGACGCTAGACCGACCCACCGTAGGAACCTTCGATGGCAATCCTGTTACGCCCGAGTCAACGCTGAGGCAGCGTTGATTGCGAACGTGAGACGTCACACCGCGGCGGTCGCGAGGGTCAGGGCCTACGCTGTGCCCTGAAGGGGGATCTCTATGCAGCAGTTGAGTTGGAGCGACGACATGATGTTGCGGGCCGAGGGGCCGGCGACACCGCTGCAGATTCAGATGCTGCTGATCTACGACCCGTCTACGGCCCCCGGCGGCAAAGTCACCTTCAAAGGGATTCTGGAGGAACTCGACGCCCGCCTGCATCTGGCCGATGTCTTCCGACGTCGGCTGACCGAACTCCCGGGCGGCCTGCACATGCCGTACTGGGTCGACGACCCGAACTTCGACCTGGAATACCACGTCCGCCACATCGGTCTGCCGCAGCCCGGCGACTGGCGACAGCTCTGCATCCAGGTGGCCAGACTGCACGCCCGGCAGATCGATCTACGCCGCCCGCCGTGGGAGATCACCGTCATCGAAGGACTCAACGCCGTGCCGGGGGTGCCGAAGGGCTCCTTCGCCATGGCGCTGAAATTGCACCACTGCGCGGTCGACGGCATGGCCAGTGTGCAGATGATCGCGGCGTTGCACGACCTGGCCGCCGACGCCGCCCGTCCCCCGGCCCCGGAACGCCCCTGGCGGCCGGCGTCGCTGCCGTCGACCGCCGACCTCGTCTCGCGCACCGCGCTCAACGGGGCGTTGTACCCGGCGCGGGCCGGCAGAGTGTTGGTGTCGAATGCGCCGAAGTTGGTGCGGGGTCTGATCGGCTTGCCCGGCAAGGTGTTCGGCGGACTGGTTTCTGATGGCAGCAGGCCGACGTTTCCCCCCAAAACCCGCTTCAATCAAGCGGTTTCGCCGCATCGGGTGTTCGAGGCGCGGTTCCATGAGCTGGCTGATTTCAAGCGGATCAAAGCGCGCGTGCCCGGTGCCACGGTCAACGACGTGGCGCTGGCGTACGTCGGTGGTGCGCTGCGGGAGTATCTGGACGGGCACGGCGAGCTTCCCGAGGCATCGCTGGTCGCGGCGTGCCCGATCTCGCTGCGCGACGCGGCTGACAGCGGCAGCAACGGAAACATGTTGTTCGGCCGGCTGCAGACACTCGGGACCGACATCGCCGATCCGCTGGAACGACTCGCGAGCATCGCCGAGGCTACCGCGCAGAGTCGTACGGAGTCCGAGCAGTCGACCCGGACACAGGTGCTCGAGCTGGTGGCGACCCTGCCGACAGCACTGCTCGGAGTGACCGCGAAAGCCGCCAGCGTGCTGCCCTTCTCCGGTCCGACCGTCGCCAACACGACCGTCACCAACGTGCCGGGACCCACCGTGCCGATCTTCTTCCACGGTGCCCGGCTGCTGCGCGCCGCAGGCCTGGGCCCACTGATCGGGGGTTTGAACCTGTGTCACGTGGTGGCTAGCTATGACGGCACGCTGTCCATCAGCGCCACCGCCGATCGTGACGCGCTGCCCGACCCGGCCCGGTACGCCGAATGCATGGAACAGGCTTTCCAGGACCTGCTTGCCGCGGTGGACTGACCCGACGGTGAAGGCCAACGACGGCGCTTTACGCCGGAGTCTGGGTGTCGGCGACGCAGCGATGATCGGTCTCGGTTCGATGATCGGGGCCGGGATCTTCGCCGCACTGGCGCCGGCAGCGCGGGCTGCCGGAAAGGGGTTGTTGATCGGTTTGGCGGTTGCCGGGGTGGTGGCCTACTGCAACGCGACCTCGTCGGCGCGGCTGGCAGCGGTACACCCCGCTTCGGGTGGCACCTATGTCTACGGCCGCGAACAGTTGGGCGAGTTCTGGGGCTTCCTGGCGGGATGGGGTTTCGTGGTCGGCAAGACCGCGTCCTGCGCGGCCATGGCTCTCACCGTCGGCTGGTATGGGTGGCCGGAGCACGCGCACGCGGTCGCAGTTCTGGCGGTGACGGGTGCGACCGTGGCCAACTATCTCGGCGTGCAGAAGTCCATGTGGCTGACCCGCGGCATCGTGGTGGCGATCTTGCTGGTGCTCACCGTGGTAGTCGTTTCGGCGACCGTCACCGAGGCCGGTGATGTCACCAATTTCCGTGTAACAGAAGACATTTCACCGACTAGTATCCTGCAGTCCGCCGGACTGCTGTTCTTCGCGTTCGCCGGCTACGCACGCATCGCGACGCTGGGTGAGGAGGTGCGCGACCCGGCGCGCACCATCCCACGTGCGATCCGGATCGCACTCGCGCTGGCGCTGGCAGTCTATGCCGGGGTCGCCGTCGCTGTACTGAAGGTGTTGGGGCCCAACAGGCTTGCCGCCACGTCGAGACCGTTGACCGCGGCAGTGCAGACGGCGGGTCATCCGGGGTTGGCGCCGATCGTGGAAACCGGCGCGGTAGTAGGTGCATTCGGTGCCCTGCTGACGCTGCTGATGGGGGTCTCCCGCACGATGCTGGCGATGGCGCGGGACAGTCACGTGCCACGACAACTGGCGGCGGTGCATCCGCGCTTCGGGGTCCCCAATCGGGCGGCGGTCGCGGTGGGAATAGTGGCGGCAACACTGGCGGCAACGACTGACCTGCGCGGTGCTATCGGGTTCTCCTCGTTCGCCGTCCTGGTCTACTACGCGATAGCCAACGCGTCGGCGATGACCTTGCGGCCTGACCAAGGACGGCCGCCGAGGATCATTCCGGTGGCGGGATTGATCGGCTGTGTGCTCGTCGCCTTCGCGCTGCCCGTCACCTCGGTGGCCGCGGGTGTGGCCATTCTCGTGGGGGGCACACTGCTGTTCTGGTCACGGCGCGGACGTCACCGGGGCAGGGATGCAGCGGTCAGTTAGCCGACACGGCTTAGGTCCCGGCAGAAAAGGACTTTCGGCACCCGCGCCGATGCGGTCACGCTGAGTAACCTCGTCGGTATGACACGTCTGGACGAACACACCGGTGCCACCATCCTGTCGGCAGGAGAATGCTGGGATCTGTTGGCGGGCTTGACATTAGGCCGGCTGGTCACGGTCGTGGACGGCCGGGCCGAGATCTTCCCGGTGAACTATGCGGTGCAACGCAAGACGATTCTGTTCCGGACCGCAGGCGGTACCAAGCTGGTCAGTACCGCAATGAACAATCAGGTGGTGTTCGAGGTCGACGACCATGACGTCGCACAGGGTTGGAGCGTGATCGTCCGGGGCGTCGCCCGCTCGGTGCGCGGCGACGAACAGATCGAGGAAGCGGACCGGGCGCAGGTACTACCGTGGACGGGATCGGACAAGTCGCACTATGTCCGGGTGATCCCGGAGGTCGTCACCGGCCGCCGCTTCCAGTTCGGTCCTGCCGCCGGCTGATCCCCCGCTGTCGACGAACGTCCGCTCGACAACACCGCCGGGGCCACCCGCCCGGGCTCACTCGTTGGAGACCGCCGGTGATTCCTCCGGAGTCCAGGCCGGCGGCTGGCCCGGTCGACCCGGGAACAGGAAATCGACGAATGCCGCGGCCGTTGGCTGCGGTTCGTGGTTGGCCAGCCCCGGACGCTCGTTGGCCTCGATGAAGTAATAGTCCTCGCCGGCGACGTCCGGCACCAGCAGGTCGATGCCGGTCACCGGGATGCCGATCGCCTCGGCCGCGGCTATCGCGACGCGGCACAATTCCGGGTTCACCTGTGCCGTCACATCGTGGATCGTCCCGCCCTGGTGCAGGTTCGCCGTGTGCCGGACCCGCAGTCGGGTGCCTTCAGGCAGCACATCGTCGAGCGACCAGCCGTATTCGGCGACGGTGGCCTCGGTCACGTCGTCGAGCGGGATGCGCGACTCCCCGCCGGTGGACGCCGAGCGACGCCGACTCTCGGCCCCGATCAGGTCCCGGATGGTGTGATCGCCGGTGCCGATCACTTCGGGCGGCATACGCAGCGCCGCCGCCACGACCCGGCCGTCGATCACGACCAGCCGAAGGTCATTGCCCTCCACCCGCCGCTCGATCAACACCTCTGGGCACTGCTCGCGGGCGCGCGCCAGCGCGGCGGCGAGCTCGCCCGGTCCGTGTTCGGCGGTGATGCCGACGGTGATGCCTTTGCCCTGCTCGCCGCGGGTGGGTTTGACGACGACTTCGCCCACCTCGGTCAGGAACGCGTAGTCGGCGTCGTCGAAGGTCGCCAGGCGTGCGCGTGGCACCGTGATGCCGACATCGGCCACCAGGCGGCGGGTCAGCCGCTTGTCGTCGCACCGGCACATCGCGACCGCCGAGGTGAATTCGGACAGTGATTCCCTGGTGACGATGCTGCGGCCGCCGTGGGTGAGCCGGATCTCGCCGGTCTCGGCGTCGAGCACCTCGACCCAGATACCGCGGCGCATGGCCTCGTCGGCGATGATCCGGGCATACGGATTGAGATCGTCGATCGTTTCCGGGGGCGGCGTGAACAGCGGTTCGTTGATCGCGTTCTTGCGCTTGATCGCCAGCACCGGGACCCGGCGGAAACCCAGTTTCTCGTACAGCGCGGTGGCGGCGGAATTGTCGTGTGCGACAGACAGATCCATGTAGGCGCGACCCTTGGTGCGGAAGTGCTCGGCCAGCGCCCGGGTGAGTGCCCCGCCCAGCCCCGGCAGCCCGGCGGCGGGATCCACCGCCAGGCACCACAGGCTCGATCCGCGTTCGGGGTCAGCGAACAGCACTTCGTGGTCGACGCCGGTGACGGTGCCTACCACGGCACCGTCCTCGTTGCGCACGGCGAGCAGATAGGTCACCGCTTCCACTTCCAGGTGGTTCTGCCAGATCGTTTCGACCGGCGCCGAGACCATTCCGCACCGCACGTAGACGCGATTCATCGCGTCGGCGTCCCCCACGTCCTGCAGGGTGCGCACCGTGACGTAGGTGGGCGGCGTCGGTGGTTCTTCGGGTGCTGCCCGTCCCGCAAAACGCAGGCGGTAGGTGTGGCTGGGGTCGATGAACAGTTCGGCCGGTGCTTTGGCGACCACCACGTGGGACTCGCGCGCATAGATGCAGATGTCGCGCCGGCCGGGCGCTTCCCGTCGCAGAGTTTCGGCCAGGGTGTCGGCGTCGCTGAAGGTCTGACCGAAAATCAGTCGGCCCCAACCTAATTCGAGCTCCACATTATGAGCCATCACTTCGGCGAACTCGGGTGGTGACGCATTGTGCAGCGCGAGCGTGATCGCCTCGGGGTGGTTTTCCGACGGGTCGATGACCGTCATGCCGCGGTCCCCGTCACACCGTGCTTCTGTAGCCACATCTCCAGCAGGGCGATCTGCCAGAGCTCGTTGCCGCGCAGCGGGGTGAGCCTGCGGTTGGGGTCGGCCAGCAGCGCCTCGACCGCTTCGGAACGGAACAACCCGCGCTCCTTGGCGACCGGCGCGTAAAGCGCGTCGCGGACCATGTCCAGGTACGGGCCCTCCAGATGGGTCAGGGCGGGCACCGGGAAATATCCCTTGGGTCGGTCGATGACCTCGGCGGGGATCACCCGGCGGGCGGCTTGTTTGAGCACGCCTTTGCCTTCGTGGGCAATCTTGAGTTCCGGGGGGCAGGTCGCGGCGAGCTCGACCAGTTCGTGGTCCAGGAAGGGCACCCGCCCTTCCAACCCCCAGGCCATCGTCATGTTGTCCACCCGCTTGACCGGGTCGTCGACCAGCATGACGGTCGTGTCGAGCCGTAGCGCACGGTCGATTCCGGTTTCGGCGTTGGCGCGCGCGAAATGCTCGGTGACGAACCGTTCGCTGGGATCGTCGGCCGCGACATTATCCGGGGCCACCAGAGCCTGGAGACCGGCCACGTCGCGGTCGAAGAAGGCGGTCCGGTAGGCCGCGACCGACCCGGCCAGGCTGGCGGCGGACTGCGTACCCATCGGCGGATACCAGTGATAGCCGGCGAACACCTCGTCGGCGCCCTGCCCGGACTGGACGACTTTGACGTGTCGCGACACTTCCTGACTGAGCAGGTAGAACGCGACACAGTCGTGGCTGACCATCGGTTCGCTCATCGCACCGATCGCGTCGTCGAGTGCGGGCAGCATCCGGTCGGTTCCGATGCGGATCTGGTGATGATCGGTGCCGAAACGCTCGGCGATGATGTCGGAGTACCGGAACTCGTCGCCCTCGACACCGCCCACCGACTCGAACCCGATGGAGAACGTCGCGAGCCCATGCTGGCCCGCCTCGGCGAGCAGCCCCACGATCAGGCTGGAGTCGACCCCGCCGGAGAGCAGGCAGCCGACCGCGACGTCGGCGACGAGTCGTCGTTTGACCGCGGTGCGCAGCGCCGACAGCACGGCGTCCTCCCAGTCGGTCTCCGACCAGTCAGAGTGCTCGTCCTGCCGGGTGAAGTCAGGGGTCCAGTAGGTGGTAGCCGTGCGCCTGCCGTCCGGTTCGATCGCCAGCAGCGAACCCGGCGGGATCTTGCGCACCCCCCGCAGGATCGTGAGCGGCGCGGGCACCACCGAGTGAAACGTCATGTAGTGATGCAGTGCGACCTGGTCGATGCGGGTGTCCACACCGCCCCCGGCCAGCAGCGCGGGCAGCGCCGAAGCAAACCGGATGCGGTGACTGTCCTCGGTCAGGTACAGCGGTTTGATGCCGAGCCGGTCGCGGCCCAGCAGCACTCGGCCGCTGTCACGTTCGACGATCGCGAAGGCGAACATCCCGTGCAGGTGCGTGACGAAGTCGTCGCCCCAGCGGTGGTAGGCCTTGATCAGAACCTCGGTGTCGCTGTGCGAGAAGAACCGGTAACCGTGGCCCTCGAGCTCGTGGCGCAGTTCTTTGTAGTTGTAGATGCAGCCGTTCCAGGCGATGGTCAGGCCCAGCTCGGCGTCCACCATCGGCTGGGCGCCGGCTTCGGTCAGGTCGATGATCTTGAGGCGACGATGGCCCAGCGCGACTCGGCCCTGGGACCAGACGCCCGCCCCGTCCGGCCCGCGCGGTGCCATCACGTCGGCCATTCGCGCAACCGCGGCTACATCGGGCACCCGGCCGTCGAGTCGCACCTCTCCGGTGGCTCCACACACCTTTTCGACCTTAACGGGCCAATTCAACGCGCGCAGAGCGGGCACGATCCTGCGTGTCCGGCGACCGATGTACGGTTCGACCGTGCAGGTGGATGCGATGACGATTCCGCGGCCGCTGAATGACATCGGTGAGGTGGCCCGGCGCACCGCGGCGGCGGGATTCAGCGGGCTGCTGTTCACCGAAACCGGACGCACCGCCTATCTCAACGCCGCGGTCGCGGCCCAGGCCGCCCCCGGCCTGGACTTGTCGACGGGTGTCGCAGTCGCCTTCCCACGCAGCCCGTTCGTCACTGCGGCGACGGCGTGGGAACTGCAAGAGGCGACCGGCGGGAGGTTCCGGCTCGGTTTGGGCACCCAGGTGCGCACGCACGTGGTCCGCCGCTACGGCGCCGAGTTCGAACGGCCCGGCCCCCGGTTGCGGGACTACGTGCGAGCGGTGCAGGCGTGTTTCGCCGCGTTCCGGACCGGCACGCTGGACTACCACGGCGAGTTCTACGACCTCGACTTCATCACCCCGCAGTGGAGTGCGGGTCCTATCGACGCCCCCGACCCCAAGGTCGATGTGGCCGCGGTGAACCCCTGGATGCTGCGGATGGCCGGCGAGGTGGCCGACGGCGTTCATGTGCACCCGCTCGGCGAACCCGGGTATCTCGCGCGCCATCTGGTGCCGAACGTCGCCGCAGGGGCCGCGCGGGCGGGCCGCTCCTCGTCGGACGTGGCGGTGATCGTCCCGGTGATGACGATCGTCGGCGACACTGAGGAGGAGCGTCGCCGGGAGCGCGAACTCGTCCGCACCAGCATCAGCTTCTACGCCAGCACACCGAACTACGCGTTCATCCTGGACGAGGCCGGATTCGAAGGCACCACCGCGCGGTTGCGGGCCAGGCAGAAGGCCGGTGACTTCCAGGGGATGGCGTCGGAGATCACCGACGAACACATCGCGGTCTTCGCCACCGAGTCGACCTGGGACGGGTTGGCCGAGGCCCTGGTTGCGAAGTACGACGGCATCGCCACGCGGATCGTGCTGTACAACGCCCTCAGCGACACCGAACGGTTCGAACGCTACGGCGAGATCGCGCGGCAGCTGTCCGCTCGCTGAGCCTGTGTTGTGACGTCCGCAAATGCGCGGATTGCGACGCATAACGGTCGGCAAAGCGGCTATAGGGTTTACAGACAACTGCCTGTGTTCCTGAGAGGTCACGCCATGCCTGCACCATCAGCTGAGGTCTTCGACCGGCTGCGTCAGCTCGCCGCAATCAAAGACGTCGACGACCGTCCGACCAAGACGATCGACGAGGTCTTCACCGGCAAGGCGCTGACCACCATCCCGATCGGCACGGCTGACGACGTCGAGTCGGCGTTCGAGCAAGCCCGCGCGGCTCAGTCGCAGTGGGCGAAACGTCCGGTCGACGAGCGCATCGAGATCATCCGCCGCTACCGCGACCTGGTGATCGAGAACCGCGAGTTCCTGATGGACCTGCTGCAGGCTGAGGCGGGCAAGGCGCGGTGGGCGGCGCAGGAGGAGATCGTCGACCTGATGGCCAACGCCAACTACTACGTGCGGGTCGCCGCGGACCTGCTCAAGCCGCGGAAGGTGCAACCGCTGCTGCCGGCGATCGGCAAGACGACGGTCAGCTATCAGCCCAAGGGCGTGGTCGGGGTGATCTCGCCGTGGAACTACCCGATGACGCTGACCGCGTCGGACTCGGTGCCGGCGTTGCTGGCGGGTAACGCGGTGGTCCTCAAGCCGGACAGCCAAACCCCGTACTGCGCCCTGGCGTGCGCCGAGTTGCTGTACAAGGCGGGGCTGCCCCGGGCGTTGTACGCGATCGTGCCCGGCCCGGGTTCGGTGGTGGGCACCGCGATCACCGAGAACTGCGACTACCTGATGTTCACCGGCTCCTCGCAGACGGGCAGTCATCTCGCCGAGCAGGCCGGCCGTCGCCTGATCGGGTTCTCGGCCGAACTGGGTGGCAAGAACGCGATGATCGTGACCCGCGGCGCCAACCTGGACAAGGCCGCCAAGGCCGCTATCCGGGCGTGTTTCTCCAATGCTGGCCAGCTGTGCATCTCCATCGAGCGGATCTACGTCGAGAAGGACATCGCCGACGAGTTCACCCGCAAGTTCGGTGACGCCGTGCGCAAGATGAAGCTGGGCACCGACTACGACTTCTCCGTCGAAATGGGCAGCCTGATCTCCGAGGGTCAACTCAAGACCGTCTCCGACCACGTCGAGGACGCGACGAGTAAGGGCGCCACCGTGATTGCGGGCGGTAAGGCCCGCCCCGACATCGGGCCGCTGTTCTACGAGCCCACCGTGCTGACAGACGTGACACCTGAGATGGAGTGCGCGGCCAACGAGACGTTCGGGCCATTGGTCTCCATCTATCCGGTTGCCGACGTGGACGAAGCCGTGGAGAAAGCCAACGACACCGAGTACGGGCTGAACGCCAGCGTGTGGGCCGCGTCGTCGGCCGAAGGCGAACAGATCGCCACCCGGTTGCGCTCGGGGACGGTGAACGTCAATGAGGGTTACGCGTTCGCGTGGGGCAGTCTGAGCGCGCCGATGGGCGGGATGGGTATATCCGGCGTCGGCCGCCGGCACGCCGCCGAAGGCCTGCTGAAGTACACCGAATCGCAGACCGTTGCGACCGCGCGGGTGTTCAACCTCGATCCGCCGTTCGGGCTGCCGTCGCCGCTGTGGCAGAAAGCGCTGTTGCCGGTGGTGCGCCTGGTGATGAAATTGCCCGGCCGGACATAACAAGATCACCAAGATCTGTCCCATGCGTCCCATCCGACACTAAAGTGCACTGGGTGGGGACGCGCAGGTCAGGCAACGGCTGGGGTCGAGGGCTGGCCATTGTGGCCTCGCTCATCGTCGCCGCCGGCATGATCTACGCCCAGCAGACCACACCGAAGTCGCCGTGTTGCGCCGACGCGCAGCAGACCTCGGCCGCCGCCCCGACCAGCAAACCCACCGCGCCCGCCCAGGGTGCGCCACAGACCGCCAGTGCCGAAGAAGCGGCCCTGCTGGCCGGCAACGCGCCCGCCGTCGCCCAGGACTTCCAGGTCGCACTGCCGCCCAGTGTCGCCCCCGAGGGCGGCCTGCAGATCAAGACCATCTGGGCAGCGCGCGCCATCGGCGTGCTGTTCCCCGAGATCACCACCATCGGCGGGTACCGACAGGACGCGCTGCGGTGGCATCCCAGTGGGCTGGCGATCGACGTGATGATCCCCGACCACGGCAGTCCCGATGGCATCGCGCTGGGCAACCAGATCGCCGGCTTGGCGCTGGCCAACGCCAAGCGGTGGGGCATCGACCACGTGATCTGGCGGCAGAAGATCTACATGGGCATCCGCACCGGCAGCTGGACAGCCGACCTCGGCAACGAAACCGCCAACCACTACGACCACGTGCACATCGCCACCAACGGCGGCGGGTACCCGACCGGGCACGAGACCTACTTCATCGGGTCGATGACCCCGACCCCGCCGGACTGAGCCCACTGACCCCTGCCGAACCACGGCATCTTCGACGTAGGCTCCTCGATGTCAGGGTTCATATCGCGGATCAGGAGTCCCCCATGAAGGTGGATGCGAAAGAGCACGAGGAAGAAGCCCGTCGGATCAAGCAGGACGCCCGTCGGCTGCGCGAGTTCCCCGCGTTCGAGAAATTCTCGGACGACGAGTTGGAGCGCCTGGTGGGGACCGCCCACCACACGTCGCAGTCCGTGCCGTGGCCCCTGATCCGGGAGCAGACCCCGTCGGACGCGTGCTTCATCCTGCTCAGCGGCGAGGTGGGCGTGTATGTCGGCCAGGACCGGGTCGCCGTGGTGGGTCCGGGCGAGGTCATCGGCGAATCTGCGCTGCGCCGGGGAAAGCTGCGTTCTGCGACGGTGACGACGATCGGCCCCGCCGAAGTGCTGCGCATCGAGCGGGATGACCTCGACCGCCTGCTGCGCGAAATCCCGGCGCTCCGCGAAACGATGGACGCGACAGCCGCCAAACACGTACAGGTCGACCAGCCGGCGAAGCCGAAGTCGGAACGCTCCAAGGTGAGCGCCACGGTCCCGACCGATCTGGTCGAGCGCTTCGAACAGGCCGCGAAGGCCGCCGGCGTCAGTGCCTCCTCAGCGCTCGAGGATGCGCTCAGCCAGTGGGTGGAACGCAACAGCAAGTCGTAATCAGCAGCGATTTTCCGGCCTCGCTACCCTGATTGGGGAGATGAGGGGTAACAAGCGCTGGACGGGTGGCGGTGCGGCCGTGCTGGCCTTGACGGTGGCGGCGGTGTGTGCGACGGCGCCGCACCGCGGCTCTGAGCCGGCCAGCGCGAGCTTGCAGGTCAACAACGTCAAATACCTCGCGCTCGGCGACTCGGCGGCCGCGGCGCCGCTGGTCCCCGATCCCGCCGGTCCGCCCGGCTGCTTCAAATCGACCAACAACTATCCGGCGGTGTTGGCCCGGCACCTGGGCGCGACCCATTTCACCGACGTCACCTGCAGCGGGGCCACCACCGCCGACATCACCGTCCGGGCGCAGCACACCAGCGGGGGCGCCGTACCGGCGCAGATCGACGCCGTGGCCGGCGACACCGAGCTGATTACCATCACCATCGGCGGCAACGACGTCGGCCTGGCGAGCAGCGCAGCGCAGTGCCGCCGGAGTTCGCTGACCGAGCCGCCCTGTTTCGACGCCCTGGCCGGCGGCGGGTCGGATCGATTCAGTGCGGCGATCCGGCGCCAGGTTCCGTTGTGGGAAGCCATGATCGACGCGGTGCGGGCCCGAGCCCCGCGGGCGCGGATCGTTCTCGTCGGGTATGGAACCTACATCCGGCCGGGCGGTTGCTTTGCCCAGCAGCCGATCAATCCGACGGACGCCAACTATTTTCAGGCCAAAGTCGACGAAATCGACGACCAGCAGCAGTCGTTGGCCACCAGGAAGGGGATCGAGTTCTTCGACACGCGGCCGGTGTCGGTCGGCCACGACATGTGCGCCGCGCCCGACGATCGGTATTTCGAAGGGTTCGTGCTCACGCACCTGGCGGCTCCCCTGCACCCCAACGCGATGGGCGCCGTGGCGGTCGGCGACGCCCTTGCCGACCGGATCGGCCGATGACGAGCGACGGGCCACGACTGAGATCGGCGATCCTCGACTTGGCGGCGGCGCGCGGTCCGGACAGCAGCATCTGCCCGTCCGATGCCGCCCGGGCCGTCGGCGGCGAGAACTGGCGCGACTTGATGGACGATGCCCGCGAACTGGCTCGGGAGTTGGCGAAATCGGGCGTCGTGCAGATCACCCAGCGCGGTGCGGTGCTCGATCCCGGCGGAACGTGGCGCGGTCCGATCCGCATCCGGATCGTGCGCCAATAGCCCGAGCCGTTCACTCTGTGCGTGGGGCGCAGAAGTGCTCGTGGACAACGCCCTGCGCGCAGAGTCAACACCGTCTTCGCTATAGCCTGGCCGTCATGGCCATCGAATCGGCAATGCTTGCCCTCGGCACTCCCGCCCCTGGTTTCTCGCTGCCCGAGCCGGCGACGGGCGCGACGGTCAGTCTGGACGATTTGACCGGCCCGGCGTTGGTCGTCACGTTCATCTGCAATCACTGCCCGTACGTGCAGCATGTCGCGGCGGGGCTGGCGGAGTTGGGTCGCGACCTGGCTGAGCAAGGTGTCGCGATGGCCGCGATCTCCAGCAACGACGTCGTCAGCTATCCCCAGGATGGTCCCGAGCAGATGGTCGAGGAGGCCCGCCGTCACGGTTGGACGTTTCGGTACCTCTATGACGAGACCCAGGACGTTGCCCGCGCCTTCTCGGCCGCGTGCACGCCGGACACCTTCGTCTTCGACGGTGAGCGCCGCCTGGTCTATCGGGGTCAGCTCGACGACTCCCGGCCGAAGAACGGGCTGCCGGTGACGGCGGCCGATGTGCGCGCTGCGGTCGACGCGGTGCTGGCCGGGCGGGCCGTCGAGGCCCACCAGCGTCCCTCGATCGGCTGCGGCATCAAGTGGCGCTGAGCGTCACGCCTTCCAGCTGACCAGCGTGACGCCCTTGGGAAACGTCATCGGCGCCGCGGCCGGGCGAAGGCCGGAAAGCGTTGTGCCGTCGGGAAACAATCGACGTCCGGAGCCCTGCACGAACGGGTAGACGAACATGCGGTACTCGTCGACGAGATCCGCGGCGATCAACGCGTGGCACAGGGTTATGCTGCCGGTGGCGACGATATCGCCGCCGGGTGCCGCTTTGAGGGTCTGCACTTCCTGCACCGGATCGCCAGCCACAATCACCGAGTTGTCCCAGCCCGGTTCGGTGATCGTCGAGGACACCACGTACTTGGTGACGCTGTTGATGTACTCGGCCACGCCGGTGGCGTCGTCGGCCTGGTGTGGCCAATAGCTGCGGAAGTCCTCGAAGGTCTGCCGACCCAGCAACAGGGCATCGGCGGTCTCGTCCTGACGGCGCATCTCGGCGGTCAGTTCGTCGTCCAGCAGCTGCGGATCGAACCAATCCCCCAGCATCTCCACCGAGCCGTCTATGGTCACGTTCTGCGTGATGATCAATGAGCGCATACGAAGATGGACTCGGGAACACAGCGAAACTCATCGGGCAGCGCTGGCACAGGTGGCTCGGAGGTAGGAGTGGGCATGGGCAGGGACTCGGACGACAGCGGGCACGACCCGCCCAGGGACGAGCCGCCCGGCCCGGCCGATCATGGTCGTGAGGGCGGGATGGCGACGCGGGAAAATGCTCCCGAGCTGACCGAACCTTCCGACGACGAGGGTGAGTGATGCAAACAAACCGCTTTTCCACCCGCTTCGGCCCCTGGACCGACAGCGTCCGGTTGACGCATCAGCCGTACACGCGCGCGTAGATTTCCTCGATCTGCTCGGCGGTCGGGACAATCGGGTTGTTGGCCGGTGAACCCGAGGCCAGGGCTTCGTCAACCATCAATGGCGTCAACGACATCCAGGCCTCGCGGTCGATGCCGTAGGACCGTGGTGTCGGGACTTCCAGCTCGGCGCACAACTCGGCCAGCGCCGTGACCAGGGCCCGGGCCGCTTCCCCGTCGCCGGCGTCGGCAGCTGCCGCACCGTAGACCCGCGCGCACTCGGCGTACCGCGCCTCGGCGCCGCCGACCGAGAACTCGGTGACAGCCGGGAACAGCATCGCATTCGACAACCCGTGGGCCACCTGGAAGTGCGCGCCGATCGGACGGCTCATCCCGTGCACCAGCGCGACGCTGGAGTTGGAGAAGGCCATTCCGGCCTGGGTGGACGCAAGCATCATGGCTTCGCGGGCCCGGGTATCGGCACCGTCGCGGTAGACCCGCTCGAGGTTGCCGGCGATGAGCCGGATCGCGGACAGGGCCAGGCCATCGCTGATCGGATTGGCCTTGCGGCTGACGTACGCCTCCACCGCGTGAGTGAGCGCATCGATGCCGGTGTCAGCGGTCAGCCGCGGGGGCATCGACAGCGTCAGTTCGAAGTCGACGATCGCGGCCACCGGGAGAAACGACACACCCGGACACAGCATCTTCTCGTGCGTGTCGCTGTCACTGATCACCGTGAATTGCGTTGCTTCCGAACCACTTCCGGCTGTGGTCGGAATAGCTATGACGGGCAGGGCCGGTCCCGCGTAGTTGTTCGGTGCCTTGAATCTGCGCATCGGACCGTCCTGGTACGCCAGCACCGCGAGCGCCTTCGCGGAATCCATCGGACTGCCGCCACCGAAACCTATGACGCAATCGGCATGGTGTTCACGCAACGCGGCAAGACCATCCTGCAGCGAGGCGGTCGTGGGATCCGGGACGGTGCGATCGAAGAGCGCGGCCGACATTCCGGCCCGCCGCAGCGAGTCGAGCACTCGTTGCGCGGCCCCGGTGCCCGTCAGGAAGGAGTCGGTCACCAACAGCGGGCGATGCAGGTCGAGAGCGCCCAACACGTCGGCAACATCGTCGATAGCGCCGGCCCCGACGTGTAGCTGACGGGGAAAGGAGATCACATCGACTCAAATTACTCGCGGCTCAGGTCGATCGTTCCGGCGGAACCGGCAACGGCAGTTCGGGCGGTCGCTAGAGCTTTCGCAGCTGTCGCAGGATCCGCACGAAGGGGACGCTGGCGGCCATGCCGCGCTTCAAACTCGGTTGCGCAGCGCTCATGTTGACCACCACGGCATAGCGCAGTCCAGCGTCGCGTAGCTCAGCGGCCTGTTCGAGCACCTCATCGGGGGTGCCGTTGAGAATGCTGCCGGTCAGCAGTGCCTGTGGGACATTCTTGGTCGCTGCCAGTACGGCCTGCTCGTCGAGAGTCTGCGGAATGAGATCCTGCATGCCGGTGAAGTCGTCTCCGAATGGATGCCGCGACCCGTGCCGGGACCATTCGGAGGCCGGGATGTTGAGGGCAAAGGCGCGGAGGACCTGGGAGCCGAGCGCTTCGTCGACCTCATCGCGGCTGCGGCCCGTCACCACCATGACGAGGCTGGCCGGCACGATTGACATCGGGTCACGACCTGCGTCGCAGGCCGCCGCCCGGACGACATCGAGGGCAGCGGCATAGTCGTCGGGATGGACGAGCGCAGCAGGAAACCAGGCGTCGGCGTAGCGACCGGTGGCTTTGAGCATGCGCGGGCCGTGGGACGCCACCCAGATCTCAGGCCATTTACCGCGATAGGGCGGTAGGTCGAAGATCGCGTTGTGCAGGGGAAAGAATTCCGAATCGCGGCTGACGAGTTCACCGTTGGAGTTCCACAACGCCCGGATCGTGGCAAGGGCCTCGATCAACCGCCCGACCGGCTTGGACCATTCCACGCCATAGGGTTCGTTGGTTACGCGTTCGCCGGTGCCGATGCCCAGGATCGCCCTGCCCTTGGTCAGCAGATGCAGCGTGGCGGCGGCTTGTGCAGTCACCGCAGGGTTGCGCCGGCCGGCGTCGGTGACGCTGGTTCCGAGTCGCAGCCGTGCGAGTCGATTCTTGGCGGCCAGGTATCCCAGTGCCGTCCAGGGCTCGCTGACGGCGTCGGGTCGGGGCATCAACTTCGCGGTCGTCGAGCCGAGATATTTTGCCGTCATGATCGACCGGGGTGTCAGAGCGTTCAGGTGATCAGCCACCCAGAACGAATCGACACCTGCTGCGACGGCGGTGAGGTAGTTCGCGCGAGTGATGGCCAGCGGGCCGATGCTCGAGTAGGCGAGCACGTCGACGAGGCCGACCCGGAATCCTGACATGTCATTCCTCGGGTGCGAAGGTAACCATTGGCTTTTCGATCTAAAGCCGCCAGCAATGCGCCGGGTAGCGTAGCGGACTACCTACAGTGGTCGAGCCCAACTCGCGCCGAGTTCTGATCGGGATGCTCGTCAGTCAGCGCCGATACCGATGGGCCAGCGTCTCGGCCTGACGGTGTGCCAGTGCCATCGCGGTGAGCATGGGATTGGCCATCGGGCTCGACGGGAACAGCCCGGTGTCGCACACGTACACGTCGTCGAGGCCGTGCACGGCTCCCCACGAGTCCGTCACGTGCCGACTCGGATCTGCCCCCATCGCCGTCGTGCCGAAGACGTGGTTGGCCACCACGCGAAAGTCGTTGGGAGACAATGCCGCAGCCCGGATCGCGGGTGCCGCCTGGGGCGCATCGTAACGGGGCGCCAAGCCACGGATTCCCGGTACCACGCTGCGGGCGCCCGCGGCGGCGAACATCTCGGCCAGCCGGGCCGCGCCCTCCTGGATGCGACGCACGTCGGCGGCCCCGACGTCGTAGCGCAGGCTGGTCATGCCACCAGGCCGGGCCCGCACCCGTCCGACCGAGTCCTGCCCACTCACCCACACCGTCCAGGTCGCCACGTTCCGGTAGCCGGCCAGCGAGCGTACGTACTCGTCACCGGTTCCCGGGTGCAGCATGCCGAGTACTGACGGGGTGGCCCAGATCGACTCCAGTTTGATGCCTTCCTCAAGAAAGCCGGTTACGTGGTAGCCCTGGGTCGCACCGGTCCACGGCGCGATCTCGTCGTCGAACTCGCCCAGCACAATCATGCCGGGGTGCATGCGAACGTTTCGCCCGACGGCCTCCTCGTGGTGGCCGCTGCGCTGCAGGATCTGCGGCGAAGCGAACGCACCCGCGGCCAGCACCGTGCATTTGGCCTTGACCCGTACCCGATGGGTCCGCCGTCCGGAGCTGGGATCGACCACCGTGCCCGTCAATCCGTACACCCGATTGCCTTGCCGCAACAGCGAATCGACGTGCACGGAGGTGTAGACGCGGCCGCCGGCGGCCAACAGCTCCGGCACCCCGCGACGATCCATCGATTGCTTTGCCCCCGAAGGGCATCCGGTGATGCACTGACCGGAGCCACGGCAGTCGTGCTCGTTTCGCCGTAGCGATTCCACTTGGTAGCCCAGCGCTTCTGCCCCGCTGCGGAACAGGTCGTTGCGCCGGCCCTGCACGTGCGACTGGACCGGTCGCACCCCCAGGAACCGTTCGACCGCCTCGTAATGACGGGCCATCTGCTCCGGTGCAGCCCCTTCGACGCCGTGCTCGCTCGCCCACTTCTCGAACACGAAGTCCGGGGCCCGCATACAGATGCCGGAGTTGATCACCGATCCGCCGCCCAGACATCGCGCTTGCAACGTGGGTATCACCACATTGCCCCGCGTGGTGCGCATGCCACCTTCCCAGAACCAGCGGGCGAACGTCTCGCCGGCCTCCGCTCCCCGATCGCGCTGGCGCATGGCCGCGCCGGCCTCCAGGACGACGACATCGAGGCCTTCGCCGGCCAGTCGGTGCGCGAGCACGGTGCCCGCGGGGCCGGAGCCGACCACACACACGTCACAGTCCAGGGCCAGTGCACGGTGGTAGTCGGAATGTTCCTGTATGCGGTTGGCCGCGTTGTGTTTTGGCACATCCAGCGCCGTCCGGCGCGCGTCGAGGCGGGCCCGGGTTTCGTTGAGCACATGGCGGGTGACACCGCCGACCATGCCGACGACCGGGCCGGATGCGGGTCGGCGGTAACCGGCGAGCACTTCTTCGAACGCGGTCAGGAACCAGGCCACGTCGGCGTCGTCCAGAGTCACCGGCGGCAGCAGCTTGATCATGTTGAGGTTGAATCCCGGTATCTGCACCAGGATTCCGCGCTTGTGCAGGTCGATGTGAACCGCGGCCGCGAACGCACCCGGATCGCCGATTCCCATCAGAGTCTGCTGCACCCGCAGCCCGAGCTGGGCCGAATTCTTGAACACCACGCCGATGATCAGGCCCTGCCCCGTGATCCGGTCGATCACGTCGTAGCGGTCGGCCAGTTCCTGCAGCCCGCTGCGGAACTTCTCCGAGAGGGCACGCGCCCGCCGGGGCGCGTCCAGGTCTTCGAGCACATCGAGAGTGGCCAGCCCGGCGGCCATGGCGAGGTTGTTCTCGGCGAAGGTCGACAGATAGATGGGCCCGGACTTGAAGGCGGCGTAGACGCGGTCGTAGATGTCCTGGGTCAGCAGCACCGCACTCACCGGCGCCTGGCCACCGGAGAGCGCCTTGCTGACAGTGAGCATGTCAGGTTTGACGCCGGCACCGTGGCAACCGAACCAGTTGCCCAATCGTCCGAGGCCGGTCTGCACCTCGTCCATCACCAGCGCGGTCCCGTGTTGCGCGCAGAGTTGCTGGGCCGCACGCAGATACTCGGCCGAGACGACTTCGCAGGTCATGCCCTGCACGGCTTCGACCACGAAGGCGGCGACGTCGCCGTAGGAAAGTTCGCGCCGGAGCGTCTCAATATCGTTGCGCGGCAACGGAGTACAGGTCGGCATCAACGGATCGGCGGTGATCTTCATCTCGTCGAAACCACACATCGAGATCGCGGCGTAGGTGCGGCCGTGAAATGCCCCCTCCAGATACAGATAACGACGACGACCGGTGGCCTGACGGGTGAAGCGCACGCAGATCTCGGTGGCCTCGGTCCCGGAGTTGGCGAACACCACCTTGGCGAACTGCGGGCCGGCCAACGAGATGAGCCGCTCGGCCAGCAGGCCGCCCAGCACCGACGCGTTGGCGACCGACAGGTTGGGCAGGTCCATGTCGAGGACGTCACGCAGTGCCGCACGGACCTGGGGATGGTTGCGTCCGATGAAGTGCACTCCCCCGCCGCTGAGCAGGTCCAGGTAGCGGGTGCCGTTCTCGGTCCACAGGTAGGCACCCTGCGCCCGGGTGAACACCGCGTCCATGCCGGCGAGTTCGAACATGTACAGCAGCTTGGGATGCACGTGGCGCTTGGCCAGGTGCGTGCTGGAGTGCAGATGCTCCTCGACGAAGTCGTGGAACGTCATGATCGATGGTCCAGCGAGTAGCCGTATTCGTCGAACACGAACTTCCAGTGCTCGCGCACCAGGTTGGCGAGTTCGTCGTCGATGTTCAGCGTGTTGGTCCGGTATCCGCGCAGACCGTCCAGGTAGCCGCCGATGGTGGCGTCGTAGCGGTCACCCTGCGGGATCTCGAGGTGGCGGTAGATGCCGTCGAGCACCTCGCGCGGGCGCGCGCACAAATCTGGATAGGCCACCTCGATGTAGTTCTGCGGCGGAATGAGGGCCCGGTCCTCGAAGAAGCGCTCGAAGAGCTTCTGCCCGACGACCGCCACCTGCGTCGGCAGGTTCTTGACGAAAGCCACTTCGGGCACCTGCAGGAAGTTCTCCCAGTCGGTCTGGTTGCGCATGTGGATCGTGGAGGCGGCGACAGTGAACGGGTTGCGGTGTATATGAACGAATTTCGCGTCCGGGAACACATCGAGCAGCATCCGGACCCGGGCCATGTGGGCGCAGCTCTTGATCACGGGGCGCCGCCCACCGGAGTGCAGCCGGATCTTGTTGACGAACCAGCGTAGCGCCGCCTTCCACTCGTCGCGCTCGTCTTCGCGGGCCTGCAGGAAATCGAAGTAGCGTTCGTAGCGGGGCAGCAGGTCGGGCAGCATGAACGCCAGGTACGGCGACAAGCCGGTCAGCTTGGCCAGCGCGATCTCGTCCTCGGCCGCCTCACCCCAGCCCTGGGCGACGTTGTCATAGCCGCGGGTGTCGGGCAGCAGGCGCGCGGTCAGCGGCGGGATGACGCTGCCGGTGGTGATGAACGCGGTGGGGAACACCACCTGGTAGACGGTGGGATAGGTGTGGTCCGGGTCGCGGCCCAGCAGGTTGTGCAGGTGGGTGGTGCCACTGCGCCAGTGCCCGAGGATGAAGATCGGTGGCGGGTCGAGGGGCGTCGAGGCGATCCGCCGGTCGTAGCGGCGGCGTTCCACCGTGCCTACTGCGGTGGCCACACCGCTCCAGCCGGTGATCCAGGCGATCCGATGCAGATAACGGAGGCTCACCCGGAATCGGGCGCCGGCCAGTACGCCGAACCACTTCGGGATCTCGATGCCGGTGATGAGCTGATCGGTGTTGAAGCGGCGCTCGAGGCGGACGACCCGCGCACCGCGAGCTAGCCGCGGTGCCCTGCCGGGCCGTCGCAGCGGGACGGCCGGTTGGATTTCGTTGTGCGGCAGCCCGATTCGTTGCTGCACTGTGGGTTCGGCCAGATAAGCGAGCGTGAAAAGCCAACGCAGGGCGGAGAACAACGCGCGTTGGACGTATCGGTCGGCGTCCTCCCATGCCTGCAGTCGGGCGATGCGTTCGTCAAGCGGCGCGGCGGAGAACAGGCCGCCGCGACTGGTGATGGCGGTGCCCACCTCGAACGCCACCAGCAGACCCCGCAGTTGGACGCGCTTGGCGAACGGGAGCCGGGCCAGCATCGTGTCGACATAGGGCACCACGCCCGCGGCGCTACCGCCCACCCCGATCGGTCCGCGTGCCGGGAAGAAGGCCTCGGCGATCGCGTCGACAACCGCACCCTCTCTGCTGGTCAGTACCTGCAAAAGCCCCCCTCTACGCTTGCGTAGGCCACTGTATCGCTGATCAGGCGGCCCGCAGGCGCGAATGCACCGTCTCCCCCTGCCGTTGAGCCGCTCACGGAGTCGAGCCGAAACCTGCCCGCCTTCGCCGGTAGACGACGGCGCGGGCACCGTGTTCCGGCGCGAAGATCACGCCGTGGTCGCGCGGCCGCTCCCCGTCCGCATCGGTGGGAACCAGCCGGAATTCCCGCAGCAAGGTGCGCAGCGTGGTGTCCATCGTCATGTTCGCGTAGGCCGCGCCGATGCAGCGCTGGAATCCGCCACCATAGGGAATCCAGCCCACCGGCTTGGGCTGCCCACAGAGGAAGCGCTCCGGGCTGAACGAGTCCGCGTCCGGGAAGCTGTCCGGGGACCCGTGGGCCAGCGGGACATTGATCATCAACGTGGTGTCCTCCGGAATCACCCACTCCCCCAGGCGGATTCGTGCTGTGGTCCGTCGCTGGGCTACGTCGGACACCGGACGTGCGCGCTGCACCTCCCAGATCGTGGCCTGCAGGAGTTCCGATCCGCCGGCATCGACTTCGGCGGTCAGCCGGTCGAGGAGTTGCGGATGCCGACGCAACCGTTCCACCGCCCAGGCCAGCGTCGCCGCCGTCGTCTCATACCCGGCTGTGAGCACGCTGAGCACTTCGTCGGCGATATGGTCATCCGACATCGGCTCCCCGGTGTCGTAGCGGGCCCGCAGCAGGATCGCCAGTACGTCATGTCGTTCGGCAAGACGTGGATCGGTGCGCGCCTGGCCCATCAACGCGTCGATGGCGGTGTTGAACTTGCCGCGACTGCGCAGCAGGCGCGCACCCGGGCTCCAGCTCCCGAAGTCCTTGCGCAGGATCGGCGGCAACAACCCGATGCGGGCCCCGAGCGCGACCGCGGGCGGCATCAACGCTGCCAGGTCGTCGAGGTCGGCCCCTTCGGCACCGACTACGACGCGCAGCAACCCGCGCAGCACGATGCGCGTCATCGCCGGCCAGGCCGCGAATTCTTGCCCGTCTGGCCAGGTCGCGGCTTCGTGCAGCAATTCTTCGGTGACGATCTGCCGGTACTTCGCGACGTGCACGGAATGAAAGGGCGGGGAGAGCAGCCGGCGCCGCAGCAGGTGTTCGTCGCCCGACAGGTTGAACATCGAACCGGGGCCGAAGACCTTGCCGAGATTCAGCCGGGAGCGGCCCAGCAGCTCCCGGCTGGTGCCGAACAGGTCCTTGATCTGATCCGGGTCGCCGACCACCACCGTGCGACCAAAGCCGGGCAGGTCGAGGGTGAACACGTTTCCGTAGCGCCGGCCGAGCGCGGCGACCATTCTGCGCCGGGCGAACAGGAACGCCAGCCCCTGGACCGGTTTCGGCGCGCGCAGAGCCGGCGGTAGACGCACCGCCTCGTCTGTTGCTGTCGCCATGGTGCCTGCCTCGGAACGGCTCGTGAGGCAAACATAACTCCGGCTCGGCTACACGTGAGCGGTCTTGCGTAAACGAATGCCCTCAGCGGCCTTGCTCACCCCTGCAGCGCTGCCACGACCTTCTTCGCTGTCTCCTTGGCTGATCCCGGGTTCTGGCCTGTCACCAGCCGCCCGTCCACTACGGCGTAGGAGGTGAACGGGATCAAACCCTTCTCGTAGCGGGCGCCGCGTTGCTTCATCTCCTGTTCGGCGTTATAGGGCACCAGCTTGTTCACCCGGGCCACCACCTCCTCCAACCAGGCGAACCCGGTGAGTTTGCGGCCGGCAACCAACAATGATCCGTCGGACAGCTTGGTGTTGAGCAGGCCGCAGTAGCCGTGACACACCGAGGACACGATGCCGCCGCGCTCATAGATTTCTCGGGTAATGCGTTGCAGCCCTTCGCTATCGGGGAAGTCGAACATCACCGCGTGACCGCCGGTGAAGTAGATCGCGTCATAGTCGGCCGAGTCGATTTCGTTGGGTGCGGCAGTGCTTTCCAGCAGCGCCATCTTCGACTCGTCGGCCCGCCACGCCTTGGCGCTCTTGTCGTAGAACGGAAATTTGAGCGCGCGCGGCTCCAGCGGCGACGGACCGCCGCTGGGACTGACGATCGTCTGCTCGTACCCGGCTTCGTCGAAGATGTCATAGGCATGGGTGAGCTCCGAGAGCCAAAGGCCGGTCGGCTCCGACGGGTCCGCGTAGTGCGAAACATTGCTGACGACATTCAGGATGCGCTTGGTCATGTCGTCGGCATTCCCGTTACCGCACGCGTTAATACCAACTGTTGGCGGTTCGCAGGGTTAACCGACTTTCGACGTGAAGACGTCGATCGGCTGTCCCAGCTTCAGCATGAGCAGCGGGATGTGGCGGCTCGTGGAGCGCTGATAGGAGACGTACGGCGGGTACAGGTGGCACATGTACTCCCACACGTCGTGACGTTCGCCACCCTCCGGTTCGCGCCACGTGGCCTCGAAGGCCTGCGTCGCAATCTGCACCCCGATGGTTTCGCTGGCAATGATGTTGAGATACCACTCGGGGTGCGAATCGGCCCCGCCCTTAGAGGCCACGATCACGATCTCCCCTGCGACGTTGCCGTAGATGAGCGGCTTGACATACGTCTTGCCGGACTTGCGGCCGGTGTACCTGATCAGGCAGTGGGTCGTGATTTCGCGGCCACCGACGGCGCTGACGTCGAAAATGTGGCCTCGGGCTCCGCCCGAGTCGAGGTACATCGCAAGGTGTTCTTGGATCCAGTCACGGCGTTCGGAGCCAATCGCGGCCGCGTCGACGTCGCCCATGAATTCTTCCTTTCGTCGGCGGTCGAGACGACCTCGCGGATCGGACTCGGTTCCAGCCAGGCTATTACAGCGCCGAGACGCACCACGCCCACGGGCACGGCTCGAATCCGTTCGACGTGTACAGCCCGGTCGCCGGGGTGACTTACCCGATGACGTGCACGCAAGCCGGATCAGTGTGCAGGGCGGTAACAACGCTTTGATCTATCTGCGCTAGGCATCGCCCAAGAGTGAACTCGCCGTAACTAATCCGTCTCGCTGAACATTTCCAGGCGCCGGGTCACCCGGGCCAGTGCCTCGTCGAAGATCTCGACTTTCTCGCCGCGTTTCTCGTTGGCCGGTTGAGCGGCGCCCCGGGCACCTTCGGCCTCTACCCGCGCCGCACCTTGGCGCCGTAGCAGACTGAAATTCTTCTCGCGGGCCTGCCGGAGCCGGCTCTGCAGTTCCTTGAGCGACTTCTCGTCCATGCGCGCCAGCGCATCGGGATGACTCTGGCCGATCAACGAATTTTCCTGCGGGGTCAGATTCACATGATGGGTGCTCACCGTTGATTCATACCCGCACCGGACATGCCCTTGGTGACGAACACCGAACCGTCACGCCCGTGCCATTGCGCGTTCACGTCAACCGAACACCGACCAGTAGGGCTCACCTTGGATGACCCGCATCAGAAATTCCAGCGCTTGCTCGGTCTCTTTGTCGGCGTTGTTGCCGTGCGCCAGCCGACATGATTGCGGGTCGACGGCCACGATCCACACGCCTTCCAACCCCTGCTCACGCTCACCAGCGGTCGGTGAAATCACGTCGGCCGCATAGGCAAGTGCACCGGGCTCGGTCAGCCCGTCGCTGTAATCCAGGCAACTCTCGTCACACAAGGTGACGACATGGTAGTGCGGCATCGAGGCCAATCGATCTGAAAGTGTCTGTGCCCTGCCAGGTTCCGCGTCCACACCACGATCCAACACCCTTGCCGCGGGAACGTCAGTGCTTGTCCGACCAGCGGAAGACGGCGAGGCAGGCGATCAGCCCTCCGACGCTCCACGCCGCAAGCACCAGAAATATGCGCCAGTACTCCCAGTTGCCGGCCGGTTCGAAGATCACCATGTCCGCAGGCAGCAACACCGACCGGAAGCCTTGCGCCATCCACTTGACCGGGAAGATGGAGCCCACCGCCAGCATCCACGTCGGCAGTGCCATGAGCGGCACGTAGGTGCCGGACACGAATTGCAGGCCGACCGCCGGACCGTTGGTCAATACCGCCGCCGAGACCGCGTTGCTGGCGAAGTTGCTGACGAATATGCCGAGCAGGGAACAACTTACGATCCCCAGGACGAACACCCAGGACAGGGTGAACCAGCCGAACACATCTGCCGGGAGCCGAAGTCCGAAGCCGAGCACCCCCACCGCCAGCAGGACGACCGCCTCCGCCAGACTGGCGACCGTCACCAGCAGAATCTTGCCGACGAAGTATGAAGCCGCCGTCGTCGGTGTGCCGCGAAGTCGCCGCAGGGCACCGGTGTCGCGGTCGGCAGCAATGCTGATGCCGAGATTGATGAACGAAGTCGACAGGATTCCGTAGGCGAGCATGCTCGCCGCGATCACTGCGCCGGTGCTGGTATCGCTGTTGGGCAGTTTCGCCGAGAAGATCGAACCCAACAGGATGCAGATCACTGCCGGCATCGAAAAGGTCAACACCACTTGCTCGGGCCGGCGGTAAAACATCTTCAACTCGGGGACGGCCCGCGACAACCCGATCCGAAGCGGCGACGGCAGCGTCGAGGCGTGCCCGGTCGCGCGGTATGGCACCGGTGAGGTTTTCCGGACGTCGTCGACACTCATCGACCCGAACCGATCAATTGCAGGTAGGCGTCCTCCAGGGTGGGCCGGGAGACGGTCAGCTGGGCCAGCTCGGCGCCGTCCGTCGACCGCTGTCTGATCAACTCAGTGGGGTGATCCGTCTTCTCCACATGCACTTGACCGCCCTCCACCCACTGGACAGTCGCAGCCGTATCGACGTGTTCGGTCAGCTTGGCCGGTGAATCGACTGCGACCACCCGGCCGCCGGCGATGACGGCGACGCGGTCTGCCAGGGTGGCGGCTTCGTCGAGGTAATGGGTGGTGAGCAGGATGGTGGTGCCGTCGCGCGCCAGCAGCCGGATCAGTTCCCAGAAGCGCCTCCTGGCTTCTGGATCGAACCCGGTCGTCGGCTCATCCAGGAAAAGGAGTTCGGGCATCCCGACGATCCCGAGTGCCACATCGAGCCGGCGGCGCTGTCCCCCGGACAGATTTCGCACCTTCGATTGGGACGCCGACGCGAGTCCGACGAGCTCGAGGACCTCGCCGGGAACCCGGCTCCGCGCATAGCATTTGGCGAACATGTCCACCGTTTCAGACACTTTGAGCATCCCGAAGTCGCTGGCTTCCTGCAGCACTATGCCGATCTTGGCGCGCCAGCTCCGGCCTGAGGCGTCGGGATCTTCGCCCAGGACCCGCACCGATCCGCGGTCCCGGCGCCGATGGCCCTCCAGTATTTCGATGGTCGTCGACTTGCCGGCGCCGTTGGGGCCGAGGATCGCAAAGATCTCCCCGTACCCGACGTCGAGGTCCAGATCCTGCACGGCCTGCAACGTTCCATAGGCCTTCGACAGACCCCGCACCTGCACTGCGGACGACTTATCTGATTGACGCACAGTGGAATTCACCACTACGAACGTCCCGGCTCGGGACCGTCAGGTGATTGCTCAAGTTCAGCCAGCAATGCCCGCAGGTCGGCGTCGGACAGGCTTTCCAGGAGATGCTCCACGTCGTCCGCAGCGCGCGGCTCCGGTTGCGGTTCGGTGTCCGGCAACGAGCTGGCGCCGTCCAGATGCAGGTCGGCCAGTATCCGCGCGGCCAGCGAGTTGACGCTGACACCTCTGAGCAGTTCCAGCACCGGAAGTTCGATACCGAACATCGCACTGATCCGGGCCCGGAAATCCATGGCCATCATCGAGTCCAGGCCGATGTCGTTGAGGATGTCGTCGGGGCCGATATCGCCAGCCGCGACTTCGAAGACGGCGGCCACCACCTGCCGAACGTGGTCTGCCACCGCCTCGAGTCTCTCGGCTTCGGGGCGGCCGGTCAGCGAGTCGATCATCGTGGTGTCGGGGTCCTGATCGACCGTCGCTTCGGTCGTTCCCAGATCGGCGAACATTGCGGGAAGCCGGCCGCCGAAGCCGGCGCGACGGGCTCGCATCCAGTCGGCGCTGATCGCGACCACGTTGGGGGTCCTCTGCGTGATGAGCCGATCGAGGATCCGGGCGCCGGCGGCGGGCGTGATGAGCTCGATGCCGCGCTGGGCGTAGACCTTTTCCAGCTTCAGCTCTTCGACCATTCCCACTGACCACGGACCCCACCCGATGGTGAGAGCGGGCAGTCCCTCGGCCTGCCGCAGGTGCGCGAATGCGTCGAGGAAAGCATTGGCGGCAGCATAGTTTCCTTGACCGGGTGCGGCGATAACCGAGCCGGCGGACCCGAACAGGACGAAGAACTCCAGGTCGTGACCGCGAAAAGCGTTGTGCAGCACCCGGGTACCGGTGACCTTCGGAGCCATGACCCGCGTGAAGTCCGGTTCGGTCATGTTCACCAGGAGCTGATCGTTGACACATCCCGCGGCGTGCACGATTCCACGCACCGGCCGGCCGCCTTGCCGGACGTGGTCACTGAGCCACGATTGCACCTGATCGGCGTCGGTGATGTCGACCCGGGCAGTGCTCACCTGGGCACCGAGGCGCTCGATTTGTGCCAGGTTGCTGACGGTGTCGTGATGCCGGTGCCCAGGAAGTATCGACGACCATTGGTTTCTCGGCGGGATCTCACTGCGGCTGAGCAGCACGATGTGACGGGCTCCGCGTTCGGCGAGATACCTCGCGACCGTGCGCCCGAGAGCTCCGAGCCCACCGGTGACCACATAGGTCGCGTCGGGCGTGAGTTTGGTGGGGAATGGCTCGGTCAGGCTCTGGCTCGGGCGCAGCCGCGGCACATACGTCACGTCTCCGCGGATGACGATCTGATCCTCGGCCTGGTCATCAAGGTTGTCGGCCAGAATGTGTTGGCAGACACGCAACGCCGTCTGCTCGCGATCACCGGCATCGTCGATGTCGATGAGTCCTCCCCACTGGCCGGCCAATTCTTGGTGACCGACGACCCGTCCGAGTCCCCAGATGGCGGCCTGGTCGACGGCGATCGCATCGGTGTCCGGCGCCGGTTGCGCTTTGCCGGTGATCACGTAGAGGCGGGGCTGGATGGCGTCGTGTGCGGCGAAGGACTGGATGAGGTGCAGAATCGTGAAAACACCGATCCGGTAATGTGTTTCGGTGGATCCGGTGTCCGCGCAGATGTCCAGCGGCCACAGGTTGATGACGCCGGCGAGGCTGCCTTCTTTCTCCAGATGTCTATCGAGCAGTTGCTGAAATTGTTCCGGATGCCGCGGGTCCAGCGCATAGCCGCCGTCGATCTCGGTCAGTCCGCTGACGGGCTGGTAGATGACCGTCTGGACCCGTTGACCACTGCGGTGCAGTTGTTCGACCAGGGCGGTTCCTATGCCGTCGAGGTCGAGCAAGACGAGCCAGGACGAGCTGTCGGGCACCGACGCGTTGGCGGCGGGCCTCGTTTCGGTCTGCGCGACCCATTGAATCTCGTAGAGTCCCTTGTCCACCCGTTCGGGCGACATCCGCGATGACGCGCTCAGCGATTGCACGGTGAAGCCGTGGATCGCGGCCAGGGGTTCGCCGTCGTCGCCGGTGATCGTGAGGTCGCATTCGATCTCGTCGGTGGTTGCCGAGGTGACACGTGCGTGTACGGCCATGACTTTCTCGGGGGGACCGTAGATGGCGCTGCGCCGGATTCGGGTCGGCAGGTAGGGACTGCCATCGTTGTTCTGGCTGTACAGCGGTGTGCCGAGCAATGTCTGGAAGGCGCCGTCGATGAGTGCCGGGTGGAAGCGGTAGGCATCCACGTCCTGAATGATCGTGGCGGGCAAGCTGATCTGGGCGATGGCCCACCCGTCTCCGGAGGTGATGCCGGTAACGGTCTGAAACGCCTCGCCGTAGTCGAACCCCGCGGCGCGGGCTCGGGTGTAGAACTCGTCGCCGTCGATCGTTGTCGCCTGCTCGGTGCTGCTGGCGTTGTCGTCGCGGCCAGGGGCGCGCGACAACGTATTCAGCGCTGCTGTCGCGGTGATCGTCCAGCTCATTTCTCCGCCGGCGGTGGCTGTGAACGCGGCGAACTCGATAGCGCCGGTGTCCCGGTTGAGGGTGGTCCGCAGGATTGGATCGCAGGTTGCGTCCAGGATCAGGGCACGGTGCAGCGAGAGGTCGACAACGCTGTAGTCGCTCGATCCATACGCTTCTTTTCCTGCCGCCAGGGCGATCTCGATATATACCGCCGCGGGCACCACGACACTTCCCTGCACCTGATGATCGGCGAGGAAGGGCGCGATGGTGGTGTTCAGCTCGGCCTCCCAGGTCGGGTGCACGGCGCTGACCGGTTGCCCCAGCAGCGGGTGCACCGGGTGGTAGTGCAGGTCCTCGGCCGCTTCCTGAGTTTCGTTCCAGTACCGCTTGTTCTGCCACGGGTAGGACGGCAGCTTCAGCAGCCGCGCACCCGTCTGGGGATAGAGCACGTCCCAGGCGACCGAGTGACCGTGACAATGCAGAGCGCCAACGCAGTTCAACAGGGTACGGCTGTCGTCCTCGTTGCGTCGTTGGCTGGCCAGGACCTTCACGTCGAGCTGCCGGCTTCGGCCGATCTCGGCGATCGATGCCGCGAGGACGGGATGTGGGCCAAGTTCGACGAAGTGGGTGTAGCCGTCCTCGAGCATGCGACGCAGCGCGGGTTCGAAAAGGACGGTGGCGCGGGTGTTCTGCCACCAGTAACCGGCGCCGGAAGGGTAGTGGTCCAGTCGTTCCCCGGTGACGGTGGAGTACAGCGGGATGGCCGCGGCCTGTGGCGACAACGTGTCCAGCGCGGTGCACAGGTCGTCTTTGACCCTGTCCATGTAGTGCGTGTGATAGGGCACCTTGCCGGTGAGCAATCGGTTGAAGATCCCGAGTTCGTCCAAGTGGCGGGCGATGTCGTCCAGCACGTCGCGATCGCCGGCGACGGTGACCGCGGACGGGCTGTTGATCGCGGCGATGGATACCCGCTCGTCAAATGTTGCGATATCGATGGTCTGGGTGAGCGACTCGGCACTGAGTCCGACGGCGAGCATCCGGCCCAGCCCGCTGGTGCGTTGCTGAAGCCTGCTGCGGTGGAAGATCACCTGGACCGCCTGCTCGAAGGTGAGGACACCGGCAAGGTAGTGGGCGGCGACTTCCCCGGCGCTGTGTCCGATCACCGCGTCGGGGGTGACGCCGAACTCGCGAAGTTGTTCGGCCAGTGCGACCTGGATGGCGAAGTTGGCAGGTTGCGCGACCTCGGTTTCGCTCATCCGCGAATGACCTTCATCGGATCGAAGCTCGTCCAGCAGAGACCAGTTGGTGTGCTGGGCGAGTTCGCGATCGGTGCGCAACAAACTCTCGGTGAAGGCCGGATAGGAGTCCAGCAGGTCGCGGCACATCCGCCACCACTGAGGGCCCATCCCGGTGCAGACGTAGGCCAGCTTCGGCGCGATCGGGGTGCGGCCGACGGGGACAGCGTCGGAGAGGGCCTGGAGTTGTTCCCGCGCTTCGGCGATGCTGCCCGCGACCAGGGTGCGGCGATAGTTGAGGTGAGAGCGCCGCCGGCTCAACGTGTAGCCGAGATCGTGCAGGGTGGTATCCGGGTGGGCGTTCAGGTGCGCCGCCAACTGGTGGGCCTGCGCCGCCAGGGCCTCCTCGGCGCGTGCCGAGATCGGCAGTATGGCCGGCCGGTTCCGCCGAGGTGGGCCTTGGATACCGGCCGGGGCGGGCGGCTCGGCGAGCACGATGTGGGCGTTGCTGCCCCCGAAGCCGAAGGAGTTGACGCCGGCCACCCGCCGTTTGCCGACGGGAAACGCGCGCCCGGTGCGCGGTATCTCGACGCCGAATTCCGCCAAAGGTATGTGACTGCTGGGGTTTTCCAGATGCAGGTTGGCGGGGATGTAACTGTGTCTGAGCACCAGCGCGGCCTTGATGAGGCCGGCCGCCCCGGCGCCGGCCTCCAGGTGTCCGATGTTGGTCTTCACCGATCCGATCAGCAGCGGATCTGCGGGGGGCCGGTCGGACGCGAGCGCGTTGGCCAGGGCACGGACCTCGACAGGATCGCCGACCGGAGTACCGGTGCCGTGCGCCTCCACGTACCCGACGTCGTTGGGCTCGACGCCGGCTCGTTGCAGCGCTGTCGTGATCGCCGCCTGCTGCGCGTCAGCGCTGGGTACGGTGATGCCGTCGGTGTGGCCGTCCTGCGACACGGCGGTGCCGAGGACTTGCGCATAGATGTCATCGCTGTCGCGCAGAGCGTGCTCGAGGAGTTTGAGCACCACCACCGCGCCGCCTTCGCCGCGCGCGTAGCCGTCAGCGGATTGGTCGAATGCTTTGCAGCGCCCGTCCGGGCTGAGGAACCCACTCTTCGATTCCGCGATCGCCGTGTTGGGCCCGATCATGATGTTGACGCCGCCGGCCAGGGCGAGATCGCACTCACCGTTCCAGATGCTTTGTGCCGCAAGGTGTACGGCGACCAGCGAACTCGAGCAGGCCGTGTCGATCGTCATGCTCGGGCCACGGAAGTCGAATGCGTAGGAGATGCGGTTGGCGAGCATCGTCATCATCATGCCGGTGGCGGAATGGGTCTTGAATCGGAAGCGACTGGTACGACCCTGGTTTTGCAGGAGTTGGTAGTCGAGAGTGAAACCACCCATGAAGACACCGACCTTGCTGCCGGCCAACGCCTCCGCGGGTATCCCCCCGTCCTCCAACGCTTCCCAGGTGGTCTGCAGCAGCAGACGCTGCTGCGGATCGAGCAAGTTCGCCTCGCGGGGCGAGATGCCGAAGAACTGGGGATCGAATTGGTCTATCTCATCGAGAAACCCGCCTCGGCGGGTGACCATCTTGCCGACTTTCGCCGGGTTTGGATCGTAGTATTTGGCTGCGTTCCACCGGGTCTGCGGGACCGTGCGGGTGGCGTCGGTCTCGTTGCACAGCAGCCGCCAGAAAGTGTCCGGTGTGTGCGCGTCGCCCGGGAAACGACACCCGATCCCCACAATCGCCAAGGGCTTTCGAGTGACGTGTTCGGCAGACATGTTCACCTCTCCCCTGTCGGGCCGCCGCGATACCCGACCGGCACCGCGCAACCGGATCTCGTGTTTGTTCTGGGTCAACTGAATTCGAGTGCGGGTGTGGTGCCGAGAATCCAGTCCTGACTGACCGGGTTGCCCGGTTGCTCACGGCGGTAGATGGCGCGCAGCTCCTGCAGAAAGGAATCCCGTTGCCACGCCTGCACCTGTCGCATGACATCGTCGTCGGCAAACCTGTCGCGATGTTGTGCGATCACGGTCTCGGCCAACTGGCCCGCCAGCTGGCGCAATAATTGGGCATTGGCGTCGAATTGCGCGCGGAAGTCAGAGGCAACGCCCATCATGGCGGTGTGCAGCGTGACCATGAATTGCAGCGGTGCGAATAAGTCAACGAAACCTGATGCGGGAGAAGACTGTTCCACTGCTGCCCACTCCCGGAAGAACCGTTGCACGCGATTGCTGAGGTCGATCAGCCCCTGCAAATGCGGTACGACTTCGGGATCATCGGCGACACTGACGAAACGGCCATTGCTGTACAGCAACCCCAGGAAGCCCCAGTAGAACGCGATGTCCCAGATCACCTTGGCCGACATCACAGCGGGTGAACCCATCAGCGGGTACTGGTTGCAGTACACGGCAAGCCACATGTCGGTCAGCGAACGGAACAGCGAGTCGCTGATTCCGGAACGTGCGACCACGTCTTCGCCGTCGAGGTCCCGGGTGATCATGTCGGTGATCAGGCCATTGCCGATGGCGACCAGGTCCAGTCCCGACGAATACAGCGGGTCCAGGAACACTCCTGAATCGCCGGTGAGACACCAACGGTCACGTCCGTCGAAGATCTTGTTCGCGCCGTGGCTGTAGTGCTTCATCACCCTGAAGTCCTTGATCAGGTGCTCGTGCTCGGCCAGCACCGCGGCGCATTGCGGTTCGTGCTCGCTCAGCCACGCCCGAGCTTTCGCGAGCGTGTTGAAAGTGTGGAACGGGTGCGCCACCGGGTCGGCGACGATGCCCACGCTGGTCGCTCCGGAAGCGAGTCGGATGAGCCAGACCCAATACCCCTCACCCATCAAGTGATTGGTCGACAAGGCCCGGTCGCCCTCGACCAAGCGGGCGTGCCAGTTCTGGTCGTCGCTCCACTGGCCGATGTCGATCTCCATGCCGATGCGTAGCCATACCGCGTTGCAGTTGTGTTCGTTGGCCCGGCGCAGATCCAGTTGTCGCGGCAACGCCCGATTCCGGCCCGACGCATCGACCACCCAGCGAGCCGTCGTCTCAGTGGTCGCGTCGCCGTGCTGAAATGTCACGGTGTGGGAACCGGTGCCGTGGCCGAAATTCACGGATCGCACTCGGCCACAGACGATTTCGACGCCTTGGGTCAGGCACCGACGGTTCAGCTCGTTCTCCAACCTGCCGCGGTCGATTTGATAGGTCACCTGGGGTGTGAAGGTGGAGCTGCCGAGCTCGACCCGTTGGGCGATGTCGGTGTTCCCCGCGTTCGAGAAGAACATTCGCAAGCCCATCTTGCGGAGCTGGGAATCCCGCAGATGGTCGGCCAGGCCCAGCCGGTCCCTGAGGTAGTGGGCGGCGATCTCGACTGTGGACTCGCCGACCGTGTGGGTGATCTCCGGTACCGGATGCGGGTTCGGTTCGATGATGAGGATCCGCGTTTGTGGGCGGACGATCTTCATTTCCAGTGCCAGAGTGAGGGCTGCGACCCCGCCGCCGATGACGGCGACCTCGTAGTCAGGGGCAGCGGCGTCCGTATGGGAAAGGCGCGCTCTGATCCGGTGGGCCAGAGCTTCTCGTGCTTCGGGGCTGAGTTGCGAAAGCTCTGTTCGTACATCCATACGGCCCCCTCACACACGCGGGTTCAGTCAATTACTTAATATTTAAGAAGTTACACCAAGCCGCATTCATTCACCCGGTGAAGGCAAGCCGTCGTCGACAGGGGTTCTGCTGCCGCATCCGACAGATCGCTGGACATGGTCCCGAACTGTTGCTACCCGCATTTCGAACCAGGAGACGTGACCTGTGCCTGCAGCAACTGCCATACATTTCTTTCTGGAACTGGCGGTGATTCTGGGGACCTGTCGAATTGTCGGAATGCTGGCGCAGCGACTCGGTCAACCACAAGTCGTGGGCGAGATGCTTGCCGGCGTGCTGCTCGGCCCCTCACTGCTGGGACGCATTGCCCCCGGGGTGCAACACGACCTGTTTCCTCCGGGTCAGGCCAACGTCGTGCTCTACACGGCGGCGCAGATCGGGCTGGTGCTCTAGATGTTCCTGATCGGGCTGAACTTCGACGTCAACCTGATCAAACATCGCGCCGGCACCGCCGCGGCCGTCTCCGCGGCCGGCATCCTCACCCCGCTCGCGCTGGGGGCGCTGGTCGCTGGGCCGCTGCTGGCGAGCGGAACATTCTTCGAAAAAGGCGTCACCCCGGTGATGGCGATGATGTTTCTCGGCGCGTCGATCGCGACCACCGCGTTTCCCATGCTCGCCCGGATCATCTTCGAACAACGACTTTCCGGCACCCCGTTGGGCACCCTCGCACTGGCGTGCGGCGCCGCCGACGATGCGCTGTCCTGGTGCATCTTGGCGACGGTGCTGGCCATTCACCGGGGCAATCCCACGCTGGCTGTGGTGGCGATAGTCGGTGGCATTGTGTACACGTCGCTGGTGCTGACGGTCGGACGGCGCATGCTGTCCAGGCTGGGAACCATCTCTGAACGCCAGAACACCGTCAGCGCGCCCACGCTCAGCGCGGTATTGATTCTTCTGATGGCATGTGCGTGGTTCACCGACACCATTGGGATCTACGCCATTTTCGGCGCCTTCATTCTTGGTGTCGCCATGCCCTCCGGATTTTTCGCGCGACATCTCACGGCCAGCCTCGAACCGCTTGTAACCACCTTCCTGCTGCCTCTGTTCTTCGTGTATTCGGGGCTGAACACCCAGATCGGACTGGTCAACAGTCCAACGCTGTGGGCGGTGACCCTGGGAATCCTGGTGATCTCCATTGCGGGGAAAGGGATTGCCTGCACACTGGCTGCGCGCCTGAACAAGGTGCCGTTGCGCGAGTCCGTCGCGCTGGGTTCATTGATGAATGCCCGCGGGCTGATCGAGCTCATCCTGCTCAATATCGGGCTGGAAGCAGGCATTATCACGCCCACGCTGTTCACCATGTTGGTGCTGGTGGCGATCATCACCACGCTGATGGCCACGCCGATATTCGAGTTGGTCTATGGGCGATACCGGGTGAGCGAGCTTACCCGCCGAGAGACAATCGAACTCATGCCTGCCGAATCCTCCACCCCACCACCTTCTGCGCCAAATCGGCCACGGCCGCGGGTCACGCCGGAGGACTTCGAGCGGTTCAGTGATGAGGAGCAGATGCGGGAGGCATCCGACGAAGGCAGGCTGTGGGACGAGCGGCCGCCGCATCACTGACCGGGCCGTACAGTCAAACCTCGCATCAACCGGGTTCCGCCGCTGCCGCGTTCAGCATCCGCGCCGAACTGGCACCGGTAAACATGAGCAGAGAAATCATTTCTTTCCTGCGGCAGCACCAGAAGATCACCTTGCCAAGCAATTTTGCCCGACGGCCGATGTGCTGACCCGTGTCCCGAAGAAAGGCGCCTGCGTAATCGGCTACGTGATGTGGGAAAACTGCTACGCGGCCAACCGATCACGGCATACCCAACGGGTGTCCTGATCGGCGCGGCACCGGCACTAAGGTGGGTCGCATGGGGCGTCCGTACCTTCGCCTGGTTCCGCAGCAGTCGTCACGCCCTGATCTGCGTCGCGCTCGGCGACGAGATGACGTGGTCTACCGGATCCGGGTGCACCTCGACGACAGCGATCCAACGATCTGGCGGCGCCTAGATCTGCGCTCGAATCTGACGCTGGACCTGGTGCACCAAGTCCTTCAGGTGGCGTTCGACTGGACCGACTCGCACCTGCACCGCTTCTCACTCGGCGGTGGCGCCTTCGACCATCACAGCCAGCTGTTCCTGTGCCCGTACGACGTGGACAACAAGGAGTGGCCCGACGAAGACGATGACGGTCTGCCCGCCGCCGACACTCGGCTCGACGAAACCCTCAGCGAGCCCGGTGATGTCCTGCACTACCTCTACGATTACGGCGACAACTGGGAGCTGACGCTGCGCCTGGAAGAGGTCTGCGCTGCCGAAACCGGCTGTCCCGCAGCGGTTGTCGTAGACGGTGAGCGCGCGGCACCGCCAGAGGACTGCGGGCATCTGGTCGACTCCGACAGCCTTTCCCAGGTGCTGGCCGACCCTGCGTTCTTTGATCTGGGAAGGGTCAACGGGGGCTTCGACAGCGCGTACTTTGTGCTGCGTGAAGCCGGCATCGATGAGCGTCTGGTCGAGCTGGTTCACCGGCTCACCTACACCCCTTACGGTGACGACCTGACGGTGGCGGCGCTCACGCTGATCGGCCCGCAGTCGCTGGATGCGGTTGATTTGCCCGATAATTTGCGGCCGTACAACTGGTTCCTGGACCGCGCGAAGGACGGCGGCATTGCGCTGACGAGCGCTGGGTATCTCAAGCCGGTTGATGTCGGGGAATCCTCCAAAGTCGTTCCCGCAATGCATGATTGGATCGGCAAACGCTATCGCGAGATCGACTGCGACCCGCTGCTGCGATTCCGCCAGGGCGTGCAGTCTTTGGGGTTGTTGCGCAAGCACAAGGGAACGTTGCTATTGACCAAGGCTGGGACAGCGGCCCAGCGTGACCCCGACAGACTGTGGGACCATTTGGCCGGTCGGCTGATCCCCAAGTCCGACATGACGTTTGAAACGCAAGCCACCCTGCTCATGCTGGCCTTTGCGGCGGCTTCGACCGACTCCGCATTGCCGTTCGAGAAGGTGGCGGCGTTGCTGACCGAACTCGATTGGCGCCACGCCGACGGTCGGCCTGTTTCTGCAGCCGCCCTGCGCCAACTCCCCGTCTTTGATGTCCTGATCAACGTGACCGATCAGCCCGTCACCTGGATGCGTGGGGACATCGTGAGTCCCGCGGCAGCGGCGCTGGCGCGTCGGGCGCTCGGCGGGAGTTGACCGTATCCACCGAAGCACGTCTGCGAGCCTGATGCGCACCACTTCGGCGTCATCGTGTTGACCCTGCCCGGTGTCAGGGTTGGAGTGAGGTTCTGCGGGGTATTAGACGCCAAGAGTAACTGGGGAACGGGTGCCGAAACCGTCCTGACGTGCGCTGGCAACAGTGCACGGATCTACGGGTCACCCCGCCGATGCCTCAAAAGGTGTCGTTGATCTGCGCATAGATGGGGCTCCCCGGCAGGATTGTTGCCACCGCCACGCAAAAACACACGGGTCAGGACCAGCGACGGCCCGTACCGACGCTCAAAGTCGGGGCATGACCGAGGCATGCCACTGAACCGGCTGATCAAAATGCTCTGATCTGCGTCGGGCTGACAGGATTTGAACCTGCGACCACTTGACCCCCAGTCAAGTGCGCTACCAAACTGCGCCACAGCCCGCCACTGCCGGCGTCAACCGGCAGCAGGTCGAAATCCTACCGCAGCATCAACGCGAGACCGCCAGGCCCTGCGACGGTCACAAACTGCTGAGGTCTGAGAGGATCGACTGCGCCGCCGAGACCAGCACCAGCGTTTCAAAACCCGCGGCGATCGAGAACAAGCCGACATCAGCGGCAATCGGATTGCCGATTGCGTTGATCAGCCCAACCGGGTCGCCGGCGAGGGCTTGTCCCAACCCGTCGGCGAACAGCGAGACATCGTAGGCGGGCAGGGAGAGCAGCGCCGTCGTCGCGAAGTCGGCAGTGGGCAGCACGACCGAATAGCCGCCGGCGACCGCGCTGGCGACGGTGTTGACGGCGCCGGTCGGTGAGGCGAGGATGCGCTCGATCACCCCGAGTGACGGCTGCGGAAGCGAATCCAGCAGGCTCGACAGTGACGCGTTGGACACCACCGCCTGGACTTCCCGGGCGAAATCGCCAACGCCCTGCTGCGCACCGCCCACCAGCGCGCCGGTGACCTCCCCCGGGGCGAGCGGCGGGAGCCGCCCGAACGGAGGCACATTGGGCGGTCCGGTCGACCACCCCTGGTGCGGGCTGCCGTAGCCCAGGTTGACCAACACCCGCACGTCCGGCTCGATCAAGCTCGCCAATGGCCGAACCGGCCTCGCTGAGCGCCGAAACGAACCCAACCAGATCCGGTGGCGGCGGAGCCAACGTCGGCGGTTTCCCAGCTTTCAGCGGCGCCGCGCACCCCGCTTCTCCCGCACCCGCACATTGATCCGGATCGGACTCCCCTCGAACCCGAACGTCTCACGCAGCCGCCGCTCCAGGAATCGCCGGTAGCCCGCCTCCAGGAAGCCCGAGGTGAACAGCACGAACGTCGGTGGTCGAGCGGCGGCCTGAGTGGCGAACAGGATGCGCGGCTGCTTGCCGCCGCGCACCGGCGGCGGGGTGGCCGCGACGATCTCCTTGATCCAACTGTTCAGCGGACCGGTGGCAATCCTGGTGTCCCAGGACGCCAAAGCGTTCTCCATCGCCGGCACCAGTTTCTGCACCGCCCGGCCCGTTTTGGCGGAGATGTTGACCCGCTGCGCCCAACGCACTTGCACCAGCTCGCGGTCGATCTCCCGGTCCAGCAGATCCCGGCGGTCCTCGTCGACCAGGTCCCATTTGTTGTAGGCCAGCACCAGCGCCCGCCCGGCCTCGATCACCATCGACAGCACCCGCAGGTCTTGCTCGGTCAGCGGCTGGGAGGCGTCGATCAGCACGATCACCACCTCGGCGGCATCGATGGCCCCGTGGGTGCGCACCGAGGCATAGAACTCGTGGCCGCTGGCCTGCCCGACCTTGCGCCGCAGCCCGGCCGTGTCCACGAAGCGAAACACCTTGCCGTCCAGCTCGATCAGCGAGTCCACCGGGTCGACGGTGGTGCCGGCGGCGTCGTGCACCACCGAACGCTGATCGCCGGCCAGCTTGTTCAACAGCGAGCTCTTGCCGACGTTGGGCTTGCCGACCAGGGCGACCCGTCGCGGTCCGCCGCTCTGCGACCCCGCCTCGGCCACCTCGGGCAGCGCCGCCAGCACCGCGTCCAGCAGGTCGGCGACCCCGCGACCGTGCATGGCACTGATCGCGTGGGGCTCGCCGAGTCCCAACGACCACAGCGCGGCGGCGTCGGATTCGCTTCTGTCGCTGTCAACCTTGTTGGCGGCCAGGAAAATCGGCTTTCCGGCACGCTGCAGGATGCGCGCGGCGGCCTCGTCCGCGGCGGTAGCGCCCACGGTGGCGTCGACGACGAGGATCACTGCGTCGGCAGTGCGCATGGCGACCGAGGCCTGCTCAGCGACCAACTGCTGCAGGCCTTTGGCGTCGGGCTCCCATCCCCCGGTGTCCTGGACGACGAACCGGCGACCGGTCCACAACGCGTCGTAGGACACCCGGTCCCGAGTCACCCCGGGCACGTCCTGCACCACCGCCTCACGTCGCCCGATGATGCGGTTGACCAACGTCGACTTGCCGACGTTAGGTCGCCCGACGATCGCAACGACGGGTGCAGGTCCCGATTCGGCGAACTCGTCCAGCTCGGAATCGCTTAATTCCCAGTCGCTTTCGTCAGACCAGATGCCGTCCTCGGTCATCGCGTGGCCTCGCTTCGCTGAGTCACCAGATCCTGCAGGTGCGCGATCACCTGATCCTCGGTCATGTCGCTGGTGTCGACGATGATCGCATCCGAGGCCGCACGCAGCGGGGACACCGTTCGGGTGGAATCGAGGTGGTCGCGGCGGCGCACATCGGCCAGCACCGCCTCGTAGTCGTCGGGCAGGCCCGCCTTGACGTTCTGCGCATTGCGTCGCTCCGCGCGGGTTTCCGCCGAGGCGGTCAGGAAGATCTTGACCGACGCGTCGGGGAACACCACGGTGCCGATGTCGCGCCCCTCGACCACGATGGTGTCCGGTGCTTGCGCCAGCTGGCGCTGCAGATCGACCAGTCGGGTACGCACAGCGGGCACCGCCGACACCGCCGACACCGCGCGGGTGACGTCGTCACCGCGGATCTGCGACGACACATCCTCTCCGGCGAGTCGAAAGCTGCTGGCACCCGGGTCATATCCCACCGACAACTGCACCTTTGAGGCGCATTCGCCGACTGCCTGAGTATCAGCGGGATCGATGCCCTGGCGCAGCACGGCCAGCGTCACGATCCGGTACATCGCCCCGGTGTCGAGGAAGCGGGCATCCAACCCACGCGCCAATCCCCTTGCGACGGAGGACTTTCCGGTACCGGCAGGACCGTCGATGGCGACAACCGTCACAATCCCACCGCCTTATACAGTTGCCCGATCTCGTCCTGCCGTAACGCCCGCACCGAACCGGGACGCTGCTTGCCCAACGTCACCGCGCCGATGTCGGTGCGCACCAACGCTTCCACCGGATAACCCACTGCGGCCAGCATGCGTCGCACGATGCGGTTGCGTCCTTCGTGCAGCGTCACCCGCACCAGCGACTTGCCGGGTATCGCGTCGACCACCGCGAAATCGTCGACCCGGACCGGACCATCGTCCAAGTCGATTCCGGCGCGCAGCTGCTTGCCCAGTCCCCGCGGCACCGAACCCGTCACGGTGGCAAGGTAAGTCTTCGGGACCTCGTGCGAGGGGTGCATCAACCGGTGCGCCAGTTCGCCGTCATTGGTCAACAGAATCAGGCCTTCGGTGTCGGCGTCCAGCCGACCCACATGGAAAAGATTCTTGTTGCCGCGGACCTTTCGCTCGATCAGGTCGCCGATGCAGGCCCGGCCGCGGTCGTCGGACATGGTGGAGTGCATGCCGCGGGGCTTGTTCAAGGCCAGATAGACCAGTGAGTCGTCGAGCACGACCCTGGCTCCGTCGACGCGGATCACCGATGCGTCCGGATCGACCCGGGTGCCCAGCTCGGTCACCACCTGACCATCCACCTCGACGCGACCCTCCATGATCAGCTTCTCGGCTGCGCGCCGCGACGCAATTCCCGCCTGCGACAACACCTTTTGCAGGCGGGTGCCCTGCGGCTCCTCGAATTCGACCATCAGTCGTGATCCACGTCGAAGCTCAATGCCTGATCGGCCGACGGGCCGCCGCCGAGTTTGATGAACCGGGGTTCGCTGTCCAGCGAGTCGCTGATGTCGTCGATGGTGTCGACGTCGGGAAGCAGCGGCGCGATATCCGGCAATTCCGTCAATGAGGTCAATCCCAAACGCTCCAAGAACAATTCGGTGGTGGCGAAGGTCATCGCACCGGTGTCTTCGTCGCTGCCGACCTCGGTGATCAGCCCGCGCGCCAACAACGTACGCATCACCGCATCGACGTTCACCCCGCGCACCGCGCTGACGCGCGCGCGCGTCACCGGCTGGCGGTAGGCCACCACTGCCAGCGTCTCCAGGGCGGCGCGGGTCAGCTTGGTCCGCGCACCGTCGAGCAAAAGCTTCTCGACGTAGGGCGCGAACCGGGCGCGGGTGTACAGCCGCCAGCCCTCGCTGTTGTGCCGCAGATCGATGCCGCTGTCACGCGTGGTGAGTTCGTCGGCCAGCTGTTCCAATCTGGCGGTGATCCGGTAGACCGGTTGCTCGGTCGCCGACGCCAGGGCCTCCGCGGTCACCGGCGTGTCTACCACCAACAGCAGCGACTCCAGCACTCGGCCGAGTTCATCCGGATCAAGTTCCAGCGGCTCAGCGATGTCCGGGATGCCAGCGTCCAGATCGGGCGTCTGGTCAGTCATGGTCTCGCGTTTCTAATAAAACTTCGCTGCTGGGCCGCTCCCCGGTCCACGACACGTGAAGCACGCCGAGGGGCTCGGACTGGTCGAATGCTACCGCCCGAGAGCGATACAGTTCGAGCAGCGCCAGGAAGCGCCCGACGATCTCGACCGGCACCGTGCAGTCGGCGACCAACTCGGAGAACGACGCCCACTGCCCATTACCCCGGCTCTCCAACATCGCCAGAATGTGCCGGGCCTGTTCGGGCACCGACACCGTTTGCACGTGCAGATGCCCGACGCCCACCGTCGGAACCGGGCGCGGCGTGAACGCGATGGCCGCGATCTCGGCGAACTTCGCGGCGTCGACGCCGAGCATCACCTCTGGTAGCAGGCTCGCGAAGCGATCCTCCAGCGACACCGCTCGGGGGTAGCTGCGCAGCGCGGTCGCCTCCAATTCGGCGAACATCTCCGCGACGTGCTTGAACGCGCGGTACTGCAGCAGCCGCGCGAACAGCAGGTCGCGCACCTCCAGCAGAGCAAGGTCTTCTTCGTCGTCGACCTGACCTGTGGGCAGCAGTCGGGCTGCCTTGAGATCCAGCAGTGTGGCCGCGACCACCAGGAAGGCGGTGGTCTCCTCGAGGTCGAGCTGGGCGCCGATGGCCTTCGTGTAGCCGATGAAGTCGTCGGTGACCTGGTGCAACGCCACCTCGGTGACATCGAGCCGGTGCGCGAAGATGAGCTGCAACAGCAGGTCGAACGGCCCTTCGAAGTTGTTCAGCCGGACTCGAAAGCCATCCGAGTAGCCGCTCTCGGGTGCGGCGTTCACACGCCGAATCGGTCGATGAACTCGCGCGCCAAGGCCCGATATGCGACGGCGCCGCCGGACCGGGGGGCCCAGGTCGTGATGGGTTCGCCGGCGACACTGGTCTCCGGGAAGCGCACGGTGCGGGTGATCACGGTGTCGAACACTAAATCACCGAACCGCTCGACGACACGGGCCATCACTTCGCGGGAGTTGACGGTCCGCGGGTCATAGCGGGTGATCAGGATGCCGCTGATGTCCAATTTGGGGTTCAGCCGGTCACGCACCTTGTCCACGGTGTCGGTGAGCAACGCCAGCCCGCGCAGCGAGAAGAACTCACACTCGGTCGGGATCACCACGCCTTCCGAGCAGGCCAATCCGTTGACAGTGAGCAGCCCCAGCGAGGGCTGGCAGTCGATGAGGACGTAGTCGTAGCGGTCCAGCACCGGGTACAGTGCCCGGTTCAGCGTTTGCTCCCGGCCCACTTCGTTGACCAGCTGGATTTCGGCGGCGGACAGATCGATGTTGCTGGGCACCAGGTCCAGGTTCTTGACCCGGGTGTTGATCAGCACGTTGTCGATCGACGTCCGCGGCTCGACCAGCAGGTTGTAGACCGTCTTGTCCAACTCCCAGTGCGGCACACCGAGACCCGCCGACAGTGCGCCCTGCGGGTCCATATCCACCAGCAACACCCGTCGGCCGTATTCGGCCAGGGCGGCACCCAGATTGATGGTCGAGGTGGTCTTGCCGACGCCGCCCTTTTGGTTGCACATCGCGACGACTTTGGCCGGGCCGTGGGCGGTGAGCGGTTGGGGGTCCGGGATCGCCCGCGGCGGCCGGCCAGTAAGGCCGATCTCCGGGCCGCTGTCGGGTCGGTCGGTCATACCCGGTCGTGACTGGTGGTGACGGGCGCCTGGTTGGACATCGCTGGAAAGTCTAACGGCTGCCCCCGCCGGTACCGGCCGACCCGCAGGTGACGCGACCAGCAATTATCGTCGTATTGGTGATGGAGTCACGACAGTCACATCCGTCACATTTGTACCGCGGCAGCGACGCCGATCGTGCTGCACGGTGTGGGCCTATGGTGGGTCACTATGGACCTGAAGCGACGTATACCTCTGCTCCGGTGGTCGGTCTGGCGGATGGCCACCGGTGCGCGCAACATCACCAAAACCGGCCAGATCGGCGACGGGCGCGAGGCTGCGGCCGTGGACTATGTGCTGAACAACGCCCGCGCCGGGGATCTTGACGGTGTGCTGGCCGCTATCGATAAGTTCGCCTACGAGAAGTCCATCTTGATCAACGTCGGCGACGAGAAGGGCCAGCTGCTCGACGCGGCGGTCAAGCGCACCAATCCGGCGCTGGCCCTGGAACTGGGCACCTACCTGGGTTACGGCGCGCTGCGAATTGCGCGGGCCGCCCCCAACGCCGCGGTGTACTCCGTCGAGCTCGCCGAAGCCAACGCCGCCAACGCCCGCCGGATCTGGAGTCATGCCGGCGTGGCCGATCGGGTGACGTGTGTGGTCGGGACCATCGGCGATGGCGGACGCACCTTGGACGTGTTGGCCAGTGAGCATCAATTCGCCTCTGGGGCAATCGATTTCCTCTTTCTCGATCACGACAAAGATGCGTACCTCGATGACCTGCAGAGCATTGTGGACCGCGGCTGGCTGCATCCCGGCTCGATCGCCGTCGCCGACAATGTCCGGGTACCGGGTGCGCCGCAGTATCGCGCCTACATGCACGAACAAGAGGGCAAGTCGTGGCGAACGGTCGAGCACAAGACCCATCTGGAATACCAGTCCATGGTGTCCGACCTGGTGCTCGAGTCCGAGTTCCTGGGGTAGGTTCCCTCGCGAGCAGACGCAAAAGCCCCTTATTTGCGCTGTCAGAGGGGGCTTTTGCGTCTGCTCGCGAGAGTAAGGGAGCTACTGGGCGCGGGGGTGCGCGCCGGCCCATACCTCGCGCAGCGCATGCACCGTGACCAGCGTGTAGATCTGCGTCGTGGTCACCGACGCGTGGCCCAGCAACTCCTGCACCACGCGGACATCCGCACCGCCCTCGAGCAGGTGGGTGGCGAACGAGTGCCGCAGCATGTGCGGCGACACCCCTGAGGTGATGCCGGCACGCTCGGCGGAATCCTGCAGGACCTGCCACGCGCTCTGCCGGGACAACCGCCCGCCCCGGGCGTTGAGAAAGATCGCCGGGGTGCCGCGGCCGCGTCGGGCCAGGTCGGGACGTCCCCGCACCAGGTAGGCGTCCAACGCCTGCACGGCCGGACGTCCGATCGGCACCAGCCGCTGCTTACCGCCCTTGCCCCGCAGCAACACCGACCGGGCGTGCGTGTCGACGTCGTCGACGTCCAGGCCGACTGCCTCGGAGATCCGTGATCCGGTGGAGTACAACAATTCCAGCAGCGCGCGGTTACGCAACGTCAACGGCCCGTCCGCGGCGTCCTCGCCGCCGGCGGCTTCCAGCAGCGCCAGCACCTGGTCGATGGTCAGGCTCTTGGGCAACCGGCGGCCCGGCGTCGGCGGTCGCACCGCCCGCGCCACATCCAGTTCCGCCAAACCCTCCGCGGCGGCGAAGCGGTGCAGCCCGCGCACCGCGATCAACGCCCGCGCTGCCGACACCGCGGACAGCGCTACCGATCCGGACTCCGGGTCGCCGCGTCGCAGCGCCACCAGGAATTCGCTGACGTCGCTTTCACCGACCTTGGCCAGATCGTGAATTCCACGCTCTTCCAGATGCTTTGAGTAACGACGCAGGTCGCGTCGGTACGAGCTCAAGGTGTTCGCCGCAACGCCACGCTCGATCGTCAGATGGTCGAGATAACCCTGCATCTGATCATCGAGGGTCAGCGTCGTCACTGCCCTGCCTTGCGCTTGGCGAAAGCGCCGGGCTTGTCCAGCCACAGGCTGTCCAGCGGGCGCGGCTGGGCCAACCCCTCATGCACGGCGTGGGCCGCCAAAATCCCCGCGATGGCAATCGAATTGACGATCTCCCCGCTCAGCACCCGCTGCACCGCGTCGTCGACGGCATACCAGCGCATGGTCATGTCGGCTTCCTCGTCCTGCGCCTCGGGCCGCCCGATGTCGCGCAACCCGGTGGCCAGATAGACACGCACCGATTCGTCGCTGTAACCCGGAGCGGTGTTGACGTCGAGCAGCACCTGCCAGGTGTCGGCGTGCAGGCCGACCTCCTCTTCGAGTTCGCGCTCCGCCGTCCGGTGCGGTGCCTCGCCGGGCGCGTCGAGCAGCCCGGCCGGCAACTCCCATATCCGGCGACCATAGGTGTGGCGGTACTGATAGACCATCGCGATTTCGTTGTCGTCGTTCATCGCGACGATCGCGACGGCGCCGTAGTGCTCCAGCACTTCCCGTTTTGCGGTGTTGCCGCCGGGCATCCGGACTTCGTCGCGCCGCAACGCGAAAATTGCACCCTGATAAAGGGTTTCGGACGCTACGGTCTCGAAATCGTGCTCAGCCACGGGTGACGGGTTCGGGTAACGGTTGGCCGACACTGCCACGATGCTCGTTGCCGTTGGGCGCATGCTGATCGGGATATTCCGGGATTTCGACAGGCAGCAGTTCGCCGGCCTTGTAGTCGATGGCCGCTTTGACGAATGCGACGAACAACGGGTGCGGACGGGTGGGCCGGCTCTTCAGCTCCGGATGTGCCTGAGTGCCGACGACGAACGGATGCTGATCGGGGGGGTACTCGACGAATTCCACCAGGTGCCCGTCCGGTGAGGTCCCGCAGAATCGTAGGCCGCTCTCCGCGATCTTCTCCCGGTAGGCGTTGTTCACCTCGTAGCGATGCCGGTGCCGCTCGGACACCGAGGTAGCACCATACGCTTCGGCGACAATCGAATCTTCCTGCAGCACAGCGGGATAGGCACCTAGCCGCATGGTGCCGCCCAGATCTGCCTCGCCGGCCACGATGTGTTCCTGGTCGGCCATCGTGGAGATCACCGGATCCGGTGTGTCCGGCTCGAACTCGGCCGAGTTCGCCTCGGTGAGCCCCACCGAGCGGGCGGCTTCGATCACGATGCACTGCAGACCGAGGCACAACCCGAACACCGGCAACCCGCGGGCCCGCGCATGCCGGATGGCGCCGATCTTGCCTTCGATACCGCGGATGCCGAACCCGCCGGGGATCAGCACCCCGTGCACGTCGGCCAGCGCGTGCGCGGCGCCGCTGGGAGTCTCGCAGTCATCGGAAGCCACCCAATGGATTTCGACCTTCGCGCGATGCTTGAAGCCACCGGCGCGCAGCGCCTCGCTGACCGAGAGGTAGGCATCGGAGAGTTCGACGTATTTGCCCACCAGAGCAATTCGCACGGTGTCGTGGGGTTCGTGCACCCTGCGCAGCAGGTCGTCCCATTCGGTCCAGTCGACGTCGCGGAAGGGCAGGTTGAGCCGGCGGACCACGAAGGCATCGAGTTCCTCGCGGTGCAACACCTTGGGGATGTCGTAGATAGAGGGCGCGTCCGGGGTGGAGATGACGCCGTCGATGTCGACGTCACACATCAACGCGATCTTGTTCTTCAGCGCCTCGGGAACGACCCGATCGCAGCGCAGGATCAACGCGTCCGGACTGATACCGATGCTGCGCAGCGCGGCCACCGAGTGCTGGGTGGGTTTGGTCTTGAGTTCCCCGGACGGCGCCAGATAGGGCACCAGCGACACGTGCAGAAAGAACACGTCCTCGCGGCCTAGGTAGTGACGGACCTGGCGGGCGGCCTCCAGGAACGGTTGCGACTCGATGTCACCGACGGTGCCGCCGATCTCGGTGATGACGACGTCGGGACGGTTGCCTTCGGCGTCCGGTTCGGCCATGGCCAGGATGCGCCGTTTGATCTCGTCGGTGATGTGCGGGATGACCTGAACGGTGTCACCGAGGTATTCACCACGGCGCTCCTTGGCGATCACCGTCGAATACACCTGTCCGGTAGTGACATTCGCAGAACCTGACAGGTCGCGGTCGAGGAAGCGTTCGTAGTGTCCGACGTCGAGGTCGGTCTCGGCGCCGTCCTCGGTGACAAAGACCTCGCCGTGCTGAAACGGATTCATGGTGCCCGGATCGACATTGAGATACGGGTCGAGTTTCTGCATGGTCACGGCCAGTCCGCGGGCGGTGAGCAACTGTCCGAGGCTGCTGGCGGTCAAGCCTTTGCCCAGTGACGACGCGACCCCACCGCTGACGAAGAGGTGCTTGGTGGCAGTCTGCGGATGCTTGCGCAACTGGGCGACCTCCGTGAAGACGGGCAGGGCGATGCATGGAATTCAACGAACTGGGCCTGCCGACCCACGGAAACCCACCCTAACATCCACCGCGTCGCGCCGCGGGTAACACGCCCTTACTCGGGAACGGTCACCGACGTCGCGCCGTGTCCGGTGCCGAAGTGCGCCGGATGCGCGCCACCGAGCAACTCGTGCAGCGCCAGAATCGTGGTGATCCGCCCGGACTCGGCGTTGACGTCGTCAACAGTGCTCACCGCACCCGCCATGGCGGCATCGGCACGGGCCACGGCCACCGCCGCACTGCCGCCCGCCGAGCCGTCGCGCCCGGCCAGCACCGTGCCGGAGCCGTGTGGGGCCAGCGCGGCGGCGAACCGCGCCACCGTGACCCCTTGATTGCCGGCGTCGGCCGGTAGCCCTCCGCCGGTGACGACGATCGCCGCGTTCGCCACGCCGACGTGTTGGCTGGGCTGATAGGTGATGAAGCCGGTCTCGCGCAGGGCGGCCAGGACGGTGTCGCGCTGGGCCTCGTCGACGGGCGGCACATCTGGCTTGGACGTGGTCAGCAGTGCGATACCGAGCAGGTCGCCCGCCTGCGAGCCCTGGTCGACCAGTTTGGTGCTCAGTTGTGAGCCGGCCGGCAATGCCGTCGAGTTGACCACCGAGCGCAACTTCTCCCCCGAGTTGGCTTCGACGAACTCGTGGGTCAGCGACACGGTTCCGGTGATCGAGCCGCCGGCCTGCCCGACGATCTTCGACACCCGGGCGACGTCGTCATCCTTGGCGTCGGGGGTTCGGAAAACGACCACCGCCTTGCCGGTCAGCGCGTCGTGCACGATCCGGCCGAGCACTTGGGCATCGAAATTGTTTGCCGCACTCAGCTTTTCGTTGAGCGCGTTGCGCTGGTCGTTGAGTCCGCTCACCTGTGCGGCCAGATCGCGCTTCTCGTTACGCAGGCTGGACAGCACGGTGTCGGAGAAGAACCCCGAGCCCAGCACAACTCCGATGGCCAAGGCCAGGAAGACCGCGGCCAGCGAGATCGCATGTTGGCGTAACGAGATCATGACGAGTCCGATCTAGGAGATTAAGTGCTGGATCCAGAGCGTGAAGCGGTTCCAGTAGTCGGCAACCCAGTGCAGCACCACAGCGTCGGTGCGCGACACCCACAGCACCACGATGATCGCGATGAGCATCGTCAGCGCCAGGAGCGCGATGGCACCCCCGGAGATGTGGTTGCGGTACAGGGTGGCGACCGCCCTGGCGTCCACCAACTTCTCCCCCACCCGCAACCGGGTGAGGAACGTCGAGGGGTTGCTCTGCGAGCGGGTGCGGTCGAAGAACGTCTCGATGTTGGCGGTGTGGCCGGCGGTGACCAGCAGCGCAGCGCCGTGGTGATCGGCCAGCAGCAGCGCCAGATCGGTCGCCGACCCGGCGGCCGGGAACGTCATGGCCCCGACACCGAGATCCTGGATGCGCTCCAGACCCGGGGCGTGCCCGTCGGCGTCGGCGGGCAGCACCACCTGCGCGCCGCACTTGAGGACTTCGGTGCTGATCTGGTCGGGATCGCCCACGATGAGTTGCGGACGGTAGCCCGCTTTGCGCAGCACGTCGGCGCCCTGCCCGACGCCGACCAGCACCGGCTGGTACTCCTTGATGAACGGCTTGAGGGACTTCAGATCGTCTGCGGCGCTGGGCTCCTCGGAGACGATCACCACATGCCGGCGCCGCATGTCGACGTCGATGTCGGGGATGCCGATTCCGTCGATCAGCAGCGGACTCTCGCTGCGGATGAACTCGATGGTGTTGCCGGCGAACGCTTCCAGGTGCGCAGCCAGTCCGCTCTTGGCCTCACGCATGAGGTCGGCGATGTCGTGATCGGTGCGTTCGGTGCCCCGGATCAGTCGGCGGTCACCGGAGTACACCCCGCCCTCGTGCAGGCGGATCTTCGCGCCGTCCTTGACCTTCTTGAAGATTTCCGGCCCGGTCTCGTCGATCAGGGTGACCCCGTTGTTGACCAGCACCTCGGGCCCGAGGTTGGGGTAGCGACCCGACACCGAGGGCGAGGCGTTGACGACGGCGGCGATGTCAGCTTCGACCAGGGCATCGGCGGTGATGCGGTCCAGGTCCAGGATGTCGAGGACCACGATGTCGCCGGGGCACACCCGGCGCAGCAGTCGGTCTATATTGCGGTCCACGCGAGCGGTGCCGGTCAGACCCGGTCGGTCAGTGTTGCGAGATAGAAGTGCTGACATCTTCATGGGGGCTGATTCTGTCCGCGCGGACCGCTCGCTGCGGGGAGGCGCGCCGTAACATCTGCCTCATTAGTTTAAAAGCGTCACATCTGTAACACCTTGATGGCGGTGCGGCATCAAGGTGTTGGAGCGCGGGACCAGAGTCCCCATATGTACGGTCCGCATCGGCGTGTCGGCGCACCTATGAGGTCGCTCGCGCACCCCGCGGGCGCCGGGGTCACTGCTCGCTCTGCGCGGTGTCGAGCAGTTCGCGGGCGTGCGCCCGCGCGCTGTCGGACTCGCCCAGACCGGCCAGCATGCGCGCCAGTTCGGCCACCCGGTCGTCGCTGTCCAATCGGCGCACGCCACTGGCCCCCTTGGGTCCGTGGCTGTGTACCACCAGATGCACGTCGGCGTAGGCGGCGACCTGCGGTAGATGCGTGACGACAATGACCTGGTGGGTACGTGCCAGCTTGGCCAACCGCCGGCCGATCTGCACCGCCGCCCAACCACCCACACCCGCGTCCACCTCGTCGAAGACCATGGTGGTCCCGGTCGCCGACGCTGCCAGCACCACCTCCAGGGCGAGCATGACGCGGGAAAGCTCCCCGCCGGAGGCGCTCTTGGCCAGCGGCAGCAGCGACATGCCGCGGTGCGCGGCGAAGCCGAACTCGACGACGTCGATGCCGTCGACACCGGCCCTGACCGTCTCGCCGGAGGGCAGCAACAGCGCGGCCGCGTCGGTCGACTCGGCGAGGTCCGATGCGACGCCGATGCTGAACTCGGCGTCGGCCATCGCCAGCGCGGACAGCTCGGCGGTGACCTCCTTGGCCAGTTTCTTGGCTGCCCGGCGCCGGATCTTGCTGAGATCGATTGCTACGTCAGCTAATTGGTGTCCGAGATCGTCGACGCGGCGCTGCAGCGCGGCCAGCCCTTCTTCGGACACGTCCAGGTGCGCAAGCCGCGCGCGGGAGTCCTGCGCCCACTGCAGCACGCCGTCGATGTCGGCGGCGTACTTGCGGGTCAGCGTGCGCAACTGAGCCTGCCGGGCCAGCTTGGCATCCAACGCGCTGGCGTCGACCGGCAGCCCGTCCAGGTAGTCGCCGAGTTCGCCGACCGCGTCGACGACCACCGTCAGCGCATCAGAGATCTGGTCGGCCAGCGCCCGCAGCCGGGTGTCTCCGGTCGATTCCAGCGCCGCCCGGGCCCGTGCCAGCACGTCAGCGGCGCCCACGGCCTCCTCCGACGAACTCGACAGCGACTCGCGCGCTGAGGCCGCGGCCTCGCGCAGCGTGTCCAGTTCAGAGAGCCGCAGAATATCGGCGACCAGCGCCTCGTCCTCACCGGGTTGGGGGGCGACCGCGTCGATCTCCTGCAGCGCGAACTTCAACCGGTCGGCCTCCTGGACGAGTTCGCGGGTCCGGTCGCGGCGATCGGCGAGATCGCGTCGCGCCGTCAGCCAGGCATCGCGCAGCTTGCGGTAACGCTCAGCCGCGGCCCCCACCGCCGCGAAGCGGTCCAACGCTCCGCGCTGCTCGTCCGGACGCATCAACCGCAACTGGTCGTTCTGGCCGTGCAACGCGAGCAAGTGCGTGGTGAATTCACTCAGCGACTTCGCGGGCACACTGCGACCGCCGAGGTAGGCGCGCGACGGCCCGTCCCGATTGACGGTGCGCAGCGCGATCACGCTGGCGTCTTCATCGCGCTCGGCACCGCAGGCGTCCAGGATGCCGTCGAGGTCCGCGGTCACCGCATCGTCGACATCGGTTGTGGTGAAACGACCTTCGACCACGGCACGGTCGGAGCCCGACCGCACCCGGGTCGGGTCGGCGCGCGCGCCGCCGAGCAGATGCAGACCGGTGACCACCATCGTCTTGCCGGTTCCGGTTTCACCGGTCAGCACCGTCAGGCCACGGCCGAATTCGGCGGTCGCGACGCTGATGGCGCCCAGCGACTCGATGCGGATCTCGGTGAGCACCGGCTACTTCCCGCGCCAACCTGTGACGGGTAGCCGGAACTTGGTCACCAGCCGGTCGGTGAACGGTGCGCTGTCCAGTCGCGCCCACTTCACCGGTGTGACAGCGCGGGTCACCTCGAGCCGGCTGCCCGCCGGGACCAACATTTCCCGACGGCCGTCGCAGAACACCAGCGCGTCGTGTCCGTCGGCTTCGATCTCGACCGCGATCGCCGCGTCCGGGCTGGTGACCATCGGCCGGCCGAACAAGGCATGAGCATTGTTGGGCAGCACCAGGATTGCCTCGAGGTCGGGCCACAACACCGGGCCACCGGCGGAGAATGCGTAGGCGGTGGACCCGGTGGGAGTCGACACCAGCACCCCGTCGCAGCCGAACGTCGACACCGGCCGGCCGTCGACCTCGACCACCACACCGAGCACACCCAGGCGGGGACCCTTCTCCAAGCTGGCCTCGTTGAGCGCCCAACCCTGCCCGATCACCTCGCCACCTTGGCGCACAACGACATCCAGCGTCAGGCGGTCTTCCACCCGATAGCTCTTCGCACAGATGTGATCGAGCACGACATCGATATTCTCGGCCTCAGCCTCGGCCAGGAAACCGATCCGGCCCAGGTTCACCCCCAGCACCGGAATGCCGGCGTTGCGGGCCAATTCGGCCGCGCGCAGGAACGTGCCGTCGCCGCCGAGGACCAAGACCAGTTCGCAGCCTTCGGCGGCCCGTGGGTCCGCATCGACGACCTCGATGTCGACGCCCATGGCCCGCATATCGCCGGGAGCCATCCGCAACGATCCCCGGTCCACCGCCTCGGCCGACAACGCGCGCAGCTCAATGTTGTTCTCGTTGAGGACCTTTTCCACCCGCCGGGCGGTCTCGGTCGCTTCGTCCCGGCCCGTGTGGACGACCAGCAGTACGGTTCGTGGTGACGTCACTGCGGCCCCTCCGAGACTGCGCGCTGAACCGCGCCGGCTAACTCATCGCCGCTCAGCGCACCCTCGGTCTGGGCGCGCAACCACAGGAAGTACTCGACATTGCCCGACGGGCCCGGCAACGGACTGGCCGTCACTCCGACCGGGTGCCAGCCCAGCTCGCCGGCACGACGCGCGACCGCAAGCACCGACTCCGCGCGCAATCGGGGATCCTGTACCACCCCACCGGGCCCGACCTGGCCCTTGCCCACCTCGAATTGCGGTTTCACCATGGGAACGATATCCGCGCCGGGCGAAGCGCAATCAACCAGCGCAGGCAGCACCGTGGCCAACGAGATGAATGACAGGTCGGCCACCACCAGCTCGACCGGCCCGCCGACCGCTGCGGGCGCGAGGTCGCGGACGTTGGTGCGTTCGATCACCAGCACCCGCGGGTCGCTGCGCAGCGACCACGCCAGCTGGCCGTACCCGACGTCGGCAGCGACGACTTCGGTGGCGCCCCGGTCCAGCAGCACCTCGGTGAATCCCCCGGTCGATGCGCCCGCGTCCAGGCAACGGCGGCCCGCCACGGGGATGGCGAACGCGTCCAGCGCTCCGATCAGCTTGTGCGCGCCGCGCGACACCCAACTGCGTTCGCCGTCGTCGGCGACCGTCAAGGCGGCGGTGACAGCTACCGCGGTGGCCGGCTTGTGCGCCGGGAGTCCGTCGATGCGCACCCGGCCGGCACCGATCAACTCGGCGGCCTGCTGCCGGGATCGCGCCAGACCCCGCCGGACCAGCTCGGCGTCGACGCGAGCACGCCGTGCCATGCGCGCACTCAGCCCTTCTCCGCCGACTCCAGCGCCCGCATCAGCACGTCGTGCGCCTCGGATAGTCGTCTGGCGATGTCCTCGAGCTCTTCGAGCGACGGTCCGCCTGTCGCGTCGGCCGGGTCGGGCAGCTGGGCCATCAGCCCTTCGATTTCCGCGCGAATCTGTTCGGGATCGATAGTCATTGCGCTCCTACGCTACTCGTCGGACAGCAGCGACCAGCGCTCCAGCGCGTCGCGGGCCTGATCGTCACCGGCCTCGATGCGCGGTGTCTCGTCCATGTCCCAAACTGCACCGGCGACGGCACGCACGATGGCCAGATCGTCCTTCTGGCCGTTGCCGCTCGCGGTGACGGTGACCGTCCGGTCCCGGCTGTCGATTTGCCAGCCTGGCTGATCGCCGACTTTGAGCTCGTCGGGTTCGCGCAGCAGCGACCGCAGATCCGCGCCGATGTAGCTGGGCCGGCGGGCCGCGTCGGCGAAGACCGCGTCGCGTGCGGAGTTCACGCCGGTGAGCACCATGAGGCTGGGCAGTCCGGCGGCATTGGCGCCCTCGATGTCGGTGTCCAGCCGGTCACCGACCACCAGCGGCGCGCGAAAATCGCCCCGCCCCACCGCATCCTTCATCAGCTGCGGGCCCGGTTTGCCCGCTACCTGCGGTTCCTCGCCGGTGGCCGCACGCAGCGCGGCGACCAGAGACCCATTGCCCGGCAACAGGCCTCGCTCGGTGGGCAGGGTTGCGTCGACGTTGGCGGCGACCCACAGTGCGCCCGCCCGGATCGCCAGCGCGGCCTCGGCCAGCTCAGGCCAACCGAGGGTCTTCGAGAGACCCTGGACGACGGCGTCCGGGTCGTCATCGAAGGAGCGGACCGGCCGCAGGCCGGCCGCCGAGATCTCACCGGCCAGGGCGTCGGTGCCGACGACCAGGACTTTCGAGCCCGACGGAAGTTGCCCGGCCAGCAGGTGCGCCGCGCTCTGGGCACTGGTGACGACGTCGTCGGCCGCTGCGGTGAAACCCAGCTCACACAGGTGCGCGGCGACCTCGTCCGCAGCCCGGGAGGCGTTGTTGGTGACGAACAGTGTGCGGCTTGCTATCTCGCTCAGCGTCTGCACCGCACCCTCGGTGGGCTGATGGCCGCGGAAGACTGTCCCGTCCAGGTCGAGGAGCAGGCAATCATGTTCCTGCGCAAGCGTTTTGGTGTCAGCCAAGGCTGCTGACCCGGTCTTCGGCGTCGGTGACACCTTCGACATCGGCTGCCGCCGAGCGCAGGAACCATTGCAGCGCTTCGTCGTTACGCCCGAGCGCCAGCAGCGTCTCGGCGTAGGCGTAGAACAACCGTGCCGCGGTGGAGCCGGTCCGTGCCGGGTCCAACTGCGGGGTGGACAATACGGTCAACGCCTGCTCGAGCTGACCCAGGTCAGCGCGGGCGCCGGCGGCGACGATGCGCAACTCGTCGGCGTCGTCACCGGTGAGCTCCGCTGCCTCGGGCCCGCGCGTAAGGTCGATGGCCCGCTGCGGACGACCCAGGCCGCGTTCGCAATCAGCGATCAGTGCCAGCAACGCGGATTTACTGCCCATCCGGCGGGCCGCGCGGAATTCGGCGAGCGCCTGCGCCCAGTCGCCGCAGTGGTACGCGGCAATGCCGACCGCCTCGCGGACCGCGGCGATTCTGCTGGCGCGGGCCCGCGCCGCCCGAGCGTGACTCAGCGCGGATTCCGGGTCGTCGTCGAGCAGCCCGCCCGCGGCCACCAGATGGCGCGCAACGGCGTCGGCGGTGGCACGGTCCAGGGTGCTCAGCTCGCGCCGGACCTCGGGGGCCAGCTGTCGGGCGTCGACGTCCGCCGGTATCCGGGGCCCGTCGTGCGTGGCGCGATCGGCGTTGGGCCTGGGTTGGGCCGGGCGGGCTCGGCCGGGACCCGACCATGACGCGTCGCCCTCCCGGCGCGGATCACGCCCGCGGGCGCCGCCGGACGCAGGTCGCGGACGCCTCGCCCCGCTGCGCCCCTGCCTGTCGTCGACCACCCGCTAGAGGTTACGGGCACTCGGGACAACCACACAATTTGCCGACAGCAGGCACGGCCGGACAGCAGCGGCGGCTACGCCTGCAGCCGGGTGGGGAACAGCGGCGACAGCAACGACGGGCAGTACGTTGCGATCGCCACAACGGTGAATCCCGCCGCCCGCTCCCGCGACAGCCCGTTGATCTCCGCCATTTCGGCGGCGACGGCGTCGAACGTGCCCCCGGGCGCCAACACCTTCGGACACACCGTCCGGCCCAGCGCGATCGCGGTCGCCGGCTGCCCATAGGAGATGCCGGCGGCGGTCAACGCGTTCAGAAAGGAATTGCCCAGCATGTCCGCGTGAATTGGTGCTGCCACCCCGGCCGACACCCCGAAGGCACCGAGTGTCAGCGCCAGAACTCTGAGCGCGAGCACGGGTGCGGTCATCGTGACAACAGTGCGCAACGCGGGTCACGTCCGCAACACAGTGCGATAAAGATTTGCGCACTACCGCGTTTTGCAGGGGGACGCGGCTCGGGTAGTGGTCGTCCCCCGATCGGTGGACGGCCCGACTCGTGCCGTCAGCGGACCGAGTTTTCCGCTGCGCAGCAGCCGGTAAGGGGATACCGGGCCGGTGCCCGGCGCCGAAGAATGGGTTTCGACACGGAGACAAGACACCACGAATCCAGGTCAGCTCAACCGCCCAGCTCCCGAAAGAAGGAAACCATGTCCTACGAGAACCTGTTCTGCGAGTACGAGACCGCTTACACCGCTCCGGCTTTCCACGCCGGCGACGCCGAGTGATCTGACCTTCCCCGACACCATCTCGTCGACCGGAAAGGCAGATCTGCATGTCCATCCCGTTCTGACCCGCTTGCCCGAATCCGACGAAACAACTTCCCCGAAAGGTAGTACCCCATGTCCCACGAAATCCTGTTCTCCGAGACCGAGTCCGCCTACTCGATGCCGTTCTTCACGGTCGCTGACGCTGCCGAGTAGTCAGACCATCCAGCGGGATCTCATCGCAGCCCTCCCCCCCTCTCTCCGCGATGAGATCCCGCTGGAACATTTTTCGCCGACTCGCTGATTTCCCACCCGTCGATCACCGAACTAAGTAGCGTGAAGCCATGTCGGAACTGCCGGGCTTGAGCACTAGTGCAGGCACCGTGGTACGCACCGGCCCTGACTGGTCGCACTGGCCGTCCCGAGTTCTCGGTCACGCCGATCCGCTGACCATCGGCCACCATGCGGGCACCCACCGCATCATCTCTCCCGAGCAGACCTGGGCGGCGATTCAGCCGCTGCTCAGCGCAGCGGGAATCACTCGCGTCGCCGACCTCACCTGGCTCGACGACCTCGGCATCCCCACCGTGCAGGCAGTACGACCGGCCTCGCTGACCCTGTCGGTCAGTCAGGGCAAAGCCACCACTTACCGCGCCGCGCAGGTATCGGCCGCGATGGAGTCTCTGGAGAACTGGCACGTCGAGAACATCACCCCCGATCTGACCTCGACCTCCACCGACGAACTCGCTGAAACCCTCACCTACGATCCCGCCGAGCTGAACCGTCCGGCGGGCAGCTTCTATCACCGCGGCGCCAAGCTCGACTGGATGATCGCCACGACATTGTTGACCGGACGCAAGACCTGGGTGCCCTGGCTGGCCACCGTGGTGAACATCGCGGTCGGCGATTCCTGGGGTCCGCCGATATTCGGAATGGACACAACGGGTTTGGCATCGGGCAACAGCTACCACGAAGCCGCCCTGCACGGTCTCTACGAGATCATGGAGCGTCACGGCATGGCCGCCGCCCGACCCGGCTCGACGTTGTTCGGGGTCCCGCTGGACGACGTCGCCCGCTCGGAGTGCGCCGAGCTCATCGAGATGATTCATCGGGCGGGCAGCGAACTGCAGGTCGCCCGGATGGACACCTGGGACGGCTACTACCTGTTCGCCGCCGAGATCAGCTCGCCGATGATGGAGGTCCCGTTCAGCGGCAGCGGACTTCACCACAACCCCAATGTTGCGCTGTCGCGGGCGATTACCGAAGCCGCGCAGTCCCGGCTGACGGCCATCAGCGGAGCCCGCGAAGATCTGCCGTCGGCGATCTACCAACGATTCGCCCGGGTGCACACCTATGCCCCGGCCCGAAAGTCCATGCAGGACATGCCCGATGCCGAACCGACACCGTGGCATGTCACGTCCAGTGACTCGCTGCACGACCTGCTGGCGTCGGCGGCGACCGCGGTGGCGGCTCAGGCCGGCGCCGAACCGCTGGCCGTGGTGTGCGATTTCGCCGACGCGTGCGTGCCGGTCGTCAAAGTCATCGCCCCCGGCTTGTCGGCGACCATCCAGTCACCCCTGCGCACCCCGCTGGAGGAGCACTCATGACCCGGATCGTGGTGACGGCCGGCCCCACGATCAGCGCGGCGGACATTCATGCGATCATCTCCGATGCCGAAGTGGTAGCACCGATTTCATTCGGTGACGCCTTTCGCTACGGATTGCGGTCCGGTGACACCCTGCTCATCGTCGACGGGCTGTTCTTCCAGAGCGCTGCGGTGCGGCACAAGGAACTACTGACGCTGATCGACGACGGCGTGCGGGTGGTCGGCTCATCGAGCATGGGCGCGTTGCGGGCGGCCGAATTGCACCCGTTCGGCATGGAGGGCTACGGCTGGGTCTTCGAAGGTTACCGAGACGGAGTCATCGAGGCAGACGACGAAGTCGGCATGGTGCACGGCGACCCCGAAGACGGTTATCCGGTGTTTGTGGACGCGTTGGTGAACATTCGCCAAACCGTCGCCCACGCAGTGCGTTCCGGTGTGCTGTCCGCGGCGGCCGGTGCACGAATCGTCGAGACCGCGCGCCGCACCACCTTCACCCAGCGCACCTGGGATCGATTGCTGGAAGCGGTAGGGATACCGGAAAATCGTGAGCTGGCAAAGCAATTGAAGTCGATGCGGGTCGACGTCAAACATGCCGACGCGGTGCTGGCGTTGCAGGAGATCGTGCGCGGGCCACGGGATGTCGCGGTACGGCCCGGCCCGCCACCGACCATCTGGTCGCAACGGTGGCGGCAGCGCTGGGCCCCGCCGACCCCCGTCGCCCTGCCGGACGACTCCAGCGTCGACATTCTCGACCTCGACGTGCTGTCGCTACTCAGCCTGTGCGCCACCGACCGTTGGGCCTACCTGCCCGCCCTCGAGCAGGTCGCCGCCTGGCACTGGAACCTGACCCATCCCGGTGACCGGAGCAGCGTCCGAGAGCGCGCCGCCAAGGCCGTCGCCGCGGTAGGCATCGCCGACTACGAGCGCGCGCTGGAGACCGTTGCGCACCACTACGCGCTGGCGACGGGGATCGTCGACGAGTCCGGTTTCCCCGCGCAGGTCCGGGCGTACTGGTTGACCGACGAGGAGAACGCCACTCTGCACGACGATCCGATCTCGGTCGCGGCGCGACTGACCACCCGCACGCTGTTCTTCGCCCGCTCACTGCCCGCGATCCAGCATTTCCTCGACCTGCTGCGCACCGACCCGCGGTTGCCGCAGTGGCGGATGCTGGTGGCACAGGCCCTGGCCAGGCGAGACGAGTTGGCCAGGCAGAAGCCGCAATTGAACCTGCACCGCCCCGACCCCACCCAACTCAACAGGCTGTTCAGCAACCGCTGGGGCACGGCAGCCGACCGCGTCGAACTGGCCAGCCGCGGGCTGATGACCACCGATGCCTTCTACACCGCCGCAACCATGTTCGCGGTAGCCGCCGCCGACGACGAACTGCCGTCCTTTGAAGTCGGCCGGCTGGGTTGCCCCCAGCCCGCTTAACCCCGGTGCACCCCGGCGATGTTGCGCTTGCCGCGGCGCAGCACCAGCCACTGTCCGTGCAGGAAATCCGTTGAGTGTGGGGCCCATTCGTCGCTGTCGATGCGAATGTTGTTGACGGACACGCCCCCTTCGCCGATCGTGCGACGCGCCGCCTTACGGCTGTCGGACAGCCCGGTGGCCACCAACAAGTCGATGATCCCGTCCGCCTCACCGGGTTTCAATTCGGCGACCGTCGTCTCGCGCAGGGCCGCGGACAACGTCGCCTCGTCAAGACGGGCCAGCTCACCCTGCCCGAACAGCGCCCGGCTGGCGTGCTCGACGGCGGCGGTGGCCGCCTCACCATGCACCAGCGTGGTGAGCTCACCGGCCAGCTTGCGCTGCGCTGCGCGTTGCTGCGGGCGTTCGGCGGTGGCCTGCGCCAGCTCGGCCAATTCGTCGCTGCTCAGGAAGGTGAACCAGCGCAGGTAGCGGATCACGTCCGCGTCGGCGGTGTTGACGAAGTACTGGTACCACGCGTACGGGCTGGTGAGCTGCGGGTCCAGCCACAGACTGCCGCCACCGGTGGACTTGCCGAATTTGGTGCCGTCGGCTGCGGTCACCAGCGGCACGGTGAGCGCGTGCACGGCAGCACTGAGCTTCTGGCGCACCAATCGCACCCCGGCGATGATGTTGCCCCACTGATCCGATCCACCGAGCTGCAGTGTGCAGCCGTGCCGCCGGTGCAGTTCCACGTAGTCGTTGGCCTGCAGCAACATGTAGCTGAACTCGGTGTAGGAGATCCCCTCGCCCTCCAGGCGGCGCCGGACGGTGTCCCGGTCCAGCATCACGTTGACCGAGAAGTGCTTGCCGATGTCGCGCAAAAACTCGATCGCCGACATCGGCCGGGTCCAGTCGAGATTGTTCTCGACGATCGCTCCGGTCGGCGAATTGTCGAAGTCGACGAAGCGCTCCAGCTGGCCCCGGATTCGTTCGGTCCATTCGGCGACGGTGTCGACCTCGTGCATGCTGCGCTCGCCGACCTCGCGTGGGTCGCCGATCAGCCCGGTGGCGCCGCCGGCCAGCACGATCGGGCGGTGCCCAGCCCGCTGGAATCGACGCAGCGCCAGCAACGGCACCAGGTGTCCGGCGTGCAGGCTGGCCGCGGTGGGGTCGAATCCCGCATAGACGGTCAGGGGTCCGCGTTGCGCCTCGGCGGCCAGCGCGTCGAGGTCGGTGGACTGCGCGATCAGTTCGCGCCAGCTCAACTCGTCGAGGATCCCGGAAGGCTCGCTACCCATGGCACAGAGTCTTGCAGGACGGTTACCGCGGCCGGTACGTGGCCGCGATCCGCTCTACCTGATTCCAGCTGAGGGCGCTGCCCACCACCGGCCGTAGAGTGACTTGCTGCCACTGAAGGCAAAATCAGCCCACGTCCCGCGGAAGCGATATGCAGAGCCAGTTGTTCCCCTTGGTCATCGGTGCGGTCATGCTCGCGCTCGGGCTGACGCTGACGGTGGACGACTTCCGCCGGGCCGCCACGCTGCGCCGTCCGCTGCTGGTGGCGTTGCTCTGTCAGGCGGCGCTGCTGCCAGCGGTGTGCTTGGCGATTGCCGAAGCCTTGGACCTGTCCCCCAATCTGGCGGTCGGGCTGATGCTGATGGCGGCTACTCCCGGCGGCATGTTCGCCAACGTGCTCAGCCATCTGGCCAATGGTGACCTGGCGCTCAACCTCACCCTCACCGCGATCAACGCGGTGCTGTCGATCTTCGCCATCCCCGCGATCCTGGCGGTCTCGATGACGTGGTTCCTGGGCAACGGACGCTTCATCCCCCTGCAGTTCGACAAGTTTCTCACCGTGTTCGCCCTCGTCCTGATCCCTACCGCGGTCGGTGTCGCGATCCGGCACCGGTTCCCGGATCTGGCTCGACGGCTGGGGTTTCCGGTCAAGATCGCCGCGGCGGTGCTGCTGGTGATCGCCGTCGTCGCGGGGGTGGCCGGTGGCCAGGCGACGCTGTGGAACAACTTCGGGGTGCTCAGCGCCGCGGTGGTGTTGTTCTGCGCGATCAGCCTCACCATCGGCTACCTCGCGCCGCGCTTCCTCAAGCTGGCTCCGCGCCAGGCGATCGCGGTCAGTCTGGAGATCGGACTGCACAATGCCGTGGTGGCCATCGGGATCGCGTTGAGCCCGCAGCTGTTGAACAACGCCGAAATGGCCACTCCGGCTGCGATCTACGGCATCCTCGCGCCGTTCATCGCGCTGCCGTTCATCTTTGCGGTCCGGCGTCTGGACCCGGCGTACCGCTCGGCCCCCGACGCCGACGACACCCTGGCGCGGAAACCTCCGGCGTAGCCACCGCACTAGTCACTGGCGCCGGGTGCCGGCGCTCGGGGACTCCGGCGGTACGCGGACACCTCGGGCCGGCCGGGCAGCCACAATCGCCACGGCCGGTCGGCGGCGTGACTCACTCCGACCCGGGGTCCCGTCGTTGCGGTCAGCGGGCCGCACAGTTCGAGCCGCACCGGGCTGTCCGGGTCGAACACATCAATACCGTTGTCCGCCATGGTGATTCCCAGAGCTGAGCAGAGGTTACCCGGCCCGCGCGCCAGCGCGGCGGTGCGCACGAGTTCGCCGCGCCGCGACCGTGCCGTGTCGAAGCCGTCGGCCACGGCGCAGGCCCGCAGCAGCACCGCGGCGGCGGTCCCGTCGGGTCCGCAGGCCACGTTGGCACAGACGTGGATTCCGTGGCTGCGGTAGGTGTAGAGCCGCCCGGGTGGCCCGAACATGACGGCGTTGCGCGCGCTGCGTCCGCGGTAGGAATGCGCAGCGGCATCCGGCCACGGGCCGTCGGGAACCCCGCCGTAGGCCTCCACCTCGACGATCACTGCGCTGACACCACGGCCGGTCAGGGTGGCACCGAGCAGCCGGTGGGCGGCCGCGACCGGGTCTACCAGCAGTTGCTCAGCGCTCACCGAACCGATTCTGCCCGAGCGCCTCTTGACATCCACGCAGCACCGGCGAATTATTCATCTCATGATGACTTCATCGCATGATGAATTTTCTGGAAGCAGTTCGCCCCCCGCCGTCAGCATCAGACACCTGCGAGTGGTTCGGGGAAAACGCACCGCGCTGCACGACATCTCGGTGGATATCGCCGAAGGCACCATCACCGGATTGCTCGGCCCGTCCGGCTGCGGAAAGACGACCTTGATGCGCAGCATCGTCGGCACGCAGATCCTGCCCAGCCATTCCAAAGGGGCCGTCACCGTGCTGGGCCACCCCGCCGGATCGGCGGCGCTGCGTCGGCAGGTCGCCTACCTGCCGCAGAACCCGGCCATCTACGACGATCTGCGCATCATCGACAACGTCCGCTACATCGCCGCGCTGCACGGCTACCACGGCGAGGCCGCCACGCAAGCCATCGACCGGGTCGGTCTGGCCGATCATCGAACGGCGTACTGCGGCAACTTGTCCGGCGGTCAGCGCACCAGGGTGTCGCTGGCGTGCGCGTTGGTCTGCCACCCCGCCCTACTGGTCCTCGACGAACCCACGGTAGGCCTGGATCCGGTGCTGCGCGTCGATCTCTGGGAACAGTTCACCGAACTCGCCCGCGGCGGAACCACGCTGCTGGTCTCCAGCCACGTGATGGACGAAGCCGACCATTGCGACGACCTACTGCTCATGCGGGAAGGGCGTCTGGTCGCCCACACCACCCCGGCCCAGCTACGAGAGGACACCTCATGCACGTCCCTGGAGCAAGCGTTTCTGTCCATCATTCGGCGCAGCACCGAGCAGGAATCCAAGGCCGGATAGGACTTCAGGCGTACCCGGCGAGCACCGGACGGATCCTGCGTCAGTTGGTCGCCGACCGCCGCAGCGTGGCGATGATTCTGGTGGTGCCCAGCGCGATCATCACGCTGATGTACTTCATGTTTCAGAACGCCCCGCACCGGCCCGGCGCACCGACACCGTTCGACAACGCGTGCCTGATCCTGCTGGGCCTGTTCCCGCTGTTGCTGATGTTCCTGATCACCTCGATCACCATGCAACGCGAGCGGGCGTCGGGAACTTTGGAGCGCATCCTGACCACGCCATTGCGCCGACTGGACCTGCTGGCGGCCTACGGGACCGCGTTCTCGGTCGCCGCGGCGGCTCAGGCGAGCCTGGCGTGCGTGGTGTCGTTTTGGTTGCTGGGCCTCGACACGGCGGGAAACCCGTTGTGGGTGTTCGTGATTGCCATCATCAATGCGGTGCTGGGTGTCGGGCTGGGCCTGTTGTGCAGTGCATTTGCGCGCAGCGAGTTTCAGGCTGTGCAGTTCATGCCGGTGGTGATCGTCCCGCAGTTTCTGCTGGCTGGTGTGATCGTGCCGCGGGCCGCGATGCCAGACTGGCTCGAGTGGATCAGCAATGTGATGCCGGCCAGCTATGCGCTGGAGGCCCTGCAACAGGTGGGCGCCCACCCGGACCTGACGTTTCTCGCCGTACGCGACATCGTCGTGGTGATGGCGTTCGCGGTCGCGGCGCTGGGCCTGGCCGCTGCCACACTGCGCAGGCGGACGCCCTAGCGTGACGACCACCGGCCGTAACCGGCCCGGCCGGCCCGCCGGGAATTCCGACACCCGCGAGCGAATTCTGGCCAGCGCGCGAGAATTGTTCGCGCGGAACGGAATCGACCGCACCTCGATACGGGCAATCGCCGCCAGGGCCGGCGTCGATTCCGCGTTGGTGCATCACTATTACGGCACCAAACAGCAGTTGTTCACCGCCGCCGTCGAGTTACCGATCGACCCCATGGTGGTGATCGAACAGATGCGACGCGTTCCGGTCGAGGAACTCGGGGTCCGACTGCCGTCGATATTGCTGCCGCTGTGGGATTCGGAACTGGGCACCAGCCTGATTGCGACCCTGCGATCGTTGATCTCCGGAGACGAGGTGGGTTTGGCACGCACTTTCCTGCAGGAGATCATCGGTGGGGAACTCGGCGCGCGCGTGGACAATCCACCGGGAACGGGCAAGATCCGCACGCAATTCGTCGCGTCGCAGCTGATGGGCGTGGTGATGGCTCGCCACATCGTCAAGGTGGAGCCTTTCGCATCCCTGCCGACCGATCAGATCGTGCAGATCATTGCGCCCAACCTGCAGCGTTACCTCACTGGGGATCTTCCGGAAGGCCTTGCGCCGTGAAGGCGGTGTGCTGCTGTTCGTCGACGTCGCGGGCCTCGTCGACCAGCAGCACCGGGATTCCGTCGTCGATGCGGTAGGCGCGCCGCAACCGGGGGTTGTAGAGGGTCTTGCCGCCCTCGACGAGCAGCAGCGGCCCCCGATCGGCCGGGCACACCAGGATCTGCAGCAGAGTGTCGTCAAGCATTGGCAGGTGCTCGCTTCCCACTGATCTCGGTCCGCGCGGCCGGTGTCAGGCGGCGGAACTCGCCGCTGCCCGCATCCAGGTACCAGGCCTGGCGACCCGACTTGGGGATGCCGGCGGCCCGCAGCGCACTCACCGTCGGGCGGTAGGTCGCACTGAGGTCGAACTTCGGCACCACGTGCACGATGTCGGGCCCCAGGCCCACCGGCATACCCGCGATCGCCTCGGTGAGATCGGCGGCGGTGATGGTCGCCCCCGGACGCAACGTCACCGCCGATACCGCCAGATGTCGATCTCCCACTGGGACACCGTAAGTCACCGCAAGGTCGACTGCACTGATGCAACCCAGCGCATCGGTGACCGGTTCGGCGTACACCATGCCGCGGGCTGTACGCACCACCGATCCGCGCCGGCCGGCCAGCCAATAATCACCGTCCTCATCGCGCCGGAACAGATACTCGGTGGAGATCCAGGTATCGGCAGGCGCAAAAACGCCGCGCTTGACCGACGCGGTGGGATCTATAGGCCCGCGGGACTGGGCGAGCAGCACCCCGATCTGGTTGGTCTCGGCGACTTGGACGAACCCGTCGTCGTTCTCCAGGATCAGATCCTGCTCAGCGTCATAGGCACCGAGTTCGACCCGCCCGGCACCCGGCAGCGGCCGGCCCTTGCTGCCCACCTTGGCCCCGGAGACGTTGGCCAGCACCGCCTGGCCGTCGGTGGTGGCGAAGAACTCGACGACATGGGCAGGGGCAAACGCGTCTTCGACCCGCTGCCACAACCCGGTGGGCATGCCGGACCCGATGAACAGCCGCACCGGATGGTTGCCGTGCAGCGCGAACTCCGGGTCGTCCACGACGTCGCGCAGCATGGCCCAGGTGTAGGACACCACGGTGACGCCGTACTGCCGGACCTCGGAGACGAACCGGTCCGGCCGGATGCCACGGGACAATGCGATGCGGGTACCCCCGACCACCGCGCCACCCAGGCTGACCAGCAGCGCGGACTCGTGATGCAACGGCGTCAGGCAGTACACGGTGTCCTTGCGGTCCAGCGCCGCCGTCGACGCCGTTCCGAATGCCGAGAGGGCCCATCGGAAATTCGTGATCTGCTTGGCGACCAGTTCGCCGCCGGCCGCGTTGAACGCGATGAACGCCTGGTCCCGCGCGAATCCCGGGTTGGGCCGGTACCAGGCCGGCAACTGCACCGCGTCGGGATCGATCTGCTCCATGTCGATCACGTCGGCGTCTTCAGCCAAGTGCAGATCCCGCGACTCACCGCCGCCCAGGACCAGGATCTGGCCCGGCAGTTGCCGGGCGGCCTCGAGGTTGCTGGGGTCGGTCAGGATCTCGCTGACTCCCCCGAGCCGCACCTGCGCGGCCAGATCGACATCCTGGCGCATCATGACGGCCACGGCACCCAGCCGGGACAGCGCGGCGATTGCGACCAGCGCGCTGGGCCGGGTCTCCATCAGCAGACCCACCCGGTCGCCCTGCCGCACCCCGACTTCGATCAACCCGCGGACGACGTTGTTGATGCGGCGGTTGACGGCCTCGTAGGCGTGCACCCGCCCGTCGAACAACAGGAATTCGCCCTGCGGGGCGTCCTGTGCTTGTTCATCGATGATGCGGCCCAACGAGATTCGGGTGTGATCGTTGAGCTGCCCCAGCCGCGCCAGCCGGGGCAGCGTCCGGACGGTCTCGACGGCCAAGGTGCGCATCGACCGGTTCGCCGCGACGACCGCGTCCGCCGCGCCGCGCGCCATCGCCAGCGCAGCCTCAGAGACCTCGCCCACCCCGTGGGCAAGACGCGAACTGAAGGCCACGCCACTGTCGGTGTGCTCGGCCGACTGTTCGACCATCAGGCTGATGCTGCCCGGTTTGTCGCCACCACCGGACACCCAGCGCACCCATTCGGCAACGGTGGGCCAGCTCTGCTGAGCCGCCCGGGATCCCACCACCAGACCGAAATGTCCTGTCCTGATCAAACATTCGTAAACCTCGGTGTTGGGCGCGGCACGTCGGATGCCGCGCACCGAGGCCGGCTGGCCGATGTCGTCGACTTCACCGACGAACGCCAGAATCGGGACGGTGATGTCGGTGAGGGTCACCAGCTGACCGTTGATCGCAAACCCGCCGGTCATCATGCGGTTGTGCGCGATGAACTGCTTGAGCAGTTCGGAGATGGCCGGCCCCGACCAGGCGATCCAACCCTCGCGCTCGAGGAACCTGCGCTGTTGCTCCCGCGGCAGCAGAGCCTCACGGTCATGCAGCTGCCGGACGAAATCCACCCGGGCCTTGGCGGTCTTGAGCGGATCCATCATCTGAAAACCGGTGCGCGCCATCCAACTTGGGATATTCAGACGGTTGAACACGTGATCGGCCATGAAATCGGCGACGCCGGGGGCCAGGTTCGCCGGAATCCCCATCGGCAGCGCGGCCAACGTGTCCACCGGCGACCCGAACGCAACGATGCTGGCCAGATCCTTCGAGCGCCGGTAGGCGGCGACCTGGTAGCACCACATGCCGCCCTGCGAGTATCCGACCAGGTGCACGTCCTGCCCGGTGGCCTCCTTCACCGTGTCGATGGCTTGGCTGAGCGCAACGATGTGATCGGCCAGATTGCGGCGCATGCCGCCCTCGACCTTGTCGGGGGATCCGAAATCGATGACCCAGCAATCCAGGCCACCGGCGTGCAGGATCCCGACGGCGCCGTCCTCGCGGGTGACGTCCCACATGTCCGCGGACATCATCATCGGGTGCACCATCAGGACCGGGGGGCCCACCTGCGGCTGACCGGGCCGGTTGTCCGGCGGAAAGTACCGGCGGAGCTTGTACATCGGCACGCTCTCGACGACCTGCGACGGCGACGGGATGCTGCCTGTTTCCAGGCCGCCCAGTCGCAGAACCTCCAGACCGTTCTGCGCCGTGGCCACCAGACGCTCGACCGGTCGGGTGACCATCGACAAGTTGAGATCCACCGCTACTCCTGAATGCTCGCTGAGTTGGCCTTGACCAGCGTGGTCATCATGGCACATCGACCCGACAGTGTGGCCTGGGTCACTGCGCCGGTGCGCACGAGCCGGGCGCGCACCTCTCCGAAGCGCGCCCGTTCCGTCGCCTGCAGGGCCGCGACGTGCTATCAGATCGCGGATCTGTCGCGGGTGGCCGTCGGCAGCAGCGCTCGAATGGCGATGCCGGCGCGTTCCACCCACTACCGTCGTGCGGGTGGCACACCTACTCGGAGCTGAGGCCGTGCACCTGGCGTATCCGACTCAGGTGATCTTCGACTCGCTCACCCTGGGGGTCAACGACGGGGCCCGCATCGGCATCGTCGGCCGCAACGGGGACGGGAAATCCAGTCTGCTGGGCCTGCTCACCGGCCAGATCCAACCCGACACCGGCCGGGTCACCCGCCGCAGCGGGCTACGGGTCAACGCGCTGAGCCAGGCCGACACCCTGGACCCGGCCAGCACCGTGGCCGCGACGCTTGTCGGCGACCAGCCCGAACACCAGTGGGCCGGTAACGCCCGCATCCGCGACGTGATGTCCGGGTTGGTATCCGACATCGATTGGGCAACAACGGTTTCCACCCTCAGCGGTGGTCAGCGCCGACGGGTGCAGCTGGCTCAGCTGCTGATCGGCGATTGGGATGTGATCGCGCTCGACGAGCCCACCAACCACCTCGATATCCAGGGCATCGCCTGGCTGGCCAACCATCTCGGACAACGCTGGGCACGGAACAGCGGCGGACTGTTACTGGTCACCCACGACCGCTGGTTCCTCGACGAAGTCGCCACCACCACATGGGAAGTGCACGACGGGACCGTCGAGCCGTTCGAAGGCGGCTACGCGGCGTATGTGTTGCAGCGCGTCGAGCGCGATCGGGTCGCGGCGACCGCGGAAGCCAAGCGGCAGAATCTGATGCGCAAGGAATTGGCCTGGCTGCGCCGGGGCGCCCCCGCGCGCACCTCGAAGCCGAAGTTCCGCATCGAAGCCGCCAATCAACTGATCGCCGACGTACCGCCGTTGCGCAACACCGTCGAATTGGCCAAGGTGGCGACAGCCCGGTTGGGCAAGGACGTCGTCGACCTGCTGGACGTGTCGGTCACCTTCGAGGGCCGGACGGTGTTGCGGGATGTCGAGTGGCGGATCGCGCCAGGCGAACGCACCGGCATCGTCGGGGCCAACGGCGCCGGAAAGTCGACGCTGCTGGGTTTGATCGCCGGGACGGTGCAACCGGATTCCGGACGCGTCAAACGCGGCAAGACGGTGCAGCTGGCGGTGCTGGATCAACGTGGTGACGAGCTCAAAGCGCTGGCCGAGGACCGGATCGCCGACGTGCTGGGTCGCCTGCAGACCGAATACCGGGTGGAGGGCCGTGACATGACTCCCACCCAACTGCTGGAGCGCCTCGGCTTCGGCCGCGGGCAACTGTCGGCGCGGGTCGGCGAGCTCTCCGGCGGCCAGCGACGCCGGCTGCAGCTGATGCTGACCTTGCTGTCGGAGCCGAATGTGCTGCTGCTGGACGAGCCCACCAACGACGTCGACACCGACATGCTGACCGCCACCGAGGACCTGCTCGACTCGTGGGCGGGCACTTTGATCGTCGTATCGCACGACCGCTACCTGCTCGAGCGCATCACCGACCAGCAATACGCCATCCTGGACGGCCGGTTGCGGCATCTGCCCGGCGGCATCGACGAATACCTACGGCTGGCCGAGGCGGCGCCGACCGGGCCCACCACGCCCGCGCCCGCACCGGCGGCCCAGGCCATGTCGGGCGCGCAACGCCGGACCGCGGAAAAAGAGCTGGCGTCCATCGACCGCCAACTCGCCCGTCTCGCCGACCGGATCGCCGCCAAGCACACCGAACTGGCCGAGCACGATCAGTCCGACCACGTCGCGATCGCGGCGCTGACCCACGAGTTGCGCAATCTCGAAGCCGAGGTGGCCTCCTTGGAGGGGCACTGGCTGGAACTGTCGGAAGCACTGGAATGACGCTGATCTCCCATCCGCCCGGCGAAGTACTGCGCACGCTGTAGCGGCGCCGGGGTCCGGTGACCAACGGGATAGGGCCTGCAATCGTTGCCGGACCTGACCCATCGCCCGCCGCACGTGATGCGTCTGCAGTGCCGGACTACCGCAAATACGCTGCGCACCAATTCATTGCGCGTCAGCGTCAGCGCCAGCGCAGTAGGACGAGTTCGGAGCAGAATCCAGGACCCATCGCAAGCATCAATCCGGGGCTGCCGCTGGGCGGTCGCTTCTCGATGGTGTCGCGCAGGATGTGCAGGACCGAGGACGAGGACAGATTGCCGATTTCGCCAAGCGATCGCCATGTCAGCTCAAGCGCCTCAGGCGGCAGCTGCAAGGTGTCGGTGATCGCGTTGATGACCTTCGGCCCGCCCGGATGGCTGACCCAGGCACCGATGTCGTTCTTGGTCAGGTCGTGATCGGTGAGGAAACCGTCGACATCTGCGGCCAGGTACTGCTCGATCAGGTCGGTCAGATCCGGCGACAACCGCAGCTGCAGGCCAGCCGAACTCACGTCCCAGCCCATGATGTGCAGCGACTCCGGGTACATCCGGCTGCGGGAGTCGACGATGTCGGGGCCGGCGGGGTTCAGCTGTTCGGCGCGTCGGTCGCCGACGGCAACGACGGCGGCCGCCCCGTCGCCGAACAGCGCCGTCCCGACCAGGCCGGATACCGTCGGCTTGATGGCAGGGTAAGTGAGCGAACACAATTCGACCGAAATCAGCACGGCCACGTCGTCGGGCGCGCCCCGCAGATAGTCGTGCAGCCGGCCCACCCCTGCTGCCCCGGCCACACAACCCAGGCCGAACAGCGGCATCCGACGCACGTCAGGACGCAGACCCAGCCGCCCGGCGATGCGGGCATCCAGCGACGGGACAGCAACCCCGGTCACCGTGGTGGTGATGATCAGGTCGATGTCCTGCGGTTGTAACCCGGCCTCGTCGAGCGCGCCCATCAGCGCCTCGATACCGAGATCCACTGCCTTTTCGATGAAGATCTCGTTGGCGTCACCGAAGTCGGTCAGTGCCGGGTACTGGTCGAGCGGCAGCACGAAATGCCGGCCGTTGACCTTGGCCGCCGTGTGCAGACGCCGGACGATCTCCTCGTGCTCCTTGAGACCGGGGAACTCGACGAACAAATCGGTGGTCTCAGCCTGGGTGTATCGGTGTGGCGGTAATGCGCCGTACACGCCTGCGATGACGCTCATGCACCTGCCTCAATCAGTCTCAGTCAATCGATTGCCGGGTAGCCCGCCCCCGTAGCGTCCCGAAATGCCCAGTTTAGTGGGCCCTACCACGACTCCGCAAAGTATTGCGGTATTCGACACCTGTATTATTTGATCGCCGGATTACAGCCGTCCCGCATTGTCTCACCGGGATTATCAATGACCTGCGTCAGAAATGGACCGGGTCATCTCGATTAATGCGTCCGGACTCAACGAGTCGATGTCTTTTTCGGCAGCTATCAGGTCTGAACTGGTTATTTGAGGATTACCGGAGAGAAGTAGGAGTTTGTCAAGCAACCCGGTTCGACGTAATTCCGAGATTGGAATATTTCGTAGCAGCGACCAGATCTTTTCGTCATCGGATTGTTTCTCCTGGTTTCCGAGTTCATGCAGGAGGTGGTCAGCAAGGGCAACTGGGGACGGATAGTCGAAAATGAGGGTCCGCGATAGCGGCAATCCCGCCAAGCTGGCCTCTGTTTTGAGGCGATTGCGCAGTTCGACACCGCTCATCGAGGTGAACCCCAGGTCCTGGAAAGCGCGTTGCGGATCGATGGCGTGCCGGTCGTGCAGACCCAGCACGACGGCGGCGTGCAGGCACACCACGTCGACCAGGAGGCGACGCTGCTCGGCGGGATCCTCGGTCGACAACTGTGCGGCGACCGGCGCGGCCACGTCGAGCGCTACGTTGCCACCGAGCCAGTGCCGTTGCCGCGCGAACGCGTAGGTGGGTAGGTCCACCGGCCGCGCGCCGAGCCCGTCGAAGACACGAACCCAGTCCACCGGCAACCCTGCGGCGAACAGCCGGCCCACCCCGGTGAGCAACGTGAGCACCTCGGAATGGCCCCGGATCAACGTCGCTGCCGAAACGTCGTGGTCCGCGGCCAAACCGGCGCCCGGACCGACCTCGATGAACACCTCGGCACCCAGAGCCACCGCCGTCTGCATCCCGTCGGCGAACCGCACCGGTTTACGTACGTGCTCGACCCAATACGACGCCGACCCGTATCCGGTGTCAGCCAACTGACCGGTTACGTTCGACACCAACTGAATTCGCGGCGGATGCGCCGACAGGCCGGTGAGCACCTGCGCGAAGTCCTCGATCATCGGTTCCATCAGGGCCGAATGGAACGCATGCGACACCGCCAAGCGGCGCACCCGTCGCCCTGCACCGGTCAACCGCTCCACCGCCGCACCCACGGCGGCCTCGGACCCGGACAGCACCACCGAATCCGGTGCGTTCACCGCCGCCAGGCTGACCTGCGCGCCCAACAAGGGCAGCACCTCCCCCTCGCCGGCGGCAACCGCGACCATCACCCCTCCGGTCGGAAGCCCCGCCATCAACCGGCCCCGGGCCGCCACCACCCGCGCCGCATCCGGCAACGACAGCACCCCGGCCTCGCAGGCCGCGGCGAGTTCCCCCACCGAGTGGCCCAGCACGGCATCGGCTGTGATGCCCCAACTGCGCAGGAGCGCGGTCAGCGCCAGCTGAACCGCGAACAGTCCCGGCTGAGCAAACTCGGTACCGTCCGTTAGATGCGCATCGTCACCCCAAAGCACCTGCCGCAGCGGCAAACTCAAGTGCGGTTCCAATGCGTCGACGGCACGGTCGAAGGCCGCGGCAAACGCCGGAAATCGTTGGTACAGTTCGCGGCCCATGCCCGGGTACTGCGCTCCCTGCCCCGGAAACACGAATACGACGCCGCCCAGTGAACGCGCGTGGCCGGTCACCGCGCCGCCGCCCGGCCCGCCGGCGACCAAACCCGCCAGCCCGGCCGCCAACTGGGCACGGTCATCGCCCACCAGCACTGCCCGATGTTCGAACACCGATCGCGTCGCCACCAACGACCAACCCACGTCGACGATGTCGGCCGCGTCGGCAAGTCCGCCCAATCGGGCGGCCTGACCTGCCAATGACTGCGCCGACCGCGCAGACAGCACCCAGGGAACGGTCACCCGCCCGCCCCGCTGGGCAGCGGGGTCCGGCACGGTGGGGGCCTGCTCGACAATGACGTGCGCGTTGGTGCCGCCCATTCCGAAGGATGACACGCCGGCCCGCCGGCACTCACCCTGCGGCCAGGGGGTCAGCGCGGTATTGACCTGAAGACCCAGCCGGTGCAGATCGGTGCCGGCGCTCTTGAAGTTGAGACTTGCTGGGAGACAAGCCTTTTCGACTGCAAGGATCGTCTTGACCAGACCTGCTACGCCGGCCGCCGCACCGGTGTGGCCGATGTTGGTCTTGACCGAGCCGATGGGCAGCGGATGGTTCCGGCGCGCACCGAACACCTCACCAAGGGCTCGAGCCTCCACGGGATCCCCGACCGCGGTGCCGGTGCCGTGGGCTTCGACGTAGTCGAGATGGTCGGGCCGCAGGCCCGCGCCGGCCAGGGCGCGACGCATCACCTCGGCTTGTGCAGCGGCCGAAGGCACGGTCAGTCCGGAGGTGTCGCGGCCCGCGTTACCGACCGCGCTCCCCGCTATGATCGCGTGGATGCGGTTTCCGTCTGCGAGCGCGGCCGGCAACGGCTTCAGCAACACCAGTGCACCACCTTCGCCACGCACGTAACCGTCCGCCCGTTCGTCGAATGCGTAGGTGTGGCCGGATGGCGAGATAGCACCGAATTCGGTTTCCAGTCTTGCGATTTCGCCTGCCGTGTTCAGATGGACGCCGCCGGCGACCGCCATCGGGACCGCGCCGGCACGTAGATTTTCACAAGCCAGATGCACCGCCACCAACGACGACGACTGACCGCAGTCGACCGTCAGGCTGGGGCCGCACCACCCGTAGAAGTACGAGAGCCGGTTGGCGATCATCCCCCGGCTGATGCCGGCGAACGTGTGGTGGTCGACAGCGTCGGCGCGCAGCGTCAGCAATGCGTAGTCGTCGTTCATCGCGCCGAGATAAACCGCGATCGGGTCGCCCCGCAGGTGTTCTGGCACCAGGAACGCATCCTCGAACAGTTCCCAGCTCAGTTCCAGGGCCAGTCGCTGGCGCGGATCCATTGCAGCCGCTTCGCGGGGCGAAATGTTGAAAAATGCCGCGTCGAAATCGGCCACGGCATCGAGCGGGCGGCACACCTCCTGCCCGGTACTGACCAACCGCCAGAATTCACTCGGCCCGGCCGCGGCGGGGAATCGGCATGCCAGCCCGATGACGGCGATCGCGGTTGGCGCCATCAGAGGCCGAAGTCATCGTCGAGGATGGCGAACAACTCGCCGTCCCTGGCGATGTCGTTGTCCCGGCCGGGCTTCGGCTCGGCTGCCGGTGCTGCGGTCAGCTCAGCGATCATCGCATGCAACCGGCTGGTGACGTGGGTCTTTTCCGCCTCAGTCCACTCGGGCCGGTGGATCAGGGCATCGAGTTCGCGGGTGACGTCGTCGAAACGGCCCATCAGGTCGGGCTTCGCTGCGACAAGTGGCGCGCTGCCAACCAATTCACCGGCGAGATGTTCAGCCAGCGCGGCCGGCGTCGGGTAGTCGAAGATCAGGGTGGGCGACAGCGTCAACCCGGTGGCGGTTTTGAGGCGGTTGCGCAATTCGACGGCGGTCAGGGAGTCGAAGCCGAGTTCCTGGAACGCCTTGTGGGCATCGATGTCAACTGTGCTGGAATGACCCAACACCGTTGCGGCATTGCTCGATATGAAATCGGTGAGCTCGCGCTGCCGTTGCTCTGGTGCCAGGTCGTGGAGGCGGGCGAGCAAACCCGTTGCGGCTGCGGCGGTATCGGCCGCATCGACAACGCGCCGGGCACGGCGGGTGACCAAATCCTGCCAGAGAGGCGGCAGTTCGGCCGCACCTACCAGTGCGGCGGTGTCCACCCGGGCAGCGATCACCAGTGCCCGATCGGTGAGCAGCGCCGCATCCAGCAGCGCCAGCGCCTGTTCGGTGGGCAGCGGCGACAATCCAGCCTGCCGCATCCGGGCCAGGTCTCGATCACCGAGGTGCCGGGTCATCGCGCTGGCCTGTTCCCAGAGCCCCCACGCGATGGACAGGCCGGGCAGACCCTGGTGGCGCCGGTAACCGGCCAGCGCGTCCAGGTAAGCGTTCGCGGCTGCATAGTTGCCCTGACCCGGACTGCCCGCGATTCCCGCCAGCGATGAAAACATCACGAACGCAGCAATGTTCGCGTCGCGGGTCAGCTCGTGCAGATTCCATGCGCCGTCTACCTTGACCCGCGACACCGCGTCCAGCCGGTCCGCACTCAGTGACGTGATCACGGTGTCGTCGAGCACGCCGGCGGCATGGAAGACCCCTTTGAGTGGAAACTCGGCGGGAATCCGCGCCAGCAGACCGGCCAGTGCGGCCCGGTCGGTCACATCGCACTCGGCGGCCGCCACCCGCGTGCCGGCCCCCTGAAGTTCGCTGACCAGATCACTGACACCGTCGGCCGCCGCGCCGGAGCGACTCACCAACACCAGGTTGGCGACGCCGTACCGGTCGACCAGATGACGAGCCACCGCTGCGCCGGCCATCCCGGTGCCGCCGGTGATGAGCACGGTGCCCCCCGCCAGGGGCGACTGCGCTCCGGCCGGTCCGTCGGGTCTGGACGGAATGGTCAGCACCACCTTGCCGATATGGCGGGCCTGACTGACGAATCGGTACGCCTGCCGAGCACAGCGAACGTCGAAAGCTCTCACGGGCAGCGGTTTCACCGCTCCCGCCTGCAGCATTGCCAACACCTCGGCCAGCATTTCCGCGATGCGATCCGGACCGGCCTCCATCAGGTCGAACGACCGGTAGCTGACCGCCCCGTAGTGTTCGGCGACTGCTTCCGGGGAGCGCAGGTCGGTCTTACCCATCTCGATGAACCGCCCGCCCGGGGCCAGCAACCGCAACGAGGCGTCGGTGAAGTCACCGGCCAGGGAGTTGAGCACCACGTCGACCCCGGCGCCGTCGGTGGCTTTCAGGAATTGTGTCTCGAACTCCAGGCTGCGGGAATCGCCGATGTGGTCGTTGTCGAACCCCATGGCCCGCAACGTCTCCCACTTGCCCTGGCTGGCGGTGGCGAACACCTCACAACCCCAGTGCCGGGCCAACTGCACCGCTGCCATCCCCACCCCACCGGTGGCGGCGTGCACCAGGACCCGTTCGCCGGCTTTGAGTCCGGCAAGCACCGACAAGCCGTACAGCGCGGTCAGGAACACCACCGGTACACCGGCGGCCGTGTCCAACGACCAGCCGGCCGGAACGGCTGCCACCAAGCGCCGGTCAACCACCGCTTCGGGCGCCACCACGCCCAGCAGACCCAGCACCGCGTCGCCTTCGGATACGTCGGTCACCCCAGGCCCAACCTCGACGACGACCCCGGCGCCTTCGGCACCCAGCTGCCCGCCGCCCGGATACATGCCCAACGCCACCAACACATCCCGGAAGTTCACCCCCACCGCACCCACCGCGACACGCACCTGACCGGGACCCAGCTCCAGCGGCGCGCTGCGGCGCGCGACAACGTCATCCAGCGTGCCGCCGTCACCAACACTCAACCGCCACAACCCATCCGGCAACTGCACGTTGCCCGACGACTCGACCCGGGCCAGCCGCGCGCCGTACACCACGCCCGACCGCACCACCAGTTGCGGCTCCCCGTACCGCACCACGTCTTGCACGGGTATCGAGTCATCGGAATCCACCAACACCACGCGGCCCGGATGCTCGGCCTGCGCAGCACGCACCAGGCCCCATACCGCCGCACCCGCCAGGTCGGTCACGGCCTCATTCGGCAACCCCACCGCACCGCGGGTCGACACGACGAGAAGACCGGATCCCGCGCGCAAGTGCGCCTGCACCGCTTCCAGCGCCCGATGCGTGGCCCCCGACACCGCGCCGGGCTCGGACTGCCACACCATCACATCGCCGCGGAACTCGACGGCGTCGCTCTGCACGGGTGACCACCTGAGGTCCAGCAGGCCGGTGCCCGGAGCCAGACCCGACGAGATCGCCGCGGACAACGCGTCGGCAGACACCGGGCGGACCACCAACTCCCGCACCGACAACACCGGCAACCCCCCGGAGTCGGCCAGTTCCACCGACACCGACCCGGCCCCGGTCGGCGCGACGCGGACCCGCAACCTCGACGCACCCGCGGCGTGCAGCGACACGTTCTGCCAGGAGAACGGCAACGCCAACCGCTCGCCGCCCTCGACCACTCCCCAGGCCTGCAGCGCGGCGTCCAGCAGGGCCGGGTGGAGTCCGAAACCGCCCACACTCAGGCCTCTGGGGGCGACGACCTCGGCGAAGATCTCGCGTCCGCGCCGCCATACCCGGCGCAGACCCTGGAACGCCGGGCCGTAGGCGTAGCCGCGCACGGCCAACTGCTCGTACACCCCGGACACGTCCACCGCCGCGGCACCGACCGGCGGCCACGCCGACAGGTCAGCACCCCCGCGGATACCACCCGGGCCCAGCACCCCCTCGGCATGCAGGATCCACGAATCAGATTCGGGCGCAGCGGAATACACCCATACGCTCGACCGCCGCACATCGTCGGCGGGTCCGACCACCACTTGGATCCGCACCCCGCCGGTGGCCGGCAACCCCAACGGCGACAGCAGCGTCAACTCCTCCACCACCGGGGCGCCGGCCTGCTCTCCGGCCCGCAGGACAAGTTCCACGAAGCCGGCGCCCGGGAACAGCGGCACGCCACTGACGACATGGTCGGCCAGCCACCCCTGCACAGCTGGTGACAGCCAACCCGTCAGCACCACCCCGCCGACATCCGGTCGCGCCACCGCCGCGCCCAGCAGCGGATGACCCAGTCCGTCCAGCCCGGCGGCACCCAACTGGGCGGGCCCGGTTCCCAGGTCGGTCAACCAAAAGTGGCGTCGGTCAAAGCCGTAGGTAGGCAACGGCGTGCTGCGCGCCCCTAGACCGGTGAACGTTTCCCGCCAATCCACGCCGGCACCCGCGGTGAACAGTTGTCCCAGTGCGGTGAACAACGAGTCGATCTCCGGCCGGTTCTTGGCCAGCGTCACAGCCGATAAGGCCGGATTGTCGAGGCACTGTTCGACCAGTCCGGCCAATCCTCCGCTGGGACCGACCTCGACAAACACCCCGGCGCCCAGCGTCTGCGCCAGCCGCACGCTGTCGGCGAACCGGACGGGTTTGCGCACGTGCTCGGCCCAATAGGCCGCCGTGCCGTATCCGGTAGCGGCGAGCCGGCCGGTCACGTTGGATATCAGCCTGATTCGCGGCTCACCGGCGGCCACGTCGGCCAGCGATGCCGAGAACTCCGGAATCATCGGCTCCATCAGTGCCGAGTGGAATGCATGCGACACGGCCAAGGGGCGCGCGCGGCCCGTCAATCGACCCACCGCCGCACCGACTGCCGCCTGCCCACCCGAAAGCACCACCGATTCCGGGGCATTGACGGCGGCGATGCTGACCTCGTCGCCGAGTTGCTCCGCCGCTTCGGCCTCGCTGACCGTCACTGCCACCATCACCCCGCCGGCGGGCAGGCCGGCCATCAATCGGCCACGGACCGCGACCAGACGCGCTGCGTCCCCGAGCGACAGCACCCCCGCCACGTACGCGGCAGCCAGCTCGCCCACCGAATGACCCAGCACCAGGTCGGGCAGGACGCCCCAGGATTGCAGCAGGGCGGCCAGGGCCACTTCGACGGCGAACAAGGCCGGCTGCGCAAACTCGGTGCTTTCCAGCAGCGCCTCATCGGTACCCCAGACCACCTGGCGCAGCGGCACCCGCACATGATCATCCAACGCTGCGGCGACGTCGTCGAACACTCTGGCGTACAACGGGAACCGTTGATAGAGGCCGCGTCCCATGCCCAGGTATTGGGCGCCCTGACCGGGAAACACGAACGCCGTCTGGCCCACCGCGTGCGCGCGGCCCATCAGCACGCCCGGTGCCGGCTCCGCCGCGGCAACCCGTTCCAGGCCGGTCAGCAATTGAGCCCGGTCCGCGCCCACCACCACGGCACGATGCTCGAACAGCGATCGCGTACTGACCAGCGACCAACCGACATCCAGCGCACTGTGGTCAGCACTGACATGCGCCAGCAACCGGCGGGCCTGGTTCGCCAGTGCCGCTGCCGAGCGGGCCGACAACACCCACGGCAGTACCCCGCTGAACGGCGGTGCCGCAACGTTTTCGGGTGTGTTCACCTCTTCGAGAATCACGTGCGCGTTGGTACCGCTGATACCGAACGACGAGACCCCGGCCCGCCGCGGGCGACCCGGGTCCGGCCACGGCCGCGCGTCGGTGAGCAGCGACACCGCACCCGCCGACCAATCTACATGCGGCGTCGGCACATCCACGTGCAACGTCTTGGGCATCACCCGGTGCTGAATGGCCAACATCATTTTGATCAGCCCGGCCACCCCCGCCGCAGCCGAGGTGTGACCGATGTTGGACTTGATCGAACCAAGCCACAGCGGCTCGCTACGGTCCTGGCCGTAGGCCGCCAGAATCGCCTGCGCCTCAATCGGATCACCCAACGTGGTGCCGGTCCCGTGCCCCTCGACAACGTCCACCTCGGCTGCCGTCAGACCGGCGCCGGCCAGCGCCGCGCGAATGACGCGTTGCTGCGCGGGACCGTTCGGCGCCGTCAACCCGTTGGAGGCGCCGTCCTGATTGACCGCCGAGCCGCGCACCACCGCCAGTACCCGGTGCCCCGACTTCTGCGCGTCGGCCAACCGCTCGACCACGAGCACCCCGGCACCTTCGGACCACGACGTGCCGTCCGCCGCACCCGCGTAGGCCTTGCACCGGCCGTCGGCGGCAAGCGCCCGCTGCCGGCTGAACTCGACGAATGCCGCCGGGGTGGCCATCACCGTCACCCCGCCCACCAGCGCCAGATCACACTCCCCCGCGCGCAACGACTGCACCGCCAGGTGCAGCGCCACCAGCGACGAGGAACACGCCGTGTCCACTGAGACCGCGGGACCCTCGAGGCCCAGTACGTACGCCACCCGCCCCGATGTCACGCTCAACGTCGAACCGGTCAGGCCGTAGCCTTCCAACTCGCCCTTGACCTCGCCGCCGTACCCGGCGTGGATCACCCCGGCGAACACTCCGGTCGACGTGCCGCGCAACGTGGCCGGGTCGATTCCGCTGCGTTCCAACGCTTCCCAGGACACCTCCAACATCAGTCGCTGCTGAGGGTCCATGGCCAGCGCTTCGTTGGGTCCGATGCCGAAGAAACCGGCGTCGAAGTCACCGGCATCGTGCAGGAAGCTGCCCCGGCGGGTGTAGGTCTTGCCGGGCTTGTCCGGATCCGGATCGTAGCGGTCGTCGATATTCCAGCCCCGATCCCCGGGGAAGTCCGAGACGCCGTCGCGCCCGGCGATCAGCATGTCCCACAACGCTTCCGGCGAATCCACGCCGCCCGGATACCGGCACGCCATGCCCACCACAGCGACCGGTTCGGACAGCTTGCCCTCCAGTTCGGACAACCGGCGCCGGGTACGTCGCAGATCGGCGGTGAGCCGCTTGAGGTAGTCCACGTGCTTGGAGGTGTCCTGCATCCCTGGGTCCATCGTCTAGGAGCCCAGCTCTTCGTCCAGGATGGCGAACAGTTCGTCCTCGCTGGCCGCGGCCAGGTCGTCATCGGTGGTCAGGTCGGCCAGGATCGCGTGCAGTCGGTGTGACAGCTGCGCCCTCTCGGTCGGCGTCCAGTCCCCCCGATTGACCAAGGCGTCCAATTCCCGGGTGATGTCGTTGAAGCGGCTCATCGGCTGAGCGTGCTCGGCGGGGGTCGTCAACCGCAGGTCGAGGTGCTCGGCCAGCGCACTGGGGCTGGGATAGTCGAAGATCAATGTGGGCGAAAGTGCAAGGCCGGTAGCCTTTTTCAGTCGATTGCGCAGTTCCACGGCGGTGAGCGAGTCGAACCCCAGGTCCTGGAATGCGCGCTGGGCGCTGATGTCGGCGATACTCGAACGGCCCAACACGGTGGCGGCGTTGCTACAGACCACATCGACGAGTTCGCGATGACGCTGATCGGCGTCGAGGCCACGCAGACGGGCAGCCAGACCCGTTGACGCTGAGCTGACTTCGGTGTCATCGACGACACGTCGGGTGGGGCGGCGGGCCAGATCGCGCAGCAACACCGGAGCCTCGTCGCCGAGTGCGGCGGCATCCAGGCGGGTGGCGACCAGGGTGCCGGCGGCACCGAGAGTCCTGGCGACCGCCATGTCAAACAACGCGAGCGCCTGCTCGGTGGACAGCGCGGCCAAACCTGCCCGGCTCATCCGGGTCCTGTCGCGGTCCCCCAGATGTCGCGTCATGGCGCTGGGCTGCTCCCAGAGCCCCCACGCGAGGGACAGACCCGGCAGTCCCTGCGCGCGCCGGTGTGCGATCAATCCGTCCAGGAAGCTGTTTGCCGCCGCGTAATTGGCCTGCCCCGGGGTGCCCAGGATACCGGCCATCGAGGAGAACACCGCAAAGACGGCCAGGTCGTGATCGCGGGTCAGTTCGTGCAGGTTCCATGCCCCGTCGACCTTGGCGCGCAGTACCGCGTCCAGCCGGTCCGGCGTCAACGCGGCGATCAACCCGTCGTCGAGAACTCCGGCGGCGTGAATCACGGCCTTGAGCGGAAACTTCTCGGGTACCTCGCCCAGCAAGGTGGCAACACTGTCACGGTCCGCCACGTCAACGGCCGCCACCGACACCTGGGCGCCGGCGTCCTGCAGCTGGCGCACCAACTCCGGAACACCGTGCGCCTCCAGTCCGGAACGGCTCGTGAGCAGCACGTGCGGCACCCGGTAGCGGGACACCACATGCCGCGCCAGCGCGGCGCCGGCCATCCCGGTACCACCGGTGATCAGCACGGTGCCGTTGGCTACCGCGTCGGCGGTCGCGCTGGTCATGGTCAGCACCACCTTGCCGGTGTGCCGGGCCTGGCTCACATAGCGGTACGCCTGCCGCGCCGACCGCACATCAAAGACCTTGACCGGCAACGGTGTCAAGGCTCCGGCGTCGAACAGCACCATCAGTTCGCTCAACATGTGCGCGGTGCGGTCCGGTCCCGCCTCGATCAAGTCGAACGCCCGGTAGCGAACCCCACGGTGGGCCAGTGCCTGCGCATCGCGAACATCAGTTTTGCCCATCTCCACGAAACGCCCGCCCTCGTTCAACAGCCGCAACGAGGCGTCGACGAACTCCCCGGCCAGCGAGTTGAGCACCAGATCGACGCCGGCACCGGCGGTGGCCTTCCGGAAATGTGTCTCGAACTCCAGGGTCCGGGAGTCGCCGATATGATCGTCGTCAAAACCCATCGCGCGCAACGTGTCCCACTTGCCGCGGCTGGCGGTCGCGAACACCTCCAGCCCCCACCACCGCGCCAACTGCACCGCGGCCATACCGACCCCACCGGTGGCCGCGTGCACCAGCACCCGCTCACCGGCCTGAGCCGAGCCCAACACCGACAATCCGTACCACGCAGTCAGAAACACCACCGGAACACCGGCCGCGGTCGCCATGGACCAGCCGTCCGGAACCGGCGTCACCAGCCGACGATCGACCACCGCTTCGGGACCCACCACGCCAAACAGGCCCGTCACCGCCTCACCGACAGCGAGATCGGAAACTCCCGCACCCACCTCGGTGACTGTTCCGGCACCCTCCACACCCAGCTCGCCACCGCCGGGATACATGCCCAGGGCCACCAGAACATCCCGGAAGTTCACTCCTACGGCATGCACCGCGACACGCACCTGCCCGGCACCGAGCGGTGCCGGCGCACACTGCGCAACCCGTACATCCTCGATCGTCCCCGCCGCACCGGTGACCAGGCGCCAGGAGGCCTCCGGCAACACCAGAGTCGACGGTGGACCGGCCGGCCTCAGCCGCGCGCGGTGGGCGGCTCCGCGGCGGATCACCAATTGCGTTTCGCCGCAACCGATCACCTTGTGCACATCGACCGTTCCGTCCGAGTCCACCAGCAGCAGCCGGCCGGGATGTTCGGCCTGCGCGGAACGGACCAAGCCCCACACCGCAGCGCCGGTCAGATCCGAGACGTCCTCGTCGTCCAACGCCACCGCCCCGTCGGTGAGCACGACGAGCACCCCGGGTTGGTCACCGGCCAACCACGCCTGCACCGCCGCCAGTGCGGCGTGCGTGGCCGCATACACCGCCTCCGGCAGCCCAGCAGCTCCGGATGGCAGCTGCCACAACGTCACCGGCGTATCGCACCCAGCGGCGGCGACCGGCGACCACTCGACCTGGAACAACCCGGCATCACCGGTCGCCGGCGACGGGTGTGCCGACAGCGGGCGGAAGACCAGATTTTCGACGATCATGACGGCAAGCCCGGCCTGATCGGCCAGCTCCAACGAGACCGAGTCGGTCTCGGTGCGGCTGATCCGGACCCGCAGCGCCGTGGCCCCCGCGGCGTGCAACGCCACCCCTTGCCAGACGAACGGCACCACCGTGCCGGCGTGCGCGTCGATGAGTCCGAGGGCATGCAGCGTGGCATCCAGGAGTGCCGGATGGATACCGAAACCCGTCGCGGTCAGCCCGGCATCGTCGGCGAGCGCGACTTCAGCGTAGAGATCGTCACCGGAGCGCCACACCGCCCGCAAGCCGCGAAACGCCGGACCATAGTCGTATCCCCGGGCAGCCAACCGCTGGTAGGCGTCACCCAGATCAATCGGCTGCGCGGCCGCGGGCGGCCACACCGCCATGCCTGCTTGCGGCACCGGCACACCGGCGCTCAGGATGCCCTCGGCGTGCAACGTCCACCCCGAATCCGACTGGGCGGACGAATAGATCGCGATCGAGCAGCGGCCCGAATGGTCCGGCGGACCGAGCACCACTTGGATCCGGGTGTCGCCGCGCACCCACAACGGCGCCGTCAGCGTGAGCTCTTCGACGACCGGACACCCGACCTGATCCCCGGCGCGGATGGCGAATTCGACGAGACCCGCGCCGGGAAACAGTGCCGAGCCGCTGACCGCGTGGTCGGCCAACCACGGTTGTGCAGTCAACGACAACAGGCCGGTCAGCGCCACGCCGGCGGAATCGGGCCTTTCCACCACCGCACCAAGCATCCCGTGCCCGGCGCCGAGCAAACCGTCGCGACGCACATCCCGGGTAGCGGACTCAGCCAGCCAGAACCGTCGTCGCGCAAACCCATATGTGGGCAATGCCACCGGACGGGCTCCCGCGAACGCCTGCCGCCAATCCACCGCCACACCCGACACGTGGGCTTGGGCGGCCGACAGCCAGAACCGAAGCAGCCCACCATCGTCGCGACCCAACGTCGGGACCACCACCGGATGGTGCGCCTGCACCGTGTCCTCGACGGCGCCGAGAAGTGCCGGGTGCGGGCTGCATTCGATGAACACCTGGTAGCCGGCATCGGCTGCGGCGCTCACGGCACGCTCGAATTGCACTGGCTGCCTGATACTTCGATACCAGTAATCGGCGTCCAACCCGGCGGTGTCGGAAAGTTCGCCGGTCGCCGTGGAGAAGAAAGCCACCGGACTGGACCGGGGCTGGATTGATCTGAGTCCCGCAGTGAGATCGGCGCGGATCGCCTCGACCTGGGCAGAGTGCGAGGCGTAGTCGACGTCGATTCGCCGGGCCCGAATGCCGGCGGCATCGCACTGGCGAAGCAGTTCCTCGATGCAGGCCACCTCGCCGGACACGACCACCGCCGAAACTCCGTTCACCGCGGCAATACTCATTCGCCCGGCCCACCGAGCCACCAGCCGCTCAGCTTCAGCCGGCCCGACGGCGACCGATGCCATGGCACCGGACCCGGCCAGCCGCACCAGCAAACGACTGCGCAGCGCCACCACCAGCGCCGCATCCGGCAGCGAAAGCGCCCCCGCCACACAGGCCGCGGCGATCTCGCCCTGCGAATGTCCGATCACCGCGTCGGGTTTCACCCCCAGCGAACGCCACAGTTCGGCCAGCGACACCATCACCGCCCACAGTGCGGGCTGCACCACATCCACCCGATCCAACCCGGGCGCCCCGGGCGCGGCCCGGATCACGTCGAGCAGGGACCACTCGACATGCTTTCGCAGCGCCTGCTCACACCGCTGTAGCTGTGCGGCGAAAACCGCCGAGCTGTCGAGCAATTCGGCACCCATGCCGGCCCACTGCGACCCCTGGCCGGGAAATACGAACACCGTCTTGCCCACCGGGCGGGCCTGGCCGACCACCACGCCGGAACCGGGGTCACCGGCAGCCAACCCGGCCAGCCCGTCCATCAGCTGCCTACGGTCGGCACCGACCACGACCGCCCGGTGCTCGAACAGCGATCGCGTGGTGACCAACGACCAACCCACGTCGGGCGCACTCACATCGTCGTCGCCGCCCACCCAGGCCAGCAATCGTGCCGCCTGGTTGCGTAAGGCCTGAGCGGAGCGCGCCGACAGCAGCCATGGAGCCGAACCACGAGATGGCACAGAGCTTTCCACGTCTCGGTTCGTGTCAGGAACTGATTCCAGGATCACGTGGGCGTTGGTCCCGCTGATCCCGAACGACGACACCGCGGACCGGCGTGGCCGCCCGGACTCGGGCCATGCCCGCGCCTCGGTCAACAGTGACACCGCGCCCGCAGACCAATCCACCTGCGGCGTCGGCACATCCACATGCAATGTCTTGGGCAGCACGCCGTTCCGCATCGCCATCGTCATCTTGATGACGCCGGCCACCCCGGCCGCCGCCGACGTGTGGCCCATGTTCGATTTGATAGAACCCAGCCACAGCGGCTCGGCACGACCCTTTCCGTAAGCAGCCAGAATCGCCTGTGCCTCAATGGGATCCCCGAGCGTGGTGCCGGTCCCGTGGCCTTCGACAACATCCACGTCAGCCGGGGACAGGCGGGCGCTGGCCAATGCCGCCCGAATGACCCGCTGCTGGGAGGGACCGTTCGGGGTGGCCAGACCGTTGGAAGCGCCGTCCTGGTTGACCGCCGAGCCCCGCACCACCGACAACACCCGGTGTCCCAACCGCCGCGCATCCGCGAGCCGCTCCACGACCAGGGCGCCGGCGCCCTCGGCGAACGCCGTCCCGTCCGCAGCACCGGCGTACGCCTTGCATCGACCGTCCGGCGAAAGCGCCCGCTGCCGACTGAATTCGATGAACATGGCGGGCGTAGCCATCACGGTGACCCCCCCGACCAGCGCCAGGTCACACTCCCCCGAGCGCAACGACTGCACCGCCAGATGCAGCGCCACCAACGACGACGAGCACGCAGTATCCACCGACACCGCCGGACCTTCCAGCCCCAGCACGTAGGCGACCCGGCCGGAGGCCACGCTCAAGGTCGAACCACGCAACCCGTAACGCTCCAACTCTGCGGGCACCCGGCCCTGACCACCGTAGGAACCGTGGAACACGCCGGCGAACACCCCGGTCGACGAACCCCGTAGCGAGAGCGGGTCAATCTCCGCTCGCTCCAACGCTTCCCAGCACACCTCCAGCAACAACCGCTGCTGCGGGTCCATCGCGAGCACCTCGCTGGGCGCGATCCCGAAGAACTCGGCGTCGAATCCCGCGACGTCGGCCAGGAAACCGCCGGATCGGGTGTAGGACTTGCCGGCAGCGTCCGGATCGGAATCGAACAATCCCGTCGTATCCCAGCCGCGGTCGGTCGGAAACGCTGAGATCACGTCGCGCCCGTCGGCCACCAGCTGCCACAGCGCCTCGGCTGAATCGACCCCGCCGGGATAGCGACAACCCATGCCCACCAACGCAATTGGTTCGGTGGCCCGAGCCAGGTAGTCGCGGTTCTCCCGCTTGAGTCGCTCGTTCTCCTTGAGGGACCGGCGGAGGGCCTCGATGAGCTCGTCTTGGGTACTGGTCATAAAACCGGCCGGTTGGGCGCCAATTCAGTGCCAGCGCAGGAGCACCAGTTCGGAACAGAACCCGGGACCCATCGCGATCATCAGGCCCGGACTGCCGCTGGGCGGTGGTTTGGCGATGGTGTCGCGCAGCACATGCAGCACCGAGGCCGAGGAAAGGTTGCCGATCTCGCCCAGCGACCGCCAAGTCAGCTCCAGTGCCTCCGACGGCAACCCGAGCGTTTCGGTGATCGCGTTGATGATCTTGGGCCCACCCGGGTGGGTCACCCAGGCACCGATGTCGGTGATCTGTAGACCGTGTTCGCCGAGGAACGCAGAAACATCCTGGCCGACGTACTGCTCGACGACAGCGGCCAGATCCTTCGACAGCACCAGTTCAAAACCCGCGGAGCCGACGTCATAACCCATGGTTCGCAGCGAGTCCGGGTAGAGGTGGCTGCGCGAAGCGAGGATGGCTGGACCATTGGCCCCGACCTGCTCGGCGCGACGGTCTCCGACCGCCACCACCGCGGCAGCGCCGTCGGCGAACAGCGCACTGCCCACCAGTCCCGCCACCGACGGCTTGTATCCCGGGAAGGTGAGCGAACACAACTCGACCGACACCAGCGCCGCGATGCCGTCGGGAGCGCCCCGCAGATAGTCGTGCAGCCGGGCCACGCCGGCCGCGCCGGCAACACAACCCAGCCCGAACAACGGCACCCGGCGCACATCGGGGCGCAACCCCAGTCGCCCCGCGATCCGGGCGTCCAGCGACGGTACTGCCAGGCCGGTCACCGTGGTGGTGATGAGCACGTCGAGATCCTCCGGCGCCAGCCCGGCTTCCTCGATGGCGCCCACCAGGGCCTCGACACCCAGATCGACGGCCTTCTCCAGAAAGAGCTCGTTGGCCTCGCCGAAATCGTTGAGGTGAGGGTATTTCTCCAGCGGCAACACCAGGTGGCGGCTGTTGACCTTTGCGCTGGCGTGCAGCTGCCGAACGATATCTTCATATCCCGCGAAGTCGGGGATGTTGACGAAGGTCTCGGTCAGTTCGTCCTGCGAGTAGCGATGCGGGGGCAGCGCGCCGAAAACACCTGCGATGACGCTCATTGGTCCCACCCCTTTGATACGAACATCAAGGTCGCTTTGTTCACCAGGATCGGTCAACGGAATCGCTCAAAGGTCAAAGTTTAGTCGGCCTCAATCTGACCGGCAAAGGAGCAGGCCGCGGCTCAGCGCTGCAACTGCTCGCGCAACCGGTCGGCGGCCGACCGCAGGGCGTCCAGTTGCGCGGCCACTTGAACCGGGGCGGTGCCGCCCCGCGCATCCCGGGACGACACCGAACCCTCGATGGTCAGCACGTCACGGACGGTCGGGCTCAACTCGGGGCTGATCGCGGCCAGTTCGTCGTCGGTCAGGTCCTGCAGCCCGACGCCACGCTGTTCGGCCGTGCGTACCGCCGCACCCGCCGCCTCATGCGCGGAGCGAAACGGAACACCTTGCCGCACAAGCCATTCCGCGATATCGGTGGCCAGCGTGTAACCCGCCGGCGCCAAGGCCGCCATCCGTTCGACGTCGAACGTCAGGCTGCCCACCAGACCCGCCATCGCGGGCAGCAGCAACTCCAACTGCGCGACCGAGTCGAAGACCGGCTCCTTGTCTTCCTGCAGGTCACGGTTGTAGGCCAGCGGTTGGGCCTTCAGGGTGGCCAGCAAGCCGGCCAGGTTGCCGATCATTCGACCGGACTTGCCGCGGGCCAGTTCGGCGATATCGGGGTTCTTCTTCTGCGGCATGATCGAACTGCCGGTGGACCAGGAGTCGTGCAGTCTCACGTAACCGAATTCGGTCGAACTCCAGATGATGATGTCTTCGGCGAGGCGGGACAGGTCGACGCCGATCATCGCGAAGACGAACGCGGCCTCCGCCGCGAAATCCCGGGCCGCGGTGGCGTCCACCGAGTTGTCGGCGGCTGCGGAAAAGCCCAGGTCCGCAGCGATCGCGTCGGGATCCAGACCCAGCGACGAGCCGGCCAGCGCACCTGATCCGTACGGCGAGATCGCCGCACGCTTGTCGAAGTCGAGGATCCGGTCCACGTCCCGCAGCAACGGCTGGGCGTGCGCAAGCAGATGGTGTGCCAGCAGGATCGGCTGCGCGGACTGCAGATGGGTCTTGCCCGGCATGATGGCCGTCGGGTGGGCGCCGGCCTGGTCAGCCAGCGCGGCGACCACATCCAGCACCCCGTCGGCGACCCGGCGCACTGCGTCGCGCAACCACATCCGGAACAGGGTGGCCACCTGGTCGTTGCGGGAGCGTCCGGCCCGCAAGCGGCCACCGAGGTCCGCTCCGACCCGGTCGATCAGGCCGCGTTCCAGGGCGGCGTGCACGTCCTCGTCGGTGACCAGGGGCCCGAAACTGCCGTCGGCCACGTCTTCGGCCAGGCTGTCCAGGCCGGTCAGCAGGCCGTCGCGCTGGTCCTCGGTCAATAGCCCGGCCGCGTACAGCACCACGGTGTGCGCGCGGGACGCGATGATGTCGTAAGGGGCCAGCACCCAGTCGAAATGGGTGGACTTGCTCAGCGCGGCCAACGCGTCCGAGGGTCCGCCGGCGAACCGGCCGCCCCACAGCGACCCCTCATTGGTGCTCACTTTTCTCCCGCGAGCAGACACAGAATCGCACTCAATCGCGCAGTTCGGTGCGATTCTGTGTCTGCTCGCCGGCCTGCCGTCACCGTAGGTCCCGGCGGGCGGACAGCTTCGACGACAGCCCGTGCACATAGACGAAGCCCTTGGACATGGACTGGTCGAAGGTGTCGCCCTCGTCGTAGGTGGCCAGGTTGAAGTCGTACAGCGATTCAGGACTGCGCCGGCCGTTGACCGCGATGTGACCGCCGTGCAGCACCAGGCGGATCTCGCCGGTGACGTGCTCCTGGGTCTTGGCGACGAAGCTCTCCAACGCAATCTTCAACGGCGAGTACCACAGGCCGTCATAGACCAACTCGGCCCAGCGCTGGTCGGTCTGGCGCTTGAACCGGCCGAGCTCGCGCTCGAGGGTGACGTGCTCGAGTTCGCTATGTGCGGTGATCAGCACCATCGCACCGGGCGCCTCGTAAATTTCGCGGCTCTTGATGCCCACCAACCGGTCCTCGACGACGTCGAGGCGCCCTACACCCTGGGCGCCGGCGCGGCGGTTGAGCTCCTCGATAGCTTGCAGGACGCTCACCCGGGTGCCGTCGATCGAGACCGGCACGCCCTGTTCGAAGCCGACGATGACCTCGTCGGGGGTGTTCCAGTTGACAGTGGGGTCTTCGGTGTAGTCGTAGACGTCCTTGGTGGGCGCGTTCCAGAGGTGCTCGAGGAACCCGGTTTCCACCGCGCGGCCCCACACGTTCTGGTCGATGGAGAACGGTGAACGCTTGGTGACGCTGATCGGGATACCGTTCTCCTCGGCGAACGCGATGGCCTTCTCCCGCGTCCACGCGTAGTCGCGGACCGGCGCCAGCACCTCGAGATCTGGTGCCAGCGAAGCGAATCCGACTTCGAACCGGACCTGGTCGTTGCCTTTGCCGGTGCAGCCGTGCGAGACGATGCTGCCGCCGTACTCACGTGCCGCGGCAACCAGGTGTTTGACGATCAGCGGTCGGCTGATCGCCGACACCAGCGGGTAACGATCCATGTAGAGCGCATTGTTGAGGATCGTCGGCAGGCAGTAGCCTTCGGCGAATTCGTCGCGGGCGTCGACGACGACGGCCTCGACAGCTCCGCAGTCCAGTGCCCGCTGCCGCACGACTTCCATGTCCTCGCCGCCCTGGCCGAGGTCGATCGCCACCGCAACGACCTCGCGGCCGGTCTCCTTGCCGATCCAGCTGATGGCCACCGAGGTGTCCAGGCCGCCGGAGTAGGCCAGGATGACGCGCTCTGACATGAACAGTTCTCCTTTAGGGTCGCGAGTCTGCAGCAGTTTATTTGAGGTCTTCCAGTGCGTTCGCCAGCTCGGCGCCGGTCATCGGCTCGCGGGCCGCCACGAACACGGTGTCGTCGCCGGCAATGGTGCCGACCACGTACGGTAACGCCGCGCGATCGATCGCGCTGGCCAGGTACGGCGCCCCACCGGGTGGAGTGCGCAGCACCGCGAGGTTGGCGCTGGCATCGGTGGACACCAGCAACTCGCCGAGCAACCTCGAAAGTCGCGACGTACCGCCGGCGACGCCGCGCACCGGGCTGCCGTCCTCGGGGACGACGTAGACGCCCACGCCGCCGTCCGCGCCGCGCAACTTCACTGCACCCAGCTCCTCGAGGTCACGGGACAAGGTGGCCTGGGTGGCCTCGACACCTTCGGCGGCCAGCAGGGCCGCCAGTTCGCCTTGGCTACGCACCTCGTGGGTGGACAGGATGGCCACGATGCGGGCCTGCCGGCCGGCCCGGTTGGCGCTGACCTCGGGTGCGGCCTTGGTGCCGCCGGTGGTCATGAGCGCTGCTCCAGCAACCACACCAGCAGCGCCTTCTGGGCGTGCAACCGGTTCTCGGCCTCATCCCACACCGCGCTGGCCGGCCCGTCGATCACCTCGTCGGTAATCTCGTCACTGCGGTGCGCCGGAAGACAGTGCAGCACAATGGCTTCCGGGTCAGCGATGCTCAGCAGGCGCTGGTTGACCTGGAACGGTCGGAAAGGTTCGACCCGGTCCAGTCCGTCGTCCTCCTGCCCCATCGACGTCCAGGTGTCGGTCACCAGGACGTCGGCGCCGCCGGACGCGCCCTCCGGGTCGGCGGTGACGGTGACTGTCGCGCCAGTCTGCTGGGCGCGCCGCTCGGCCGCGGCGACCACCTCGGGATCGGGGGTAAAACCCTCGGGCGCAGCAACGGTGACGTGCATGCCGGCGGTCACACCGCCCAGCATCAGCGAGTGAGCCATGTTGTTGCCGCCGTCGCCCAGATAGGTCATCTTCAGGCCGTTCAACGTCCCCTTGCGCTCGGCGACGGTCTGAAGGTCGGCCAGCACCTGACAGGGGTGAAATTCGTCGGACAGCGCGTTGACGACGGGCACCGATGCGGCCGATGCCATGGCGGTCAGGCGTTCCTGGCCGAACGTCCGCCACACGATGCCATCGACGAAGCGGGACAACACCCTGGCGGTGTCCTCGAGGGTCTCGTCACGGCCCAGTTGGGTGCTGCGCCCATCCACGACGACGGCGTGCCCGCCCAGCTGGGTGATGCCCATCTCGAACGAGAACCGGGTACGGGTGGAGTTCTTGTCGAAGATCACCGCGATTCCGCGCGGCCCCTCGAGGGGACGACGGCTGAACGGAGACTTCTTGAGTTCGGCTGCCAGGGTCAGGATCTCGGCCTGTTCCGCTGGCGTGAGGTCGTCGTCGCGCAGGAAGTGTCTAAGCATCGCGTGTTCCTGCCGTGTCGAGGATGCCGGTGAGATCGGCGACGAAGCCCTCGAGCTGAGCCTCGCTGACGACCAACGGCGGTGCCAGCCGAATAACGTTGGGAGCGGCCGCGTTCACCAGATACCCGGCGTCCCGGGCCGCCGCTTCGGCGGCTTTGGCGTGCGGCGCCCTCAGCACGATGCCCTGCAACAGTCCCCGTCCCCGCACCTGCTCGATCAGCGGGTGGCCCAGCGATTCGATACCGTGTCGCAGTGCCTTGCCTTTGACGTCCGCGCTGCGCACCAGATCGTCGGCCTCGAGAACCTGGAGCACAGCCAGCGCCGCCGCGGTGCACACCGGATTGCCGCCGAAAGTGCTGCCGTGCAGGCCGGGGGTCAACAAGTCGGCGGCGGGTCCGATCGCGATACACGCCCCGATCGGCAGACCCCCGCCCAGGCCCTTGGCCAAGGTCACCACGTCAGGAGTGATGCCGTCGTGCTGATGGGCGTAAAACGTTCCGGTGCGCCCCATTCCGGTCTGCACTTCGTCGAGCACCAGCAGCGCGCCGTGGCGTGCGGTGACCTCGCGGGCAGCCGTCAGGTAACTCTCGGGTGGGACGACGACACCGCTTTCACCCATGATCGGCTCCAGAAAGACCGCGGCCGTGTCGTCGTCGACCGCAGCGGTGAGGGCCTCAGCGTCGCCGTACGGGATGTGAGTGACGTTGCCCGGCAACGGCTCGAACGGTGCCTGCTTGGCAGGTTGTCCGGTGAGGGCGAGGGAACCCATCGTCCGGCCGTGGAAGGCTTCCTGTGCGGCAACGATTTTCGTGCGGCCGGTGAGTCTGGTGACTTTGAACGCCACCTCGTTGGCCTCGGTTCCGGAGTTGCAGAAGAATACTCGCGCTGGAGCGTCGGCGCCGAGCAGTTCGACCAGCTGCTCGGCCAGGGCGATCCCGGGCTCGGTGGCGTACAGGTTGGAGGTGTGGCCGAGTGTCGACATCTGTTGGGTGACAGCGTCGATGATGGCGGGATGGCGATGTCCGAGAACATTGACCGCGATCCCGCCCAGTAGGTCGATATAGGTTTTACCGTCCACATCGGTGACGACGGCCCCGTCGCCGCTGGCCAATGCCATCGACGGCGTGCCGTAGTTGTTCATCATGACTGCTTGCCAACGTTGTTGAAGCGCCCTTGTTTTCGTCATGCCGACACCACTTTGGTGCCGGTCCCGGCGTTGGTGAACAACTCCACAAGTACACAATGCTGAACACGTCCGTCGATGACATGCGCGCTGGGTACTCCACCGGTGACGGCCCGCAGGCATGCCTCGACTTTGGGGATCATGCCCGCCTCCAGTCTGGGGAGCAGTTGAGACAGTGTGGCCGTGTCGATTTCGCTGACCAACGAGGTGCGGTCCGGCCAGCTGGTGTAGAGACCTTCGACATCGGTCAGCATCAACAACTTCTCGGCACCCAGGGCTTCGGCCAGTGCAGCGGCCGCAGTGTCGGCGTTGATGTTGTGCACCACGCCTTCGGCATCCGGTGCCAGCGTGGAAACCACCGGAATGCGCCGTGCCGCAATGAGATCCAAAACTGCTGCGGTATTCACCAATTCGACATCGCCGACCAGGCCGATGTCCGTGTCGATGCCGTCGACAGTCACGCTGCGCCGCACCGCGGTGAACAACTGCGCATCCTCGCCGGTGATCCCGACCGCGTACGGCCCGTGCGCATTGATGAGGTTGACCAGCTCGCGGCCCACTTGGCCGAACAGCACCATCCGGGCGACGTCGAGCACTTCCGGTGTGGTGACGCGGAATCCGCCTTTGAAGTCACCTTCGATGCCCAGCCGCCGCAGCATAGCGGTGATCTGCGGCCCGCCACCGTGGACCACCACGGGGTGCACGCCGCAATTACGCAGAAACGCCATATCGGCGGCGAATGCCCGGCGCAGCGATTCGTCGATCATCGCGTGGCCGCCGTACTTGATGACCACGATCTTGCCGTGCAGCTGTTTGAGCCACGGCAGTGCCTCAGCCAATACCTGCGCCTTGACCTGGGTGGATAACATGTCGGTGCCGTCGGTCATGAGCTGTAGGCCGAGTTCTCTTCGACATACCCGTGCGAAAGGTCGGTGGTGCGGATGGTGGCCGCACCGTCACCGAGCGCAAGGTCCACCACGATGTTGATGTCGGCACCCGATAGATCGACGTCGCGGGCGCCCGGCGCCCCTGCCCCGTCGCGATAGACGACAAAGTCGTTGAATGACACGGTGATCAGCTCGGGCTCGAGTGCGACCGGTGCCATCCCCACGGCTGCGAGCACTCGGCCCCAGTTCGGGTCGGATCCGAATAGAGCGGTTTTCACCAGACTGTCGCGGGCGATGACCCGCGCCGCGACCAGCGCGTCCTGCTCTGAGGCGGCGCCTTTCACCGTCACGTTTACCCGCTTGGTGACGCCCTCGGCGTCGGCCTGCAACTGGGCACACAGGTCGTCACAGACCTGCAGCACCGCCTCATCGAGATCTGCTTGGGAGGGGATGATTTCGCTGGCGCCCGAGGCCAACAGCAAGACGGTGTCGTTGGTGGAACAGCTGCCGTCGACGTCGAGCCGGTCGAACGTGCGGGCGGTGGCGCGGCGCAATGCATGTTCGAGCGCGGGGGTCTGGGCCACCGCGTCGGTGGTGATCACGCAGAGCATGGTGGCCAGCGACGGTGCCAGCATCCCGGCGCCCTTGGCCATCCCGCCCACCGTCCAGTTGTCTTTGTGGTGCAGCGCAACCTGTTTCGGAAACGTGTCGGTGGTCATGATGGCGTGTGCGGCATCGTCGCCTCCGGTCAGTCCGCCGTGCATGTCGTGAACGATGTCGCGAACTCCGGCGAGGACCTTGTCCATCGGAAGCCGGTCGCCGATCAACCCGGTGGAGCACACGGCGACCTCGATGGCCCCGGTCTCGGTTCCCCAGTCCGACAATGCGGCAGCCACCGCTTCGGCCGTCGCGTGGGTGTCCTGGAAACCGCCCGCACCGGTGCACGCGTTAGCGCCACCGGAATTGAGAATGACTGCCCGCAGGCGACCGGTGGTCAACACCTGCTGGGTCCACAGCACAGGGGCGGCCTTGACCTTGTTGCGGGTCAAGACGCCGGCCGCCGCATGATCGGGCCCCTCATTGAAGACCAATGCCAGATCCAGAGCACCGGACACCTTGATGCCGGCGGCGATTCCGGCGGCGCGGAAGCCGGCCGGGGCGGTGACCCCTTGGGCCCGCAGCAGTCGCGTGGCGTTGACAGTTTCAGTCACGGCGCGACTCCGACGACCGAAAGCCCCTCGGTTTCAGGCCATCCCAGTGCCAGATTCATCGACTGCACCGCGCCGCCGCCGGTGCCCTTGACGAGATTGTCGATGGCTGCGATTGCCACGAATGTCTGCGCCCGCTCATCCACTGCTATCGCGATGTGCGCGGCGTTGCTACCGATCACAGACCCGGTGCGCGGCAATTGACCCTCCGGCAACAGGTAAACAAAGGGCTCGGCGTCGTAGGCCTTCTCGTAAGCGGTTCGGAACTGGTCGATGGAGGCTCGGGTACGTGCCGTGCAGGTGGCCAGGATGCCGCGCGACGTCGGAATCAACACGGGAGTGAATGACACGGTGATGTCACCGGCGCCGACTGCACCTAATCCTTGGGCGATCTCGGGAGTATGGCGGTGGACGCCACCGATGCTGTATGCCCGCGCCGACCCGATCACCTCTGCGCCGAGCAATTCGGTCTTGGCGCCGCGACCGGCGCCCGAGGTCCCGCTGACAGCCACCACGGTGACCGCTGGATCGACGAGTTCGTCAGCGATTGCAGGCAGCAGGGCCAGCAGTGCCGCCGTCGGGTAGCAGCCAGGCACGGCAATGCGTCGGGCATTTTTGAGCTGCTCTCGCGCGCCGGGCAACTCGGGCAGCCCATAGGGCCAGCTCCCGGCGTGCGCGGAGCCGTAGAAGCGTTCCCAGGCTGCGGCATCGGTGAGCCGAAAGTCCGCACCGCAGTCGACGATGAGGGTCTCGGGGCCGAGCTGTTCGGCAAGGGCGGCCGAATGCCCGTGGGGGAGAGCGAGAAAGACCACGTCGTGGCCACGGAGGATGTCGAGATCAGTAGGTTGGACTACCCGGTGTGCCAGTGGGACCAAGTGCGGGTGATGTTCGCCGAGGGTGCTGCCGGCGCTGGATGCCGCGGTGACTGCTCCAATGGTAAGCCGACCGTCGGCCAGTGCGGGATGCCCGAGGAGCAGACGAAGGATCTCACCACCCGCATAGCCACTCGCCCCGGCAACGGCCACCTTCATCCCGTCGATCATCCGGCGATAGTTGCATGGTTATTCATTAGATTGCAAATTCATTCCGTACACCGCGGGATAGCACCTTGCCCATTGACTCCTCGTCGGTTGGCGCTAAAGTCAACTCGACACGCCGGTGAGGACCTCACCCGATCCCCATCGGAGCCCTGCTACGCAGGAGCAGTTGCTCTCTCGCGCAGTTGATTTCGGCCCAAAGGTAGGACTGCTGGGGTGATCGCAGACCCTAAGATTCCGGCCGGAAACTCTCAGAAATATTTGGTTTAGCGCAATCCTGGCGTGGGGATCTATTGCGCACGTGTTGCCTTCGCGGCGTTCGGGCGTCTGAGGCTCATGGTTTATGTCTGTTTGGGTCATCTGGGGAGATGGACATGTCTGTATTGATCGTGCCTGAATTCGTGGAAGCGGCTGCCGAGCAATTGGCCGGGCTTCGTTCCACATTGGTCGACGTCAGTTCTGCAGCAGTGGGAGCGACGGCTGAGGTGGCGCCGGCGGCCGCAGATGAGGTGTCAGCTGCAATCGCGAGGCTGTTCGGCACCTTTGGTAGCGACTACCAGGCCGCCAGCGCCCAAGCCGCGGCGTATCACCAGGAGTTCGTCAATGCACTGACCCGTGGCGCGACGTCCTACGCTGCCGCGGAAGCGTTGAACGTGTCGGCCCTGTTCAATCTGGGTCAGCTCGCCACCAATATTGAGATCGGTCTCGGCAATCTGGCCGCCGGGCTCAACGGTGCCCTCAACGCATCGTTGGGTGGCTTCGGCCTCTCGCTCGGCGGATCCGGGTCCCTCGGCCTCAACGCCGCGAACGCCTTCCGCGCCTTCGCAGCACTGCCCAGCCTCGGCGCGGGTCTGGCGCTGCAGACTGGCGGGGCGCTTGCCTCTGGCTTCGGCGCGGGGCTTGCCCAAACCGGTCAGATCATCACCAACCTCGGCGTGGGGCTGGGCGGCGCTGGTGCGTCTATCTCGGCCTTGGGCGCGGGACTTACCGGCGAGGCCAACGCTGCGCTTGCGGCGTTCTTGAGCGGAACACTGGGCGCCAACATCTCCGCGAACCTCACCGCAAACTTCACCGGGGCGCTGCCGTCGCTGGCTGCGCTTGCACAAACCGGCGGCGCGTTGATCGGCAACATTTCCGCCGCGCTGAGCGGCGGATTGCCAGCCTTGAACGCTGCATTCAACAGCGGCATCAACGCAATACTCAACCTGGGCGCCAACCTCACCCTGCCCGCCCTGCCCGGCTTCCCCGGCTTCACCTTCCCCGGCCTGGACCTGGACTTCGGCCTGCCCGGA
>NZ_JBVAXK010000002.1:360539-420649 GCF_055419285.1 Mycobacterium sp. IDUB_28 | reverse complement strand
GGCGGGCTGAACACCCTGGTCAACCTGGCCGGCAACCTCACCCTGCCCGCCCTGCCCGGCTTCCCCGGCTTCACCTTCCCCGGCCTGGACCTGGACTTCGGCCTGCCCGGCATCACCATCCCCGGCATCCCCGGACTGTCGCTGCCCAACTTCGGCGCCGCCCTGACCGGCGGGCTGAACACCCTGGTCAACCTGGCCGGCAACCTCACCCTGCCCGCCCTGCCCGGCTTCCCCGGCTTCACCTTCCCGGCATTCGACTTCGACTTCACCCTCCCGACCTTCAACTTCCCAGCTCTGCCGATGCTGAGCGCGTCGCTCAACGTCAGCGCACAGGTCGCGGCGAACCTCGGCGCAGCGCTGTCGGGTGCCTTCAACGCCGGACTCGAAGGTGTGGTCAATTCTGGTCAGGTTCTGGCGGCAAGCTTGAGCGCTGGTCTGACGGGGCTTACGCAGACCGGGGCGAATCTGACGGCCAATCTCCTCGGCGCTCTGAGCGGTAGTACCGGAACCGGTTTCGCCCTGGCTGACATCTGGCTGGATGCCGCCAACGAGGTCGCCTCCGTCTTCGGTGGAGCCCTCAACAGCAGCATCAATGCTGGTCTTGCCGGGTTTGGCCAGACCGGCGGGGCGTTGACAGCAGGCCTGCAGGGTGCGCTCAACGGCTTGACTCAGACTGGCGGTGCGTTCTTGGGTTCGCTCGATGACGTCGCCCTCAGCTTGGCCCTGGCCGGTAATGCCGCACTGACCAACTTGCAGTTGGCTCTTCAGGCCGCGATCAATGCCAGCTTCGGCCTGAACGTGGGTTAGGCGACAGGCCCGGCCGCCATTTGTGGGTTTGGCCGGGCCTCAAGCCACTGGCAGCTCAACGGAATCCTGCAGCTCGAACTCGTCGCTCAACTGCAGATCTACTACGCGATAGCTCGCGCGAGTTGTGCGGGCGCGTAGTTCAGCAGCGCCGGAACGATGCCACCAGCGGTAGTACCACCGAGCACGATGGTGATCGGCGGCAACGGGGAAACCGTCACTGTCGCGGTGAACGGTCGTAGCGGCGAAAGAATGCCGCCGATCGGAACACCGACTGTTGCCGGGGGCAATCCGGGTAGCGCCAAGGCCAGCGGCAGCGTCGCCTCGCCGTTGAGGAAGGCGTCGGTGATGATTGCCGGCGATTCGACAAGTGTGGTCAAAGCCGCCGCGAAATTGCCCGCCTGAACGGCATTGACGAAAGTTGTCGCGCTATTGACCGTGGCTATCGTGCTGGTGAGAGGTGCTCCTAGGGCATCGACGGCCAGCGCCAGCGGCAAGCCGAACGTGATGCTGCCGCTCAGCGTCGTGGTGTTGATCGCCGCGGCGATATTGGTGTCCAGCACGGTGTCGATCACGTTGGTGACGTTCTGCGCGAACTCACCCGGGATGCTCAAGATGGGCAACAGGTCACCGAGCGTCCCGACCAGCTTGATGTTCGACAGGTCCGCAGTGTCGAGGCCACTGATCAGGGTGTTGAGCAGTGCACCTCCGACGACGCGCACCGCGCCACCGGTGTCACCCGCCAGAAGGTCCTGGAAGGCCACTTGCAGGCTGGAGGGTATGCCCGCCACCCCAATCGAGAAGTCGCGCGTCGCATTGGTGAGCGACGTCAGCGTCAGCCGCCCATAGTCGTACTGGTTAGCCAGGATCTGCTGCAGGAACGACGAAGGGTCGGCCAGGTAACTGCTGCCGATGCTTCGCAAGTTGGCAACGGTGTTGTTGAACAAATTCTCGTACGGTTCAAGGATCGGAATGCTGTCGCCCAAGCCGGCAGCTACCGCTGCGGCCCCGGGAGCGCCGCTCTGCCCAAAGAGCAGACCGGCGGAACCTGCGTTGCCGCCGCCTCCCTTGGCGCCGGCCCCGGCAGCACCCGCGCCACCACCGCCGCCCGGGCCGCCGTCTCCACCATTCCCGGCAATCGCGGCGTCACCGCCGTTACCACCGGCGCCGCCAGTACCGCCAGTGCCTGCCTGAGAACCAGTCCCGGTGTGAGATCCCCCGGTCCCACCCTCCCCACCGGTTCCGCCACCACCAACCAGGAAGCTGGCTCCGCCGGAACCACCCGCACCGCCGGTGCCACCGGGTTGGCTGCCTCTGGCGGTAGTCCCACCAATGCCGCCGTCGCCGCCACTACCGCCGGTGCCATAGAGCAACCCGCTGGCACCTCCCTGGCCGCCGGCCCCGCCGGTCCCGCCGGACAGGGCGCCCAAAAGGCTGGAGGTGCTGGGTCCGCCTGTGCCGCCGAACCCCCCGGCGCCGCCGTTGCCGATGAGGCCGGCGCTGCCACCAGCACCGCCGATGCCGCCATTACCACCTGTCAGTGCCAGTCCGGACGTGGTGCCACCGTTTCCGCCAGCTCCACCGGCACCCCCGTCGCCGTACAGCAGTCCGGCGTTTCCACCCCGTCCGCCGGCGCCACCGGGTCCACCGATTCCCAAGGTGGCGCCGCTGGCGGCACCGCCACCTCCGCTGCCACCAGATCCCAAAATTCCGACATTGCCGCCAGCACCACCGGCCGCCCCGCCGGTACCCCCGGACGATCCCCCGGCACCCCCAATGCCGACCAACGTGTCTCCGCCGCTGCCGCCGGCCCCGGCGGTACTCGTTCCACCCTCGCCGCCGTTGCCGAAGAAGGCGTTTCCGCCGTTGCCAGCCGGACCCGTCGTACTGGATCCGCCGGCACCACCGCTACCGATGAACCCGCCGTCCGCCCCGGCGGCTCCGGTCCCGGCCCCGCCGCTGCCGCCGTCGCCGACGAACAGGCCGGCCTGACCGGCTGCGCCGCCGGACGGCCCGGCGCCACCACCGCCGCCGTTGCCGAAGAACAGGGCGCTGCCGCCGGCGCCGGCCGCACCCGTGCCACTGCCCCCGCCAGCGCCTCCGTTGCCGTAGAACAATCCACCGGTGCCGCCTCGGCCTCCGGCGCCGGCACCGACCCCGGTGCCCCCAGCACCACCATTGCCGAACAACCCCGCCGCACCGCCGTTGCCGCCGGCGCCATCCGTGGGACCGCCCGCCCCGCCCTTGCCGCCATTACCGAACAGCAGCCCACCCGGCGCGCCGTCGCCGCCTGCGCCTGACCCGGTTCCCGCAGCCCCGTCCGCGCCGTTGCCGATCAGCGGGCGGCCCAACAGTGTCTCGGCGGGCGAGTTGATGGCTGCGGCCAGGGCCTGCGACGCGTTGGCCGCCTCAGCGGCCGCGTACGAGGCCGCACCCGCGTTCAAGGTCTGCACGAACTGGGCGTGAAACGCCGAGGCCTGCGCGTTGAGCGACTGGAATTGTTGGCCGTAGACCCCGAACAGCTGGGAAACCGCCGCCGACACCTCGTCAGCCGCGGCAGCCGCTAACGTCGTCGTCGGGGCCGCCGCGGCGGCAGCGGCGTCGCCGAGCGCCGTGCGAATTCCGGCCAGATTGTCAGCGACCGCGGTGAACAGATCTGGCGTTGCAACCAAGTACGACATTGTTGGCTTCCTCGCTTCGTTGCAGAGTTCGCCTGATCTGTCTCAGGGTGTATCGCAGCCTAAATCGACTCCCGACAATGCGCGGGAATTTACTTGGATTGGCACCTCGCGAATTGCTGCATACCAACTGCGTGCTGCGCCACTGCGCGGACCTGAGGGGATCAACTAGGGAAGGCAGCAGGCTCGTCGGCTCGAAAGCGAGCCCAGCGGAGATCCGTCAAGTTCGCGACTGGATCATTGCAGTTCGGACGAAGAACAATTGATTTCGCAGCATCGGCCTCAATTCGGCAACCATGTAATCAACCGCGCAGAACGGCGCCGACCCGCTCGGCCGCAACCCGCACCGCCGCGTCCCGCGCCGCGCTCGCGTCGTCTTCGGTCAGCGTGCGGTCGGGCGCGCGGAACCGCAGCGCGAACGTCAGCGATTTGCGGTCATCGCCGAGTTGCGCACCGACGTAGACGTCGAACAGTTGAATGTGTTCGAGCAGTTCGCCCGCACCTGCACGGACGGCGTCCTGCACCGCCTGCGCGGGCACGCCGGCGGGCACCACCAGGCTCAGATCCTGGAACACAGCCGGGAACGGTGACACCCGGGGTGCCGGCAGCACCCCAGCGGTGGGGATCGCGTCCAGGTTCAACTCCAGCGCGCAGGCGCCACGCGGGAGGCCCCCGCGCTCGATGACGGCGGGATGCAACTGCCCGGCGTGACCGATCAGGGTGTCGCCGATAAGCACTTCAGCGCATCGACCCGGATGCCACGGCAGGTACTGCGTCGCCCGCAGCGTGACCTCGATTCCGCTGGCGCGCGCAATGATCCGCACCGCCTCGAACGCGTCGGAGGCTTCGACGGCACGACCCGGCCCCCACGGGCCGCGCGGCTCGCGCAGCCCCGCCAGTACCGCGGCGACATGCTGGGGTTGCCGCGGCAGCGACGCGTCCAGTGCCGCGATCTCGGCTGTCGTGGGCCGGCGATCGACCGGGATCAACCCGACGCCGCGGGTGTGCTCGGTGGGTTGCACCACCTGCGCGATCGCGAACAGCGCCAGATCGCCGATACCGCGGGATACGTTGCGGCTCAATGCTTCCAGTAACGCCGGCAACAGCGTGGTGGCCAGCTGCGGTCGGTCGGCTTCCAGCGGGTTGACCACGTTGGTGGTGTTGCGGCGGGGGTCGTCGGCCGCCAACCCCCACACGTCGAATGCCCCGGCCGGCAGAAACGGCGTCGGCAGGATCTCGACGTAGCCGGACAGGGCCAGCGACTTGCCGACCGCACGGCGCCGCTGCTGTTTGGCCGTGAGCCCGCGACCCGCGGGCGCCGCCGGGAGCACCGACGGAATGCCCTCCAAGCCCTCCAGCCGCAGCACCTCCTCAACCAGGTCGGCGGGCTGCTGCAGGTCCGGACGCCAGCTGGGCGGCGTGACGGTCAGGGCGTCGCCTGCTGCGTCCACCCGGGCCCCGATCCGGGTCAGACGCCGCGCGGTGGTCCCTGGCGGGTAGCTCACCCCGGCGAAACGGTCGGGCAGGTTGGCGGGGATCGTGATCGGCCGACCGGCCCAATCCGCGACGGGTGGGTCGCCTCGCCAATCGGTCAGTGTGGGTTCGGCCGTTCCGCCGGCGATCTCCACCAGCAGTTGGGCGCAGCGATCCAATACGGCCACCGAGATGGCCGGGTCGACGACGCGCTCGTACCGGCGGGCGGCCTCACTGGGCAGATGGAGTCGACGCTGGGTGCGCGAAATCGCCGCCGGATCCCAGACGGCGGCCTCGAGCAGCACCTCGGTGGAGTCGGCACGGACCTCGGTGCTGGCCGCCCCCATGACGCCGCCGATCGCGGTGGTCGCGACGTCGTCGACGATCAGGACGTCGGCGGGTTCGAGCTTGCGCTCGATGTCGTCGAGGGTGACGACGGTTTCACCGGCCCGCGCGAAACGGACGGCGAAGCCACCGGTAATCCGGCTCCGGTCGTGCGCGTGCATCGGGTGGCCGAGTTCGAGCATGACGTAGTTGGTGACGTCGACGGCCAGTGACGTGGCCCGGATGCCGCACAGCAGCAGTCGTCGTTGCAGCCACCACGGTGACACCGCGACGGGGTCGATGCCGGTGACCGGACGCAGCGCGAAGCGGCGCACCCCGGTGGCGGGGTCCACCGTCAGCGGCCAGGCCTGCCCGTCGACGGGCAACGGCGCGACCTGCGCGGCGGGATCCACGAAGTCCAGGTCGTAGGCGCAGGCGATCTCGCGAGCCAGGCCGCGCACCGACATGGCGTACCCACGGTCGGGGGTGATGGCCAGATCGAAGACGACGTCGTCGAGACCGAGCACCGCCGCACCGTCGGCTCCTGGTTCGGCGGTTCCCGGAGGCAACACCAGGATCCCGGAATGATCTGTGCCCAAACCGAGTTCGGCGGCTGAACAGATCATGCCGTGGGAATTACGCCCGTAGGTCTTGCGCGCGGCGATGGTGAAGTCCCCGGGCAGGGTGGCCCCGGGTAGTGCCACGACAACCAGCTCGCCGACCGCGAAATTCGTTGCACCGCAGATAATTTCCTGATGTGCATCGGCGCCGACATCCACCAGACATGCCCGGATGGGTTTCTTGAATCCGGTCAGCTCCTCGATCTCGGCCACCCGGCCCACCCGCAGCGGCCCGTCGACCGGGCCGAGCGTGTGCACCTCTTCGACCTCGTGACCCACCCGGACCAGCGCCTGCTCCAATTCAGCGGAGCTGACCTCCCAATCCGGGGCACCGGCGCGGACCACCTCGCGCAACCAGCTGTACGGAACCCGCATCAGGCACCTACCCCGAACGGCAGCGAGAACCGGACGTCGCCTTCGACCATGTCGCGCATGTCGGGAATACCGTTGCGGAACTGCAGGGTTCGCTCCAGACCCATCCCGAAAGCGAACCCGGAGTAGACCTGCGGGTCGATTCCTGCGGCGCGCAACACATTCGGATGCACCATGCCGCAGCCGCCCCACTCCACCCAGTCCGCGCCGCCCTTCTTGCCCTCGAACCACACGTCGACCTCGGCGGAGGGTTCGGTGAACGGAAAGAAGTGCGGGCGCATCCGGGTCCGGGCCAGCGACCCGAATTCGGCGCGCGCGAACGCGTCCAGAGTGCCGCGCAGGTGCGCCATGGTCAGCCCGCGGTCCACCGCCAGACCTTCCACCTGGTGGAAGACCGGCGTATGGGTGGCATCGAGTTCGTCGGTGCGGAAGGTGCGCCCGATCGAAATGATGTACACCGGTAATTCCCGCTCCAACAGCGTGCGCACCTGAACCGGGGAGGTGTGGGTGCGCAGCAGTTGCCGCGAATCCTCCGGCGCGATGTAGAAGGTGTCCTGTTCGCTGCGGGCGGGGTGGTCCGGCGGGAAGTTCAGCGCGTCGAAGTTGAACTGCTCGGTCTCGACCTCCGGCCCCTCAGCCAGCTCCCAGCCCATCGCGACGAAGGTGTCGGCGATGTGCTCGGCCAGAATTGTGATCGGGTGCCGCGCACCGGTCGGCTGCCGCGTCGACGGCAGCGTGACGTCGATACGCTCGGCGACCAGCACGGCCGCGTCCCGCTCGGCGCGCAAAGCAACCAGGCGCTCGTCGTAGGCGCGCTGCGCCTCCCCGCGCGCGATGTTGACGCGTTTGCCGGCGTCAGCGCGTTCATCCTTGGGCAGTGCGCCCAGCGCTTGCCGGGCGAGCGCGAGCGGTGACCGATCGCCGAGGTGTTCGGTCTTGGCGTGCGCGAGCGCATCCAGGCTGGCGGCGGCGGCGATGGCTGATCGCGCGGCCTCAAGCGCCCGCGTCAACGCATCCGGCGACAGATCGACGGGTTGGTCACCCACGCGACGGCACTCTCCTTGCTGACGGGGCTGGTTGGCCACTACCCCGTGCGGTGGGCCCAAACGCGGCCCGCATCAGCGGCGATGAGGTTTGCGACACGGGTATGACGCAACTGCCGATCATAAGTCATGCGATGTTGTGTCAGAGATCACCACAGCGCGCGCCGATCGTCAGGCGCTGACCCCCGGCAGTGGCTGGTCCAGGGCGCCCGCGGCCACGGGCTGCGGCGGTGTCCCGGGGCTGAACCGACGAGCCAGGAGGTGGGCCGCCACTGCACCGATCACTCCCAGCACTGCGCTGATGGCCATCCCGACCATGCTGTGCGCCAGGACCAGGAAGCCGAAGCCCGCAGAATTGAGCAGCATCAGGCAACGCACCGGCGTCCAGCGGGCGGGCACCCGGAATCGCAGGCCGATCGACATGCCCAGGATCAGGGCGATGGCGTGGCCCGCGTTGGTGAACTCCCCGCCCACGACGGCCGCGGACAGGCCGACCGCCAGCCACCAGACGATCCACGCCGGCCGCCAGTAACGCGGGATTGTCGCGGTCAACCCGCCGAGCACCGCCAGCGCGCCGTAACTCATGCCGACGTCGCTGGCTCGGGTGATCGACCATGGCATCCAACCCTCTTTGACCGCCGCCGCCAGCGCTGCGGCGACCAGCAGCGTCGCACCGATGTGGCCGATCAGGAAGGTGGTTACCAGCCGGAGGGAGTGCAGCTGCAATTCGGCCAGGACAAGCAAACAGGTCAGGAACGGCAGCCAGAAATACAGTGGACCGGCCTCCACGACGAACGCGCTGCCCAGCAGGGTTCCCAACCGCCCGTGCGCGAGGTTGTGCAGGTTGGTGCTGGCGTGACGGATGATCCGGTCGTGCGCCTGCGGGCTGATGACCAGCATTGTGGTGCTCACCGCGAACAGGATCGCCACATAGCCCGCGCTGATACGTACGCGGGACAGTCGGGCGAAGATTTGGGCAAACATCAGCTCCCACTATGCCCGGGCGTTTGTCTCATCCGTGTTATCACCGGCTGACAAGTCCCTGCCAGTCTTGAGGCGATAGATCGCCAAGTCCGGCGGGATACCGGTGAGTTTGCTGGAAAACATCGGTCGGCGCGCTCGCCGCGCGGTGACACCGAGTTCGTCGAGCTCGCTTTGCGGGATCAGATCCAGAGTCGGGCTGGAGATCATGACGCCGCCCTTGGTCGCGCGTTCCATCACCCGCGCGGCGATGTTGACGTCGACGCCCAGCCAGTCCGAGCCCAGCCGCTGCGGCCTGCCGGTGTGGATCCCGACCCGCATACGTGGCGAATAACCTTGAACCTCAACGTCTTTGATGGCCTCCTGAGCGGCCATCACCGCCCTGACCGCGGTGCCGGGACGCCGGAACACGGCCATGATGCCGTCGCCCATCCGCTTGACGATGTGGCCGCCCGCGTCGAGCAGCGGGGATTCCACCGCGCGGGCCACCTGCCGCAGCAACGTGAGGGCCGCGTCGTCCCCGGCTTCCAGCGACCAGGTGGAGTATCCGACCAGGTCGGTGAACACCAGCGTCACTTCGGGGTTTGCCGGACGTCGCGAGACGGCCTCGGTCATCGCCTGCCAGACCTGCAGCACGCCCAGACTGACTTCGCGGGACGCCGCGTCGCGGTCCCCCAGCAGCCGGTCGGCGGCCCGCGCGGCGGCACTGGGCCCGCCCTCGCCGGCGGTGGACAGCGGATCGCCGAACTCGGGGTCGCCGGGCAGCAACCGCCGGGCGCGCTTGACGAACCCGACCACACCGGGGCTGCGGTTGGTGCTGCTCAGCCATTTCGCCGGGGACCGTCGCCGGGGGGCGTCTTTGACCGCTGTCGCGGTGTCGCCGGAACCGCCGGACTGCGGTTCGTCTGGCCCGTCCTCCACTCGGCCAGGTTAGGTGCTCGCGGCTCACGCCGGCAACGAGGTCCGTGCCACACGTGTTGAAGAATGAGGCAAATGCGCTGATCACGCGGTTGCGGCGGGGCTATGGAGAGTCCATAACACAGATGCGACACATATGTTCAAATCGTGGACAACGCGTGTTGTCAACGCTTATCGTGAGGCCACATTGGCGCTTTGGAGGCCGTGATGACTGCCACATCGACGACAGCGGCTGACCCTCTCGGGCCCGACTCGCTGACCTGGAAATACTTCGGAGACCTACGCACCGGAATGATGGGCGTCTGGATCGGAGCGATCCAGAACATGTACCCGGGGCTGGGTGCGGGGGTCGAGGAGCATTCGATCCTGTTGCGCGAACCGCTGCAACGGGTGGCTCGGTCGGTCTATCCGATCATGGGAGTGGTCTATGACGGCGACCGGGCGTCGCAGACCGGCAGCCAGATCAGGGGCTACCACGCGACCATCAAAGGCGTCGACAACGCGGGCCGGCGCTATCACGCGCTCAATCCGGAAACGTTCTACTGGGCGCACGCCACGTTCTTCATGCTGGTGGTCAAGGTCGCCGAGTACTTCTGCGGCGGGCTGACCGAGGCCGAGAAGCGTCAGCTGTTCGATGAGCACGTGCAGTGGTATCAGCTGTACGGGATGAGCATGCGTCCAGTGCCCAAGTCATGGGAGGAGTTCCAGGAGTACTGGGAGCGGGTTGGCCGCGAGGAGCTGGAAATCAACCAGGCCACCTTGGACATCTTCAACATCCGGATTCCGAAACCGAAGTTCGTGCTCATGCCCACACCCGTATGGGACCAGATCTTCCGACCGCTGGTGGCGGGTCAGCGCTGGATCGCCGCGGGCCTGTTCGAGCCAGCCGTCCGGGAGAAGGCGGGCATGCATTGGACGCCCGGCGACGAAATTCTGCTGCGGGTGTTCGGCAAGGTCGTCGAGTTGGCGTTTCTGGCCGTGCCCGACGAGATCCGGCTGCACCCGCGCGCGCTGGCCGCCTACCGTCGCTCGGCAGGACAGATCCGCAGCGACGCGCCGCTGGTCGAGGCACCCCGGTTTGTGGCGCCGCCGCGCGACCGGCGCGGCCTACCGATGCATTACTTCCCGCCGCGGCCCAGCACCCGGCTCCCCTCGCCGCTGGACCCGGCCCGCGCGCTGATGGAACGCGCGGGATCGCTGATGCACAGCACGCTGTCAATCGCGGGCTTGCGGCCCTCCCGGGGACGCACCCGCGCCGCGTAACGCACGCGAGCTCTGATACAGGCAGATCGCTGCCGAAGCTGCGACGTTGAGGCTCTCCGCTCCCCCGGACATCGGGATATGCACCCGGTGGTCGGCCCGTCGGGCAATGTCGGTCGGCAAGCCGTGGGATTCCGGGCCGAACAACCACGCCGTCGGCTCGCCCAACAGTGCACCGGCGTCGTCGAGCGAGGTCTCGCCGTCGATCGTCGTCGCCAACGCCTGCAGACCGGCCGCCCGCAATCGGGTCAGTACCCCGGCCGCGTCCGGGTCGACGACGACGGGGACCGCGAAGATGCTGCCGGTGGAGGCGCGCAAGCACTTGCCGTTATAGGGGTCGACGCTGTGGCCGGTGAAAATCACCGCAGCCGCGCCCATCGCGTCAGCGATCCGGATGAGCGTGCCCGCGTTGCCGGGTTCGCCGAGGTCCACGGCGACCGCCACCAGCCGAGCGGACGTGCCCAACACCTCGTCCAGCCCGGTGTCCGGGATCCGGCAGACCGCGACCAACCCGGACGGGGTGACGGTCTCGGACAACGCCTTGGCGGCCCGCTCGGTCACCAGGTGCACCGGCACCTGCGGCCCGTTGAGCAAGCCTTCGTGGCGCCGTGCGGCGTCTTCGGTGACGAAGATCTCCCGGATCAGACGGCGCGCGAGCGCCGCCTCGACCAGGTTCGGGCCTTCGGCCAGGAAAAGTCCCGCCCGGCGGCGGCCGACCTGGCGGTGCAACTTCACCGCGGCGACCACCCGCGCCGAGCGTTCCGTGAGCACGGCCGGCAGGTTAGGCAGCTTCTCCCGACGGGGCGTTGACGTCCCCGGGCAGCGCGGCGCGGGCCACCTCGACGAGCGCGGTGAACGCGGCCGGATCGGTGATCGCGATATCGGCGAGGTTCTTGCGGTCCACCTCGACACCCGCTGCCTTCAGACCCTGAATCAGCCGGTTGTAGGTGATGTCGTTGGCACGTGCTGCGGCGTTGATCCGCGAGATCCACAACTTGCGGAACTCGCCCTTGCGGGCGCGGCGGTCACGGTAGGCGTAGTTCAGCGAATGCAGCTGCTGCTCTTTGGCCTTGCGGTAGAGCCGGGATCGCTGACCGCGATAGCCCTTCGATGCCTTCAGGACGCTGCGCCGCTTCTTGTGGGCGTTGACCGCCCGCTTTACGCGTGCCATGGGGGTTCCTACTCTCGTTCAAACGTGATCGGTCGGGGGCTGACGCCAGCCCGAGGTCGGTGGATGGGACGACGCGCGGTCAGCCGTTGAGCAGCGAGTTGATCCGCTTGGCGTCGTTGGGCGACACGACGGTGCGACCGTCCAGTCGCCGGGTGCGCTTGCTCGCCTTGTGCTCGAGCAGGTGCCGGCGGTTGGCTTTCTGGCGGACGATCTTCCCGGTGCCGGTGCGCCGGAACCGCTTCGAGGCCCCGCTGTGGGTCTTGGCCTTGGGCATGATTCTTCGGTTCCTTCTGGTTCTTCGAGGTTGTACTGGCAGTTAGTTGGCCGACGGCGTGTCGTCGTCGGCGGGCACGGCGCCCGGCTCGCCGTCGTGGCGCGCCTTGGCGCGGGTCTTCGCGCCGCGGTGCGGTGCCAGCACCATCGTCATGTTGCGGCCGTCCTGCTTGGCCGACGTTTCGACGAATCCGTATTCGGCGACGTCGGCTCCCAGACGCTGCAGCAGTCGGTAACCCAACTCGGGCCTGGACTGCTCGCGTCCGCGGAACATGATGGTCACCTTGACCTTCGAGCCGGCTTCGAGGAAGCGGACCACGTGGCCCTTCTTCGTCTCGTAGTCGTGGTCGTCGATCTTGGGTCGCAGCTTCTGTTCCTTGACGACGGTCTGCTGCTGGTTCCTGCGCGATTCGCGCGCCTTCTGCGCCGCCTCGTACTTGTACTTGCCGTAGTCCATGATCTTGCAGACCGGTGGTCTGGCGTTCGGAGCAACTTCGACAAGGTCGAGATCGGCGTCCGCGGCGACGCGAAGTGCGTCTTCGATACGCACGATGCCTACCTGCTCTCCGCCAGGGCCGATCAATCGAACTTCAGGCACGCGAATGCGCTCGTTGACGCGGGTCTCAGTGCTGATGGGGCCTCCCTCGTTGGCTGCTATTCCACGCGGCCCAGGCCGGTACCGGGCCGGGAACAGCGGAGGGGACACCAACCATCAGCAAAAAAGCCCTGCAGCAGCAGGGCCCAATGCCGACCGGTCACGGCCTGAAATCACTCAAACCGCCAGCGCCGAAACGCAGAACAGACATCTCGGAAAATGCCTGTGACCGGACCGGATAACCTGCAAACTGGCTCAGACGCCTGCTCGTGGTCACCGGTGGGAGTGGGACTCCACTTAACGTTCCCTGGCCGTGGCCGGGATGGTCGCAGCAGTCAGTCTAACAGCAGTAATGCGTGGGCTCGGCAACGCGCCACTTAGCGAGGGGATGGCATGCTCAGGATTTTCCCGGTCTCAACGAATATCCTCGCCGTCTGTGACACTCACTAAGGCTCATTCGGCGCGCCGGGCGCGTTCCCGGTACCACTGGCTGCCCGCCGCAGCCGGCTGGACGGTCGGCGTGATCGCGACCGTATCGCTGCTGGCCAGCGTCTCGCCGCTGATCCGCTACCTGATCCACGCGCCGCGGGTGTTCATCAACAGCTACCTGTTCAACTTCCCCGACACCAGCTTCGCCTGGTCGTTCGTGCTGGCCCTGCTGGCCGCGGCGCTGGCCGCACGCAAGCGCATCGCCTGGCTGGTGCTGCTCGGCAACATGGCGGTCCACGCCGTGCTGAACGCCGCCGACATCGCCGCCGGTGGAAACACCCCGGCTGAGGCGTTCGGCGAGAACCTCGGCTTTGCCTTCCACGTGGTGACGATCGTCCTGCTGGTCTTGGGCTACCGGGAGTTCTGGGCCAAAGTGCGCCGCGGCGCGCTGCTGCGGGCGGCCGCGGTGCTGGTGACCGGTGGTGCGATCGGCATCCTCGCGTCGTGGGGCCTGGTCGAGATGTTCCCCGGCAGCCTCGCGCCCGGCGACCGGCTCCCTTATGTCGTCAACCGCGTGATCGGCTTCGGCGTGGCCGATCCCGAACTGTTCACCGGGCGCCCGCACGTCTTCCTCAACGCGATCTTCGGGCTCTTCGGCGCCTTCGCGTTGATTGCGGCGACGATCGTGCTGTTCATGTCCCAGCGCGCCGACAATGCCCTGACCGGCGAGGACGAGTCGGCGATCCGCGGGCTGGTCGAGTTGTGGGGCAAGAACGACTCCCTGGCGTACTTCGCCACCCGCCGCGACAAATCAGTGGTTTTCGCCCCCAGCGGGCGCGCCGCCATCACTTATCGGGTCGAGATCGGTGTCTGCCTTGCCAGCGGCGACCCGGTGGGCGACCCGCGGGCGTGGCCGCAGGCCGTCGAGGCCTGGCTGCAGTTGTGCCAGACCTACGGCTGGTCCCCGGGCGTCATGGGTGCCAGCTCGGCGGGGGCGCAGATCTACCGTGAGGCGGGACTCAACGCGCTCGAGCTGGGCGACGAGGCGATTCTTCGCCCCGCTGATTTCAAGTTGTCCGGACCCGACATGCGGGGGGTGCGTCAGGCGGTGACGCGGGCGCGCCGGGCCGGGCTCAGCGTTCGCATCCGGCGCCACCGCGACATCTCCGAAGAAGAGATGGCGCAGACGATCGCCCGGGCAGATGCCTGGCGCGACACCGAAACCGAGCGCGGTTTCTCCATGGCACTGGGCCGGCTCGGTGATCCGGCCGACGCCGACTGCCTGCTGGTGGAGGCCATCGACCCCAACCACCAGGTGGTGGCAATGCTGTCGATGGTGCCGTGGGGCAGCACCGGCGTCTCCCTGGACTTGATGCGGCGTTCTCGCCAGTCCCCCAACGGCACCATCGAGCTGATGGTCAGCGAGTTGGCTCTGCGTGCCGAAACCCTTGGCATCAACCGCATTTCGCTGAATTTCGCCATGTTCCGGGCGGCGTTCGAACAGGGCGCGCAACTCGGCGCCGGACCGGTCGCCCGGTTGTGGCGCGGGCTGTTGGTCTTCTTCTCGCGGTGGTGGCAACTCGAGACGCTCTACCGCTCCAACATGAAGTACCAGCCCGACTGGGTGCCCCGTTACGCCTGCTATGACGATGCCCGGTTGATGCCGAAGGTCGGTGTCGCTTCAGCGCTGGCCGAGGGTTTCCTCTCGCTGCCGTTCACCCGACGCGACAAGGTGCACACCGGCCACCATCCCGCCGTGCCGCAGCGACTGGCGGAGTCCGGGCTGTTGCACCCCGATGGCACCGCGCCGGACATCAGCGGCCTGCAAGTCGACGACCTACCCGAGACCGAGGACGGCCGGCGGCGCCAGCCCGAGCAGGTGCGGGTACGCCTGGCGAAGCTGAAGAAACTGCGCGACAACGGCATTGACGCCTACCCCGTGGGTGAGCCGCCGACCCACACCGTCGTCGCGGCGCTCGATGCCGACGACGAGACCAGTATTTCGGTGTCGGGCCGGATCTTGCGAGTGCGCAATTACGGTGGCGTGCTGTTTGCGCAGCTGCGCGACTGGACCGGTGAAATTCAAGTGCTGCTGGACAATTCCCGTCTGCAACAGGGTCGTGCGGCTGATTTCAACGCCGCGATCGATCTCGGTGACCTGCTGGAGATGTCCGGCCACATGGGTTTCAGCGACAAGGGCACCCGGTCCCTAATCGTGACCAGTTGGCGTCTGATCGGGAAATGCCTGCGACCGCTGCCGGATAAGTGGAAGGGACTGACCGACCCCGAGGCCCGCGTGCGGACCCGCTATGTGGACCTGGCCGTCAATATCGAATCGCGCGACCTGATCACCTCGCGCAGCGCCGTGCTGCGTTCGATCCGCGAGACGCTGTTCGCCAAGGGATTCATCGAGGTCGAGACACCGATCCTGCAGCAGGTGCACGGTGGAGCCACCGCCCGCCCGTTCGTCACCCACATCAACGCCTACACGATGGACCTGTTTCTGCGCATCGCCCCGGAGCTCTACCTCAAACGGCTCTGCGTGGGCGGCGTGGAACGGGTCTTCGAACTCGGCCGGGCGTTCCGCAACGAAGGCGTCGACTTCAGCCACAACCCGGAATTCACCCTGCTGGAGGCGTATCAGGCGCACGCCGACTACATGGTCTGGGTCGACGGGTGCCGTGAACTGATCCAGAACGCCGCCGAGGCCGCCAACGGCGCCCAGACCGCGATGCGGCCCCGAAGCCAGGATGACTCGGTCAGCTCGGGCGGGCTCGAGCCGGTCGACATCTCCGGAGTCTGGCCGGTCAAGACGGTGCACGACGCGGTTTCCGAAGCCCTCGGCGAGCACATCGACGCCGACACCAGTCTGGCCAAGCTGCGCAAGCTGTCCGACGCCGCCCGCATCCCGTATCGGGGGTACTGGGACGCCGGCGCGGTGGTGCTGGAGCTCTACGAGCACCTGGTTGAGGACCGCACCGAGAAACCCACGTTCTACACCGACTTCCCCACCTCGGTGTCCCCGCTGACCAGACCGCATCGGAGCAAACGCGGTGTCGCCGAACGCTGGGACCTGGTGGCGTGGGGGGTCGAGCTCGGCACGGCCTACAGCGAACTCACCGATCCGGTGGAACAACGGCGACGCCTCGAGGAGCAGTCCCTGCTCGCCGCCGGCGGCGACCCCGAGGCGATGGAGCTCGACGAGGACTTCCTGCAGGCGATGGAATACGCGATGCCGCCCACCGGCGGGCTGGGCATGGGCGTGGACCGGGTGGTGATGCTGATCACCGGGCGCAGCATCCGCGAGACGCTGCCCTTCCCGCTGGCCAAGCCGCATTAGCTCGTGATCCGGATCGCCGATAACCGGGGCAAGTAACCTATCGGGCATGCCCGAGCAACCGTCTGCTCCCGACGCCGAGCCACCGCCCGACGTCGGCTACGACAAGTCCGGCGTGCCGACCTTCGACTCGGTGCGCGAGAAGATCGAAAACCGCTACGGCGCCGCCCTGGGCGCCGAGGAACTCGCAGCCGAGACGGCCGAGGGCCGCTCCGTCGCAGACGAGTACGAGCAGCGCCAGCGGGCCGCCGCCCAGCGCCTGGCGCAGATCCGGGAGTCGATGCGCACCGATGAGTGACACCGTCCCGACCTCGCGCGCGGGTCTGCAGTTCGGACCCTACCGACTCGGACGACTATTGGGACGCGGTGGCATGGGCGAGGTCTACGAGGCCCATGACACGGTCAAAGACCGCACTGTCGCGCTCAAATTGATGTCCCGGGAGTTGAACTCCGATGCAGTATTCCGCAGGCGCATGCAACGCGAAGCCCATACCGCGGGGCGTCTGCAGGAACCACATATCGTGCCGATCCACGACTACGGCGAAATCGACGGCCAGCTGTTCATCGACATGCGCGTCATCGAGGGCGAGGACCTCGGATCGCTGCTGAAGCGCACCGGCGCACTGCCGCCGCCGCGCGCAGTGGCGATCATCACCCAGGTGGCGGCCGCGCTGGACGCTGCGCACCGCGCCGCGGTCATCCACCGCGACATCAAACCGGAGAACATCCTGATCACCGGCGACGACTTCGCCTACCTGGTCGACTTCGGAATCGCCGCCGCCGCAACGGATCAGCAGCTCACCAGGACAGGGACCGCGGTCGGCAGCTGGCGTTATATGGCACCCGAACGGTTCTCCGACGACGAGACCACCTACCGCTCCGACATCTACGGCCTGGCCTGCGTGCTCTACGAGTGCCTCACCGGTGTGCCGCCGTACCAGACGCAGAACCTCAGCGCCCTGATGGCCGCGCATTTGATGCAACCGATCCCGCAGCCGAGCCGGGTGGGCCGCGGCGTGCCGAGGGCTTTCGACGACGTGATCGCGCGCGGCATGGCCAAGGAACCCGAGGCCCGCTACCCGACCGCCGGAGACCTCGCCCGCGCCGCCAACCACGCGCTCAGCGCGCCGGACCAGGACCGCGCAGCCACCATGATCGCCCACAGCCAGCACTACGCTCCGCCGCCCAGCGGTCCGGTGCCCCGGCACTGGCCGGCGCCACCGCCTCCACCATGGCAACCGGCCCCGCAGCGCCGACGCTGGCTCATACCCGCCGCCGCGCTGGTGGTCGTGCTGACCCTGATCGGTGCCGGCAGCTGGGTCGCCGTGAACCGCAACGACAATAGCGGCGGGCCACCGGTAAGCCGTGAGACCACCACCGCCACCAGCACCGCCACAATTGCCACCACAACCTCGGCGGCACCGACAGTTACTGCTGCACAACTAGATTCGTTGCTGCTCAGCCCAACGGAGATCGACGCGCTGGTATTCACGACGGGCATCGTCGTCGACCACAACGTGACGGAGATGAAGGACCCGGGACCGGAGAACTCGTTGTCCGATGAACGATGCCTCGGGCCGCTCATCGGTTATCAGACGCGGACCTACAAGAGCAGTGGTTACACCGGGATGCTTGCGCAACTCTTGAAGAAGCCGAATTCCGATCCGGGCTACGTGGTGGTGCAGGGCGGGGTCATCTTCGCCTCGGCCGACCAGGCGCTCGCATTCGTCGCTGGTCAGGCGGAGTCGTGGCGCTACTGCGCCGGCAAGACCGTGACTCAGGTCAACCAGGGTAAGACCTCGCAGTGGACGTTCCGGGACGTCAGCGGCACTCCACCGTCTATCGCGATGCAGCGCACGCTGGCCGGCAGTTCGGTGATCTGCCAGCACGTGCTGAGCGCGGCGTCCAATGTGGTCTTCGATGTCAACGTCTGCGCACCCGCAACCGTCAACCAGGCCAGGCTGATCGCCAATCAAATGGCCGCCAAACTACCCCAGTGATCCTGAGCTCTCGCTGACCGGGCTGAGTCACCTATTGACGTAAGGGGTATGTCCCGGACATGGATTGGCTGATGTCGCACGCTGCTGCGATCGGCTCGGCGCTACTGGCGTCGTTGGTCGCGGCGGTGGGCATCGTGGTGCGACAAGCTGCCCTGCAACGACCCGGGGAGGATCACGCGAGCGCGGCGGCCGTGCTCCGCGACCGGTTGTGGTGGGCCGGGACAGCCGCCGCCGGTGCCGGTTACGCATTTCAGGCCATGGCACTGGCGCACGGCTCCCTGCTGCTGGTGCAGCCGCTGCTGGTGTCGTCGCTGCTGTTCGTGCTGCCGCTGAGCGCCCGTCGGTCCGGCGACCGGGTGACCGGGGCCGAGTGGGCGTGGGCGACACTGCTGACGGCCGCCCTGGCGGTCTTCGTGCTGGTGGGTCAACCGCGGGAAGGGCACTACCGGCCGCCGGTGCCGGCGTGGACGATGGCGCTCGCTGTCGCGGTACCGGCCGTCGTGGTCTGCGTGCTTGTGGCCCGCCGCACCACCGGCCGGACCCGTGCAGCGGCGCTGGGCGTCGCGGTGGCGGTCGGCCTCGGCATGATCGCGGTGTTGACCAAGACCTGCACCCATCGGTTCGGGGCGGGCGGCTGGCATGCCCTGCTCACCGTCCCGGCGCCGTATCTGCTTGTGGCGCTGGCGATCCTGGTGACCGTGTTGCAGCAGTGGGCCTTCAAGGCCGGCGCGCTGCAGGCCTCGGTACCGATCATGCTGGTCGGTGAACCCGTGGTCGCGGTGCTGCTCGGCGTGATCGTGCTGGGCGAAGTGCTGACCGTGCACGGCGTCGGCGTCGTCGCGCTGCCGGCCGCGGTGGCGGCGATGTTGGCGGCCACCGTCGCGCTGGGCCGCGGCGAGGGCGCTCAGACCGAGGAAGCGGCTCGGCAACCGCTGGTTCGGTGAGATCCGGCCCACTGTCGGTGCGTGCGGCAGCAGGCACCTGGCGGCGCTGGTGCCGCCTACGCGCTGACCTTGCGGCGCTTGGTGCTGCGCCGGCTGGCCACGGGCGCCGCGCCGAGTAACTCGGCGAGGAACTTGCCGGTATAGCTTTCCGGCACGGCTGCGATGTCCTCCGGAGTGCCTTGCGCGACAACGGTTCCGCCGCCGGCGCCACCTTCCGGGCCCATGTCGACGATCCAGTCCGAGGTCTTGATCACGTCCAGGTTGTGTTCGATGACGATCACCGTGTTGCCCTTGTCGACCAGGCCGCTGATCACGGTGAGCAGCTTGCGGATGTCGTCGAAGTGCAGGCCGGTGGTCGGCTCGTCGAGCACGTAGATGGTGCGCCCGGTGGAACGCTTCTGCAGTTCGGAGGCCAGCTTCACGCGCTGCGCCTCGCCACCGGACAGGGTGGGCGCGGGCTGACCGAGCCGCACGTAGCCCAGCCCGACGTCGACCAGGGTGCGCAGGTAGCGGTGGATGCCGGAGATCGGCTCGAAGAACTCCGCCGCCTCCTCGATCGACATGTCCAGCACCTCGGAGATGGTCTTGCCCTTGTAGTGCACCTCGAGGGTCTCCCGGTTGTAGCGGGCGCCCTGGCAGACCTCGCACGGCACGTACACGTCGGGCAGGAAGTTCATCTCGATCTTGATGGTGCCGTCCCCCGTGCACGCCTCACACCGGCCGCCCTTGACGTTGAACGAGAACCGGCCCGGCTGATAGCCGCGCACCTTGGCCTCGGTGGTGGCGGCGAACAGGGTGCGGATCTTGTCGAACACTCCGGTGTAGGTGGCCGGGTTGGAGCGCGGGGTGCGCCCGATCGGCGACTGGTCGACCCGCACCAGTTTGTCCAGGTGATCCAGACCGGTGACCCGGGTGTGCCGGCCCGGCACCTGGCGGGCGCCGTTGAGCCGGTTGGCGAGCACCGCGGCCAGGATGTCGTTGACCAGCGTGGACTTGCCCGAGCCCGACACTCCCGTCACCGACGTCAGGACGCCCAGCGGGAACGAGACGTCGATGCCGCGCAGATTGTGCTCGCGGGCGCCGACGACGGTGAGGCGGCGCTTGGGGTCGACAGGCCGCCGCAGCGCGGGCATCTGGATGCTCTCCCGGCCGGACAGGTAGGCGCCGGTGATCGATCGTGTGTTGCGCAGCAACTCGTCATACGGCCCGCTGTGCACGATGTGCCCGCCGTGCTCGCCGGCGCCGGGGCCGATGTCGACGATCCAGTCGGCGTGTTCGATGGTGTCCTCGTCGTGCTCGACGACGATCAGGGTGTTGCCCAGATCCCGCAGCCGGGTGAGGGTTTCGATGAGCCGCCGGTTGTCTCGCTGGTGCAACCCGATGGACGGCTCGTCCAGCACATACAGCACACCCACCAGCCCGGAGCCGATCTGGGTGGCCAGCCGGATGCGTTGCGCCTCACCGCCGGACAGGGTGGCCGCCGCCCGCGACAGTGACAGGTATTCCAGCCCGACGTCGAGGAGGAAGCCCAGCCGCGACTGGATCTCCTTGAGCACCTGACCGGCGATCGCCTGTTCCCGGGTGCCCAGGGTGAGGGCGTTGAGGAAGTCCGAGCAGTCGGCGATGGACAGCTCGCACACCTCGGCGATGGACTTCGGGCCGAGATTTCCCGCCGTCAGGGACACTGCCAGGATCTCCGGCTTGAGCCGGGTGCCCTCACAGACCGGGCACGGGATGTCCCGCATGAAGCCCTCGTAGCGTTCCTTCATCTGTTCGGACTCGGTCTGGGCCATCTTGCGCTGCAGGAACGCCAGCACGCCCTCGAACTCCGCGTAGTAGGACCGGGTGCGGCCGTAGCGGTTGCGGTAGCGCACGTGCACCTGCTCATCGGCACCGTCCAGGATCGCCTTGCGCGCCTTGGCCGGCAGCTTGCGCCACGGGGTGTTGACGTCGAAGCCCAGCGCGTCACCCAGGCCCGCCATCATCCGGACGAAGTACTCCGCGGTGTGCCCGGTCGACCACGGCGCCACCGCGCCCTGCGCCAGGGTGAGTTCCGGGTCCGGCACCACGAGGTCGGGGTCGACCTCTTTGCGGATGCCCAGACCGACGCATTCCGGACAGGCGCCGTAGGGCGAGTTGAACGAGAACGAGCGGGGTTCGAGGTCGTCCACAGCCAGGGCGTGCGCGTTGGGGCAGGCGAGCTTCTCCGAAAACCGCTGCTCGCGCGGCCGGTCGTGCTCGTCGCGGTCGTCGGGGAATTCCAGTACGACGATTCCGTCGGCCAGGCCCAGCGCGGTCTCCACCGAGTCGGTCAGTCGCTGCTTGGCGGCGGCCTTGACGGTCAGCCGGTCCACCACGACCTCGATGTCGTGTTTTTCCTGCTTCTTCAGCTTGGGCGGCTCGGTCAGCGGGTGCACCACCCCGTCCACCCGCACGCGGCTGTAGCCCTGCGCGTTGAGCTTGTCGAACAGGTCCGCGAACTCGCCTTTGCGGGTGCGGACCACGGGGGCCAGCACCAGGAAGCGGATGCCCTCCTCCATGGCCAGCACCTGGTCGACGATCTGCTGCGGCGTCTGGCGTGCGATGCGCTCGCCGCAGATCGGGCAATGCGGCGTGCCCGCGCGGGCGTACAGCAGTCGCAGGTAGTCGTACACCTCGGTGATGGTGCCGACGGTGGACCGCGGGTTGCGGTTCGTCGATTTCTGGTCGATGGACACCGCCGGCGACAAGCCCTCGATGAAGTCGACGTCCGGTTTGTCCATCTGACCCAGGAACTGGCGGGCATAGGCCGACAGCGACTCGACGTAGCGGCGCTGCCCTTCGGCGAAGATCGTGTCGAACGCCAGAGAGGACTTCCCCGACCCGGACAACCCGGTGAAGACGATCAGCGCGTCCCGGGGTAGGTCGAGGTCGACGCTGCGCAGGTTGTGCTCACGCGCGCCCTTGACAATGAGGCGGTCGGCCACGCTGCCCCTTTCAAATTCTGTGCTGCCCGGCCATGACGGGCTGGCCATGGCGCAGGCCGTATTCCATGCTAGGTGTCGCCCCCGACAAGCCCCTGCCAGGTAACGCCCCTGCTTTCGCCAAGTAGCGTGACCGGGTATGACAGCCCCGAACGACGACTACACCGGACACGTGGAACCGGGCACCGCGGCCCGGCGCTCGCTGCCCGGCGCGACGATCCTGAAGGCCTCGGTTGGCCCTATGGACAACAACGCCTACCTGGTGACCTGTTCCGCAACCGGAGAAACATTGTTGATCGACGCCGCCAACGACGCCGACGTACTCATCGACCTGATCCGACGCTACGCGCCCACGGTGTCGCTGATCGTCACCAGCCACCAGCACTTCGACCACTGGCAGGCGCTGGAAGCGGTCGCCGAAGCCACCGGCGCCCCGACCGCCGCACACGAGATCGACGCCGAGCCGCTACCGATCAAGCCCGATCGTTTGCTGGCCAACGGCGACACCGTGCAGATCGGCGAATTGACGTTCGATGTCATCCACTTGCGCGGGCACACACCGGGATCGGTGGCGCTGGCGCTCGGCGGGCCCGCGACGGGCGGGGTCACCCAGCTGTTCACCGGAGACTGCCTGTTCCCGGGCGGCGTCGGCAAGACCTGGCAGGAAGGCGACTTCGAGCGGTTGCTCGACGACGTCTCCACCCGGGTGTTCGACGTCTACGCCGATGACACCGTCATCTACCCCGGCCACGGCGACGACACGGTGCTGGGTGCCGAGCGCCCGCACCTGGCCGAATGGCGCGAACGCGGCTGGTAGCCAACGCTACGTGGTGTGCACGATCAGGACGTCGACCTTGGCCTTGCGGGAGACGTTGGCCGGCACCGACCCCAGCAACCGCCCCGCAATAGTGCTCAGGCCGACGTTGCCGACCACCAGCAGATCTGCCTTCTCCGACTCGGCGAGTTGCACGAGGGCGTCGACCGGGGCGCCCTCGATCGCGCGCTCGTCGACGTTCTTCGCGCCCGCGATGTGCGCCCGCTCCTTGGCGGTGTGCAGGATCTCGTAGATCGGGGCGGTACCGGTCACTTTGTAGCTCTCGCCCTTGAGCGCGTCGACCGCGCGCGCGTCGTCGTTCTGGGGCAGATAGGCCGAGGCGATGATCAGCTTGGCGTCCTCTCCGGCGATCCGGGCCGCCCTTTCTACCGCGCGCAGCGACGAATCCGAGCCGTCGGTCCCTACGACCACGGTTTGATAGGCGCTCATTTACCCTCCCAGGTGTCGGTTTCCGCCAACCCAAGACAGTATCGCGTTGCTGGACATAGTTGGGAGAGATTCGCGGCGTGGCAGCCCTCACGGTGGGGCCCCGGAAGCCGCGCCGGTCACTATCGGCAGATCCGCAACAGTCGGGCATGCGAGCCGGTGCGCGGCTGGGCACATAAAGTTGAACATCACCATGTCTGCGACCATCGTCGAGAATCCGCTGGCTGACGACGCCGAACCGGCGCCGTCCGTCCGCGTGCGGGGCGGGCGCCTCGACCCGTGGGCGATGGCTGCGGTCGCGGCCGCCATCAGCGCCGCCGGGGCCGCCCGGCCGTCACTGTGGTTCGACGAGGGGGCGACCATCTCGGCTGCGGCGAGTCGCACCCTGCCCGAGTTGTGGAAGTTGCTGGGCCACATCGACGCCGTCCACGGTCTGTACTACCTGTTGATGCACGGCTGGTTCACCCTCTTCCCGCCGACGGAGTTCTGGTCGCGACTGCCCAGCGCGCTGGCGGTGGGCGCCGCCGCCGCCGGCGTGGTGGTGTTCGCCAAGATGTTCTCCGGACGGACGACGGCGCTGTGTGCGGGCACCGTATTCGCCATCCTGCCGCGGGTGACCTGGGCCGGCATCGAGGCCCGGTCCTCAGCGCTGGTGGTGGCGGTGGCCGCCTGGCTGACCGTGCTGCTGGTCGCCGCGGTGCGACGCAACCGGGCGCGCCTGTGGGTCGGTTACGCACTGCTGCTGATGGTGGCGATCCTGTTCAGCATCAACACCGGGCTGATGGTGCTGGTCTACGCCGCGATGCTGCCGCTGATCGCGCCGCGCACGCAACGCAAGTGGCCCGCCCTCTGGCTGGCGGTGGCGTCGGTCGCCGCGCTCGGGGCGATGACGCCGTTCATCTTGTTCGCCCACAAGCAGATGTTTCAGATCGGCTGGATCGGTGGCCTGCACCGGAACCTGTTCCTGGACGTGGTGCACCGGCAGTACTTCGACTACAGCGTCCCGTTCGCCATCCTGGCCGGCACCCTGGTGCTGATCGCAGGTGTCCTGCGACTCCTCGGGAAGGCGCGGGCCGACACCGGCACCGGCCGGTTACTGCTGATCAGCGTGCTGTGGGTGGTGATTCCGACCGCCGCGGTGCTGATCTATTCGGCCGTGGGTGAGCCGGTCTACTTCCCGCGCTACCTGATCTTCACCGCGCCCGCCGCCGCCGTCGTTCTCGCGGTATGCATCGTGGCGATCGCCCGTAAGCCGTGGCAGGTGGTCGCCCTGGTGCTGGTGATGGCCGCCGCGGCCGTCCCGAATTATCTGTTCACCCAGCGCGGGCCGTACGCCAAAGAGGGCTGGGACTACAGCCAGGTCGCCGATGTCATCAGCACGCACGCGGCACCGGGCGACTGTCTGCTGGTCGACAACACCGTGCCGTGGCGCCCCGGACCGATCCGGGCGCTACTGGCCACCCGGCCGGCCGCCTACCGGTCGCTGATCGACGTCGAGCGCGGCGTGTACGGGCCCAAGGTCGGCTCGCTGTGGGACGGTCACGTCGCCGTCTGGCTGACCACCGCCAAGATCAATAAGTGCACCACCCTGTGGACGATCACCAATCACGACAGTTCGTTCCCCGATCATGAAGTGGGACAGTCGCTTTCACCGGGTAAGGCGTTCGGCCGGGCTCCGGTCTACCAGTTTCCGGGCTATCTGGGTTTCCGCATCGTCGAACGTTGGCAGTTCCACTACTCGCAGGTGGTCAAGTCGACCCGCTGACGTCGGTCGGGGCGGGTCGCCTGGTAGGAGGCGATGAAGCCCGCTGCGGCCAGCACGGTGAAAACCGCGTACAGCCAGCGGGCCTGCAACGCGTCACCGCCCGGGGCGGTATTGACGACGACGCCGGCCAGTCCGGCACCGAAAGCCCCGGCGATCAACTGCACGGTGTTGATCGCGGCCGCGGCCGCGCCGCTTTCGGCTGGGTCGTCGACGGAATCCATGGCGCGCACCGACAGATGCGGCCAGGCCATCCCGATGCCGGTGCCGGCGATCAGCAGCCCGAGCGCCCACCACCCCACCAGCCCGCGCGACGCATCGGCCCGCTGAGTGACGGCGCCGATCGCCAGTCCGGCGCCCATCAGCAGTGGCGCGACCAGCACGACCCGCCCGATGAGTCGGGGACTGCGCAGCGACGCGCTGACGATCTCACTCACCGTCCAGCCGACCGCCAACGAAGCACCCAGGAAGCCGGCCAGCACCGGACTCAGGTGCCCCAATCGCTGACCGAACAACGGCACGTAGGTGTCGATCAGCACCGCCATCATCAGCACGCCCATGGTCAGGTAGACCCACCGCAACGGCCCACCGCCGAACACGCTGGGCGGCAGCACCGCTGCACGGCTACGCCGATCGACGGCCACGAACACCACGACCAGCAATATCCCGAGCGCCAGCAGGCCGGCGATTGCAACGCCGTCGCGCGGGAGCTGGGCGAGGCTCACCGCCAGCGCGGCGGTCCCGATCACCAGCAGCGACCACACCGGCACCTCGAGCTTGGCGTTCTCGCCGTCGGTGCCGCTGCGGCCCGACAGCGCTACCGGTACCAGCGCGGCCATCAACGCCGTCAGTATCGCCATCGCTCCGAAGGCCCACCGCCACAACCCGAATTGCGCGAACAATCCGCCCATCGCCGGCCCGATGATCGTCGCCACCCCCCACATCGCCGACACCAGCGCAGAACCACGCGTCCACAGCGTGCGCGGCAGCGTGGCGTTGATCAGGGCGTAGCCCAGTCCCGCCAGCGTGCCACCGGCGACACCCTGCAGGGTGCGACCCGCGATCAGCACCTGCATGCTCGGGGCGGCGGCGCACACCACACTGGCCACCCCGAACACCGCCAGACCCGCCAGAAACGACAGCCGCGCACCGAAGCGCCGCAGTAACGCATTGACGGTGGTCGCAGCCACCACGGATCCGACCAGGTACAACGTGACCACCCAGGCGTACAACCGGGCGCCGCCGATCTCGGCGATAGCGCTCGGCAGCAGGCTCACGGTCAGGAACTCGTTGGTGGCGTACATCGCGACGCCGCCCGCCAACACCGTGGAGGTGCCCAGGTGCCGGGTGAGCAGCTCGCGCCAGGTCCCCGTCCCGCTCGTCGGCTCGGTCACTTCAGGCCGGCGGCGTCCATCCCGCGCAGTTCTTTCTTGAGGTCGGCGATCTCGTCGCGGAACCGGGCCGCCAGCTCGAACTGCAGATCGCGCGCGGCTGCCATCATCTGCGCGGTGAGGTCCTTGATCAGGTCGGCGAGCTCGGCTCGCGGCATCGACGAGGTGTCCCGCCCCTCGAACACCCCTGCGCTGACCGCACGGCCCGGCTCACCCGGCGCGCGTCGGCCCCGGGACGCGTTGCGACCGGAGCCGCCGATCCCGACGTCGGTGTCGTCGGCTTCGCGGTACACCTGGTCGAGGATGTCGGCGATCTTCTTGCGCAACGGTTGCGGGTCGATGCCGTGGGCCTCGTTGTAGGCGACCTGCTTGGCCCGGCGCCGTTCGGTCTCGTCGATGGCCTCTTTCATCGAGTCGGTGATCTTGTCGGCGTACATGTGCACTTCGCCGGACACGTTGCGGGCGGCACGCCCGATGGTCTGGATCAGGCTGCGGGTCGAGCGCAGGAAGCCCTCCTTGTCGGCGTCCAGGATCGCCACCAGCGACACTTCCGGCAGGTCCAGGCCCTCCCGCAACAGGTTGATACCGACCAGCACGTCGTACTCACCCAGCCGCAGTTGCCGCAGCAACTCGACGCGGCGCAGGGTGTCGACCTCGGAATGCAGATAGCGCACCCGGATGCCCATCTCCAGCAGGTAGTCGGTGAGGTCCTCGGCCATCTTCTTCGTCAGGGTCGTCACCAGCACCCGTTCGTCGGCGTCGGTGCGTTTGCGGATCTCTCCGATCAGGTCGTCGATCTGCCCCTTGGTGGGTTTGACCACAACCTTCGGGTCGACCAGCCCGGTCGGGCGGATCACCTGTTCGACGAACTCGCCACCGGTCTGGCTGAGTTCGTAGGGGCCCGGGGTGGCCGACAGGTAGACCGTCTGCCCGATCCGGTCGGCGAACTCCTCCCAGGTCAAGGGGCGGTTGTCGACCGCGGACGGCAGCCGGAAGCCATATTCGACCAGATTGCGCTTGCGGGACATGTCCCCTTCGTACATGCCGCCGATCTGCGGCACGGTGACGTGCGACTCGTCGATGACCAGCAGGAAATCCTCCGGGAAGTAATCCAGCAGGGTCGCCGGGGCGGAACCCGCGGGCCGGCCGTCGATGTGACGCGAATAGTTCTCGATGCCCGAGCAGAATCCGACCTGACGCATCATCTCGATGTCGTAGTTGGTGCGCATCCGCAATCGCTGCGCCTCCAGCAGCTTGCCCTGGCCTTCCAGCTCGGACAGTCGCGCGGCCAACTCCTGTTCGATGGTGGAGATCGCGACCGCCATCCGCTCCGGACCGGCCACATAGTGGGTGGCCGGGAAGATGCGCAGCGAGTCGACCTGGCGCACCACATCCCCGGTCAGCGGATGCAGGTAGTACAGCGCCTCGATCTCGTCGCCGAAGAACTCGATGCGGACCGCCAGCTCCTCGTAGGACGGGATGATTTCGACGGTGTCACCCCGGACCCGGAAGGAGCCGCGGGTGAACGACAGGTCGTTGCGGGTGTACTGCACGTCGACCAGCAGGCGCAGCAACCCGTCCCGCGGCACCTCGTTGCCGACCTGCAGTTCCACCGAGCGGTCCAGGTAAGACTGCGGTGTGCCCAGGCCGTAGATGCAGGACACCGAGGCGACCACCACCACGTCCCGCCGGGACAGCAGCGACGACGTGGCGGAGTGCCGCAACCGCTCCACGTCGTCGTTGATGGAGCTGTCCTTCTCGATGTAGGTGTCGGTCTGCGCGATGTACGCCTCCGGCTGGTAGTAGTCGTAGTACGAGACGAAGTACTCGACGGCGTTGTGCGGCAACATCTCTCGCAGTTCGTTGGCCAGCTGGGCGGCCAGCGTCTTGTTCGGCGCCATCACCAGGGTGGGTCGCTGCAGCCGCTCGATCAGCCACGCGGTGGTGGCCGATTTGCCGGTGCCGGTGGCGCCGAGCAGCACCACGTCGTGCTCCCCCGCTCTGATCCGGCGTTCCAGCTCCTCGATGGCCGCCGGCTGGTCACCCGCCGGCTGGTGCGGGCTGACCACTTCGAAGCGGGCACCGGTACGGACGACCTCGTCGACGGCGCGGTATTCCGAGTGGGCGACTACTGGGTGTTCGGTGGCGAAAGCCATGGCCGCCAGGGTAGTCGGAGACTCCGACAAGTCGTCCGGCTCGCGAGGTCAGCTGTGCCGGGCCCAGATCCGGGTCACCGGGTTGCATTCGATCAGATAGCCGTCATTGGAGGCCGACATCGCGAACACCGGAATGTCCGGCCGGTCGCATGAGCTGCCGGCGGCATGGACACCGGTGGTGATGGGCGCCTTGCTCCAACTCCCGCCCTCGCATACCACCTGTTCGTTGCTGGTCTGGTCGTAGCCCAGCCGGTCGACGTCGGCGCACGCCCCGCCCAGTACCGGCGGCGACGGCCGGCCTGCCCGGGTCGGAGCGCTGAGCACCTGCGCGGGATCGGCCCACGTCAAACCCGCAGGCACGGCACCGTCCCGGATCGCCACCACGGGTACCCGCAGCACCGCGCCCTGGGCGCCGCACTCGTTGGTCAGGACCGTCTCCGTCTCCACGCCGCGCAGCGTCCCGTCCGATTGCGGCGCCAACGACCACGCGACGGTCTCCTGCTGGGTGCCGGCCACGCCGTTCTGCTGCCGGCACGCGACCTGCTCCTGCTGGGGTGCGCCCTGCCAGTAGCCGGCGACGAAACGCAGCACATCGGTCTGCGCGGCGTCGGCGGTGCCGGCCACCTCGTGATTGGTCTTGTCCAGTTGGATGCCGGTGGCCGCGCAACCGTTGGCCGTACACGTCGAATGAAAAGCCCACCAGTCGGTGGTCGCGCCGTCGTGGCGGATACCGAGGCCGTTGGACGTTTTCTTGGAGCGGTTGTAGTCCAGCCGGTAGGTGCCGTCCAGGACGCGAGCGCCCGCGGCGGTCACCGGGGCGGGTGCCGCGTCGGGCACGCCGGGCCGGGCCGCCAGCGCCGGGATGGGCGGCGGGGAGCTGTCGGGCTGGAACGAGTACAGCAGGGACCAGGTTGCGGCCACCGCGATCAGCACCGCACCCACCAGCGCGGCCGCGACCCGGGTTCTGGCCGACAATCTGCGCGCGGCTGCTCTGATCGCACCGGACTTCTCGGGGACGGCAGGCGGATCGGTCTCGACGTCGAGGGCTGGCCCGGCGAGCTGGGAGCCAAACGCCGCGGCGAATGTCCGGCACCGCTCGAACCGCGCGTCGGGGTCTTTGGCCAGTGCCCGGACGAACACCTCGTCCAGGTGCGGCAGGTCCGGACGGTAGTCGCTGAGGCGTGGCGGCTCGTCGTGCAGGTGCTGACTGATCACCGCAACCGCATTGGGGTGCCGGTACGGAGGCACACCGGTCAGCAGGTGAAAAGCGGTGGCGGCCAGGGCATATTGGTCCGCCCGTCCGTCGATTTTGGCACCCGTCAGCTGTTCGGGCGCCGCATAGGCGACGGTGCCGACCGCGACGTTGGTCTGGGTGATGCCACTGATGTCACCGAGGTGACGGGCAACACCGAAGTCCGCCAACAGGATTCGCCGTTCGCCATGCTCGGGATGGGTGAGCAGGATGTTGGCCGGTTTGACGTCACGGTGCAACAGTCCGCGATCGTGCGCATAGTCCAACGCGCCCGCGACGGCGCTGAGGATTTCACACACTTCATCGGCCGGCATCCCGTCAGGATGGGTCTCTCTCACCAGCCGGGACGCATCGGTGCCGTCGACGTAGTCCATCGAAATCCACAGCCGGCCACGGAATTCGCCGCGATCGTGCACACCGACGATGTGCGGATGCCACAGGGTCGCGGCCAGATCCGCCTCGCGGTTGAACCGCTCGCGAAACTCGCTGTCCGCCGTAATCGCTTCAGCGAGAACTTTAATCACGTCACGGCGCGGCAAGCGCGGATGCAGAGCCAGGTACACCTCAGCCATTCCGCCGGCGCCCAGCCGACGCAGAATCGTGTACCCGGCGAACGAGGCGCCGCGGGACAACTCGTGTGGTGAATTGCTTTCGTCCGCAACGAGATCCGCCCCGACCGGCGGCGGCACCTCACGACGGAAATGGGCGACGGTCGTCGACGGCAGAGACTGCAACCCGGCACGGAATCCCGCCAGGTGCGGATTTCGCAACAGATGCCGGCCGGGAAGCCGCCGGGTGGGGCCATCTCGCTCGGCCATCTGTACATTTCCTCCTTTCCGGCACGAACCATCACCGTTCCCCTCCCGTCAGATGATGCCCGAATTAGCCAGCCACCGGGCCGCTGCGGGCTGTGTAACAGCTATGAGTGCACTAAAATCAACACATAGCTGCTGCACAGCTGCGTCACACAGAGCACACTCAGGAACCGTGCCAATACTGTTGTGGTGACTCGATCCGCCCCGCCTGCGCCCGCGCTGACCATCCGGCATGACAGTGCTCAGCTCTCGTTCGCCCCCGGGTATGAGGTGATCATCGGCAGAGACCTGCACGCCGACCTGCGCATTCCGGACCCCCGCATCTCCCGCGCACACCTGATCCTGCGGTTCGACCAGGGCCGCTGGGTGGCCATCGACAACGGCTCGCTGAACGGGACCTACGTCAACGGCTACCGGATGCCTGTTGTCGACATTCACGACGGGCAGAGCATCCATGTCGGCAACCCGGCCGGACCGCGGCTGACCTTCGCGATCGGGCAGCGGCATGGGCCGGCCACCCGAGGGCCCATCGCGAAACCGCGGTCGATACCCGACGGCGGGCCGCCCACCCTGGCATGGACGGCGACGCCGCCGACCCGGCCGCCCACCGGTCCCCCACGCCCGCCGGCCCCCCGGGGACGGGTGCATCAGGTGCCCGCCCCGCGTGGTCCGAGGCGTCCCGAGCGCCGGCCGCTGCCGCCGGAGCCGGTCACCTCGGTCACCATCAAGCCGGCGCCGGCGGAGAACACCGTCGTCGACGTGAAATCGGCCGACGTCGCCAGCCTGGCGACCCGGATGGTGAAAGTTCTCGCGCCGCGGGCCGGCGGCCCCTCGGCAGCGCCGAAGACGACGGGCGCGTTGTCGATCGGTCGCGCCAACGACAACGACATCGTCGTCTCCGACGTGCTGGCCTCCCGTCAGCACGCGACCCTGCGACAGACTCCGCTGGGCACCGAAATCCAGGATCGCAGCATCAACGGGACGTTCGTCAACGGCACCCGGGTGGGTTCGGCGATCCTGTCCGAGGGTGACGTGGTCACGATCGGCAACGTCGACCTGGTATTCGGCGACGACACCCTCGCGCCGCAGACCGAAACTGCCCGTCGCACCCGCGGTTTGGAAGTACGCAAGGTCAACTACACCGTCGACAGCGGCAAGCAACTGCTGGACGGCATCTCCCTGACCGCCCGGCCCGGCACCCTGACCGCGGTGATCGGCGGGTCGGGTGCCGGCAAGAGCACCCTGGCCCGGCTGATCGCGGGCTACGCGCGGCCGACGACCGGATCGGTCAGTTTCGAAGGCCACGACATCCACGCCGAGTACGCGTCGTTGCGCAGCAGGATCGGCATCGTTCCGCAGGACGACGTGGTGCACCGCCAGCTGACCATCAACCAGGCACTCGGTTACGCCGCGGAACTGCGCCTGCCACCCGATACCAGCAAAGCCGACCGCGCCCGCGTGGTCACGCAGGTGCTCAAGGAGCTGGACCTGACCAAGCACGCCGACACCCGGGTGGACAAGCTGTCCGGCGGGCAGCGCAAACGGGCCTCGGTGGCACTCGAACTGCTCACCGGGCCCTCGCTGCTGATCCTCGACGAGCCGACCTCCGGCCTGGACCCAGCCCTCGACCATCAGGTCATGACGATGCTGCGCCAACTGGCCGATGCCGGCCGCGTGGTGATCGTGGTGACGCACATGTTGTCCTACCTCGATCTCTGCGACCAGTTGCTGCTGGTGGCGCCGGGCGGCAAGACGGCCTACTGCGGCCCGCCGGACCAGATCGGCGATGCGATGGGGACCACCAACTGGGCGAAGATCTTCAGCCAGGTGGGTGCGGATCCGGACGAGGCGAACCGGCGTTTTCTGGCGCAGCACGAGGCCAAAGACCTGCGCACACCGCCGGTCGGGGACGCCGAGCCCGCCGACCTCGGCGCGCCGGTGCACACCAGCGTGCGACGCCAGATTTCCACGGTGGCACGGCGGCAGGTCCGGTTGGTGGTCGCCGATCGCGCCTACTTCGTGTTCCTGGCGGTGTTGCCGTTCATCCTGGGCGCATTGTCGCTGACCGTTCCCGGCTCCAATGGATTCCGGGCGGTCTTCGAGCACGCCGGCACGCCGGACGAGGCCGCGCAGATCCTGAACCTGCTGCTGTTGTCCGCGGCTTTCATGGGCACCGCGCTGACCATCCGCGATCTGGTCGGTGAACGACCGATCTTTCAGCGCGAGCAGGCGGTGGGTTTGTCGACATCGGCCTATCTGGCCGCCAAGACTGCGGTGTTCTGCGTCTTCGCGGTGCTGCAGGCCGCGATCGCCACCACCATCGTGATGGTCGGGAAAAGCGCGCCTACCCGGGGCGGGTTGGTGTTCGGCCACGGAAACGTCGCGGCCACCGTGGAGTTGTTCCAGACGGTGGCCGGCACCTGCGTGGCGTCGGCGATGCTGGGTCTGACCCTCTCTGCGCTGGTGCGTTCCAACGAGCAGATCATGCCGTTGTTCGTGGTGTCGATCATGGCGCAGCTGGTGTTGTGCGGCGGGATGGTCCCGGTGACCAATCGGCTTGTACTGGAACAGGTTTCCACCGTGGTGCCGGCCCGCTGGGGGTACGCCGCCGCCGCGTCCACGGTGGACGTGCGCAACCTGGTGCCCGGTGCGCTGGTGCCGGGCGACCGGTTCTGGCAGCACACGTCGAAGATCTGGCTGCTGGACATGGGCATGCTGGCCGCGCTGTCGGTGTGCTACGGCGGTTTCGTGCGGTGGAAGATCCGGCTCAAGCGGTAGCCGGACGCTGCGCAGCTATCTGCCGGCGGACGAGTCTGCGCCACCGGCGCTGCCGGTAGCGGTAGATCCCCACCGCCACCGTTGCCACCAGGGCGGTCGCCGCGCCGGCATCGATGTCGACGGTGTCGCTGTACCGGCAGGAGTGCCTGTCGACGGGTTCGGCGTGCAGCGTGTGGTTCCAGGCCTTGAGCGGCCCGCCGTGCTCGCGGGTCCGGATGGTGTGAGTGGCCTCGTCCACCTCGACGACCTCGATGGTGTGCCGATAGGCCGGTATCAGGTGAAACGCCATCAGCCAGCCGGTGCCACGCTCGCCGAGATGCAACGCCTCGGTCCGCCCGGCCAGTGCGGGAAAGCCGAACAGACCTTTGCAGACGTAGAGGAAAGTCGCCGGCGACAACATCGCCGGCCACACCCGGTCGGCATCGGCGGCTAAAAGTGTTTCGATATGGACGGTGCGCACCATCAACTCCTTTTCGCCGAGCAGACGCAAAAGCCCCTGTTTTCGTGCCGAAATGGGGGCTTTTGCGTCTGCTCGGCAGCTTGTTAGGGTAACCTAATTCTGCTGGTCACGGCACCGGATGACTACTCGCTTTAACCAGGAGATGCACGATCGCCCCCACCGACCGGTTCCGGCAGCGCAAGCAGCCCAAACAGGAACGCGCCGCCCAGACCCGGCAGCGGGTCCTGGACGCGGCGGCTCACATTTTCGCCGAGCACGGCTACGCGGCGGGGACCACCAACCGCATCGCCGAACGCGCCGGAGTGTCGATCGGCTCGCTCTACCAGTACTTCCCGAACAAGGACGCCATCCTGCGTGCCCTGATGGACGCTCACGTCGACGCCGGTGCGCGGCTGTTCAGCGAACGGTTGTCCGACGGGCTGCCGGCCCGGCTCGATGACACGCTGCGGCTCTTCGTCCGCGCGGCCATCGACAACCACCGTGACGATCCCCGTCTGCACCGGGTGTTGTTCGAACAGGCGCCGCGGGCGCCGGCGTTCCTGGACCGGCTGCACGACATGGAGCGGCTCAGCGTCGAGGCGGTCACCTGGGTGCTCGAACAGCATCCCGAGGTACGCAACACCGGCAGACTGCGCGCGCAGGTTGTGGTGGCGACCATCGATTCGCTGGTGCACCGGCTCGTCACTTCGCCGGATCCCGTCGACTTCCAGGCTGTCGAGGACGAGATCGTCGCACTGCTCGCCGGATATCTCTGTCCTGATGTCCACGCCGGCGTCGATCGGTAGGTGGTCATATGCACCCACCCAAACGGGAGACGTTCGATCTGACCGCCCGCACCAACACCGACCCCAAAGGGATTGTTCGCGCCGTCGACGAATACCGGGTGCGACCCTGGGGGTTGTACCTGGCCCGGCCCACGCCCGGCCGAGCGCAGTTCCACTACCTGGAGTCGTGGCTGCTGCCGTCGTTCGGGTTGCGCGCCACCGTGTTTCACTTCAATCCCGGTCATGAACGTGATCACGACTATTACCTCGACGTGGGTGAGTACACGCCCGGACCGACGGTGTGGCGTTCGGAAGACCACTATTTGGACATCGAGGTGCGCACCGGGCAGCGAGCCGAACTCGCCGACGTCGACGAGTTGTTCGAGGCGGTCGGCGAAGACGTGTTGAGCCGGGCGGTGGCGGAGTCCGCCGTGCGCCGCGCGGTGGCCGCGATCGAAGGCCTGGCCGCCAATGGCTACGACCTGACGCGCTGGCTCTCCGCCGCCGGTGTGGAACTCACCTGGCGGCGGAGATAGTCAAAGCCGTTGCGTTACCGCATAACTCAGACTGCCAGCAGTCGCTCGAAGAACTCGCGGTAGTGCATCAGGGCCAACCGAAGGTCTTCGGTCGAGGCCTCCTGGCCGCGGGCCCACTGTTCTTCCAGCCGCGAGCGGGCCTGGGCGAATCCTGACGTCAGCTGATCGACCAGGTCCGAGACCAGCACGTCGGCCTTCTGCACGCAGTCTTTCGGATCGTCGACGAACGCCGCCTGTACGGCCGCCCAGCGTCCGCGCAGTTCGGTGAGATCGTCATCGGCGAACAGCGTTTCCGCCGTGGCGGATTCGTGAGACACGTGCGACTCACCGGCCGCCGGCGCGTCGACCGGAGGTTGCCACTGTTCCTGGCTGGGCGCCGCCGGCGCATCCCGGTATTGCTCTTGGCCGTACCGCTCTTGCTCTTGCCCGGCAACCGGCGCCGGCGTGTCCCGGAATTGCTCCTGGCCTGCATCCGGCGCCGGCGCGCTGGACAGCACAGACGGTTCACCGGCTTGCGTCGGCGCCGTGTGCTCAGTGACGGGACCGGTTGCCGCAGTGGGGGTTTGGCCCTCGTCATAGCTACCGGGGACCCGTGCTTGCTGCTCGTGGGTGGTCATGCGCTTGCCTCCTTTGGCGTGGTTTCGAGCAACTTCTCGAACAGTGCGCGGTAGTGCACGAACGCTTCCCGTTGTTGCTCGGTATCGACGTCGCCGCGTTGCTGAGCCAGGTGAATGCTGTGCGCAGCGCGGTAATTCTCGACGATCTGCGGATGGTCGACGGAGATGTCGGCCGCTCGCTGATCGAAATCGTCGACGGGATAACCCCGTTCCCGCATCACGTCGGTGACCAGCCGATCAGCAACGCCGACCGCGGCGGCCGGGTTGTCGACGAAGCCGGTCTGCACCTGATGCCAGCGGTTGCTGAAATCCGATAGTGCAGAAGGGGATAACGCGACGATGTCGAGTTTCTTACGATTGTTTTCCCGGGTGGTGAGTTCGTGCTCGGCCGCCTTCGCGTCCCCGGTCTCGGTGACCAGACGCTCGTACTCACTGCCGTAGTGCTGCTTGAGCCGCTGAGATTTTCTGCGACCGCTCGCCAGACTTGCTGTAACAACGATCGCGGCGATCACCAGAATGACGAGGGCCGCAATCAAAATCTGTTGCCAGAGAGCCATTTTCTGCTCCTCTCGTACTCATGTCGAATAACCGCCGCGGCACCGACGCAAACGTCAGTTTGTGAGCTGCCGCACAACGGGGCAGGGCTCAGTAGTAGTGCCGGCGGCCTCCGACTGCGCGGCCCATCCCACCCAGGACGGCCAGAATGGCGCCGATGACGAGCAGCACAATGCCGATGGTCCACAGGATGGAAATCTTGAAGACGAATCCGACAATCAATAGGACGAGACCGAGAATGATCACGATGAGCCCTCCTTCGGGCGATGGTCCAGCGAACGGTCGATGTTCCCGATGTTGCTCAGTCGAACACCCTTTAGGGGGGTAGCAATACACCCCTAGGGAGGTAATGTGCCGGTATGCCGCCCGCTTCTCGCGCGCCGATCACGGTCGCGCTGGTCGACGACTACGACGTCGTCGTCAAGGGTGTCGCCAACATGCTGGACCCGTATCGCGACCGGATTGTGATCGCGGAACTCGACTCCACCATGCCCGTCTCGGACGCGGTGGACATCGTCCTCTATGACTCATTCGCCCAGCCAGAATCCGACCACGACGAAATCGCGGTCCTGGTCGCCAATCCACAGGCACGTCGAGTTGTGGTGTACACCTGGAACTTTCACCCGGACCTGGTGGAGAGCGCCCGCCAGCACGGGGCCCACGGCTACCTGTCCAAGACCCTGCCGGCGCGCGAGCTGGTGGCGGCACTGGAGGCCGTGCACTCCGGGGAACTCGTCATCAGCGATGTGGCGGCCCGCGCGCGCAGCGCACCAGGACTGGACTGGCCGGGCCGCGGCGAGGGGCTCAGCGACCGGGAGGCCGAAATCCTGGCCCTGATCACGCAGGGCAAGAGCAACGCCGACGTCGCGCGACTGACCTACCTCAGTCCCAACACGGTCAAGTCCTACATCCGCACGATCTATCGCAAGATCGGCGTCGCCAGCCGCACCCAAGCCGTGCTGTGGGGTGTCGACCACGGCTTCACGCCCGACCACCACCGTATCGAGCACTGGCGCGGCGGACCGTAGGGTTACCAGCTCAGCAGAGCGTTCAGGTCGGCGATCGCCCGCAAGGTGTCGTTGAGATGGGTGCACGTGCTGGTGCCCACGAATTCACCGCGGACCCGGTCGCGCAGTTCGTCAATCGTCATTCCGCGGATACGGGCTGCACTGGCGATGGCGCCCGGACATTCCTGCCAGGGCAGCACCCGTACCTCGGCACTGACCGTCGTGACGGTCCGCGTCGGTTCGTCGATCGTGCCGGCCACCGTGTACTCGTGCACAATCGTCTCGACCAGTTCGTCGTCCATGTGGGAGTCCCGGAAGTGGGCATCGAACTGCCACGAATCGGCACCCGACGGCCAGAGGTCGAGCCGACGGAACCTGCGCATGCCGCCCGCCCGCAGCGACTCGACCTCGTGCAGTCCGTCCAGCGCCGGGGCCACCGGCCCGCGGCCGGTCGGAATGACATCGTGCTGCCGGGTATAGCCGATCAACGACGCGTCCGGCGCGAATCCGGCACAGATGCCGGCCATCCGGTCGGCCACCCCCGGCGGCATGTGCTGCTCGACCCCCAGGACGATCGCCGCATGCTGGGTCGCGTATCCCGACACCAGCGCCGCGCCCACCCAGTCGTCGAGCAGCAGATGAAGCAGACTGGCCCGTTGCACCTCGTCGGCGAACAGCCTGGCGATGACCGACCGGAAACCCCGTCCGACCCGGCATCCGTGCAGCTCAGGGAGTCGCCCGACAGGCAGCGTCCCACTGATCCGGTCGATGACGCCGTCGACCAGCAGCGCGTCGACGTGGACCTCGTCCAGCACATCAACGCCGCCCTCCCCGGCCTCTGCCACGTCGCGCGCCCGAAGGTCGACCTCCGCGCCGCCGCCGTCGGCCGGATGGGTGTCGATGGTGCTGGTTCGGCGCCGACCGCCCGCCCGTAGCACTGACCGGCCGGCTACCGGCCGCCGCGGTCCGAGGATGTCGGTGACGAACGGCATGGCCGGGCTAGGGCTTCCAGCCAGTGCTGTCGGCCCACTCCCAGGCCCGCCGGTAGGCGTCCCGGAACCAGGGTTCCTTGGCGGTGACGTAACGGATCGTGTCGCCGCCACCGGTGGCGTCCGCTTCGCGCTTGACCGCCAGATAATCCTCGCGCACAGCGGGATTGGCCTTCAGCCAGTCGACGAACAGCAGCGCGAACTGCTGATTGGGCCGTCCGGCGACCCGGATGTGCACGTTGGTGGGCCGGCCGGGATCGGCCGATGCGTGGATTCGCTTGTGCCACAAGGCCGGATCATCGCTGTGATCGAAGCCCGGCACGGTGCTGCGCGCATCGCTCTTAGCCGCATCCTGGGTGATGTGCTCCAGGCGCGGGTACCCGGCGGCCAGTAACGGTTCGGCGAGTTCGTCTGCGACGTCCAGTGATTCGACGGTGATCTGAATGTCGATAACGTTTTTGGCGTCCAGGTCTGGAACGGCCGTCGAGCCGATGTGGTCGACGCGCAGGGCCCGGTGCCCGCAGTTGGTCTTCAGCCGGTTGACGATGCGCCGGCCCTGTTCCGGCCAGGTCGGGTCCGCCGGGACCAGCCGTGCCGCGGCCCGCGCCGGCTGACGCTCGGTCAGATTGTGCGCGAACGGCAGGATCCGGTGCTGCCACACGTCTCGGGCCTGCGCCACCAGGTCGTCGGGACTGCCCGAGTTGTCGAGCCAGACATCGGCGACCTCGCGGCGCTGCTCGTCGGTGGCCTGCGCGTTGATCCGGGCGCGGGCGTCCTCCTCGCTCATGCCGCGCTGTTCGACCAGCCGTCGCAGCCGCAGTTCTTCGTCGGCGTGCACGATGACGACCAGCGGGAACAGTGGGGCCATCCCCGATTCGACCAGCAGCGGAATGTCTTCCACCACAACGGCATCCTTGGACACCGACTCGATGATCTCGGCGCGGCGCTTGCCCACCAACGGGTGCACGATGCCGTTGAGCTTCTTGCGCTCCTCGTCGTTGGCAAAAGCCTTGGCCGCCAACGCCGGCCGGTCCAGTGCGCCGTCGGGCAACAGGATGTCCTCGCCGAATGCTTCGACCAGCGACGCCAGACCTTCGGTGCCCGGTTCGACGACCTCGCGGGCGATGACATCACCGTCGACGATGATGCCACCGCACTGCGAGAACGTCTTGGACAGAGCTGATTTCCCGGCGCCGATGCCGCCCGTCAGCCCGATGCGCAGCATCCTCGCGCCGGATTAAGCGCTGCCGGCTAGCTTTTCGCGCAGCGCCGCCAACTGCGCGTCGCTGGCCAGCGATCCGCCGGCGGCTTTCTCCGAGGAGCTGCTGCTCGACGACGACTGACCACCGCTGCCGTGGTCGGCAGCCTCCGCCGCGGCGAACTTCTCCATCTGGGTGGTGTGCATCTTGTGCCGACGCTCGGCCTCGGCGTACCGGGCCTCCCATTCGTTGCGCTGGGCGTCGAAACCTTCGATCCACTCGTTGGTCTCGGCGTCGAAGCCCTCGGGGAAGATGTAGTTGCCCTGGTCGTCGTAGCTGTCGGCCATGCCGTACTTGGCCGGGTCGAACTCGTCGGTGTAGTCCTCGTTGGCCTGCTTGAGCGACAAGGAGATCCGGCGACGCTCCAGGTCGATGTCGATGACCTTGACCATCGCGTCGTCGCCGACGGCGACCACCTGGTCGGGCACCTCGACGTGACGCTCGGCCAGCTCCGAGATGTGCACCAGACCTTCGATGCCCTCTTCGACACGGACGAACGCACCGAACGGCACCAACTTGGTGACCTTGCCCGGCACGATCTGGCCGATGGCGTGGGTGCGGGCGAAGTGCCGCCACGGGTCTTCCTGAGTTGCCTTCAGCGACAACGAAACCCGCTCGCGGTCCATGTCGACGTCGAGCACCTCGACGGTGACCTCGTCGCCCACCGTGACCACCTCGGACGGGTGGTCGATGTGCTTCCAGGACAGCTCGGAGACGTGCACCAGACCGTCCACCCCACCCAGGTCGACGAAGGCGCCGAAGTTGACGATGGAGGAGACCACACCCTTGCGGATGGTGCCCTTCTGCAGCTGGTTGAGGAATTCGCTGCGCACCTCGGACTGGGTCTGCTCCAGCCAGGCGCGGCGGGACAGCACCACGTTGTTGCGGTTCTTGTCCAGCTCGATGATCTTGGCTTCGATCTCCTTGCCGATGTACGGCTGCAGGTCGCGCACCCGGCGCATCTCGACCAGCGAGGCGGGCAGGAAGCCGCGTAGCCCGATGTCCAGGATCAGGCCACCCTTGACGACCTCGATGACGGTGCCCTTGACGGCCTCGTCCTTCTCCTTGAGCTCTTCGATGGTGCCCCAGGCGCGCTCGTACTGGGCGCGCTTCTTGGACAGGATGAGGCGGCCTTCTTTGTCCTCTTTGGTGAGAACCAGGGCTTCGACCTCATCGCCGACGGAAACGACCTCGTTGGGATCGACGTCGTGCTTGATCGAGAGTTCGCGGGCGGGGATGACCCCTTCGGTCTTGTAGCCGATGTCGAGGAGCACCTCGTCCCGGTCCACTTTGACGATGGTGCCTTCGACGATGTCGCCATCGTTGAAGTACTTGATCGTTTTGTCTATTGCGGCGAGAAAGTCCTCGCTGGTGCCAATGTCGTTGACGGCTACTTGCGGCGAGGTGACGGTGGGACTCGGCATATTGTTGGGTTGCTCCGGACAGGGTTCATCGTAGGGACTTGGGACTTGAGTTATTGGTGTGACCCGCGATCGAGCACACGGATACCCGTCGAGGCTACTCGACTGGCTGCACGCTGGCCAAACCGGGCCAGGGTAGGTACCGCTAGCGCTGACGGCCGATCGAGTCCGACACCAATCCGCCGGGCATCAACCACTGGTCCGGCTCGCGTCTGATGAATTCGGCCAGCGCATCGGCCACTTGCTGCGAGGTCGCCTGCACCGCGTCCCTCATGTTCTGGTCGCTGCCGTCCAACGGGACTTCGGCGGCGATCGGTTGTCCGAAGACCGGTTCGCGCTGGTGACGGCGCTGAAAGACGGCGCCGGGGACGATCAGCGCACCCGTGCGCAGCGCCAGCAGCGCCGGTCCCGGACCAACCGACCGTTTGATACCGGCGAGGTCGACCTCGATGCCGTTGGTGCCGCCGCCTTCGCGGGCCCGGAAATAGTCGCCTGCGATCGCGACGATGCGCCCACGGCGCAGGGCGTCGGCCATGGCCGCGGTGATACTGGTCCCGCCGGTGCGGTCGACGACGATGAGTTCCAGCCCGGCCTTCTGCGCACCACGCGAAATGACCCACTGCATGAGGGCACGCTGCCGGTTGGCGACCACGGTGGTCGGCAGGTTATTCAGGGCGAGCACGATCGGCAGCGCCGCGTAGGAGCCGAGGTGCGGGAAGGCCACGATGACGCCGACTCCGGCCGGGCGGCCGGCCTCGAGGGCGGCGTGGATCGGCGACGGGTCGGCGATGTGAAACCGCCGCAGCGCCACCTTGTGCGGTGCGGCCAGGAACCAGATGGCGTCGTTCGCGTTGCGGACGATTGCCCGGTACATCGCCTGCACCGGCCGCCACTTGCGCGACGAGAACTGTGCGGTCGGGTCCACGTTGTCGCGGAAGTCCTGCAGCACGTTCATGTGTTGGGCGCGCCCGCGCCAGTACACCAGCCGGGCCAGCACCGCCAGGAACGCATCCGCCACCGGGGCGGGCAACATCCCGAACAGCTTGGAGAAGACCATCACCGGGTAACGCACGAGCGGCTTGCGCTGATCCCTGTCCGACATGTCAGTGCGCCGCCGCGTCCCAGCTGCGGCCGTAGCCCACCGACACCTCGAGCGGGACATCCAGCGGGTAGGCGCCGCCCATCTTGTCCCGGACCAATTTTTCCACCTGCTCCCGCTCTCCGGGGGCGATCTCGATGAGCAGCTCGTCGTGAACTTGCAGCAGCATGCGCGACGTCAGCTCGGCCTCTTTGATCGCTTTGTCGACTTCGATCATCGCGACCTTGATGATGTCGGCCGCGCTGCCCTGGATCGGTGCGTTGAGCGCCGCCCGCTCGGCGGCTTCCCGGACCTGGCGGTTGCTGCTGTCCAGCTCGGGCAGGTAACGCCGCCGACCCAGCACAGTCGAGGTGTAACCGTCCTTGCGGGCCTGCTCGACGACCGCGAACAGGTAGTCCCGGATTCCGCCGAACCGGGCGAAATACTGGTCCATCTGCTCCTTGGCTTCTTCGGTGGAGATCTTGAGCTGCGCGGCCAGCCCGTAGGCGCTCAGCCCGTAGGCCAGGCCGTAGGACATCGCCTTGACCCGGCGGCGCAGTTCGGCGGTGACCTCGTCGATCGGGACCCCGAAGGCGCGGGAGGCGACGAAGGAGTGCAGGTCCTCACCGGTGTTGAACGCTTCGATCAGGCCGTCATCGCGGGACAGGTGGGCCATGATCCGCATCTCGATCTGGCTGTAGTCGGCGGTCATCAGCTCGGTGTAGCCGGACCCGACGATGAAGGCGTCGCGGATCTGCCGCCCGGCGTCGGTGCGGATCGGGATGTTCTGCAGGTTCGGTTCGGTGGACGAGAGCCGGCCGGTCGCGGCGATGGTCTGGTTGAACGTGGTGTGGATGCGGCCGTCGGCAGCCACCGAGTTGAGTAGTCCGTCGACGGTGACCTTCAGTCGGGTGACGTCGCGATGGGTCAGCAGATGTTGCAGGAACGGGTGGCCGGTCTTGTCGAACAACGACTGCAGCGCGTCGGCATCCGTGGTGTAGCCGGTCTTGGTGCGTTTGGTTTTGGGCATGCCCAGCTCGTCGAACAACACCACCTGCAGCTGCTTGGGCGAGCCCAGGTTGATCTGCTTGCCGATCACCGCGTAGGCGGCCTCGGCGGCGTCGCGGATCTGATCGCCGAAGTCGCTCTGCAATTCGGTCAGCTTGCCCAGGTCGACGGCGATACCGACGCTCTCCATACCGGCCAGCACCTGCTGCACCGGCAGTTCCATCTCACCCAACAATGCGGCGGAGTCGATGCGGTCCAGCTCGGTGTCCAGGGCTTCGGCCAGGTCGATGACCGCTCGGGCCCGCAGAATAGTGGTCTGAACGGCCTGCTCGTCGGTGCCCTCGACATCGTCGAGCAACGAGAGTTGTTGTTGCTCAGTGGTTTCCGCGCGCAGCTCGCGGCGCAGGTAGCGCAGCGAGAGATCGTCGAGGGTGAAGCTGCGCTGCCCGGGCCGCACCAGGTAGGCGGCCAGCGCGGTGTCGGAGGTGACTCCGCCCAGCGTCCAACCGCGACCGGCCAGGTCGTGAATGGCCAGCTTGGCCTCGTGCAGGGCTTTGGGCTTACCGGCATCGGCCAACCACGCCGAGAGCGCCGTGTCGTCGTCCGGGGTGACTGTGGCGGTGTCGATGTAGGCGCCGTCGCCGTCAGCGGCGGCGATCGCCAGCGCGGTCGCGTCACCGCCGTGCGGCAGGTGGGTGCCCACGACCGTCAGACCGGACCGCCGACCGTCGCTGACGTGGTCGCTGAGCCAGCGGCCGACCGTCCCGGGTTCCAGGGCACCGCCGCGCACGTCGAATCCCTCATCGACCTCTGGTTCGACGGCGGCCAGCGTGTCGAACAACCGATCCCGCAGAACGCGGAACTCGAGGTCGTCGAAGAGTCGGTGGATCTGGTCGCGGTCCCAGGGTTGCAGTCGCAGCGTGTCCGGGGTTTGTGCGAGCGGCACGTCGCGGACCAGTTCGGTGAGTTCCCGGTTCAGGACGACGTTTGCGACGTGCGCCCGCAGCGCGTCGCCGACCTTGCCGCGCACGGTATCGACCTTGTCAACCAGCGATTGCAGCGAGCCGTACTCGATGATCCATTTCGACGCGGTCTTCTCCCCCACTCCGGGTATGCCGGGCAGGTTGTCGCTGGGATCGCCGCGCAGGGCGGCGAAGTCCGGGTACTGCGTGGGAGTGAGGCCGTATTTCTCGACGACGGCGTCCGGGGTGAAGCGGGTCAGTTCGCTCACGCCTTTGCGCGGGTAGAGCACGGTCACGTCGGGACTGACCAGTTGCAGCGAGTCCCGGTCGCCGGTAACCACCAGCACCCGGTAACCCTCACCCTCGGCCTGGGTGGCCAGCGTGGCGATGATGTCATCGGCTTCGAACCCGGGTTCGGCCAGCACCGTGATCCCGAGTGCGCCCAACACCTCCTTGGTGATGTCGATCTGACCGTGGAACTCGTCGGGGGTCGAGGACCGGTTGGCCTTGTATTCCGGGTAGCGCTCGGAACGGAAGGTCTGCCTCGACACGTCAAACGCGGCGGCAATGTGCGTGGGCGCTTCATCGCGCAGCAGGTTGATCAGCATGGCGGTGAAGCCATAGACCGCATTGGTGGTCAGCCCACCGCGGGTCTTGAAGTTCTCCGCCGGCAGCGCGTAGAACGCGCGGAACGCCAGCGAGTTGCCGTCGAGCAGCATCAGGGTCGGCTTGACTTGTTCTATCGGCTTGGCTGCTTGCTTGGTCGCGACGGGCACGGGTCTCACTCTAGGCATCGGGTCTGACGCACCTGGCGCTCCCAAACAAGCGCTTGGTAGTCTTGGCGGGTGCCCGAGGTCACCAGCCAAGAACCGGCGATCGATGGATGGTTCGCCACCGACGACGCCGACCGCCCGTACCTGACCGGCAGCAAGTGTCCCGCCTGCGGTACCTATGTTTTCCCGCCGCGGGAGAACAACTGCCCGAATCCGGCGTGTGATAGCGACACCCTGGAATCCGCCGCCCTGTCTCGGCGCGGAAAACTGTGGAGCTACACCGAGAACCGGTACCCGCCGCCGGCGCCCTACCCGGCCCCGAGCGAGTTCGAACCGTTCGCGATCGCCGCGGTCGAACTGGCCGACGAGGGGTTGATCGTGCTGGGCAAGGTCGTCGAGGGCACGCTCGCCGCCGACCTGAAGGTCGGCATGGACATGGAGCTGGCCACCATGACGCTGTTCACCGACGCCGACGGCGTCGAACGGATCGTGCACGCCTGGAGGATTGCGCCATGAGCTCCCCGGAACCGCTGTACATCCTCGGCGCGGGCATGCACCCGTGGGGCAAATGGGGCCGCGACTTCACCGAGTATGGCGTGGTCGCCGCTAGGGCGGCGCTGGCTGAAGCGGGGCTGGACTGGCGGCAGATCCAGCTGGTCGCCGGCGCGGACACCATCCGCAACGGGTACCCAGGCTTCATCGCCGGATCGACGTTCGCGCAGAAATTGGGCTGGAACGGTGTGCCGGTGTCGTCGTCGTACGCGGCCTGCGCGTCCGGTTCCCAAGCGCTGCAGAGCGCCCGCGCCCACATCCTGGCCGGGTTCTGCGACGTCGCGCTGGTGATCGGCGCCGACACCACCCCCAAAGGCGCGTTCGCACCCGTCGGCGGTGAGCGCAAGAACGACCCCGACTGGCAGCGCTTCCACCTGATCGGCGCAATGAACCCGGTGTACTTCGCACTGCTCGCGCGACGCCGAATGGACCTCTACGGCGCGACGTCCGAGGACTTCGCCCAGGTGAAAGTCAAAAACTCCCGACACGGCCTGCAGAACCCGAACGCCCGCTACCGCAAGGAGTCGTCGGTGGAGGACGTGCTGGCCAGCCCGGTGGTGTCAGATCCGTTGCGGCAGTTGGACATCTGTGCCACCTCCGACGGCGCGGCAGCGCTGATCGTGGCGAGTGCAGACTTCGCCCGCAAGCATCTGGGCTCGCTGGACGGCGTCCCGTCGGTGCGCGCGGTCAGCACGGTGACCCCGCAGTACCCGCAGCATCTACCCGAATTACCCGACATCGCAACAGATTCCACCGCGGTGGTGGCCGCACCCGAGCGGGTGTTCAAGGACCAGATCCTGGACGCCGCCTACGCCGAAGCCGGCATCGGGCCCGAGGACGTGAGCATGGCCGAGGTCTACGACCTGTCCACCGCGCTGGAACTCGACTGGTACGAGCACTTGGGGTTGTGCGGTCGAGGCGAGGCCGAGGCGCTGCTGCGGTCCGGGGCGACAGCGCTAGGCGGCCGGGTACCGGTGAACCCCTCAGGCGGGCTGGCGTGCTTCGGCGAGGCCATCCCCGCGCAGGCGATCGCCCAGGTCTGCGAGCTCACCTGGCAGCTGCGGGGTCAGGCGACCGGCCGCCAGGTGGAGAACGCGCGGGTGGGCGTCACCGCGAACCAGGGGCTGTTCGGCCACGGCTCGTCGGTGATCGTCGCGCTCTAACTCGCGCGGGCACAGCCTTTTGGCCGCGAGCGGCCCCAAAAGCGCACTCGCAGAGCCCTTTTAGCGCACATCTGAGGACGCTCGACCCTCGCGCGCTGAGGATCAGGCGTCTTTCGGGGTGTCCAGGGTTTCCAGCACCACTTCGGCGACCCGTTTCATCGACGTCCGGCGGTCCATGGCGGCACGCTGAATCCACTTGAAGGCTTCCGGCTCGGTCATCCCCTGCTTGACCTGCAGCAGACCCTTGGCGCGCTCGATCAGCTTGCGGGTCTCGAGACGATCGGACAGCGTGGCCACTTCACGTTCCAGTGCGGTGAGTTCGCTGTACCGGCTCATCGCCAGCTCGATCGCCGGAATCAGGTCGCTGGCGGTGAATGGCTTCACCAGGTAGGCCATCGCGCCGGCGTCGCGTGCGCGTTCGACCAGATCACGCTGGCTGAAAGCGGTCAGCACCACGATCGGCGCGATGCGTTTGCTGGCGATCTCCGTGGCCGCGTCGATCCCGTCGCGGCGAGGCATCTTGACGTCCATGATCACCAGGTCAGGCTTGTGCTGCTCGGCCAGCTCGACGGCCTCCTGACCGTCACCGGCCTCGCCGACAATGTCGTACCCCTCCTCTCGCAGCATCTCAGCCAGGTCCATGCGGATGAGCGCTTCGTCTTCCGCGATCAGGACCCGACGCGGCGGAGCGGCGGCGGCGTCGGTGGTGGGGCCCGTCATGACGAACATTGTGTCGTGGGCGGCTGCGAACAGGAACTCGGGGTGCCTCATTTAAGGTAGGAGGCCGGACGCCAAGCCCTCGTATCCCAACTGGCAGAGGAAACGGATTCAAAACCCGTACAGTGTGAGTTCGAATCTCACCGAGGGCACCGCAAATCACCAGGTCAAGCCATCCCTGCCACGACGTCCGTGTTGCTACGACACGGCGCTGTCCCGGCGGTGGCCCGGTGCCGGAGCGGCGCGGTGGGCCGTGACCACTGCTTTCCCCGGTGCTGAAATCACAGCTTTCGCCGCACGCGCCACCGACCGGGAGAAGGCGCTTTTCGCGATCGGCAGCGCGCAACGCGCCGTCATCGTCGCGGTGAATGCACTGGGAACATTGACCGCCGAAGACCACGACGTACTACTCGACGCGTTGCACACCGCGTGGGCCGCGACGCCCGATGACGACGGAGCGACGCTGTCGAAGCTGATGGGTCGCCTGGTCGACGAAGACGATCCGGCTTACTCCTTCTACCACTCGGCAGTGAATGACGCGCTGACGGCAACTATTTATGCCGTGCGAGCCGGGCACCCGAATGCCGGTGGCGCCAACGTGTTTCACGCAGCCCAGACGTTCTTCAACATCGCAGATCTGATCGCGCAGCGCGGAATGGACAGCTACCCGTCCGATCCGTCAGCGCAACCCGTGCTGGGTTATGCGGCCAAGTGCCTCAGGGAGGACCTTGTTCGCGTCCCACGAATTGCCGCCGACAACGGCATGCAGGCCTACCGCGACATCTGCATCTCCGAAGCGCAGCACCTCACCCGCCTCGGCGACAGCTGAAACGACCAGGCACGAGTACCGCAATGCCTGCGGAATTTTTGTGGCGAACTTGCATGTTGTGGTGAGGAACACTCACGACGGCAGGATCGCCCGTCATCCGAGCTCAACCGTTAGGCTAACTACGTGGCCGCGAAGAAGTGCGGTGTCCTCTCAGCCGGCAAAGACGCCCGCCGGCCGGACTGCGTCGCGGCTGCCCGCTCGCAAACCCGCGACATACGTCAGCATTACGCCGACACCGCCGCGCGCCGAGCCAGGGTGCTCAGCATCACCTCCTGGATGGCGGTCCTGGTCAGCGTCAGTTTCATCGCCGTGCAGCTGTTCATCGGCTCCTGGCTGTGGCAGGTCATCGCGATCAACATCGTCGCCGCGCTGATCTTTGCGGCCATCCCGATGTTGCATCGCTTCGGCGAATTGGTGGCGCCCCTGACGTTCATCACCACCGCCTACGCGACAGTTCTGGCGAGTTGCTGGGATGTCGGCACCGGTTCGGGCGCCCAACTGTTTTTCATCGTCGGGTCCTGCCTGGTGGTGCTGCTGCTGGGCATCGAGCACATCGTGCTGGCAAGTTTCCTGGCTGCGGTCGGTGCGGGGCTGGTCATCTTGACCGAGTTCGTCATCCCGCGGAACACCGGCCTGCAGCCGCCGTGGGCGCAGTCCACCGGATTCGTCGTCACCACGGTGTCGGCATGCGTGATGGTCGTCGCGACGGTCTTCTTCGCGCTACGCGACACCGCCCGGGCCGAGGCCGTCATGGAGGAACAGTACGAACGTTCCGAAGCGCTGCTGGCCAACATGCTGCCGGCCAGCATCGCCGAACGGCTCAAGGAGCCCGAGCGCCGGGTCATCGCGGACAAGTACGACGAGGCGTCGGTGCTGTTCGCCGACATCGTCGGGTTCACCGAGCGGGCCAGCAGCACGGCGCCGGCCGACCTGGTGCGGTTCCTGGACCGTCTCTACAGTGCCTTCGACCTGTTGGTGGACAAGTACGAGCTGGAGAAGATCAAAGTCAGCGGGGACTCGTACATGGTGGTCAGCGGCGTTCCGCGACCCCGGCCCGACCATGTGCACGCGCTGGCCGACTTCGCACTGGACATGGCCGACGTCGCCGCCGCCCTGAAGGATCCGCACGGCCGCTCGGTGCCGCTGCGGGTCGGCCTGGCCACCGGTCCGGTGGTGGCCGGCGTGGTGGGTTCCCGCCGGTTCTTCTACGACGTGTGGGGCGACGCGGTCAATGTCGCGTCGCGGATGGAGTCCACCGATTCGGTGGGCCAGATCCAGGTTCCCGACGAGGTCTACGAACGACTGAAGGACGATTTCATCCTGCGCGAGCGCGGCTATATCGACGTCAAGGGCAAAGGCGTGATGCGCACCTGGTACCTCGTCGGCCGCAAGCCGGTTGATGAAGCCGCCGACGTGCCGGCCGAGGATCCGCGCGCCGCTCACGTCTGAGGCCGGAAGACTCTGTACCCGCACAGCCCCATACGCCACACTGGTTGCATGGAAACACACCCCGCCCCGCTGCCTGCCCCGAGTTTGTTGCCGCACCTGTGGAAGTCGACGCTCCTGTCGGGCATCTTGTCGCTCGCGCTGGGCGCTGCCGTGGCCGCCTGGCCGGGGCAAACCGTCCTGGTGGCCGCGATCTTCTTCGGCGCGTACCTGCTCATCACCGGTATCGCTCAGGTGGTGTTCGCCTTCAGCCTGCATGTGACGGCGGGCAGTCGGATCCTGCTCTTCATCAGCGGCGCGGCCTCGGTGATTCTTGCGGTGCTGGCGTTTCGCCATTTCGGCAACGCGGTGCTGCTGCTGGCCATCTGGGTCGGCGTCGGTTTCATCTTCCGCGGGGTCGCCACCACCGTCTCGGCGATCAGCGACCCGGGCCTCCCTGGGCGCGCCTGGTCGATCTTCGTCGGCATCGTCAGCCTGCTCGCCGGCCTCATCGTGATGGCGTCGCCGTTCGACTCGATCATCACCCTGGCGTACGTCGTGGGCATCTGCCTGATCGTCATCGGCATTTTCGAAGTGGTGTCGGCGTTCGGCATCCGCAAGGCCTCACAGACCAACACCGGGTTCCACCAGCCGATGTGACGCTGGCGTTGGCCCACGCTAACTACTACAGTTTGTCGTAGTTATTCGATTGTCCCCGCAGCCCCGGGAGATGACAGATGAATGTCGTCGACATATCGCGCTGGCAGTTCGGTATCACCACCGTCTACCACTTCATCTTCGTGCCGCTGACGATCGGACTGGCTCCACTGCTGGCCGTCATGCAGACGGCGTGGGTGGTCACCGACAACGTCGCCTGGTACCGGCTGACCAAGTTCTTCGGCAAGTTGTTCCTGATCAACTTCGCCATCGGCGTGGCCACCGGCATCGTGCAGGAATTCCAGTTCGGCATGAACTGGAGCGAATATTCCAAGTTTGTCGGCGATGTGTTCGGCGCGCCGCTGGCGATGGAAGGACTGCTCGCTTTCTTCTTCGAGTCCACCTTCATCGGGTTGTGGATCTTCGGCTGGTCCCGGCTGCCCAGACTGGTGCATCTGGCGTGCATCTGGATTGTCGCGATCGGCGTCAACGTCTCAGCGTTCTTCATCATCACCGCGAACTCGTTCATGCAGCACCCGGTGGGTGTGCACTACAACCCGACGACGCACCGCGCCGAGCTCAACGACATCGGGGCGTTGCTCACCAATAACACCGGGCTGGTCGCGTTCGGCCACACGGTCGCCGGCGCGCTGCTCACCGCGGGCACCTTCGTCGCCGCCGTCAGCGCGTGGTGGTTGGTCCGGTCGCAGACCAGCACGGTGGACCCGGGCACCCGGGCCATGTACCGGCCCGCGACCGTGCTGGGGTGCTGGGTCGTGCTGCTGGCCACCGCCGCCCTGTTCTTCAGCGGAGACCACCAGGGCAAGCTCATGTTCCAGCAGCAGCCGATGAAGATGGCGTCCGCCGAATCGTTGTGCGACACCGAGGTCGACCCGGACTTCTCCATCCTGACCGTCGGTCGACAGAACAACTGCGACGCCCTGACCCGGGTCATCGAGGTGCCCTACGTGCTGCCGTTCCTGGCCGAGGGCAAGTTCGAGGGCGTCAAGCTGCAGGGCGTGCGCGACATCCAGCAGGACTACCAGCAACGGTTCGGCCCCAATGACTACCGGCCGAACCTGTTCGTCACCTACTGGTCGTTTCGCATGATGATCGGGCTGTTGGTGGTCCCGGTGCTGTTCGCCCTGCTCGCGTTGTGGTTGACCCGCGGCGGACGGATCCCGAGTCAGCGCTGGTTCGCCTGGTTCGCCCTACTGACGATCCCTACCCCGTTCCTGGCCAACAGCGCAGGCTGGGTCTTCACCGAGATGGGTCGCCAGCCCTGGCTGGTTGTGCCCAACCCCACCGGCGACCCGAACGTCCACCTCACCGTGGCCAGCGGGGTGTCTCACCACGGGCCCGGCATGGTCATCGCCTCGTTGACGACATTCACGTTGATCTACGCCGTGCTCGCGGTCGTCTGGTTCTGGTTGCTGAAGCGCTACATCGTCGAAGGGCCGCTGGAACACGACGCCGAACCCGCGGCGCCCGCTGTTGAGGAAGACGACGTCAAGCCGCTGTCGTTCGCCTACTAGGAGCTGACGATGAATCTGCAAGAAGTGTGGTTCGGCCTGATCGCGGTGCTGTTCCTGGGCTTCTTCATCCTCGAGGGTTTCGACTTCGGCGTCGGCATGCTGATGGCCCCGTTCGCACGGGTCGGCAAGGGCGATCGGGAGGCGCACCGACGTGCGGCGCTGAACACCATCGGCCCGGTGTGGGACGCCAACGAGGTGTGGCTGATCACCGCCGGCGCGGCGATGTTCGCTGCCTTTCCGGGCTGGTATGCCACGGTCTTCTCCACCCTCTATCTGCCGTTGTTGGCGATTCTGTTCGGCATGATCGTGCGGGTAGTGGCCATCGAGTGGCGCGGCAAGGTCGACGACCCGAGATGGCGGGGTTGGGCCGACTTTGCCATCGCGGTCGGCTCCTGGCTGCCTGCGGTCTTGTGGGGTACCGCCTTCGCGATCCTGGTGCGCGGCCTGCCGGTGGACGCCGACGGCCGGGTCAATGTCTCGGTGGGTGACGTGCTCAACCCATACACCCTGCTGGGCGGGCTCGCCACAGCCGGACTCTTCATGTTCTACGGTTCGGTATTCGTCTCGCTGAAGACCTCCGGTGACATCCGCGACGATGCCCTACGATTCGGGCGGTGGTTGGCGTTGCCGGTGACGATACTGGTTGCGGCATTTGGCGTTTGGACGCAGTTGGCGCACGGCAAGCAATGGACGTGGGCGGTGCTGGCAGTGGCGGTCGTCGCTCAGTTGGCAGCGGTGCTGCTGGTGTGGCGGCGCATCTCCGACGGCTGGGCATTCGTCAGCACGCTGCTGGTGGTAGCCGCGGTGGTGGTGCTGCTGTTCGGCTCGCTGTACCCGAATCTGGTGCCCTCGACGCTGAACAGCCAGTGGGACCTCACTATCTACAACGCGTCCTCCACCGACTACACCCTCAAGATCATGACCTGGGTCACCGTGATCATGACCCCGCTGACCATCGTCTACCAGGCCTGGACGTATTGGGTTTTCCGGCAACGGATATCGGCGGACCGGATACCTCCGTCGATCGGCCTGACGAGGCGAACGTCCTGACCACGAGGAGTTCGCGGGGACCACTGGACCCACGACTGTGGCGGGTATCGACCGCGCTGCGCCGGAATCTGATCGCCAGCGTCGCCTGCGGTGTGGTGATTTCCGGGTGTGCAATCGGTTCGGCGATTGTGCTCGCGGACGTCGTCGCGCGGGCAGTGACCGACCATTCGCCACACTCCCACTGGGTGATTCCGCTGTCGATCATGGCGGGTCTCTGGACTGTTCGCGCGGTGACTCAGTGGCTGCAGGCCCGCCTCAGCCAGCGGGGTGCCAGCGCGGTGATCGCCGACCTGAGTGGTCAGGTGTTGACCGCGGTGAGTTACCGGCAACCTAGTGAGATTGCAGCGCAGCATAATTCGGCTGCAGCAGTGGTGACCCGTGGGCTGGATGGCCTGCGGCCGTACTTCGCCAACTACCTGCCGACGCTGTTGTTGGCTGCGATCCTGACACCGGCCACCGTCGCGGTGATCGCCCTCTACGACGTGAAATCCATGGTGATCGTGCTGATCACACTGCCGCTCATTCCCGTCTTCATGGTGTTGATCGGACTGGCCACCGCCGAACGATCGGCGGCCGCCCTGGTGTCCATGACCACCCTGCAGGCTCGATTGTTGGATCTGATCGCCGGCATCCCGACGCTGCGTGCACTGGGCCGGGCATGGGGTCCGGAGCAGCGCATCGCTGAACTCGGTGCAGCTCACCGCCGTTCCACCATGTCCACGTTGCGGATCGCGTTCCTGTCCGCCCTGGTCCTCGAATTGCTGGCGACGCTGGGTGTCGCACTGGTCGCGGTGAGCATCGGCCTGCGACTGGTCTTCGGCGAGATGAGCCTGGGTGCCGGGTTGACCGTGCTGTTACTGGCACCTGACGTGTACTGGCCGCTGCGCCGCATCGGGGTGGAATTCCATGCCGCACAGGATGGCCGTGCCGCGGCCGACGCGGCGTTCGCGCTCATCGGCGAACCGCACCCGTCGCCGCCGGGTCAGCAGACCGTCACCGCGCGCGGGGCGCAGATCCGGCTGGAACAGCTCTGCGTCGCGTCCCGCGACGGTCATGCGCCCGACAACCTGACCGCCGTCATCGAACCAGCCACCGTCACCGTGCTGACCGGTCCGAACGGCGCCGGGAAAAGCACCGTCCTGCAGGTGATCGCCGGGCTCACGATGCCCACGTCTGGTCGAGTGACGGTGGCCGGCGCCGACCTCGCCGAACTGGCACCCGAGTCGTGGTGGCGCCAACTGTCCTGGCTGCCGCAACGTCCGGTGCTCATCCCCGGAACAGTGCGGGACAATCTGTCGTTGTTCGGCGAGCTTGACGATCTGGAAAGCGCCTGCAGGGAAGCAGGTTTCGACGAAGTTCTGCGTGAGCTGCCCGATGGTATGGACACTACGCTGGGCCGCGGCGGCGAAGGCTTGTCCCTCGGGCAGCGCCAACGGTTGGGACTGGCGCGCACGTTGGGATCTGCCGCCCCGGTGCTGTTGCTCGACGAGCCCACCGCCCACCTGGACGTGGCCACCGAAGCGCGGGTGCTGCGGGCCATCGTTGCTCGCGCACGCGTCGGCACCACCGTGGTACTGGTCGGACATCGCGAAAGTGTGTTGAGCATCGGCGACCGGGTCGTCGAACTATCCCGCGAGGCGCACCGTGTGCGAGTCTGATCCACTCGCCCAAGCGGCAACATTGTTGCGCCCGAGACTGTCCCGCATCCTGGTCGCCATCGCGCTCGGCGTGCTGTCGCTGGGCAGCGCGCTGGCGTTGGCGGGAGTGTCGGCGTGGCTGATCACCCGCGCCTGGCAGATGCCCCCGGTGCTGGACCTGTCCGTCGCGGTCGTGGCGGTCCGGACGTTCGCCATCTCGCGTGGCGTGCTGCGCTACTGCGAGCGGTTGGCTACCCACGATGCGGCACTCCGGGCGGCGAACACGGCCCGCACCCGGATCTACCGCCGACTGTCGTCCGGGCCTGCTGCGCAAGCAGTTCGGTTGTCCAGCGGCGAACTGGTGTCGCGGGTGGGTGCCGACGTCGACGCGCTGGCCGACGTGCTGGTGCGCGCCGTGGTCCCGATGGCAGTCGCGGCGGTGCTGGCGGTGTCCGCCGTCGTGGTGGTGGGACTCATTTCGCTGCCGGCGGCCGCGGTGTTGGCGATCTGTCTGGTGGCGGCCGGGGTCATCGCGCCGGCGTTTGCCGGGCGGGCCGCTACCGAGCAGGAAACCATTGCCCGTCAGCATCATTCGGAACGCGACGCGACGGCGATGCTCACCCTGGAACATGCGCCCGAACTTCGGGTCGCGGGGGTGCTTCCGCGGTTCGTCGCGGCGGCAGAGCAACAGCAGCGCAGTTGGGGTACGGCGCTGGATGCCGCCGCGCGGCCGGCCGCCGTCGCCGAGGCCCTGCCCACCGCGGCCATCGGCGTCAGCGTGCTCGGTGCGGTAGTGGCCGGGATCGGCATGGCCTCGGCGGTCGCGCCGACCACCCTGGCTGTACTGATGTTGTTGCCGCTGTCGGCATTTGAAGCCACCACCGCCCTCCCCGGGGCTGCGGTGCAGTTGACCCGGTCACGGATCGCGGCGCGTCGCCTGCTGGACCTGGCGCCATGCGACACTGCCGCTGCGGCGGGCACGGCATCGCTGCCCCGACCGTCGGGCCGGTTGTCCGCGGATGTGTATTCCGGTCATGCCGGCGGCCGATCCCAGCACAGCGTGCTCGACCTCGCGCCGGGCAGCAGGCTGGCGGTCACCGGCCCCAGCGGTTGCGGAAAAACGACGCTGCTGATGACGCTGGCCGGCCTGCTGCCACCGTTGCGCGGCGAGGTGCGGCTGGACGGCATCGACCTGGGTGACCTGGCCGAGGACGAATTGCGTTCCGCGGTTTGCTTTTTCGCCGAAGATGCGCACCTTTTCGCCACCACTGTCCGGGACAATCTGCTGGTCGTCCGCGGCGACTGCACCGACGAGGAGATCACCGCGGCGCTGCAGGCCGCCGGCCTGGGCGCCTGGGTGGCCGGTCTGCCCGACGGGTTGTCGACCGTGCTGATCGGTGGTGCGCAAGCGGTTTCGGCCGGTCAACGTCGACGGCTGCTGCTGGCGCGGGCGTTGCTGTGCCCCGCGCGGATCCTGTTGCTCGACGAGCCGACCGAGCACCTCGACAGGTCCGACGCCGACCGCGTGCTGCGTGAGCTGTTGGATCCCGATTCCGCGGTGCTCGGCGACGGCAAGACGGTGGTGGTCGCCACCCACCACCTGCCCGCCGATCTCCGCTGCGCCCGCCTGCCGCTCCCCGGTCCCCCGCGAGCAGACGTAGAATCGCACGACACGCTGAGCAGCTAGGCGATTCTGCGTCTGCTCGGCCACCAAAGTTAGTGGCGGGGGAAGTATTTCAGTACGCCTTCCTGCACCACCGTGGCGACGACCTGCCCGGTGCGATCGAAGAAATGCCCGGTACCCAGCCCACGCGAATCGGCGGCCACCGGCGACGACGTCGAATACAGCACCCAGTCGTTGTAGTCGACCTGGCGGTGAAACCACACCGAGTGGTTGGCCGAGGCCGCGAAGATCCGGTCGAAACCCCAGGACAATCCGTGCCTGGTGATCACCGAATCCAGCACGGTGGTGTCCGAGGAGTACAGCATGGTCGCGGTGTGCAGCACCGGATCATCGGGCAGCACGCCTTTCGCCTTGAGCCAGACGCGGTTGTAGTCCAGCCGCCCGCCCTTGTCCCGCATCACCCAGGACGGGTCGTTGGTGTAACGCCATTCCACCGGCTGCAACGCGTTGACGAAAAGTGGAACGGTCTCTTCGTAGCCGCGCAACAGCTCACCCAGAGGTGGCACCGACTCCGGATCGGCGACCTGCGGCGGATCTACGGCATGCTCGAGTCCGGCGCCACCGGACATGTACGAGAGCATTGCCGAGGACAGCAACACTCCGTCCTGCACCGCGTCCACCCGCCGGTTGGCGAAGCGGCGCTCGTCGCGCAGCCGCACCACGTGGAATTCGATGTCCCTGGCGGTGTCGCCGCCGTTGACGAAGTGCACCGACAGGGCGCTGGGCGGCAGGTCGCGGGTCAGTGTCCGGGTGCCGGCGATGAATGACTGCGCCATGAGCAACCCGCCGAAGGTCCGCATCGGATTCTTACTGGGGTGGCGCCCGGTGAAACTGTCGTCGGCGACGTGGTCGAGGTCCAGGACCGCCAGTAGTTCGTCGAAATCTGACACCGCGTCAGCCTATGGCGCCGCTAGACGTCGTCCTCACCGATCCGGTGCACATGGATCAGGTTGGTGGAACCCACCGTGCCGGGCGGCGCGCCCGCCACGATGACCACCAGGTCACCGCGCTTGTAGCGGCCCAGCTCGAGCAGCGACTTGTCGACCTGGCGGATCATCCCGTCCGTCGACTTCATGTGCGGGACGATGAACGTCTCGGTGCCCCACGTCATGGCCAGCTGACTGCGCACCTCAGGCAGATCGGTGAAAGCCAGCAGCGGCAGCGGTGTGTGCAGGCGGGCCAGGCGCCGCACGGTATCGCCGGACTGGGTGAAGGCGACCAGCGCTTTGGCGTCCAGCCGCTCCCCGATGTCGCGGGCCGCGTAAGAGATCACCCCGCGCTTGGTGCGCGGCACGTGCGTCAGCGGTGGCGCGGCCGTTGAGTTCTCCTCGACCGCGCACACGATCCGCGACATCGTCTTGACCGCCTGCAACGGGTGCTTGCCCACCGAGGTCTCGCCGGAGAGCATCAGCGCGTCGGCCCCGTCGAGGACGGCGTTGGCGACGTCGGAGGCCTCGGCCCGGGTAGGCCGGGAATTCTCGATCATCGAGTCGAGCATCTGGGTAGCCACGATCACCGGCTTGGCGTTCTCCCGCGCCATCTGAATGGCCCGCTTCTGCACCAACGGCACCTCTTCGAGCGGCAACTCCACCCCGAGGTCACCGCGGGCCACCATGACGGCATCGAAGGCCAGGACGATGGCCTCCAGATTGTCGATCGCTTCCGGCTTCTCCAGCTTGGCGATGACCGGCACCCGTCGCCCGACCCGATCCATGACCTCGTGGACCAGTTCGACGTCCGACGGCGATCGGACAAACGACAGCGCCACCATGTCGACGCCGAGTTCCATCGCGAACGTCAGGTCCTCGATGTCCTTCTCCGACAGAGCGGGGGCGGAGACGTTCATTCCGGGCAGCGAGATGCCCTTGTTGTTGCTGACTGGGCCGCCCTCGACCACTTTGCAGACCACGTCGTTGCCGTCGACGCTTTCGACCTGCAGTCCGACTTTGCCGTCGTCGACCAGAACGCGGTCGCCCACGGTCGCGTCCTCGGCCAGCCTTTTGTAGGTGGTCGACACCCTGTCGTGGGTGCCCTCGCAGTCGTCGACGGTGATCCGGACCGTCTCGCCGTCTTCCCAATGGGTGGGTCCGTCGGCGAACCGGCCCAGCCGGATCTTCGGGCCTTGCAGGTCGCAGAGCACGCCGACGGCGCGGCCGGTGGCATCTGAGGCCGCCCGAACCCGCTTGTAGGCGGCTTCGTGATCGCTGTAGTCGCCGTGGCTGAAATTCATTCTGGCGACGTCCATACCTGCTTCGACGAGCGCCTTGACCAACTCGTCTTTTTGAGTTGCCGGTCCGAGAGTGCAGACGATCTTTCCGCGTCTAGTCACGACGCCAAAGCATAGTCGCGCTTGCTGGCATCTGGGGGTCCCAGAGCCGCGAGGCGCGTAACTATCCGGTGAGCACCGTGGGTACCAGAGGAAAACCCGGGAGATTGCGGACCACCGTCCACGCAGTCATGGCGACGACGAACAGGGCCGTCGTCCTGATCGGAAGGTAGGACTGCCGACGCGTGCGCCGCAGCACAATCCACACCGCCAGCAGCGGGAGCGCGACCAGGAAGAAGACGTTGTCGTTGATGCCGGCCACCAGATCGCCGTGCAGCAGGTCATGGGTCATCCGCAGGCCGCCGCAGGCCGGGCAGTTCCACCCGGTGATCAACTTGAACGGGCACTGCGGGTAAACCGAACCCGGCTGGTGGGGGTCGGCCAGACCGATGTAGGTCAGGGCGCCGCCGAGCAGGACCGCCGATCCGACGGCCGCGTAACGCCCGGGACGCCGACGGTCCTGTTCGTCGGTGGCTGGTGTCGGCCCGTTAGGTTCCATCGCGTAGTGGTCGACCCATCGGATCGGTGACCTTGTCGGTCAGGATCAGCACCGCGTCGATGATCCCCCAGATGACGGCACCGACTCCGCAGGTGACCCAGCCGACGAGCAGTTGAGCGACGCCGAGTCCGGTGTGTCCGGCATAGATGCGGCCGATCCCGGCGATGCCGAACAGCCCCAGCAGTTGCAGCAGTCCTGCGACCGTCTTCGACTTGTCCGAATACGGTTGACCGGTGACGGGGTGGCGACCGAACGGTGCCGAGGGGTCGTAGGGGCCGCCGTAATGCGGTGCAGGTGGATAGGGCGGCGGGTATCCCGGTTGCTGGTGCGGCGGATACGGTTGCTCGTCAGCGGCCCACGGCTGGTCAGTCACGGTCTCAGCATGCCAGATCCGGCGCGCTGCCGGTGAGGTCGCGGAGACGCTCTGAGAAGACGCAGCCTGCGACGAGCGTCAGGTGACCGCTAGGACCGGCGCCTCCTGAACCGATCTCGCCATCGCTGCCGCGCTGGGCCGGCCACCGGCGGTGTGCTCGCTGCGCTTGAGGCCGGCTTGTCATCTTCGGTGGGTTCAGCCGTGTCGCTGTCGGACGGCTCTGGGCTTTGCGTGCTGACGGACTCGATGTCGGTTGCGTCGGTCTCGGGTTCAGCCTGGGCGGGCTTGGCATCCTCCGAGGGCGACTCGTCGTGGGTGTCATCCGCCGACTCGGCGTCCGGCTCAGGGGATTCAGCGACCTCAGGCTCGGACGCCAGTTCCTCAGCACCCGCCTCAACTGATTCAGCATCAGGCTCGGTGGACTCAGCGACCTCAGGCTCAGACGGCAGTTCCTCCGCCGCAGGCTCCTCAGCAACCGCCTCATCCGCGGCGGCGTCGACCGACCCAGCATCAGGCTCCGTGGCCTCAGCGACCTCGGCCTCGGGCGCCAGTTCCTCCGCCGCAGGCTCCTCAGCAACCGCCTCCTCCGCGGCGGCGTCAACCGACTCAGCATCAGACTCAGTGGCCTCAGCGA